>NZ_JAVIIR010000008.1:0-340749 GCF_033977325.1 Mesorhizobium vachelliae
CGCGCCGATCATCTACGCCCTGCCGATCCAGATGCTGGCCTATTTCACCGCCGTCTTCATGGGCACCGACGTCGACCAGCCGCGCAATCTGGCGAAGTCGGTGACGGTGGAGTAGCTAACCTCTTGGCTATGCTGGGGTGTATCAAGGAATGATACATTCTGTTGCGTACGGGTTTGTATCAGAGTATGATACAAATGTTGAGGGCGCCGTTGATCGTTTCATTCAAAGGCAAGACGGTGGAAGCGGTCGCTGCGGGAAGGGCACCGAAAGGATTTCCGCCAGATTTGGTCGCCCGTGCCGAGCGCCGACTTCGGGCGATCGACAATGCCGTCCAATTGAACGACCTACGGTCGCCGCCAGGAAACCACCTTGAGGCGTTGAAAGCAGATCGTGCCGGACAGCATTCGATACGCATCAACGATCAGTGGCGCATCTGTTTCAGATGGACCGCTGCCGGTGCAGAAGAGGTGGAGATCGTCGATTACCACTGAGTGGGCACTCGCCCTAACCCTTTGAGGATACTGAGCTATGCTCAAGTTTGCACGCCCCATACACCCTGGAGAATTCCTGCGCGAGGAGTATCTGATCCCGCTCGCCATGAGTGCCGGTGCACTTGCGAAAAAGCTCAACCTTCCGCGGACCCGCATCGAACGAATTGTGAAGGAAGAGGTCGGGCTGACCCCAGATACCGCCCTTCGCCTCGCCAGATTCTTCAACACTACGCCCGAATTCTGGATGAACTTCCAGAAGGCCTACGAGCTTGAGACCGAGGCGAGGAAACTTGCCGCGGAACTTGAAAAAATTGTGCCGCTGGACGCGGCGGCATGACGACCGTTCTTTAAAAACTTCGCAGTTCCAAACCGGCTCGCGGTTCACTAATCTCAGCGCTGCAACCTGCGCCGCGGTGAACCCATGTCCGACGCCCTGAAGACTTCTGGCATGACCCGGCTGAGGAATTATTTCCTGACGGGGTTCATCGTCTGCGCGCCGCTGGCGATCACGGCCTATATCGCCTGGTCGCTCGTCGGCTGGGTCGATTCCTGGGTGAAGCCCTACATCCCGGTCCGCTACAATCCCGACACCTACCTGCCGTTCCCGGTTCCGGGCTTCGGGTTGATCGTGGCGCTGGTGCTGATCACCCTGATCGGCTTCCTGGCGGCGAACATCGTCGGTCGCGCCATCGTCAACTTCGGCGAGCGGCTGCTTGGCCGCATGCCGCTGGTGCGCGGCATCTATGGCTCGCTGAAGCAGATTTTCGAGACGGTGCTGTCGAACAAAGGCGACATGTTCCGCCAGGTCGGGCTGGTCGAATATCCGCGCAAGGGGGTCTGGTCGCTGGTGTTCGTGGCCAGCGAGAAGGAAACCGAGATCAACCAGAAGCTCGACCAGGAAGGCGATCCGCTGATCGCGGTGTTCATGCCTTGCACGCCCAATCCGACCACCGGCTTCCTGATGTATGTGCACAAATCCGAGATCGTGCTGCTCGACATGTCGATCGAGGACGGCGCCAAGCTGATCGTCTCGGCCGGCATGGTCGCGCCCGAGGTCAAGGCCAAGCTGGTGACGCTGAATGGTGAGCCCGTCGAAGGGGCTTTAGCCAATCCGGCGCTTGGCGCTCAGCCGGCGCGCAGCAGCCGCACCGCCTCGTCGCGGCCGAACAGGTAAAGCATCAGCCGCAGCGCCTCGCCACGCTCGGATTGCAGTTCCGGGTCGCGCGACAGGATCAGCCGCGCGTCGTCGCGCGCGGCTTCGAGCAGATCGGCATGAAACTCGAGGCGCGCGACCTGGAAGCCGGGCGTGCCGGACTGGCGGGTGCCCAGCAACTCACCTTCGCCGCGCAGCTTCAGGTCCTCCTCGGCGATGCGGAAGCCGTCCTCGGTCTCGCGCATCACCGAAAGCCGGCGTTTCGCCGTCTCGCCGAGCGGCTCCTTGTAGAGCAACACGCAGGATGACGGCTTGTCGCCGCGCCCGACGCGGCCGCGTAACTGGTGCAACTGGGCAAGGCCGAAGCGTTCGGCATGCTCGATGACCATGATCGTGGCGTCGGGCACGTCGACGCCCACCTCGATGACGGTGGTGGCAATGAGGATGCGTGTCTCGCCCTGCTTGAAGGCGCGCATCGCCTCGTCCTTTTCCGCGCCCTTCATGCGGCCATGCACGAGGCCGATCCGGTCGCCAAAGAGCGGCTTCAGCGAAGCAAAACGATCCTCCGCCGACATCAGCTTGATCTCTTCGGATTCCTCGACCAGCGGGCAGATCCAGTAGATCTTCTGGCCATCGGCGACGGCATCGAGCATGCGACCGACCAATTCGTCCAGTCGTTCCATCGGCAAGGTAACGGTGCGGATCGGCTGCCGGCCGGCCGGCTTCTCGGTGAGCTTCGAGACATCCATGTCGCCGAAGGCGGTCAATACCAACGTGCGCGGGATGGGTGTGGCCGTCATCACCAGCATGTCGGGCGCATCGCCCTTGGCGGTGATGGCAAGGCGCTGGTGGACGCCGAAACGATGCTGCTCGTCAATGACGGCCAGCACCAGGTCGTGGAACGTCACCGTTTCCTGGAACAAGGCATGCGTGCCGACGACGATGTCGATTTCGCCGCTGGCGAGACCTGCAAGCGTCTCTGTGCGTTCGCGACCCTTCTCGCGCCCGGTCAGGATGGCGAGGCGCAGGCCGACCTTCTCCGCGAGCGGCGCGATGGTCGCCAGATGCTGGCGCGCCAGGATTTCGGTCGGCGCCATCAGCGCCGCCTGGCCGCCGGCCTCAACCGCGCGCGCCATGGCGAGCAGCGCCACCACGGTCTTGCCCGAGCCGACATCGCCCTGCAGCAGGCGCAGCATGCGTTCCGGATCGGCGAGATCGGCGTTGACCTCGCCAAGCGCGAATTCCTGGCTGGGGGTGAGCCTGTAGGGCAGTGTGGCGCGCAATTTCTCGACGATGCTGCCGTCGCCGATGAGCGGCCGGCCCGACAGGCGGCGAATTCTGGCCCGCACCAGCGCCAGCGACACCTGGCCGGCCAGCAGTTCGTCATAGGCAAGGCGGCGCCAGGCCGAGCCTTCGACGGCGACGTCGATCGGATCCTTCGGATAATGGATGCGGGCAAGCGCATCGCCGAAGGTCGGAAAGGTATGGCGGCGCATGAAGGCTTCGTCCTGCCACTCGGGCAATTCCGGCAGGCGACCGAGCGCCTGGCCGATGGCGCGGCGCAGCACCTTGGCCGACAGGCCGGCGGTGAGCGGATAGACCGGCTCGACCAGCGGCAGCCCCTCGGCCTCGTCGATCGGCGCGATGTGGTCGGGATGGACCATGGTCGGGCGGCCGTTGAACCACTCCATGCGGCCGGAGATGACCACACGCTCGCCCTCGGGAAGCATTTTCTGCAGATAGGCGGCATGAGCATGGAAGAAGGTCAACGCGACCTCGCCGGTGTCGTCATGGGCGTAGACGCGGTACGGAACCGACCTGTTGCCGCGGGGCGGCGGCTGATGGCGGTCGACCCGCACTTCGAGCGTGACGATCTGGCCCTCGGCCGACAGCGCGATGCCCGGCCGGTTGCGGCGGTCGATCACCGTGTTGGGCAGCAAAAACAGAAGGTCGGCCGCGCGGGCGGCGCGATCGCCGAGATCGGCCGGCACCACGCGCTCGATCAGCAGACCGACTTTCGGGCCGACGCCGGCAAGCGAGGTGATCGGGACGAACAGGGGATCGAGGATGGTGGGACGCATCCTGTCAGCTTATGTCGCGACGACGGCAGCGCAAAGGCTGACACCGCTCTCTATCCACGCTATATGCGCCGCTTTGGACAGGGATGCGGCGCCATGACCGGAACACAGCGATCAGGAAGCGAGGGGCTGGACCCCCGGCGCCGCAAGCTCCTGTTCCGCTCCTGGCATCGCGGCATGCTCGAGATGGACCTGATCCTCGGCTTCTTCGCCGACGCCGAGATCGGCGCCTTGACCGGCGATGAAATCGACCAATATGAGAGACTTCTCGAAATTCCCGACACCGAATTTTTCCCGATGGTCACCGGCGATCGCCCGGTTCCGCCCGATATCGACTGCGCGGTTCTGCGGAAGATCCTGGCGTCGCGCCGGACCATGACATTTTGAAAAACGCCTATCCATGAGCCTCATTCCTTCCATTGGCCTGCCCAAGGGCCGCGCCGGCCAGTTCATCGTCGACGGCGTTGCCGACGGCTACGAAGCTTTCGCCCTGGTGCGAACGGCGCAGGAGATCGCACCCGACAAACCAGTGCTGTTCGTCGCGCGCGACGGCCAGCGCCTGCCGGCGATCATCGAGGCGCTCGCCTTTGCCGCGCCAGGCCTGCCGGTGCTGGAACTGCCGGCATGGGACTGTTTGCCCTACGACCGCGTCTCGCCCGGGGCGGACGCTGCGGCGCGGCGGCTCGACGCGCTTTCCGCCATGATCGCGCTGGCGAAGAAACCGCATCGCGCGGTCATCCTCACCACCGCGAACGCGCTCTTGCAGCGCATCCCGCCGGCCGAGCTGATCGAGGCGCAGACTTTCCACGCCAGGCCCGGCAACCAGATCGACATGAACGCGCTGATCGCGCGGCTCGAGATCTCCGGCTTCGAGCGCGTGCCGACGGTGCGCGGGCTCGGTGAGTTCGCGGTGCGCGGCGGCATTCTCGACCTTTTCGCGCCGGGCTGGAGCGAGGCCCTGCGCCTCGATTTCTTCGGCGACACGCTGGAATCGATCCGCGTCTTCGACGTCGCCACCCAGCGCACCACCGGCCAGCGCAAGTCGATGTCGTTGCAGGCGATGAGCGAGGTAGCGCTGACGCCCGAGACGATCAGCCGTTTCCGCCGCTCCTATATCGAGGCTTTCGGCGCGCCCTCGCGCGACGACGCGCTCTATGCGGCGGTCAGCGAAGGCCGGCGCTTCGCCGGCATGGAGCACTGGTTGCCCTTCTTCTACGAGTGGCTGGAAACCGTGTTCGACTATCTGCCGGATGCGCCCGTCGTCTTCGACCATCTGGCGCATGAGGCGCTGGCCGAGCGTCACACGCTGATCCTCGACCATTATGAGGCGCGGCGGAAGCAGGCCGACAGCGCGCTGAAGGACGCCGTGCCCTACAAACCCGTCGCGCCGGATCTGCTCTATCTCTCGCCGGACAATCTCAAGGCCTCCCTCGGCCCGCGCGAGGACATCGACTTCACCGTCTTCGACGCGCCCGATGTGGGAGCCAAGAAGGTCTTCCATGCGGGATCGCGCCACGGCCGCAGCTTTGCGGAGGAGCGCGCCGACCCCAACATCAACGTCTTCGACGTCGTCGTGAAGCACATCGGCGACGAGCGCGCCGCGCGCCGCCGCGTCATCGTCGCCGGCTGGACGGAAGGCTCGCTCGACCGTCTCGGCCAGATCCTCGCCGAACATCACCTCGGCAATCTGAAGCCCGTCGCTACGCTTGCCGAGGTCGAGAAGCTCGAGCCGGGGCAGGCGGGTCTCGCGGTGCTGCCGCTGGAATCCGGCTTCGAGACCGACGAGATGGTGGTCGTCGCCGAGCAGGACATTCTCGGCGACAGGCTGATCCGGCGCTCCAAGCGCAAGAAGAAGGCTTCCGATTTCATCGCCGAGGCCTCGTCGCTGTCTTCCGGCGATATCGTCGTCCATGCCGACCATGGCATCGGCCGCTTCATCGGCCTGCGCACCATCGAGGCAGTCGGCGCGCCGCATGATTGCCTCGAGATCCACTACGCCGGTGACGACCGGCTGTTCCTGCCGGTGGAAAACATCGAGCTTCTGTCGCGCTACGGTTCGGATTCGGCCGAAGCGTCACTCGACAAGCTGGGCGGCGGCGCCTGGCAGGCGCGCAAGGCGCGGCTGAAGCGGCGCCTGCTTGACATGGCCGGGCAACTGATCCGCATCGCCGCCGAGCGGCAGATGCGCTCGGCACCTGCCATGATCCCGGCCGAGGGGCTCTATGGCGAGTTCGCCGCGCGCTTCCCCTATGAGGAAACCGACGACCAGCAGACGGCGATCGATTCCGTCATGGACGATCTCGGCGCCGGCAAGCCGATGGACCGGCTGGTCTGCGGCGATGTCGGCTTCGGCAAGACGGAAGTGGCGCTGCGCGCCGCTTTCATCGCGGCCATGGAAGGGTTCCAGGTGGCGGTCGTGGTGCCGACGACCCTTTTGTCGCGCCAGCATTTCAAGACTTTCTCGCAGCGCTTCTCGGGCCTGCCGATCCGCATCGCGCAGGCTTCGCGCCTAGTCGGTTCCAAGGAACTGGCCGAGACCAAGAAGGGTGTTGCCGAGGGCACGGTCGACATCGTCGTCGGCACGCATGCGCTGCTCGGCAGCTCGATCTCGTTCAAGAATCTCGGGCTTCTGATCATCGACGAGGAGCAGCATTTCGGCGTCAAGCACAAGGAGCGGCTGAAGGAGCTCAAGAACGACGTGCATGTGCTCACGCTGTCGGCGACGCCGATCCCGCGCACGCTGCAACTGGCGCTGACGGGCGTGCGCGAGCTGTCGCTGATCGCCACGCCGCCGGTCGACCGCATGGCGGTGCGCACCTTCATCTCGCCCTTTGATCCGCTTGTGATCCGCGAGACGCTGCTTCGCGAGCGCTATCGCGGCGGCCATTCCTTTTATGTCGTGCCGCGCATCAGCGACCTGGCCGAAATCCATGATTTCCTGAGGGAATCGGTGCCGGAGCTGAAGGTGGCGGTCGCCCACGGCCAGATGCCGCCGGGCGAGCTCGACGATATCATGAACGCTTTCTACGATGGCCAGTACGATGTGCTCTTGTCGACGACCATCGTCGAATCCGGCCTCGACATCCCGACCGCAAACACGCTGATCATCCATCGCGCCGACATGTTCGGCCTGGCGCAACTTTACCAGCTGCGCGGCCGCGTCGGACGCTCCAAGGTACGCGCCTATGCGCTGTTCACGCTGCCGGCCAACCGCAAGCTGACCGATACGGCCGAGCGGCGGCTGAAGGTGCTGCAGTCACTCGATACGCTCGGCGCCGGCTTCCAGCTCGCCAGCCACGATCTCGACATCCGTGGCGCCGGCAATCTGCTCGGCGAAGAACAGTCCGGCCATATCAAGGAAGTCGGTTTCGAGCTCTATCAGCAGATGCTGGAGGAGGCGGTGGCCGAGGTGAAGGATACGGGCGAGGCGCAGGACGGCGGCTGGTCGCCGCAGATCGCGGTCGGTACCGCGGTGATGATCCCGGAAAGCTATGTGCCGGACCTGCAGCTCCGCATGGCGCTCTACCGACGCCTGGGCGACCTCGAGACCACCGAGGAGATCGACGGTTTCGGCGCCGAGCTGATCGACCGCTTCGGGCCGCTGCCGGAAGAGGTGACGCATCTGTTGAAGATCGTCTTCATCAAGGCGCTCTGCCGCAAGGCCAATGTCGAGAAGCTCGATGCCGGCCCGAAGGGCGTCGTCATCCATTTCCGCAAGCGCGAGTTCCCCGATCCGGTCGGGCTGGTCAAGTTCATCGGCGAGCAGGGCTCGCTGGCCAAGATCAGGGCCGACCACAGCGTGGTCTTCATCCGCGACTGGCCGAACGCCGAAAAACGCTTGGCGGGATCGGCCGTGGTGATGACGCAACTGGCCCGGCTCGTCGACAAGGCCGCGTGAGGGCATCCGCATGACGTTCCAATCGTACAGGACCATTCGCCACTGCTGAAAAACCCGGCTAGAATAGGTAATCGGCTTCGTGTAAGGAGCCGCGACCTCATATCGAGGCTGGAATGGCGGGCAAGCGCGCTCGCCGGTTTGTTTGATGCAATTCCGGAAAGCCGTTTGCACTTTTCCTGGAGTTGCTCTGGAAGGGCGTTGGGTGCAGCGATGACGAAATGGTCGCCGAATTCGTGGAGAGCAAAGCCGATCAAGCAGGTCCCGGCCTACCCAGACCTTGGGGCTTTGCAAGCCACGGAAGCGCGGCTTGCAACCTATCCGCCGCTCGTCTTTGCCGGCGAGGCGCGCAAGCTGAAGAAGCAACTGGCGGCGGTCGCAGCCGGCGAAGCCTTCCTGCTCCAGGGCGGCGACTGCGCCGAGAGCTTTGCCGAGCACGGCGCGGACAACATCCGCGACTTCTTCCGCGTCTTCCTGCAGATGTCGGTGGTGCTCACCTTCGCCGGCGCCCAGCCGGTGGTGAAGGTCGGCCGCGTCGCCGGCCAGTTCGCCAAGCCGCGCTCGTCCGACAGCGAAACCAAGGCTGGCGTGACGCTGCCGAGCTATCGTGGCGACATCATCAACGGCATCGAGTTCGACGCCAAGTCCCGCATCCCGGATCCCGCCCGGCAGGAGATGGCGTACCGCCAGTCGGCCGCGACGCTCAACCTTCTGCGCGCCTTCGCGCAGGGCGGCTATGCCAGCCTCGAGAATGTGCACCGCTGGATGCTGGGCTTCGTCGCCGACAGCCCGCAGGGCGAGAAGTACGAATCGCTCGCCAACCGCATCACCGAGACGATGGAGTTCATGCGCGCGGTGGGCATCACGTCCGAAACCAACTTCGCGCTGCGCGAGACGGACTTCTACACCAGCCACGAGGCGCTGCTGCTTGGCTATGAGGAAGCGCTGACGCGCGTCGATTCGACGTCGGGCGATTGGTACGCGACCTCGGGCCACATGATCTGGATCGGCGACCGCACCCGCCAGCCCGACCACGCGCATATCGAATATTGCCGCGGCATCAAGAATCCGCTCGGCCTGAAATGCGGTCCCTCGCTGACGCCGGATGGCCTGATCGAGTTGATCGACCTGCTCAATCCCGAGAACGAGCCGGGCCGGCTGACGCTGATCGCGCGCTTCGGCTCCGACAAGGTGGCCGAGCACCTGCCGAAGCTGGTGCGCGCGGTGAAGAAGGAGGGCCGCAACGTCGTGTGGTCGTCCGATCCGATGCACGGCAACACGATCGAGGCGGCCGGCTACAAGACGCGGCCGTTCGACCGCATCCTGAAAGAAGTGCAGACCTTCTTCGAGGTGCATCGCGCCGAGGGCACGCATCCGGGCGGCATCCATGTCGAGATGACCGGCAAGAATGTCACCGAATGCACCGGCGGCGCCCGCGCCATCACGGCGGAGGACCTGCAGGACCGCTATCACACCCATTGCGATCCGCGCCTCAACGCCGATCAGGCGATCGAGCTCGCTTTCCTGGTGTCGGACCTGCTCAAGAAGAGCCATCCGGTTCAGCACAAGCAGGCTGCCAACGCCTGAGCGAGGCCCGGACACCCATCATCGGAGGCGCCGGCGGCGACGCCAGCGCCTTTGACGTCTGGTTTATACCTTCAATTCGGATCGCGGATCATTCCGGATCGGGTGGCCCGGGCGGGTCGCCCGGGAAACTGGTTCTGCCGGGCGGAATGACGGCAAAGCTGATCTCCTGGGGCGGTGCTTTGAGCGACCAGTCGAACGACACGGTCTTGACCGGCAGGCCGGCAATCCAGGCCTGCTGTTGCGGGGAGAGCGTCCAGCCGTGCGGCCATACAAGCAGCATGCCCTGGTCCCGCAGGCGCTGGTCCGTGATCCAGGGGGCAAGGCGCCTGTCTAGGGCGGTGAAGATGGAGGGCTGGTCCGCAGCTTCCAGCCCGGCAAGCTGGGCCACGCCGTCCTCGCCGCCGACAATGCCCAATGGTCCTGGCACCGTCTCATGCCAGATCGCCTCGGCCGTCTGCGAGATCGATCGCGCCGGCCAGCACACTGGCTGCGGGCGACCGAGGACGTTGCAACCCGTCCACCGGGTCACCGCATAGGCGCTCGACACGCCGACCACGCAGAGCAGCGCCAGCACCGTCAGCCGGCGCAATTCCGCGGATCCCAGTCGCTGGCCCAGAAGCGCGATCGCCAGGGCCCCGACGAGATTGTACATCGTCGCGCCCCAGGACTCGCCGGTGCCGGTAAAGAGCGAGGCGACCATGATCAGGAGTGCCGGCCCCAGACCCATCCATGCCAGGTAGACAACCGCGCGCCGCTCGGGAGCGGGGTGCGCCGGCAAAGGTTCTTGCACGGCGCCGGCCTGCCGCCGCAACAGGCCGGAAAGAGCGAGCACGATGGGAACAGCGGTAAGCCCGGCAAGCTGAACGCCGATATAGTAAAGCCGGGCGCGGTTGGCGAGCACCCAGGCGTTGCGATGCTCGGCATAGGCCAACGGCATGAAGCCGAGGCGGACAAGCTGAATTGCCAGGGGTGTTACGACGCCAAGAAAAACCGCGAGGCCGACCCATGGCCATGGGGTGGCGAGCCGGCTTCGGGCGCGGGTGTCGTATAAGATCCAGATGCCGCCGAAGGCGAGCAGCAAAGCCGTCGAGAGCTTAGCATAGAGCCCCAGGCCAGAAACGAGGCCGAGGGCGAGCCACCATCCTGGCCGGCCGTCGCGCGCCGCGCGCCACAGCAACCATGAAATGCCGGCCCAGAACGGCATCTGCGCGTAATCATGGTTGAATTGCGGGGTCGGCCAGCCGAAGAAATAGATCGCGGGCATCAAGAGCACGGCGGCGAGCGCGCGGGTCGGGCCCATGATGTCGCGCGCAAGCAGATAGACCAGGACGAAGGTCGTCGAGACCATCAGCTGCGACAGCATGTATTGCGGCCAGCGGAATGAGCCGGTCAGGAGATGGCTGATCTCGAGCAGCCAGCACGGCAGCTGCGGGTGCTTGTAGGTCAACAGCACCCATTCGCGGCCCCACATGAAGCCTTCGACGACGTCGCGGGGCGGCCCGACATTGACGATCGCCGGCATGGCGGTCCAGCAAGCGATCTGGATCAGACACAAAAGCGCCAGCAATTGCCATGGGTGCCGGACCAAGCTGTTCCAGATCGAAGGCAGATTGCCTTCCGCGGCGATTGCCGCCGGCCAAAGAGGAACGGATTCGCTGGTTCTCGACATGCGGGCCTAAAATCACACCGGTGGATTGCTGAACAGTCCGATAGCAAAAGCTTACGAAAATGTATTCCTCCGCAACATTGCAAAACCAAGATTACGTTGGAGGTGTCGCTGCTGAAACCATAAATCCGGCAGGATTCCGGCGGGACGGCAATGGAAGACGAAACACAGGAACATCTGGAACATGCCGAGCATGCCGAACATGCCGCGCATGAGGGCAACCCTTTTCTGATCACGGTTTCGGTGACGATAGCGGTGCTGGCCGTGCTGGCGGCGACGGTGGGCAGCTTCGAGTCGCTCGAGACTGCCGAGGCGATCAACGACAAGAGCGAGGCCGCCTATCTGCAGAACAAAGCGAGCGATCAATGGAGCTTCTTCCAGGCCAAGAGCATCAAGAAGAACAGCTACGAGATCGCCGCCGCCATGGGCGGGCCTGCTGCCGGCCAGTTCCAGGCTGACGCGAAACGCAATGAAGCCGATGGCGAGGAAATACAGGCCAAGGCGACCGAATTCGAAAAGCAGGTCGATGAAAAGCTGCGCGACAGCGAAATTCGAGAGCATCGGCATCACGTGCTGACATTCGGCGTCACGCTGCTGCACATCTCTATCGCCGTCGCGACGCTGTCGATCATCACCCGCGGCAAGCGCTGGCCGTGGGTGGCATCGTTGGCCTTGGGCGCCCTGGGCATGATCGCCGCGGGTTTCGCCTATGTCTGACCGGTCGAGGCTCCACTCGCCGATGCCATCCAGCAATGCGAGGGCCGCCATGCGCCACGAACATGCCATCGTCCACCACCGCGCACTCGACTTCTGGTCGGCCCGTGCCGCGGTACTCGTCATCATTTGCCTTCAGCTTCTGGTCATCAACGACCTGTCGTTCGGTCCGCGCTGGCTGGCGCCCGCGATCGAGGCCGCGCTCCTCGCGCCCCTGTCGATCGCGACGGCATGGACGCAGATGCAGACGCAGAAGGCCGTCGATCACGAGCACTGGTACGCGATCGGCCGGTTTCGCGTCTTCATCCGCCGCACGGCGCTGGTGATGACCGGCGTCATCAGCATCATGAATTGCGGATCGCTGGTCTTCCTGGTTCGGGCGCTGCTCGAAGGGCATGCCGGCGCCGGCACGACGCTGCTTGTCGACGCGCTCAACATCTGGGTCACCAATGTGATCGTCTTTGCGCTGTGGTTCTGGAGCACCGACCGCGGCGGTCCGCCGACCTGCGGCCTGGTCAAGCGCGCGCAGGCCGACTTCCTGTTCCCGCAAATGACGTTGCCCGATCGCGAGACGCAGGGCTGGCTGCCGGGCTTCGTCGACTACGTTTTCCTGGCTTTCACCAACGCCACAGCGTTCTCGCCGACCGACACCTTGCCGCTCACGCAGCGCGCCAAGCTCCTGATGATGGCCGAAGCGATGATCTCGCTGCTGACGATCGCGCTGGTGGCTGCGCGGGCGGTCAACATCCTGGCTTAAAACTGTATCGATATCCAGGTGAAGCCGGCCTGCGAATGGCGGCTTCCTGCGCTTCCGGTGCTTACGCACTTCAAGTACGCTCCGCTCCGGCCTACGCCGGCCGAAGCCCTCACAAGCGTATCCACTCTATGAAGGCTACGGCCGGCGTAGGCCGGTTCTCGGAAGCCACCATTCTCGGCTCGCCCTGACCTGAATCCCGATACAGTTCTCCGAGTTCAGTGGCCGCGCTCCCAACGCATGTTGGCCAGTCGCGGATCGGCAAAAGCGGCGCGTGAGAATTCGAGCCTCTTGTCCGGGAATTCGCTGATCGCCTGCAGGCCGAAGGAGCCGATCCGGATGCGCCAGGTCTGCGGCTCGAGCGGCTTGGCCTTGGCAAAGCCCTTGCACGTCAGAAGCGCTATGTTGGCGCCCTTGTGATCGCGCACCGAGCGATAGCGGATCGCCTGCAGCTCGGCTTCGCGCGCGACATCGGCGATCGCCTGGCAGGCAGTGTAATCAGTGGGCTGCGTCCAGGCCCTCTCGTCGCGATCGAGCGGCGGCCGTGCCAGGTCGATCGCGCGGTCGCATTTTATCGCGGCGGCGAAGGCGGTGTACTCCGCGGCGTCGTTCGGCCATGGCGTCGTCGGCGACTCGGCGAAGAACAACAAGCGGTAGAAGGCCATTTCCGCCACCGCCGTCAGCACCGTCTCGGCGGCATAATAGACGCCTCTGGTCTTGCCGGCGCGGCGGAAGCGCGAGCCGTGCGGATAGACCGAGCCATAGCGAAAAGGCGTCGCCAAAAGGTAGTGGAGGTGGCGGCATTCCAGCGGGATCTGCGGCTTGGTGTCCTCGATGAGGTCTTCCAGAAGCGACTGCTCATCGAGCGTGTCGACGAGCTTGAGGGTCGAGACGCGGTGCTGCGCCTCGACCATGCGCCAGTACTTGCCTTCGAGCCTGACGGCCTCAGACGAGAGCGCGCCGGGAGTCCAGGTAGGCAATGACATCGACAAGTCCGGCAATCGTCAGGATTTTTTCGAGCGGCGTGCCGTCGAGCGTGGTGTTGGGGCTCTTCAGCCAGGCCCGGGCAACGGTTTCGTCGCCGCCGACGATGGCGTCGAGCGAGCGGAACAGGCGAACGAACAGCACTGCCAGCTCGAACGGCTTGGTGCCCCGTTCAAGCAGGAATTCCTGTTTGCGCATGCGCGAGACCGTTGCTTCCGACACACCGATGACCAAGGCGAGCGTCCTGGCGGTGATGTCGAGCAGATCGGCCGCGCGCAGCGTGGCCTTGGTGATAACGGCGTTTTCGGCCGCCGTCGCGGCCGCGACTGGACGTTGCATAAGCGCACCCTTTCATTTCTGTGGAAAATATAGTCCACAAAAATTCATCTGGAAAGGGTGGGGTGTCAATCTTTCTTGTAAAGCAGCCAGCCCTTGCCGGCCCGGCCGGCCGTAGCCGAGTGCTTTGTCACGCGGTTGCGGCCGCCGAGCTTAGAGCGATAAAGCGCCCGGTCCGCCTTGGTGTAGAGATCTTCGGGGTTTTCCGCCTCCGAAGCCATGCAGATGCCCAGCGATATGGTAACGGTGCCGTAGTTCATGCCGGTCTGGCTGCTGGTGAACGGTGTCTGCTCGATCAGCACGCGGATGCGCTCGGCGATCTCGTATGTGGCATCCTCGCTGGCGCCCTCGACGATAAGCGCGAACTCCTCGCCGCCGGTGCGCGCGACGAACATGCCGGAGCGGACGCTGGACTGGAAGATGTCGGCGATGATCTGCAGGATCCTGTCGCCGACCGGATGGCCGTAGCGATCGTTTATGTCCTTGAAATGATCGATATCGGCAAGGATCAAGGCGTTGAACAGGATGCCGCGATTGCTGTTGTAGATCCGGGTGATCTCCTTGTCGAAGGCGCGGCGGTTCCGCAGCTGCGTGAGCGGGTCGGTGTCGGCAAGCCGCTTGTATTCCTCGAGCTTCGACTTGACGCTTTCAAGCTCGGCCGTCTTCTCGCTGAGCGTGCTGGCGATCTGGCGGCCATGGTCGATCGTCGAGCTGGTGGCGGCAGACATCGCGCCGGCGATCTTCTGGAGGATTTCCTGCGAAAGCAGGCTGCGGTTGCTCAGGCCGATCGAGGTCTCATCGAGAATGCGGCCGTACTTTTCGATATGCGAACGTTCGCTGCGCAATAGCGCGGCGATTTCCTCGAGCTCGTTGGCGACCATCTCGCGGGCGTGCTCGACGATGGCCGGACCGTGATGCTGCGGGAAGAAGGTGCGCCCGATGCGGTCGAGGTCCTCCTGGGTCGGTCGGTTGCTCAATGAGACGACGGCAAGGCTGAGCTCGTGGTTGCTGCCGCTGAGCGCCTCGTAGAAAATCTCGTAGTTGCGCGGCAGTCCGAGCACGCCGAGCTGACGCATCGTCGCCACGACGGTGCTGGCAATGTCGGTATTCCTGTCGGTCGGAATGGCTGCCGGCTGCATGTTCTGTTCACTGCCCCTTCCGTGCGACCGGAGACCTGCCACCGCCGGGTGTCGCGCATGCGGGGATTTGAATCGGAACCACAAATGCGACGGCGCGTCCCCGACACGACCTTCGCTTGCAGGAATCATAGATGCAGTTGCGCTAAAGTTTCCTTAATGGCCTGCATTTCCTCGATGTCTCTGCTACCGCAGGATGTAGAGCCGTGCGGCAGCAGCTTTTGAAACGCAGCGCTTCGGTGTCGCATTTGCCTGCGCCAAGCCATTTCAAACCTGAAATCCTGTCCGGCAATGGTCGGGCAGATGGTCGAAGGAGGCTGGAATGAACGATAACCACAACGGATCTTGCCTGTGCGGGGCGGTGCGTTTCAGGACGAACGGGCCGTTGCGCGGCATCGTCTATTGCCACTGCTCGCAGTGCCGTCGGCAAACCGGCCATTTCGTCGCGGCTACCGCCTCCAAGGACGCCGATATCGTCATAGAGGGCGCCGACGCACTCAACTGGTACGGCGCATCCGACGTGGCGAAACGCGGCTTCTGCCGCACCTGCGGCTCGCTGCTGTTCTGGAAGCACAATGAACTGGATACGATCTCGATCATGGCCGGATCCTTCGAGAGGCCGAGCGGTCTCTCCGCGGAAAGCCACATCTTCGTCGGCGACAAGGGCGATTATTATTTGATCGAGGATGGGTTGCCGCAGTTCGAGAAGTCGACACCGTCGATAAAGGTGGCAGACGAATGATTTTTGGTGCGGCTGCCTTATTCCCTTGATCCGGCCGTTGCGATATCCCCCTGACGGTGATTCGAAACGGGGCTCGGCATGCAGCGGCTGATCGACGCTTTCATCAATTCGGTGCGGGCCTTCCGCAAGCTCGCCGCGCACGAGAAGGCATTCCAGCAGGAGCTGCTGCTGCTTGCGCTCGCCCTGCCGGCCGGCTGGTTCATCTCGGTCTCCTGGCGCGGCTACGCCCTGCTGATCGGCGCCGTGCTGCTCCTGATCATGGTCGAAGTGCTCAACACCGGCATCGAGGCGGCCTGCGACGCGATCTCGCGCGAATTCCACATCGACATCCAGCTCGCCAAGGATTGCGGTTCGCTGGCGGTGCTGATCTCGATCGTGATCGCCGGCGGCGTCTGGGGCATCGCCTTCATCGAGCGGCTTACCGGCGCGCCGATCTGATCGGGCGATTGATCACGATCCTGCCCGATCTTCCCTGGCGCGCTCACGCTTTGCGAAGTGATGGCCTACCAACCAGGCGGCCACGGCGATAACGATGCCGACGCCGAGGGCAATGAGCAGGCGCTCATGGCGAGCAAACGCCTGTCCCACCATTTCCTCCGCGCCCAGGCCGAAGACATAGCCGATGCCGCTGAACAGTGCCGCCCAGACCGCTGACGAGATGGCATTCAGGATGACGAAACGCGGCACGGATACGGTCGACAGGCCGGCGGCGACACCGCCGACCAGGCGCATGCCGTAGATATAGCGGTTGGTCAGCACGAAAATGTTGGGATGGGTGTTGAGCAGGCGGTAGGCGCGGCTGAAGCCCGGACGCCTGCGCAACCGTCTCACATAGCGATGCTCGGCGAAGCTGCGCCCCAGGGTGAAGAAGAACGTGTCGCCGGCGAAGGCGCCGAGAAAGGCGGCGAGGAAAGTCTGCCACAGCACGAAAACATGCTGATGGGCGAAGAAGCCACCAAGGATGGCGGCGCTTTCGCCTTCGGCGACGCAACCCAGGAAGACCGCGATCAGCCCGTATTGCTCGATGAGATGATGGATGGTCTCGCTCATTCCGTTGCGGGCCGCGCCGACAGTCTCTCGTCAATACGCCTGATCTGCTCAGCCATGCGCAGGATCTCGTCACGCATGCCGATGAGCTCGCTGTGGCGCAGCTCGTCGAGCTTTTCATGCAGGGCCATGATCTCGATCTCGGCCTTCAGATTGACCTCGTAGTCATGCGCCGCGTCGATGCGGTCGCGCTCGGTCTGGCGGTTCTGCGACATCATGATCACCGGCGCCTGGATCGCCGCGAGCATCGACAGCACCAGGTTGAGGAAGATGAAGGGGTAGGGATCGAAGGCGTCGCGCGTGAGCAGCCAGACGTTGCCTACGGTCCACAGAACGAGAAAGGCCAGGAAGCCGAGGATGAAGGACCAGGAGCCGCCGATCCTGGCGATCGTATCGGCGATGCGGTCGCCATAGGTCGCGTGGAAGGCGACGGCCTTGTTGGTGTCGCGCGTGATGGTGGTGCGCTCGAGCGTCGACTGGAGCACGCGGCTCTCGATCGGGCCAAAACCTCCCGGCTTCCGCTTGAGCAATCGGTTCGCCATGTCCTCGACGATCTTGTTCATCTGTCTTCTCCTTCGGCCGGGCGTCGATAGACGTAGAGGCTGCCGCGCCGGACGTGAAGTGCTAGATTGCGGCGAACAGGCGAAGATAACGATGCTCGATTTCCAGAAAATCCACGCGCGGGCGGCAAAGCGCAAGGGCGGAGAGGCGGTGCTAGCGCCGCTGCTTGGCCCTGCGCCGGACAACAAGGCGGTGGCGAAGGTTCCCGACGATCGCATCCTCTCCACCATGGCCGAGCGCATTTTCGCCGCCGGTTTCGTGTGGCGCGTCATCGAGCAGAAATGGCCGGGTTTCGAGGAAGCGTTCCTCGGCTTCGAGCCAAAGCGGCTCTTGTTCCAGCCCGACGATTTCTGGCACGAGCTGGCGTCCGACAGCCGCATCGTGCGCAACCCGCAGAAGATCAAATCGGTGCGCGACAATGCCGCTTTCGTCGATCGCGTCTCGAAGGAGCATGGCAGCTTCGGCAAATTCATTGCCGGATGGCCGGCGGATGATCAGGTCGGCCTAACCGCCTATCTCGCCAAGCATGGCAGCCGGCTGGGCGGCAACACCGGCCAGTATTTTCTGCGCTGGCTGGAATGGGACACGTTCGTCGTCTCCGCCGACATGGCGGCGGCTTTGCGCGATGCCGGCCTCGACATCACCGAGAATCCGACCTCGAAGCGGGACCTCGACAAGATCCAGGCGCAGATCAACCGCTGGTCGGCCGAGACCGGCCTGCCGCGCCGCCACATCTCGCGCATCCTGGCGATGTCGATCGGCGAGAACCGCTCGGCGGAGGCGCTGCGCGAATATATGGGCGACTAGGTGATCGGGGTCGATCGACACCAGTCGATCGATCGGGATACGACCTGCGGTCGATCAAGGACATAATCGGCTTCGCCGATTAGTCTTATTTGGCACAAGCGATCGCCATTGCGAGGCGGTTTCAGCCACGCTAAATCCGTTCCATGACCAATGCTCCCGACATCCTGCGCATCGCCGTCGCCCAGCTCAACCCGACCGTCGGCGACGTCGCCGGCAATCTGGCGAAAGCGCGCGAGGCGAGGGCGGACGCGGCGCGACAGGGCGCCGATCTGGTGCTCTACACTGAGCTCTTCCTCGCCGGCTATCCACCGGAAGACCTGGTGCTGAAGCCTTCCTTCCTGAAGGCATGCGAGAAGGCGGCGCAGGATTTCGCCAAGGACACGGCCGACGGCGGCCCCGGCGTCATCATCGGCACGCCGCTGAAGCGCAAAAGCGGCACGCATAACTCCATCGTCTTCGCCGATGGCGGCAAGATCATTGCCGAGCGCTACAAGCTCGATCTGCCGAATTACGGCGAGTTCGACGAGAAGCGTGTCTTCCAGGCCGGGCCGGAACTGCAGGGCCCGGTCAATTTCCGCGGCGTGCGCATCGGCATTCCGATCTGCGAGGACATCTGGGGCGACATCGCCGTCTGCGAGACGCTGGCCGAGAGCGGTGCCGAGATCCTGCTGGTGCCGAACGGCTCGCCCTATTACCGCGCCAAGATCGACGTCCGCCACCAGATCGTCATCCGGCAGGTCATCGAAACCGGCTTGCCGATAATCTACGCCAACCAGCTCGGCGGCCAGGACGAGCTGATCTTCGACGGCGCCTCGTTTGCGATAGGGGCCGACAAGACGCTGGCCTTCCAGATGAGCCAGTTCGAGGACGCGGTCGACGTCACCACTTGGAAGCGCAGCCGCGCCGCCGCAGGCGCGCAAAGTGGGAACAATTCCGACCATTGGGTCTGCTCGGAAGGCCCGATGTCGAAGATCCCGGAGCGGGAAGAGGCGGACTACCGGGCCTGCATGCTCGGCCTGCGCGATTACGTCAACAAGAACGGTTTCAAGAACGTCGTGCTCGGCCTTTCCGGCGGCATCGACTCGGCGATCTGCGCGGCTTTGGCCGTCGATGCGCTGGGCGAGGAGCGGTTGCGGACGGTCATGATGCCCTACCGCTATACGTCGAAGGATTCGCTGAAGGACGCCGAGGACTGCGCGCGCGCGCTCGGCTGCCGCTACGACATCGTGCCGATCTCCGAGCCGGTCGAAGGCTTCAAGCACGCGCTGACCCAGCTCTTCGAAGGCACCCAGGAAGGCATCACCGAGGAGAACCTGCAGAGCCGCGCGCGCGGCACGATCCTGATGGCAATCTCCAACAAGTTCGGCTCGATGGTGGTCACCACCGGCAACAAGAGCGAGATGTCGGTCGGCTACGCCACGCTTTACGGCGACATGAATGGCGGCTTCAATCCGATCAAGGATCTCTATAAGATGCAGGTCTACGCGCTGTCGCGCTGGCGCAATTCGCATGTGCCGCCGGGCGCGCTTGGGCCGTCGGGCGAGGTCATCCCCAAGAACATCATCGACAAGGCGCCGTCTGCGGAGCTGCGCGAGAACCAGACCGACCAGGATTCGCTGCCGCCCTATCCGGTGCTGGACGACATCCTGGAATGCCTGGTGGAAAACGAGATGAGCGTCGACGACATCGTCGCGCGCGGCCACGACCGGGCGACGGTGACGCGCGTCGAGCATCTGCTCTACATCGCCGAATACAAGCGCAGGCAGGCGGCGCCCGGCGTGAAGATCACAAGGAAGAATTTCGGCCGCGACCGCCGCTACCCGATCACCAATCGGTTCCGGGACCGCGGTTAGCCTTCGCATGCGAGACGTTGAAACAAGTTTCGATCTGTCGCGGATCGATTTCCGGGCGACCTCCGATCTGCTCATGCAAAGCTATTGGGGAGCGTCCCGCACCGACAAGGCCAACCGCCGCGCCTTCGACAACTCGCTTTGCGTCGGCGCCTATCTCGACGGCAGGCAGGTCGGCTTCGCCCGCGCAATCACCGACTACTCGGTCTTTGCCTATCTCGCCGACGTCATCGTCTGGCCGGAGAGCCGCGGGCGAGGCATCGGCAAACGGCTCGTGCAGGCACTTCTCGACCATCCCGATATGAAGACCGTTTCTCATTGGAGCCTCACGACCAGCGACGCTCACAGCCTCTACCAGAAGTTCGGATTCCGGACGGAGGGCCGCTACATGCGACTGGACCGCTCACCCGCTGCCTGACGGGCCGGCCACAACCCGCCGTTGTTGCAAATTCGTCTCAGTGCTTGGACCAGATGTCGTTTTGGCGATGAGCCGACTTGGCTATCGGCTGATGCATCCCTATAAGGGCCTCTCCGCGATTCCCTTCCGGGAGGACCGTATGGCAGGATTTGACATCGTTATGCGAGGCCGCGAAGCCTAGGTCTGCTCGGGCTTTCCGAAGTTTTTTCGGAGAGCCGGACGCAGGACAGGCATTTGCCGCTGCCGGTCGCCGCCTCGGGGCAGGCGGCCTACCATACTGAACCTCCCGCTCTTTTGGAGCGCCGCAAGGCGCGGAATGCGGGTTTCCCAATTTGATTTTACCGGGACCGGGCTCGTTTGCGCCCGGATGACATCATGGCTCGTTTCAAGATCGATCTGCGCGCGAGCGCCTTTCGCAGCGTGCTCGGCTTCACGTTCAGCCACTGGCGGCGCCAGCCGTGGCGGCTTTCGCTCATCATGGGCGCATTCCTGCTCTCGACGCTGGCCGACGTGCTGACACCCTTCTATTCCGGCCGCCTTGTCGATGCGGTCGCCAGCGGCGCCGGAACCGACGCAGTCGCCTGGAACGCGGCAATGCTGGCGTTCTCGATCCTGATGGCGCTGGCGCTGGCAGGCGTCGTGCTGCGCAATGCCGCCTTCCTGTGGATCGTCGAACTGACGCTGAAGATGATGTCGGACATTGCCGCCGATGCCTTCCACCGGGTGCAGCGCTTCTCGACGGACTGGCACGCCAACAGCTTTGCCGGATCGACGGTGCGCAAGATTACGCGCGGCATGTGGGCGCTGGATCTGCTCAACGACACGATCCTGATCGCGCTTCTGCCGTCGGTCGTCATGCTCGCCGGCTCGACGCTGCTGCTCGGCTGGTTCTGGCCGCTGATGGGGGCCGTGGTGGCGGCCGGCTCGGTGCTGTTCATCGCCGTCACGGCGATGCTGTCGCTCGGCTATGTCGCGCCGGCCGCGCGGCTCGCCAACAGCTGGGACACGCGGCTGGGCGGCGCGCTGGCCGACGCGGTGAGTTGCAACGCCGTCGTCAAGGGTTTTGGCGCGGAGACCCGCGAGGAGACGCGGCTGGCGCGTGTGGTCGCCAAATGGCGCCTGCGCACGGGCCGTACCTGGATGCGCGGCACCGCCAACGGCACCACGCAAGGGGTGCTGCTGCTGGTGATGCGGGCGGCGGTGATCGGTCTTGTCCTCATGCTGTGGGCCTGGGGCCAGGCAAGCGCCGGCGATGTCGCCTTCGTGCTGACCTCGTTCTTCGTGCTGCAGGGCTATCTGCGTGACATCGGCACGCATATCCGCAATTTGCAGCGCTCGATCAACGACATGGAGGAACTGGTCGACTTCCAGTCCGAGCCGCTCGGCATCGAGGACCGGCCCGGCGCTCGGCCGATCCGGATCACCGATGGGCACATCGCCTTCGACAAGGTGACGTTCCACTACGGCAATCACCTTCTGCCGCTCTACCGCGATTTCTCGGTCGATATCGCGGCGGGCGAACGCGTCGGGCTGGTCGGGCATTCGGGTTCGGGCAAGACGACCTTCGTCAAGCTGATCCAGCGGCTCTATGACGTGAATGCCGGGCGGATCCTGATCGACGGGCAGGACATCGCGCAGGTCGAGCAGGCTTCGTTGCGCGGCCAGATCGCCATCGTCCAGCAGGAGCCGATCCTGTTCCACCGGTCGCTTGCCGAGAACATCGCCTATGCCAGGCCCGGCGCCAGCCAGGCCGAGATCGAGCATGCGGCCAAACTCGCCAGCGCGCATGATTTCATCACCAACCTGCCCAAGGGCTATGGAACGCTGGTGGGCGAGCGTGGCGTGAAATTGTCGGGCGGCGAGCGCCAGCGCGTAGCGATCGCCCGCGCCTTCCTGGCCGACGCGCGCATCCTGATCCTGGACGAGGCGACATCGAGCCTCGATTCGGAATCGGAAGTGCTGATCCAGAAGGCGATGGAGCGGCTAATGGTCGGGCGCACGACCCTGGTGATCGCGCACCGACTCTCGACGGTGCGGGCGCTCGACCGGCTGCTGGTCTTCGATCGCGGGCGTATCGCCGAGGAAGGCTCGCATGACGACCTGATCAGGCTGAACGGCGGCATCTACCGGCGGCTGTTCGAGCGCCAGGCGCTCGAATTGACCAAGGGCCTTGTCGCCTGAGGAAAGGACGGCGCCCGGCTTCTGCCGGGCGCCGTCAGCCGCAACGAAGCTCGGGCGCGAACACGATACTGGTGAACCGGACACCAGTGGCAGACAATTACAGGGCAGGGGCTGAGCTAAACCTGTCGCGAGCCCATCAACTGGCGCGTTATGTCCGAAGCGCCTGCTGCTCGACGTATGATCGTCCGACAATCCGTCTTCAAATTCCGCGGTTGCAACCGCTCGCTCGTTATGCGGTTAGAGCGGCTCAATATGTTTTTCAAATTACTTTATATATATTAAAGTTTTAGGTGTTTCTATTTTAGTCCTTATCTATTCATGCGCCCTGAAGCAACTATTTTATTGTATTTACAGAAAAGAAAATCAGATATGGCAGAAGAGGGCCTCTTGGAGATTTTTCGCAGGAAGCCGACCGAATGGAGATTTCCTTTGGGAAGCACGGCCGCCTTTAGCGCTTTCGTATAGGCATTCACGATGGATCTTGTCTCCGCAAAAGCGGATCCGGGAAAGGTGGCTGCGCCGCTGGAATCCCATGGCTCGGTTCGGCCTTTAGCCGCCGAGGATCTCGAGCAAGTCGCCGCGCTCTTCCTGATGAAGTTCCGCCATCGCCGCCGCCAGCGCGATCGCGCGATCACGCGGACAGCGGACTATATGAGGGAGCTTTACCTTGACGGGGATGAGAGCAAGGCTCTTGTCCAGATCAACCCGCAGGGTCGCCTGGGTGGCTTCATGGGTGTTCTGAAAGCCCGCTATGAGCTCAACGGAAGGGCACTGAAGGCGGCCATCATCGGCCCCTTCATGACCGACTCCAGCACCGATCACGGTTGGGCCGGGCCGCAATTGCTGCGTACGCTGCATCAAGGCGAATTCGACCTGTACCTGACCGATTCCGCCAACCGGACGTCCTTGGCCTTCGCGCGTCCGATGAAATATCAGCTCCTGCCGGTGCATTGTCTGGAATGGACCTGCGTTTTCCGACCGGGCGCCATGGCCGTCGCCATGTTGCGCCGCAAATGGTCGGCGATGCCTCGCCTTGCGCTCGATCCCTTCGCGGGGGCATTCGATGCTCTTGCACGAAGAAGGTTCGAGCCGCCGGCTCAGTACTCGTCAAGCCAACGGATCCACCGGGAGCTGATCGATGCGGCCCGGTTCGCCGAGCGGCTGCCTGTCCTGATGACCGATTATTCCCTGCGTCCGAGCTGGAAGGACGGCGAGTTGCCGCGGTTGCTTGCGCTGGCGGCTGAGAAGCAGGCCGACGGGCCACTTCATTTCGGCGGGATTTGCGACGAAACGGGCAAGATGCTGGGATGCTACGCCTTCTATGGCCAGGCCGGCGGCATCGCGAACCTGTTGCAAATCCAGGCGTCCGGGTCCCACTGGGGGGCGACGCTGGATGCCCTCATCGCGGCGGCGCGGGATTTGGGCTGCGTGGGCATTACCGGCCAGACCCAGAGCAGATTCATGCCGCAACTCTTCGGCTACAAGAACGTCTTCTTCCACTATGCCGGCGGCACGATGGTCCGCTCGCGCATCGCCGAGGTCACTGAAGCGGTCCGCTCCGGCGACATCTTCATCGGCGGGTTGATGGGCGATCGCTGGACCCGGCTCAGTTCCGATGATTTCGGCCGCGTCTGACCATCGTGCGATATGACGCAATTCCGGACGGAGCGCTACGGCGAAGCCGCCGAGCCCAGCTACGGCGAAGTCGCCGAGCCTAGCTACGGCGAAGTCGCCGAGCCTAGCTACGGCGACGTCGCCGAGCATGATCGTTTCACTTGGACTTGTTTTGAATCAGGCGAACTTGCGCGGCGCGGCGCAGAAGCCGGCAATGATCTGGCAAAGGTCGGGTTCGTTGACCATACGGACGGCTTCGTTCGGGCCGACCCATTGGCGCGTGCGTGAGCGCTTCTCTTTCCAGCGATCCGCGACGCGCTCGACATGCAGCGGAAAGACCAGCACCTCGCAAGGCACTTCCTCGCCTGAGGCGAGGACCTTGGCATAGAAATACCGGCCGGCTTCCAGATGCGAGACGGTGCCGCGCAGCCCGGCTTCCTCGCCTGCTTCGCGCGCGGCGGCCTTGCAAAGGGGTTCCCTGGCCTCCGGCCAACCCTTGGGCAGCACCCAGCGCCCGGTGTCGCGGCTGGTGATCAGCATGATCTCCACGCCGTTCCCGCCCTCGCGCCAGGGCAAGGCGGCGACCTGCAGGCGACAAGGCGCGACGCCGAAGAGCCGCCGGACTCTTTCGGCCATCTGGTTGTGCGTTGTCGGCCTCGTCAACATGGTGAGAAGCTGCCCCCAGCCTCCAGAATCGTTTGCCACCTTAGGAATCTTACGGCGAATTATGAGCTTTAAAAGTAAAAAACTTCACTCCACCCGCAAATACCACCAGAAAAGGTCATTTGGCCAAGTAGTTGCGCCTATCGACGCGGCTACTGGAGCTGCCTTTGAGGCAGTTCCTGTGGACACATGAAGGCCGTTCAGCCGGCGTGATCATCGGCGATCGGCTTCTGGTAAGTGAAGCCCATATCCCACGGAAAGTAGATCCAGGTGTCCTGGCTGACCTCGGTGACGAATGTGTCGACCAGCGGGCGGCCCTTCGGCTTGGCATAGACGGTCGCGAAATGCGCCTTCGGCATCATGGCGCGCACTATGCCTGCCGTCTTGCCGGTATCGGTCAGGTCGTCGATGATGAGCACGCCGGCCCCCTCATCAGCGAGCAGCGGGGGCGAAATCTCCTTCAGAACCTGCAGCTGACCCTGGCTGGTGTAGTCATGGTAGGAGGCGACGCACACCGTCTCGATGACGCGGATGCCGAGCTCGCGCGCGATGATGGCGGCGGGCACCAGTCCGCCGCGCGTGATGCAGACGATCGCTTTCCATTGTCCCTTGTTGGCGCCGGAAAGCCGCCAGGAAAGCGCACGGGCGTCGCGGTGGAACTGGTCCCACGAGACGGGAAAGGCTTTTTCGGGAAGGGACATGGTTCGCGCACTCCGCAAGGCGCGCCGTCGGCGCGCAGAAAACACTGGAATGCAGGCGGAATTAGCCGGAAAGCGCCGGGCTTGGCAAGGGGAGGGTTAGCGAGGGCTGTGGACTCTAAAGTGCGTAGCACTGAGACGAATTGAAGCGACGCGCTTTAGCTTGACGCAGGTCGCGACCTCGAACAGCCTTGCGACTTCGAGACCTGCGCTCACCGCGACAGGAAGGCCGCCACATTCGTCGTGCGCAGCACCGTGCGGGTGACGCCGCCGAACAGAAGCTGGCGCAGCCAGGAGTGGCTGTAGGCGCCGAGCACCAGAAGATCGGCGCCGGACTCGGTTATCCGCGACTGGATGATATCGTCGACTGAGGAGCCGTTCGATTTCTGCACGCAGACGCTGACATTGGCGCCGTGGCGCGACAGCGCCGCCGCTATCTCGGCACCGGCGGCTTCCGGAGATTCATCCAGCGTCTCCGGCGGGTCGATGACGAGAATGTCCGTCTTGTCGGCCTGGGCGATGAAAGGCAGGGCATCGAAAGCGGCGCGGGCCGCTTCCTTGCTGCCGTTCCAGGCAAGCAGCACACGGCGGAAGGTGGTGACCAGCGGCCCGGCGTGGGGCACGACCAGCACCGGCCGGCCGGCATCGTAAACCAGCGTGTCGACATCGGCGCTCGGATCGCCGCCGGCCTCGCGCTGCGCGGCGATGATCAGATCGGCGGCGCGCACGCTCGAGATGCCGGTCAGCGCGCTGTCGCCAGAGAAGCTTTCCAGGCTTCGCCATTCGAAGGAGAGGCCGGATTCCTCGATCCGCTTCAGGAAATAGGCCTGCAACTTGTCGGCGCGTTCCTTGTTCATCTCGGCCGAGACCTGAAGGAACTCGGTATCCGGGAAGCCGGTGGCCGATGTGTAGGGCACGGGAAGCGCCTCGGCATGGATGCCGACGAGATGGCTCTCGAACCTCTCGGCAAGCGGAAGGGCGCAATCGAGAACGCGCTCGGCGTCCTGTTCGTTCTGCAAAATGGCGACGATTGTCTTGAAGCGCATGACCGGTCCCTCAATTGTTTGCGTGCGCGGCGAAGGAACGCCTCAGCGCGTTGACTGGTTCCAGCCGAACGCCGGTCAGTCTGCCTTGACGAAGCCCGCCACCATCGCCTCGACGTCCTTGCGCGCGGCCTCGAGCGCTTCCTCGCTGCGGGCTCGCACGACGAGCTCGGTCCAGAACTTGCCGTCGCCATATTTGGGGTAGGAGCCGATGATCGTGTCGGGATGCGCCTTCTGGATCTCGGCCAGCGGCCCGCCGATCAAGCCCTCGCCGAAGGGACAATGGACCGTGGCCGACAGCATCTTCGTGCCGGCCTTGAGCGTCGGCACGACATTGTCCAGCATGGCCTGGAAGATCGACGGCACGCCGGCCATGACATGGACATTGCCGAAGCGGAAGCCCGGCGCGACGGAGACGGGATTGTCGATATGGTCGGCGCCGCGCGGCATGCGCGCCATGCGCTTGCGCGCTTCGGTGAATTCGATGCCGCGCCCGGCATAGCTCGCTTCGAGCAGCGCATAGGCCTTGGCGTCGTATTCGCAGGGCACGCCGAAGGCCTTGGCGATCGAGTCGGCGGTGATGTCGTCATGCGTGGGGCCGATGCCGCCGGTGGTGAAGACGTAGGTATAACGGGCGCGCACGGCATTCACTGCCGCAACGATCTCGTCCTCCTCGTCGGGGACGATGCGCACTTCCTTCAGGTCGATGCCGATCGCCGTCATGATGTCGGCGAGGTGGCCGATATTCTTGTCCTTGGTGCGGCCGGAGAGGATCTCGTCGCCGATGACGAGCATGGCGGCGGTGACGATTTCAGGCATGGCGGGCTCCGGCAAAAGATCGCCTGAGATAACGCGGCCGGCGGCCGGCCGCAATGCGAAACCCGGATGGGTCGGATGCGCGCTTGTGGCGGCGCCCGTTGCGGATATGGTGCGGTCGGTCGGGCCGGGGTGAAAACATGCCGATATCGATTGTCTTGTGGCTGCTTGCCGGCTTGCTTGTCGCGGCGACCCTTGCCGTGCTCGCCCTGATGCTTGCGACATGGCGGATCGCGGCAAAGGCCGAAGGACTGGTGCCGCCTTGCGGGAAATTCATCGAGATCGACGGCAACCGCATCCACTATGCGGAAGAGGGCGAGGGCAGGCCGATCGTCTTCCTGCACGGGCTCGGCGCTCAGCTCCACCATTTCCGCCACACGCTGTTCGGGCGCTTCGGTTCCGGTTGCCGGCTGATCGCGCTAGACCGGCCGGGCTCCGGCTATTCGGTTCGGGCAAGCGGCGCGACCGGCCGATTGCCCGAACAGGCCGACATCGTGCGGCGCTTCATCGAGGAATTGCGCCTGGAACGGCCACTCATCGTCGGCCATTCGCTCGGCGGGGCGATCGCGCTTGCCCTGGCAACAGGGCATCCGGAAGCGATTTCCGGCATCGCGCTGCTCTCGCCGCTGACGCATCTCGAAGCGAGGATACGTCAGCGGTTTGACCTGCTCTATGTCCCATCGCCGTTGCTGCGCCGCGTCCTGGCCCACACGGTGGCGATACCGCTCAGTCTTCGTTACGCGCGGCCGACGCTGAGGTTCATCTTCGCGCCGCAAGCGGTTCCCGCGGGCTACATGGTCGCCGGCGGCGGCTGGCTCGGGTTGCGTCCGTCCCACTATTTCGCCACCTCCACCGATGTCGTGGCCGTGGAACGGGACCTTGGCGAAATCGAACGGCGTTACAGTGACATAGCGATGCCGGCAGGCATCCTGTTCGGCACCGGCGACCAGGTGATCGCCGAGGCCGTTCATGGCGAACCGATGCTGGACAAGATCCTAGGCCTCGACTTCGAACGGGTCGAAGATCTCGGCCACATGCCGCAATTTATGGAACCCGAACGGGTCGTGGCCTTTATCCAACGTGTCGCCGCGCGTGCTTTCGCCGACGCGCAATGATTTCGGCTTGCGCCTCCCGCGCGCGCCACGGGCGTTCACGAGGCGTCACATAAAAGTGTCGGACATTCCGTCTCACCTGGGATTTCCGATGGAACTTTAGTCGCCGCCGCAGGGTTTCGTCCGTATCGCTGTGGGGCTTCGGCCCCATGTATTTTGCGATCGAGAGAAATGGAGAAATCCAATGCTTACAAGACTTATCGCAGCTTCGGCGCTGGTGCTGGCCATGGGTGGCGTCGCCATGGCGCAGTCATCGGATGACTGGTGGTGGCACCGCGACCATCGTCCCGCGGCGAGCGAGCAGGTAGACCCCTATGCCACAGGCAGCATCAATGGTGGCTCCGGGCTGACCACCTACGGCAATACCGGTGCCATCGGGCCGTGTGCCGACACATCGCCCGGTCCGGATGCCAACTCGCAGCAGAACGTCAACGACCATTATTGCGGCAAATAGGGTCGCATAGTCGCCAGCGGCCGGTATGAAGCCTTGGGCTTTGCCGGTCGCGGGGGCGACTACACCTTATCAATCAGATACTTCGGTCTGCGGGCGATCCCGGCCATCGGCCAGTTCGTCGTGCCACTTGCCGTCGGAATCCTCATATTGGATGCCGTCGGTGGTGCCGGCGATCTGCTGTTCGGCCGAGGCAATTTCGGCGGCGCGCAACGCTTCCTGGTGCGTGCGGAAAGTTTCAGAGAATGTCGTGCCAACCTTGTAGGCCCAGCCGCCATCATGCTCGACGATCTTGTAAGTCAGCTTCGCCATGGAATCCTCCGGTTAAGAAACCTGCTCAATGCAGCTTTCCGTCGGGCAGCCTGTCTTCAGGAACCAGGACTTCCGATTCCTTGGCCGCCTCGACGAGGGCGCGACGCGCGTCCGCTGTCGAACGATAACCTTCCAGCGCCTTGAGGCAAGTGTCGAGAGCATCACGATGACGATCGCCGCGATTGAGCGGCCAAACAGTCATCAGGCACTCGGCGGCCTCGCGGGTGCTTCGGATCTGGCGATATCTGCCGACATGGCCGAGTTCGACCACCACCGGCTTTTCAAAGGGCTTGTTGTCCATCATGGCCGCAACGTAGAGCGGCCAAATTGGTTGCAGTTGTGGCGAGGATCCTGCGCCCAAACGTCTCAGGACCTGCTCGTTTCCGGTTAGCCGGCGGCCTTCATCCAATGCCGCATCGTCGTCACCGAACGCGCCAGCTGCGGCGCCGGATGGATTTCCTCGCCGAAGGCAGCCGCCGCGCGCCAGCCCCAGCGCGGATCGGCCAGGAATGCGCGCGCCAGCGCCACCATGTCGGCACGGCCGTCGGCGACGATCGCCTCGGCCTGGCTCGGATCGTCGATCAGCCCCACGGCGCGCGTCGGAATGCCGGCGCCCTTGCGCACGGCTTCCGCCAGATGCACCTGGTAGCCGGGGCCGGGCGGCACCTGCTGCAGGGGCGAATTGCCGCCGCTGGAGCAGCACAGATAGGCGACGCCCTCGGCCTTCAGCGCCTTGGCCACCTCGATCGCGTCCTCGACGTCGAAACCGCCGTCGACCCATTCCTTCACCGAAAGGCGCGCGCCCAGCATCATGGACGGAGCGGCCTTCCTCACCGCTCTGGCGATCTCGACCGCGAAGCGCATGCGGTTTTCGAGCGACCCGCCCCAGCGGTCCGTGCGCTGGTTGGAAAGCGGCGAGAGGAACTGGAAGATCAGATAGCCATGCGCGGCATGCAATTCGGCAAAGTCGAAGCCGGCGCGTTCGGCGCGCACGGCCGACTGCGCAAAACGCGCAATGAGTTCCAGGATCTCGTCATCCTCCAACGCATGCGGCACATTCCAGCCCGTGTCATAGGCGATGGCCGAGGCCGAAACCGTCTGCCAGGGATCTTCACCCGGCTGCAGCGGACCGCCGCCTTCCCAGGGTTTGCGGTTGGAGGCCTTGCGTCCGGCATGGGCCAACTGGACGCCGAACTTCGTGCCGGGCGCGGCGACGCGCCTGGCGGCGTCGAGCGTGCGCTTGGCGGCCGCCTCGTTGTCGTCGGAATAGAGGCCAAGGCAGCCATGCGAGATGCGGCCGCGCCGCTCGACATCGGTCATCTCGACCGTCACCATGCCGGCGCCCGACATTGCCAGGTTCATCCAGTGATGGAGATGCCAGTCGCTGGCCGAGCCGTCCTCGGCCGAATACTGGCACATGGGCGCAACCGCGATGCGATTGGGGAAGGTGAGGCCGCCGAGGGTGATCGGCTGGAAAAGCGATGACGTCATGAAACGGGCTCCTGGCGAGATACCGCTATCTAGGCAGTCGCGGCGTGTCGCGCCAGACACGAGCCGGTGAAACTGTCGCTGGACCATTCGGTTTCCGGGATTGCGCAGGTCGTCGTTCGCCAATAGAGCGGCTCCGCGTTTCGAAGGACGCGGAGCCGCTCTTTTTCTCGTTTGATGCAATTTCGGACGGAAAACCGTTTCACACTTTTCCTGAATTTGCTCTATCCCTTTGCGGCCAATACGGAGGTCGTCATGGAAGATCGCGTTCGCATCCGTTCGGAGGAGGTTCTTTCGGACGACTGGGCGGTGCTGAAGAAGACGGTGCTCGATTATCGCCGCCGTGACGGACGATGGGAGACGCAGACCCGCCAGACCTATGATCGCGGCGACGGCGCGGTGATCCTGCCCTTCGATCCGCAGCGCTCGACCGTGCTCCTGGTGCGGCAGTTCCGTTTCCCCGCTTACGCCGTGGGCTATCGCGAGCCGCTGATCGAGGCCTGCGCCGGGTTGCTCGACGAAAACGATCCCGAAACCGCCATCCGCAAGGAAGCGGAGGAGGAACTGGGCTACCACCTGAAGGATATCGAGCGGCTGTTCGCGCCGTTCATGAGTCCGGGCAGCGTGACGGAGCGGCTGTGGTTCTTCACCGCTCGCTATTCGCCGGCCGACCGTATTTCTGACGGCGGCGGCTCACCGGAGGAAGGCGAGGACATCGAGGTTCTGGAAATGCCGTTGGACGAGGCGCTGGCCGGCATCGCCGACGGCCGCATCGTCGACGCCAAGACGATCATCCTGATCCAGCACCTCAAGCTGAGCCCGATCGTCGGCTGAACCGGGGGTGGCCTGCCAGCCGAAGCTCCTCCTTCGCCAAGGCTTCGGAGGACACGCCTTCGTCTAATCAACTTGGGGGTGGCCCGCCACCCGAAGCTCGAAGAGCGAAGGGTGGTGCGGACGACGGGAATCGAACCCGTACGATCAGAGATCGAGGGATTTTAAGTCCCTTGCGTCTACCAATTCCGCCACGTCCGCAGGCGTGCCCTTTTCAGATGCCTGATATGAGCCGTCAAGCGATGTTTCGGACCGTCAGCAGTTTGCGTGGTCGCCCATCGCGTAGATTTAATATTAGCGATGTTTAAAATGCAGAGTTCTCCAAACCGATCTCATTAGCGTTTGTCTGCGAGCATCGGGCCGGTCTTGATGGTGGAACCATGCGTGGGGCAGGCTGGATCAGGGGGCTCAGGGAGGCGGAGGCGCGGCAGCTGCGCAGCGAGATCGATCGGCTCGAGCGGGGTCTGATCGAGGCCGCCAATTCAAAGGCCAAATGGAACCTGCACGAGGTTGCGCACACGCTGCGCTGGCAAAAGGCGCGGCTTCGGCGGCTGGAGGAGTGCCTCGCCGCCATGCCAGAAGGAAAGAGGGCTTCGGACCGATCCTGACCGGCCGGTCGCAAGCGTTCAGCCAAGCATATCCGCCACATCCGCCGTGGCGAGGGCAGGGCGGTTGGAAAGTGGCGCGATCACGGAATTACGGTCTGCTAAAGGAACGCTAAGTTTCGCGACACGGCGGATCGATCCGCCGAGGCCGGCGTCCATCAGGCCCCTACCCATTCCCCCGCCCCCTGCGGGCGTCGGCCACCTGAATTTTCGAGAGACGATGCGGGCGAGGTGTTCCGCATCGTCGCGGCGATGCAAGCCTCAGAATTTATAGCTGAAATTCACGCCTAGCGTCTGCAGTTTCACGTCCTGGTCGCGCTCGGTGAAGGTGTCCGAAGCATCGAAATGCTCCTTGCCGAAATCGTAGTAGCGGTATTGCGCGCCGACGACGACATTGTTGGTCAAGGCATAGTCGACGCCGGCGCCGAGCGTCCAGCCGGTGCTGGTGCGGGTCCGGGCAAAGGCCGTGCCCGCCGTCTGCGACGTCTCGATGCCGGCGAAAGCGATGCCGCCTATGCCATAGATCAGCACGCGATCCATGGCGTAGCCGGCCTTGGCATTGATCGATCCGAACCACTTGACGTCGGTGCCGAACGCGTTTGCCGGGCCGGCGGTGCCGTCGATCGAGGCGTAGTTGAGATCGGCCTCCGCGCCGATCACGGCCTGATCGAACTGCCAGAGCCCCGCGACATGGCCGCCGACGAAACCGCCGTCGATATCTGGCTTCACCGAAAACGGACCGCCATTGTCGCCGGTGATGTCGGACCGGCCCCAGCCATACCCGGCCTGCATGCCGGCATAATAGCCGGTCCAGTCGAACCCGGGAGCGGTCATCGGCAGATTGGTGCCCATGTCCGCCGCCCAGGCAGGGCCGGACAGCAGGGCAAGAAGACCAGCACTGGCGAGCGTCATTCGACGCATCGAGCACTCCGAAATGGCGGTTTCGAAAAACTCCTTCGGAAAGAGTAGCCTCATTCACTGCGAAACGGAATTGCATCTCTGCAACAGTGGTTTACGACCTGACGCTCTGGCTCCGGGCGCCGACATTTGCCAAACTGGCCCAAGCAGAGGACTCAGCCGATGACGAACGCCAAGCCGACAAGCGCCGCAAAGCCAAAGCCGTGGACGGAGGTTGCGACACATCTGGTCGATGTCGCGATGGGCCGAAAGCCCGCGGATCTGGTCATCCGCAACGGCCGTTGGGTGAATGTCCATTCGGGAGAAATCATCCCCGGCACCGATATCGCCGTTGCCGCCGGCCGCTTTGCCTATTGCGGGCCGAATGCCAGCCATGCCATCGGGCAGGGGACGAAGGTCGTCGACGCCGGCGGGCGCTATCTGGTGCCCGGCCTTTGCGACGCGCACATGCATGTCGAGAGCGGCATGGTGACGGTGACGGAGTTCTGCCGCGCGGTCATCCCGCACGGCACCACCTCGATGTTCATCGATCCGCACGAGATCGCCAATGTGCTTGGACTGCCGGGTGTGCGCCTGATGCATGACGAGGCGGTCGCGATGCCGATCAACGTGCATGTCCAGATGCCGTCCTGCGTGCCCTCGGCGCCGGGGCTGGAGCATGCCGGCGCCGAATTGACGGTCGCCGACGTCGCCGAGGCGATGACCTGGGAAAACATCATCGGGCTGGGCGAAGTGATGAATTTCCCCGGTGTCGCCGCCAACGATCCGGTGATGTCGGGCGAGATCGCCGAGACGGTCAGGGCCGGCAAGACGGTCGGCGGGCATTATGCATCGCCCGATCTCGGCCTGCCGTTCCATGGCTATGTAGCCGGCGGGGCGGAGGACGACCATGAAGGCACGCGCGCCGAGGATGCGATCGCCCGCGTGCGCCAGGGCATGAAGGCGATGCTGCGGCTGGGATCGGCCTGGTACGACGTCGCGGCGCAGGTCAAGGCGGTGACCGAAGGCGGCATCGACCCGCGCAATTTCATCCTGTGCACCGATGACAGCCATTCCGGCACGCTTGTGCATGAAGGCCATATGGACCGCGTCGTGCGGCACGCCATCAGCCATGGGCTGAAGCCGGTGACGGCGATCCAGATGGCGACGCTCAACACCGCCCAGCATTTCAGGCTGGAACGCGAGATCGGCTCGATCGCGCCCGGACGTCTGGCCGATCTCCTGATCGTTTCGGACCTTGCCCAGATGACCATAGACGAGGTCTATGGCCGCGGCGTCCGCCTGGCGAAGGCCGGCAAGCTCGAGATCGACATTCCCGCCTATGACTATCCGCCGACGGCCAAGAACACGGTCAAGCTCGGCAAGAAGCTCGCGGCGAAAGACTTCGACATTTCGGCGCCGCAAGGCGCCAACGAGGTGCGGGCGCGGGTGATCGGCGTGATCGAGAACCAGGCGCCGACGCGGGCGCTGGAGGCCGATCTCGCCGTCGAGGACGGGTTGGTCGCCATGGATCGGCGCAACGACATCTGCCAGATCGCCCTGGTCGAGCGCCATCGCGGCACGGGCGGCGTCACCAACGCCTTCGTCTCCGGTTTCGGCTATGTGGAGGACTGCGCGATGGCGTCCAGCGTGGCGCATGACGCGCACCACATCATCGTCGTCGGCACCAACAAGGAAGACATGGCTCTGGCCGTCAACCGGCTGAGCGAGGTGGGCGGCGGCGTGGTGCTTTATTCCAAGGGCAAGGAACTGGCGCTGGTCGAGATGCCGATCGCCGGCCTGATGTCGGACGAGCGCGCCGAGATCGTCGCGGCGAAGGCCGAGCAATTGACCGAGGCGATGCGCAAGGTCGGCTGCTCACTCAACAACGCCTATATGCAGCACTCGCTGCTGGCGCTGGTGGTGATACCGGAGCTGAGGATCTCGGATGTCGGCCTGGTCGACGTGACGACGTTCCAGAAGGTCGACCTGTTCGTCTAGGGCAACTCAGCCGCCGGTCGCAATGGTCAACACCTTGAACGGCGTGGTGATGACGACCTCAGCAACTGAACCGACCGCCTTGCCGAGGCCCTGGCCGATATTGTTGAGCTGCGTCGGGTCGGGCTCGTCCGAGGCAAGCCCGGCCGGCGTGCGCAGCCGGTTGCCAAGCAATTGCACCAGGATCGGGTTGTCCGCGAATTTGGCATGATTCAGGCCGCCGTCGCCGCCCTTGGCCTGGGTCAGGTCGACGACCGTCACGCCGTAATTGGCGAGATCGGCGGCGTTGCCATAGTCGCCGACGCGCGGCTTGTCGCCGGAAATGAAGCTCGACAGCTTCAGCGCCCGGTCGTCGCCCGAAAGCAGGATGGCGAAGGGCTTGTCGGGCTTGCCGTAGCGGATCATCTGCTTCTTGAAGACGTCGACGTCGATGTCGGGCGAGGCGAGGATGACATAGCCGAGCTTACCGCCGAGGTCGCGGTCGCCGGTGATGGCGAGCTGGCGCAGCGCTTCCATCGTCAGCCAGGTGCCCATCGAATGGGCGATGATGTCGATGCTCTTGACGCGTGTCTTGGCAAGCATCCTGAGCGTCGCCTCGAGATCGTCGCGCGCGGCGGTGGAGCTGTCCTTGTCGTAGATGTAGCCGGTCGTCCTGGCGCTCGATGCCCATGAGAACAGCACGGGCGTACCAGAATATTTCGTGTCATGCGCTATCTGCGTGATGCGAAAGATGCCGTCGTCAAAACCGTTGTTGAAGCCGTGCACGAAGACCAAGGCGCGATCGCCGCGCATGGAAATGTCGGCGCCGACCGCCTTGGCGAATTGCTGCGCGTCGCCAAAGTGGACGACATTGGTGGCGGTGAACTGCTTGGCCGGGTTGGAGTCGGCCGAGCCCTTGGCGCGTTCGATAGCGCCGGCCTGGTGGGTCTTCGGCACGGTGACGTCGACGCGAGCGTAGCTAGTGGTCGGCGAACGGTCGCCGTCGAACACCTGGCGCGGATCCTTGGTCGCCTGCTGGCGGGTGGTGGCGACGAAAATCTCATGCTTGGCGGCAATATCGGAGGCGGGCGCCGTGACAGCTTTGCGGTTGAGCAGATCGTGCGTGGGACCGGCGCAGCCGGCGAGGGCGAGCGCGAAGGCAAGGCCGACAACGATCTTCGCATGCACAGTCACCCGGGGTCCCCCAAGGGCGGCAAATCTCTCTATTACTCCGATAAAGCCTGAGGGCTGTCGGGTCCAGTTCAAAGTCCATGCGATGCGGAAACCCGCACCGATAGGGTTACTGCGCGGCCAACTGGCGGATGCGGTCGGTCACGTCGCGATCGCTGGCGAAGCCATCGTCCTCGCGGAGCCGCTGTCCGATCATCTGCACCATCATCGGGTTGTCGGCGAATTTGGTGTGGTTGAAGCTGTCGCTGCCCTTGACCTTGGAAAGATCGACCACCGTGACGCCATAGGAGGCAAGGTCGGCGGCGTCACGGTAGTCGCCGACGCGGGGGCGCGAGCCGGCGATCAGGCCGGAGAGCCTGAGCGCGCGGTCGTCGTCCGACAAGAGCAGGATGAAGGGCTTGTCCGGCTTGCCGTAGCGGCGCATCTGGCTCTTGAAGACGTCGACATCGATGTCGGGCGAGGCAAGCACCACGTCGCCGAGCTTGCCACTGAGATCGCGGTCGCCGGTGATGGCGAGCTGGCGCAGCGTCTCCATCGTCACCCAGGTTCCCATCGAATGGGCGACGATGTCGATGCGCCGGGCGCCGGTCTGCGCCAGCATCCTGAGCGTCACCTCCAACTGGTCGCGGGCGGCGGCAGCACTTTCCTTGTCATAGACATAGTCGGTGGTCTTGGCGCCGGACGCCCAGGAGAACAGCACCGGTGTGCCCGGATAGCCGGAATCGTGGACGATCTGGGTCAGCCGGTAGACGGCATCGTCGAAGCCGGTGTTGTAGCCGTGGACGAAGACCATCACGCGGCCGCCGCGGGCGTCGATGTCGGCATTGAGGGCGCTGACGAATTTCGGCTGCGTGTCGTAGCCGACGACTTCCGAAGCCATGAAATACTTGGCCGGATCGTCCGACTTGCCGCGCGAACGGCGCTCGATCTGGCCGGTCTGGTGAACCGGCGGAACGGTGACGTTGACGCGGGCGTAATTGAGCGTCGCCGAACGTTCGCCGTCGAAGACCTTGTTCGGGTCGTCGGAGCGCTTGCGCGTGGTGGTGATGAAGATCGAGTGGTTGCCGGCGATCTCGGTCGCCGTCGTCGGCACGACGACGCTGCCCAGGATTTCCTGCGTCTGCTGGCCCGCGCAGCCTGCCGTCAGCAGGGCGAGGGCAATGATCAGAATGGTCTTCAACCGCACGTCGACACTTCCACTGCAATTCCACCGCGGCCACGATTGGCCGTCCACCTCCGCGGAAATCTCCCGGACAGGCGAAGTGCGGCTAAAGTAAGTCGTGTCCAGCGGAAACTGGCTCAGCGCCGGGCGAGGACCATCCTAGTGTTGCGCGAAAGCCAAAAGGGCGGCAGGAAGGTCTGCCGGCAAGGACGATGGCTGTCCCTGCATGCGCCAAGATCAGAATGAGGAACTTGTGGTGAACAGCTTTTCCGCCCGCGTTGCCGTGGCTGCCGAAGCGATCCGCGGAATCTTTCCGGAAACGCCGCTGCAGGAGAACGACTACCTGTCGAAGAAGACCGGCGCCCGCGTGCTGTTGAAGCGTGAGGACCTGACGCCGGTGCGCTCCTATAAGATCAGGGGCGCCTTCAACTTCTTCCGCAAGGCGCTCGCCGCAGGCAACAATGCCGAGCTGTTCGTCTGCGCCTCTGCCGGCAATCATGCGCAGGGCTTTGCCTTCGTCTGCCGCCATTTCGGCAAAAAGGGCGTCGTGTTCATGCCGGTGACGACGCCGCAGCAGAAGATCGACAAAACGCGGCTGTTCGGCGGCGATTTCGTCGAGATCAGGCTGGTCGGCGACTTCTTCGACGATTGCTACCGCGCCGCCTTCGAATTCACCGAGAGCGCCGGCGCGCATATGGTGCCGCCTTTCGACCACAAGGACATCATCGAGGGCCAGGCGACGGTCGCCCATGAGATCGCGGCGCAGATGCCGGGCGGGCGGACACCCGATATCGTCATGCTGCCGGTTGGCGGCGGCGGCCTGGCCGCCGGGGTGACGCATTATTTCGCCGACCAGCATCGCGACCCGCGCTTCGTGTTCTGCGAGCCGGCGGGCGCGCCGAGCCTCGCCGAGAGCCTTGCCAGCGGCAAGCGGGTCAAGCTCGCCAAGGTCGACAATTTCGTCGACGGCGCCGCGGTGGCCGAGATCGGCCGCGAGCCGCTGCGCCATCTCAAGGACTTCACCGCCGATGCCGTGCGGCTGGTTCCCGAGAACCGGCTCTGCGCCACCATGATCGAGATGCTCAATGTCGAGGGCGTCGTGCTGGAGCCGGCCGGCGCGCTGGCGATCGACGCGCTCAAGGATTTTTCGCGCAAGGAGATCAGGGGCAAGACGATCGTCGCGGTCGTCTCCGGCGGCAATTTCGACTTCGAGCGGCTGCCGGATGTGAAGGAGCGGGCGCTGCGTTTCGAGGGCCTGAAGAAATACTTCATCATCCGCTTCCCGCAGCGGCCTGGCGCGCTGCGCGATTTCCTCGAAATGCTCGGTCCCGACGACGACATCGCCCGCTTCGAGTACCTGAAGAAGTCGGCGCGCAATTTCGGCTCGGTGCTGATCGGCATCGAGACCAAGGACCGCCGCAATTTCGACCTGCTGAAGGCCAATTTCGACACCGAGGGCGTGCAGTATCAGGACATCACCGACAACGAGACGCTGGCGGGGTTCATCATATGAGCGCAAAACAAAGCACGGCTTTCGTGGCGCTGTTTTCCGGCATCAATGTCGGCGGCAACCGCATCGTCAAAATGGCGGAACTCAAGGCCTTCTTCGAAGGTCTGGGCTTTACCGATGTCGCGACCTATGTGCAAAGCGGCAATGTCGTGTTCCGGGCGAAGAAGGGAGACGCGGCGGCGCTGACCAAGGAACTCGAGACAGCCTTCGAGAAGAAGTGGGGGTTCAATTCGCGCATCCTGGTGCGCGACGCCGGCTGGTTCGCGCGGCTGGTGAAGGACAATCCCTATCCCGAGGTAGTCGGCGAGCCGACCAAGCTGCACGCCTATGCGCTGGAGCGCGAGCCGACCGCCGAGGAGACGCAGCGGCTCGCCGACAAATGCACCGGTCCGGAGCGCTTCGAGATCAAGGGCGACGTGCTTTACCTGCATGCGCCGGACGGGCTCGGCAAATCCGTGTTCGCCAACCTCATCGGGCGAACGCTGAAGGTGCCCGGCACGGCACGCAACTGGCGCAGCGTGCTGGCGTTGCTGGAAATGGCCGGCAAGGCCGGCGGCGCCTGAAGCCGTAGAGCTAAGCGGCCTTTTGCCAGTCGAAGCTCAATTCCTCGCGGAAGGCGAAGCGCTTGATGTGGTCTGCGACCACGCTCTCCAGCCGATCCAGCGAAGCTTCGTCGTCGGCGGCCAAGGCGATGTGCAGCGCATGATCGTCGGCGTCCATCACGGTGCGGCCGATCGAGAGCTGGATGGCGCCGTGCTGCGGGTCGAACTCGACAGGGAACTTGTGCGACCAGTGCTTGCAGAGCTGCTGCAGATAGCGGCTCGCATGCTCGGTGGCGACATCGGCGCGGCTGGTCGGCATGGAATTCTCCTGGCGGATGAACGAACGCCAGCCTGGATGAGGCTGGCGCCCCGTTAGATAGGCACGGCGCCAGAGCGGTTCACCGTTTCGCGGAAACGGCGAACCGCTCTGTCTCCTTATTTTGACGCAATTCCGAACGGAAAACCGCTCACACTTTTCCTGGAATTGCTCCGGCGGCCGCTGCTTAAATCGGCGTGGATCGCCGGCTTTACCAGACGCCGGTGTTCGCCATCGAGGCCCATGGTTCGGCCTTCGCCTTGGCGGGACCCTTCTGCAGCAGCTCGATCGAGATGCCATCCGGCGAGCGGATGAAGGCCATGTTGCCGTCGCGCGGCGGCCGGTTGATGGTCACGCCATTGTCCATCAGCTTCTGACAGGTGGCGTAGATATCATCGACCTCATAGGCGAGATGACCGAAATTGCGGCCGCCCTTATAGTCTTCCGGGTCCCAATTGTAGGTCAGCTCGACCAGCGGCGCCTTCTCATTGATGCCGCTCTGCTCGTCTTCCGGCGCGGCGAGGAAGATCAGCGTGTAGCGACCCTGGTCGTTTTCGTAGCGGCGCACCTCCTTCAGGCCGAGCTTGTTGCAGTAGAAATCGAGCGACTGGTCGATATCGGCGACGCGGACCATTGTGTGCAGATAGCGCATGGCGGCTTCCTCAAAGTGTTGGGGTTGGCAGCCACCTTAGGGGCCACCCGGCGAAAGGGCAATCGTCCGACAATAGCGGCGGCGGGGCCGATTTCGGGCCTCGCCATTTGTCTTCGGGACGCGCCGGCAAACAACATTTCAGCCTTTCCGGTACTGAACGGTGAAAAAAGGCACGTCAGCCCTTGCACACCCCGGAAGCCGCAGTGTTAATCTCTTGGCAAGAATCAGTCGCGGTTCAGTTGGAAGAAGGGGGCATTCTTATGGGGGAAAAGGCCTCTTTTACGAGGCGGGACGGAAGCCTTGACGACGCCTTGCAGCGGGACAGTGGCGGCGACCCCGCCGAGCTTGTCGAAATCGCCGGCGCTATCAAATGGTTCGACGTGGCCAAAGGCTACGGCTTCATTCTTCCGGACGACGGCGTCTCGGGTGATATCCTCCTCCATGTGACTTGTCTTCGAAAGGACGGCTTTCAGACCGCGCTCGAAGGCGCGCGGGTCGTCTGCCTTGTGAAACAGGGCGAGCGCGGCTTGCAGGCGTTCCGCGTCCTGTCCATGGATGCCTCGACGGCGGTGCACCCGGCAGAGCAGGAACAGCGCACCCACGTTACCGTCAACCCGGAGAGCGGCCTCGAGCGGGCCCTGGTCAAGTGGTTCAACCGCACCAAGGGTTTCGGCTTCCTGACGCGGGGCGAGGGGACGGAAGATATCTTCGTCCACATGGAGACGCTGCGGCGCTACGGCATAACCGAGCTCCGGCCCGGGCAGGTCGTGCTTGTCCGCTTCGGACGCGGCGACAAAGGCCTTATGGCCGCCGAAATCCATCCCGATATGGGTACCTTGTCGGTCTCGCACTAAAGCATGTCTCCCGAAAGCGGGAACCGGTTTCGGGATCAAGACATGCGCAAAATCAAAAACCTAAAGCGCGTGGAGCGAATCTGAAAGATCGCGACGCGCTTTAGGGCCTCTCGACGCAGTCGAAAAGCCCTTGGCCGCGGCGCGACCATCTTGTCCGAAAACCGGTTCCACTTCCGCGGATCATGGGTTAGGACGGGCGTCTGGACGAGGTACCCCATGGCTCATCGCAATTGGCTGACTGCGGTCGCGCTCTGCGCCGCGATTGTTTTCGCCGCCTGTTTCATCGCCGCGAAGCCGAGTTCGGCGGATGCGATGCTGCTGCCCATCGACCGGACCCCGCTTGTGGTGTCGACCGGCTCGGGCGAGCGCTCCTTCTCCATCGAGATCGCCGACACCTCCGCCGAACGCGAGGCCGGCCTGATGTTTCGCCAGACGATGGCCGACGATCACGGCATGTTGTTCGTCTTCGAACGGACAGACGAGGTGGATTTCTGGATGAAGAACACGCCGATGGCGCTCGACCTCATCTTCATCGGCCAGGACGGCAGGATCAAAGCCATCAAGCGCGGCGAGCCCGAATCCGAAGCGATCATCTCGCCCGGACAGCCGGTGCGTTTCGTGCTTGAGCTGAAAGCAGGCACCGCAGCCAAGGACGGCATCAAGGAAGGCGATCTCTTGCGCCATCCGGCTATCGGCTCAAGTTCCAACTGAGAAGCAGTTTTGCCGATGGATTTCTTTTCGCATGACGGTTTCGAGCTTGCCTATCTCGATCGCCAGCCGGCATCGGGGCAGGGCGACCCCGTGCTGATGATCCATGGCTTTGCCTCCAGCCATTATGTCAACTGGGTCTCGCCGGGCTGGTTCAAGACGCTGAACGACGCCGGCTACCGGGCGATCGCCTTTGACCATCGCGGCCACGGCTCGTCGTCGAAGAGTTATGACGAGGCCGACTACACGCCGCAAAAGATGGCGGCCGACGCGGCCGCGCTGCTCGATCACCTCGGCATCGAGCGCGCGCATGTCATGGGTTATTCGATGGGCGCGCGCGTCTCGGCTTTCCTGGCGCTCTCCGATCCGGAGAAGGTCGCGACGCTGGTGTTCGGCGGCCTCGGCATCGGCATGGTCGACGGCGTCGGCGACTGGGACCCGATCGCGGCCGCCCTGCTGGCGGAGGATCCCTCACAGACCACGCATCCGCGCGGCCGCTCGTTCCGCGCCTTCGCCGACCAGACGCGCAGCGACCGGCGCGCGCTCGCGGCCTGCATCGCAAAGTCGCGCGAGCTGCTCAGCGAGGACGACATGGCGCGCATCGCCCAGCCGACGCTGATAGCGGTCGGCACCAAGGACGATATCGGCGGCTCGCCGGACGAGCTTGCCGCTTTGATGCCCAACGCAAAGGCGTTTCACATTGAGGGCCGCGACCACATGCTCGCCGTCGGCGACAAGAGCTTCAAGCAGCGCGTGCTCGAGTTCTACGCCGAAAACCCCCTCTGAGCGCGCGGCGCTCCGCGTGGTCGATCTTCTCGTCACCTATATGGAGATGCTGGCGCCGCCGCAGGGCGCGCCGCTTGCGCCGCCTTTGGCCGACGCCATCGTGGCGCGCGAAAGGCTCGATATTTCCAGCTATCTAGATCTCTACCGAACGGTCGGCGGACCGGTGCAATGGGACCAGCGCCTGCGCATGCCCGAGGCGGACCTGGAAACGCTGCTTGCCAGCACCTTGACGCATATCCATGTGCTCAGCGTCGATGGTGAGGCGGCAGGCTTCTGCGAGTTCAACAATGTCTATGAAGCGGCCATCGAACTCGTCCACTTCGGATTGGTTCCGGCCTTTCAAGGCAAGCGGCTGGGGCCGTTCCTGCTCGACCGGGCCTTGCGCGCGGCGTGGTCGCGTCGGCCGCAAAGGCTTTGGCTTCACACCGACACCTATGACCATCCCGCGGCCCAGTCGGTGTACCGGCGTGCGGGGTTCAGAGCCTACGCCGAGGGGATGGAGACATTTTTCCGGACTAGCCGGAAAGGCGCTGCCCGTAATCGTCCTAGCCGCGCGCCCTCCTGTCGGCGAGGGACCTCGCCATGACGCACAGCAGCTCGAACATCATCGTCGCGCCGGCGAGCGCCGTCATGCCGCCAAGGTCGAATGGGGGCGCGACCTCTACCACATCGGCGCCGGCGAAGTTCAATCCGTCCAGCAATCGAACCATCTCCTGCGCCTCGCGGGTCGTGAAGCCGCCGAGCTCGGGCGTGCCGGTGCCGGGCGCCATGGACGGATCGATGCAATCGATGTCGAACGTCACATAGGTCGGGCTGTTACCGACGAGATCGCGCGCTTCCTGCATGACGGAAGCCGCGCCTCGGCGGACGAACTCTTCCATATAGATGATGCGTATCCCTTGAGACGTCGCCCAGTCGTGCTCGCCCGGTTCGTAGATCGAGCCTCTGATGCCGATCTGGACAACCCGCTTGGGGTCGAGCAGCCCTTCCTCGATCGCGCGCCGGAAAGGCGTTCCGTGCGTATAGGGATTGTCGCCGAAGTAGCGATCGTTCGTGTCGGAATGCGCGTCGAAGTGGATCATGCCGACCGGCGCCTTGCGGGCCACGGCGCGCAGCACCGGCAGCGTCGTCAGGTGATCGCCGCCGGCGGCGAGGGGAAGGGCTCCCTCAGCGACGATCGCGGCAATGCCGTCCTCGATGCGCTTCAACCCGTCGAGCAGGTTGATCGGATTGACCGAAACGTCGCCGACATCGGCGATATTGGCGATGCTGAACGGCTCGGTTCCCGAGACGTGATGGACGCGGCGCATCAGGCTCGACTGGTTCCTGATTTCACGCGGACCGTGGCGAGCGCCGGCCCGATTGGTCGTGCCGCCGTCCCATGGAATGCCGACAAGGGCGATGTCGAGCCCCTTCGCGCTCGGCACGGCCGGCAGCCGCATGAAGGTGGAAAGCCCGGCAAATCGTGGCACCTGCGCGGCATCGACGGGCTGGTGGAAGCTGTTCTGCATGGTCTCGGTCACCTCAGGCGAATTCACGTTTGACGATTTCGGCGATGCGCGTTTCGCAGTCGTTCAGTAGCCAGCGGCCCTTCTCGGCAGAGGAGCCTTCGGTGAGCGACAGCACGCCCGATGGTGGCACTTCCTCGGCAGGGCGAGGATAACGGTCATAGGGCTTGAAGCGGGCAGGGCCATCATGCAAGGCCCGGTCGAGATCGACGAGTTCCGGCCGCAATGCCAGCATCATCGAGGTTTCGATCACGCTTGCATGTTCCAATTCGATGCCGGGATAGCCATCGGGAAATACTCTGGCGAGGGTTTCGGGGCGAACCATTTCCCAATGATCGATACGCAGGATAGTCATGTCCGCGGCGCGGTCGCGACCGATCGCATCGAGCGCCAGTTCGATGCCCTCGATCGCCGGGCCGATGTTTTCGTAATGGCCGTTGAGCACCACGATGCGCCGTACCTGCTGGCGGTGCAGGTCGCAGATCACGTCCTTGACCAGAAGCGAAAAGGTGTGCGCGGTGATGTTGATCGTGCCGGGAAAGGCCGGGCCGCCGCCGGTTCTCGGCTGCGAGCGATTGCCGTAAGCGATCGTCGGCGCGACGAGGCCGCCCACTTGCGATGCCACATTGGCGGCAATGGCGGTCGGGATGACGACGTCGACGTTCATCGCCATATGGTGGCCATGCTGCTCGGTCGAGCCAAGCGGCAGGAAAACCGGCGCGCCGGCCGCTATCCTTCTTTGGGCTTCGGGCCAAGGCAACTCGGCCAGGAAAACGCTGTCCATCATGATCTTTCCCATCTCAAAGCATGGCCGCGCCGCCATTGGCGCCGAGGCATTGTCCGGTGAAGAACGTCGCGCCCGGACCGGCGAGGAAGACGACAGCCGCGGCAATTTCCTCGGGCCTGCCGATCCGGCGCAGCGGGTGCATGGTCTCCTGGGCCTGCTGGCTTTCGCTGAGGGCATCGAAGCCCAGCAGCGGGGTGTCGGTCGGTCCCGGCGCCACGGCGTTGACGAGGATACGCGGCGCGAGTTCCCGCGCCCAGGAACGGGTGAGGCCGAGCAAGGCGGCCTTGGTGGCGCAATAGACCGAAGCCTCGGCGCGGCCGAGATAGGCGAGTTCCGAAGCGATGTTGATGATGCGGCCACCCTCGGAGAGATGCGGCAGCGTCTCCCGCGTCATCAGGATGGCGCCGCGGACGTTGACCGCGAACATGCGATCCACGTGGTCAGCCGAAATCCGGTCGAGCGGTGCTTCCTGAAGGATGCCGGCATTGTTGACCAATATATCGCAGCCCCCGAGCCGGCGCGCGCCTTCGGCGGCGGCACCGACGATATCGCCTTCTTTCGCGAGGTCGCAGGCAAGGATGGGCATGTCCCGCTCGGATCCGATCAGATCCAGCCCGATGACCGTGGCGCCGGCTTCCCGCAGCGCCAGCGCCGTCGCCCGTCCGATCCCGCTGGCGGCGCCGGTGACCAGCGAGCGCTTTCCGTGCAGTGCAGCTACCAAGGCACTTCTCCCCTGTCGACGCCGAGCGATTGTCCGGTGATGTTGGCGGCAAGGTCAGAGGCCAGGAAGAGGTAGGTGCCGGCGACGTCATCCGGCGCCATGAGACCGGGCAGCGCCTGGCCATCGACAATCGCGTCGAGCAGCTCGGCCTCGCCGCGGCCGTCGTGCTCGGCCATGCGGCCGAGCGAGCGCATGGAAGCCTCGGTCCGTACCCAGCCAGGGCAAACGGCGTTGACGCGAATGCCTTTCGAGCCGAGCTCCCTGGCCCAGGTTTTCGTCAGGCCGATGATGGCGTGCTTCGAGGCCACATAGGCGCCGAACCTCGCCTCGGCGACGCGCCCCCAGATCGAGGCCGTGTTGAGGATCGAACCGCCAGCCGGCATGCGCGGCAAGGCTCGCGCCGTCACGAGGGCGGTGCCGATCACATTGATCTCGACGATGCGGCGGAACGCAGCCTCATTGTCGTCGCCCGCGTCATCGACCGGCGTCATCAGCTCGAGGCCGGCATTGTTGACGAGCACGTCGATGCGGGCGATCGGGGCGAGCGCCGCCGCAACCGCCTCGCGATCGGCAATGTCGGCCTCGGCGCCGGTGGCATTCAGTTCACGCGCCCGCTCATGGATGGCCGCATCGTTGGCGATCAGGTGCAGCGTGGCGCCAGCCTGCGCGAAGCGGCGCGCTATGCCGAGCCCGATGCCGCGGCTCGCCCCCGTGATCACCACGACCTTGCCGGAGAAGGAGAGGCTCATACCGCTGTCCCGGTCTCATTGCGGATCAGATGCAGCACCTTGTTGCGCAGCTCGAAGAACTTCTGCGTTTCGCGGATTTCGAGCGGCCGCTGCGGGCCTAGCTCGGCCGCCACGTCGATATCGGCGACGACCGAGGCGGGCCGGCGCGAGAACAGGATGATCCGGTCGGCGAGGAACACCGCTTCCTCGACATCGTGCGTGACGAAGATGACGGTCTTTTCCTCGCGGATCTGGATCAGCCGCAACTCGACCTGCAGGCGCTCGCGCGTCAGCGCATCGAGCGCGCCGAAGGGCTCGTCCATAAGGAGCACGTCGGAACCGGCGGCAAGCGTGCGCGCTATGGCGACGCGCTGGCGCATCCCGCCGGAAATCCGGTTCGGATAGGAAGCGGCAAAGTCGGCAAGCCCGAACAGGTCCAGATAGTGGCGCGTGCGCTCCGACTTTTGCGCCGACGTGATGTCGCCGCGGTAGCGCATGCCGAAGGCGATGTTGCGTTCGACCGTCAGCCAAGGGAAGGACGAGTAGGACTGGAACACCATGCCGCGCCGCCGGTCGGGCCGCACGACCTTCTCGCCGCCAAGCAGGATGGAGCCGGAAGTCGGATCGTCGAGCCCGCCGACCATTCTCATCAGCGTGGTCTTGCCGCAGCCCGACGGGCCGAGAAAGACGACCAGCGAGTTGCGTTCCAGGCCGAGATTGGTTTTCCGCACCACTTCGACAGAGCCGAAGGACTTCGCCGTGTCGGCGAACTGGACATAAGCGCTCATCGTCTTGCCCTCACAGATACCGGAACAGCCGGCGGTGAAGCAGGCGAAGCAACTGGTCGGTGACGAGGCCGATCAGCCCGATGACGACGACTCCGGCCATGACCTCGGGCGTCTTGACGAAGCGGCGTGCTGTCCAGATCACATAGCCGATGCCGGAATCGGCGGCGACGATCTCGGCGATGATCAGGTAGGTCCAGCACCAGCCCAGCGTGATGCGCAGGTTGTCGATCAGCGTTGGTCCCATCCAGCGCAGCGCGACGTCCGTCATCACTTGCCGCGAGTTGGCGCCGACAGTGCGAGCGACCTCGACGAATTCCTGCGGCACCCGTCGCATGTCGTCGGCCACCAGCAGCACGAGTTGGAAGAATGTGCCCAGCCACAGCAGGAAAACCTTGGTTTCCTCGCCGACGCCGAACCAGATTATCGACAACGGCACCAGCGCTGGGACCGGAAGGTAGCGGATGAAGTCGATCATCGGCTCCAGCGCGGCGCCGATGATGCGATAGGAGCTCATCATGATGCCGATCGGGATCGCCATTGCCGCTGCCAGCAGGAACGCGATCCAGACGCGAGCGGTCGACACGGCAACGTGCCAGACGAGGTCCTGCTCGGTCAGCATCGTCCACAGGGCGGCGACCACCCGGGTGGGCGAGGGCAGGAATTGCGGCGCGATGACGCCGGACCGCGCGGCCGCCTCCCAGGCCGCCACCACCAGGAACGCCGCGGCGATGCCGACCGAAAGTTCCACCATCGGCGCCACGCGGCCGCGGAACACGAATAGATTGCTGAACAAAATCGCTATTCCTGGGTGACGTGGGAGCTGCGGTGCGTATCCGAAGACCTACTTCGCAGGCACTTTGTTGATCACCGAGTTGTCGATCTGGTCGGCGGCGATCAGCTTGTTGTCAGCGGCGCCGTTTTCCAGGTTGAGCTGCATGACGGTGTCGAAGATGTCGTGCAGGGTGCCTTTCTCGCCCGGCTTGCCCATGTAGGCGAGCGACTCGGAGAGCGTGGTGTAGGAAAGCGAGCCGTTGACGATCCCCTTCACCTCATCCGGCGTCAGCCCGAAATGCTTGGACGCCATCTCGGCGAACTTGTCCGGCTCGGCCTTGATGAAATCGACGGCTTCATAGATGCAGCCAAGGAAACGGGCATATTTGTCCGGATTGGCCTTGAGATCGTCGTTGCGCACGATGATCGCGTCGATGATGATGCCGCGATGATCCTTGGATGAGATCAGCATGCGCGCGCCCGGTCGGGTCGAGGCCTTGAGCGCCTGCGACATGAACGGCTCATAGGTGGCGATCGCGGCGATCGAGGGATCGACGAACACAGCGCCGGTGTCGGCGGAAGCGATATCCTTGATCTGAAGGTCTTTCAGCGACAGACCGGCCTGCTTCAGCTCCATCTGCAGCAGCAGGCGCGCGGGGATATTCGGCTCCGCGGCCACCACCTTGCCCTTAAGGTCGGCCACCGACTTGATGTTGTCGTCGGTGATCACGCCGTCGCCGCCGACGGATTCATCGATCGTGCCGATGATGATGCCGGGGGTCGAGGCGTCGCGGGGACGGCCCTGGTATTCGCCGACCGAACGCATCTGCAGCTCGATGTCGCCGCGCGCCATCGCCGCCATGACATTCGTCAGGTCGTCCTCGAACTTGATGCTGACATCGAGGTCCTTCTTGGCGAAACAGCCAAGATCGGAAGCAATGTGGACAGGTGCAAACCCCAGCCATGTGGGCGCCAGGATGCGGATCTGGTCGGCACTGAAGGCGGATTGCGCGCCGGCGAGCACGAGCGCGACGGACAAGGCGAAAGCCCTGGATGATTTCATGATCGTTCCCCAATGTTTTGTTTTGCGCAGGCTCGCGGCTTTCAACATTGATGTAAATGAGTTTATTTAGAACCATACATCGAATAATATCGATGTATGGTGGGGGAATGGCATGCGCCGGCTGGACAATATCGATATCCGCCTGCTTCGCGTCTTCGTGGCGCTGGCCGATTCCGGCGGTTTCGCGGCCGCCCAGATCACGCTCAATCTGTCGCAGCCGACACTGAGCACGCATCTGGCCGAACTGGAAAAGCGCATCGGCGCACAGCTCTGCCATCGCGGGCGCAAGCAATTCCGGCTGACCGAGGTCGGCCGGGCCACCTACGATGCCGCTCAGAAGCTGTTTCGCGACCTTGACGATTTCGGACATCGCATCAGTGCCGCCAGCGGCAGCCTGTCGGGGCGATTGCGGCTTGGCACCTCGGATGGCGTGTTCACCAGCGCGGAGCTTGGCATCCAACATGCCCTCGGCCGCTTCATGGGGCCGGATTCCGATGTCTTCATCGACCTGACGGTAGGCACGCCATCCGAACTCGAGCAACAGGTCGCGGACGGTGGCCGGGACATCGTCATCGGACCGCTGTCGCAAAAGGCGCCGGGCGTCGTTTATCGCGACTATTGCGGAGAGCCGCATCTCCTCTATTGCGGGCGACGCCACCCGTTATTTGCCGTGCCGGATTCGGCAATCGACAAGGCGGCTATCGATAACGCCCGTTTTTCGGTCCGCAGCTACCGGCATTTCGATGACCTCTATCTTGTCGGCCATCCGCGCGCGAGCGCGTCGGTCGTCCATATGGAGGCACAGCTGATGCTGATCCTTTCGGGCAACTTCATCGGCTTCCTGCCTTGCCATTTCGCGGATCCCTGGGTGGCAGGGGGCGAAATGCGGGCGATCCGGCCGAGAGCCTACGCATTCAGCTCCATCCACCGCGTCGCCTATCGCAAGGCAGATGCCCAGAGTTTGCTGGTCCAAGCCTTTCTCGATGCGCTCTTCGACCCGGCGCAGGCAACGAAATCCGGGACCGGGCGCGATCCGGCAGTTGATGCTTGATCGATCAGGCCGGATTTTGCAGAGCCTGCAACGATCGGCTCAGGTTCTTTCTGGCTTGCGCCTCGTACCGCTGGCGGAATGGCTCAGAGCCGAAAATATGCGGGCGAGCCAGGAAGTTCTTCAAAACGGCCGCGCGGCCGGCGCGCCACATCGGCTCCTCCACCCAGCCATATTCCAGTCGGACCGCCTTCTCGTAAGCATCGAACACCGCGGGTTCGGCGCCGAGGATCGCCAGATCCATGTCGAGCAAAAGGGCCGCATCGTTGAGCGCATTCTCGTCGTGGAATGGCGGCAATTGGTGGGTGGCGGTGGCGTTGATCATCGCCGCGATGCGGGTAAGGCGATGAGGACTGGCGCGCCCGGCGAGCCTTTTCTCGGCCAGTTCGGCGCTCTTTGCCTCATTGTCCTTGGCACGGCTGTCATAGATGGCGTCGTGGAACCAGATCGCCGCCTCGACAGCCTGCGGATCGTCAAGAAGATGCCGGTATTCGGCCGCCAGCGCGAGCATCGCTTGGATATGCGCCAGGCCGTGGTAGTGGCGATCCGCGGCCTGATAGAGCGCGGAAAGCTCGCTTTTCAGCGCTTCGTCGATCAAGGGTTCGTTTTCCATCGTCGCTTGAATTTGCGTGAACCAGGTCCATTTGACAAAGCACTAAGGAAAATTGAGTTCAACCGTGCTATGATCTGGCCTATATGTGCCGCCGGAGAATGAGCAAGGCCGGAGAGCGTCGATGAACAGCGTTACGATTGCCCGCCCCAGCATGGTGCAGCCGGTCGACCCGATCTGGCGGTCGATCCGCGATGAGGCGATGGAGGCGGTCAACCGCGATCCGCTGCTTGCGGCCTTCCTCTATTCGACCATCCTCAACCAGGAGAGCCTGGAAGAGGCGGTGATCCACCGGCTGGCCGAGCGCCTGGCGCATCAGGATATCGGCTCCGATCTCATCCGCCAGACCTTCAAGGCGATGCTGGACGACGATCCGGAGTGGAGCTCGACGGTTCGCGTCGACATCCAGGCCTATTACGATCGCGATCCGGCCTGCGACCGCTTCATCATGCCGGTTCTCTATTTCAAGGGTTTTCACGCCATCCAGACGCACCGGCTGGCGCATTGGCTGTGGAACCAGGGTCGCCGGGACTTCGCGCTCTATTTGCAGAGCCGCTCGTCCTCGGTGTTCCAGACCGACATCAACCCGGCCGCCCGCATCGGCAAGGGCATCTTCCTCGACCACGCCACCGGCCTGGTCGTCGGCCAGACGGCCGTCATCGAGGATGATGTCTCGATCCTGCACGGGGTGACTTTGGGCGGCACCGGCAAGGCCAATGGCGACCGCCATCCGAAGATCCGCCGCGGCGTGCTGATCGGCGCCGGCGCCAAGATCCTCGGCAATATCGAGATCGGTCATTGCTCGAAGATCGCCGCCGGCTCGGTGGTGCTGTCGCCTGTGCCGCACAACAAGACGGTCGCCGGCGTGCCCGCGCGCGTCGTGGGGGAAACCGGCTGCGACCAGCCCTCGCGGCAGATGGATCAGCTCCTGCCGTCGCAGAGCATGGACCACGTGGTCAGCTTCGACATCTGACCTCCGCCATCCTCGGGAACCGCCGAAATCCGGGCCGCCAGGTTCGGCCGCTTTTGTCCTATGCAATTGTCCCGGCTTGCCTTTACATGGCCATCGTTGGCGTGTCAGAAGCGCGTTCCATCGAACGAGACCGACATTTCGGAGAAGACTTTTGAAGCCTGACGAGATCAGAAAGCTCGACGCCTATTTCAAGCGCGTCTTCCAAAACCCCAAGCTGCAGGTGAAGGCGCGTCCGCGCAAGGAAGACTCGGCCGAGGTCTATGTCGGCGACGAATTCCTCGGCATCGTCTTCAAGGACGAAGACGACGGCGACTATAATTTCTCGATGGCGATCCTCGACATCGATCTGGCCTGATCAGGCTCAGTTCCGGGCTGGGCGTGCGCATAGCCGCCGCCCGGCCGTCCAGGCGGATATCGCCTAAAGCGCGTCGCGATCCTTCAGATTCGCTCCATGCGCTTAGGTCTTTGATTTTATGCATGTCTTTGTCCCGAAACCGGTTCCCACGTTCGGGAGACATGCTTTAGTCCTGGCAGTGCCGCGGGATATGCACCCGCCGCCAGCTGGTCGAACCTTCCCGCACCACCACTCTACGCGCCACCGTCCCGTATGAGGGCGGGATTTCCCGGATGCGGACTTGCTGCGGCCGCACCAGCACTTCGTGGGCAACCGCTTCAAACTCCGCCGGCTGAACGACGCGCCGGACGCGCTCCGGCTGGATCACGACCGTTTCCGCGACGCGCGCGTAGCGGGCCTTGCGCCATACCTTGCACAGCACCTTGCGGCCATGGATGGTGCGCCACTCCCAAGCATAGCCGCCATCGTCGACCTTGACCTTGTGATAGACGGTGTGCGTCACCGCCGGCACGGTCTCATAGCTGACGCGCGGCGGCGCGATCTGGTCCACGCTTTGGTAGGTGCCGTAGATCGGCGCGTCATAATCGACCACCTGCCCGCCAGGGTTCAGCATCACGTCCTCGTAGACGGTGTCGTAAAGTGCCGGCCTGTGGATCGGCTCATAGCATTCGAGCGCGCGGCTGCCGGCTGCGGTTTCACAGATGCTGGCAAGCATCGCGACGGCCGCCAGCAATGCGGAGCTTTTGCGGATCATAACATTCCCCCGTTGAAAAAGGACGCCTTCACAACGCAGGATTTTAGCGGAAGGTCCCGGGGGCGACAGCGATTTCGAGGCTTTTCGTTAAGCGGCGCGGTTAAGGAATTGCTACCTTGCCGATGGCTCGGTCCGGTCAGCCGGACCGAGCCCGCGTCGCAGGGCCAATTCGCCCGGGTTTTCCCTGGTGCCGCGACGCTTTACTCGACTTAACCAGATGGCTAGGAGAGGCGGCCTTGCGCTAGGGTGAGCCGGCATCCTATTTAGGGCATAACCGATCCTGCACGATTCCGCGCGATTGCTGATAATACCAAGGTGCCGGAATCCATCTCCAACAAGGGTAGTCCATGAAGAACCCCGTTGAAACCTACATGAACCTCGTTCCGATGGTGGTCGAGCAGACCAACCGCGGCGAGCGTGCCTATGACATTTTCTCGCGCTTGTTGAAGGAACGCATCATCTTCATCACCGGCCCGGTCGAGGACGGGATGGCGACGCTGGTTTGTGCACAGCTTTTGTTCCTCGAGGCGGAGAACCCCAAGAAGGAAATCAACCTCTACATCAATTCGCCGGGCGGCGTCGTCACCTCGGGCATGGCGATCTACGACACCATGCAGTTCATCAAGCCGGCGGTGTCGACGCTCTGCATCGGCCAGGCCGCCTCGATGGGCTCGCTGCTTCTGACCGCCGGCCATAAGGACATGCGTTTCGCCACGCCGAACGCCCGGATCATGGTCCACCAGCCGTCCGGCGGCTTCCAGGGTCAGGCTTCGGACATCGAACGTCATGCGCAGGACATCATCAAGCTGAAGCGCCGCCTGAACGAGGTCTATGTCAAGCACACCGGCAAGAGCTATGACGAGATCGAGAGGACGCTCGACCGCGACCACTTCATGACCGCGGACGAGGCCAGGGACTTCGGTCTGATCGACAAGGTGATATCGAGCCGCGAGGCTACCGAGGCAACCGCAGCTTCGGCCTGACATCGACAGCAAATGACAGCATAACGCGGTTTTGGCGCGTCTTGCGGCATTTCGGCCACAATTGGCTGTTCCCTCAGGCGCTGGGATTGCCTACGTTAAGGCTATGTTGATTTTCGACGGCTTAGCTTTGCGTGGGGTTGCTGCGAATCATTGCCGCGTTTTCTGAATTGTGTTTCGTACGGAATGCGCTGTGTGAGCCGGGACACTGGCGGTGGCGGATTCCCGCGATAGATTGGTGAGACGTCACTCCATGCCAGGCGATCGGCGGGAGTCGGTGAAAGGACAGAAAAATGAGCAAGGTCAGCAACGGCGGCGGTGATTCAAAGAACACGCTTTACTGCTCGTTTTGCGGCAAGAGCCAGCACGAAGTCCGCAAGCTGATCGCCGGGCCGACGGTCTTCATCTGCGACGAGTGCGTCGAGCTGTGCATGGACATCATCCGCGAGGAGAACAAGACCTCGATGGTGAAGTCGCGCGAAGGCGTGCCGACCCCACAGGAGATCCTCAAGGTCCTCGACGACTATGTCATCGGCCAGCCCTATGCCAAGCGCGTGCTGTCGGTGGCGGTCCACAATCACTACAAGCGCCTGGCGCATGCCGGCAAGAACAACGATGTCGAGCTGGCGAAGTCGAACATCCTGCTGATCGGTCCGACCGGCTGCGGCAAGACGCTGCTTGCGCAGACGCTCGCCCGTATCATCGACGTGCCGTTCACCATGGCCGACGCCACGACGCTGACCGAGGCCGGTTACGTCGGCGAGGACGTCGAGAACATCATCCTGAAGCTATTGCAGTCGGCCGACTACAATGTCGAGCGCGCGCAGCGCGGCATCGTCTATATCGACGAAATCGACAAGATCTCGCGCAAGTCTGACAATCCCTCGATCACCCGCGACGTGTCGGGCGAGGGCGTGCAGCAGGCGCTGCTCAAGATCATGGAAGGCACCGTCGCCTCGGTGCCGCCGCAGGGCGGCCGCAAGCACCCGCAGCAGGAATTCCTGCAGGTCGACACCGCCAACATCCTGTTCATCTGCGGCGGCGCCTTCGCGGGGCTGGACAAGATCATCTCGGATCGCGGCCGCAAGACCTCGATCGGCTTCGGCGCGACGGTGGCCTCGCCCGAGGATCGGCGCACCGGCGACCTGTTCCGCCAGGTCGAGCCGGAAGATCTGCTGAAATTCGGCCTGATCCCCGAATTCGTTGGCCGTCTGCCGGTTCTGGCGACGCTGGAAGACCTCGACGAGCCGGCGCTGATCCAGATCCTGACCGAGCCGAAGAACGCGCTGGTCAAGCAGTACCAGCGGCTGTTCGAGATGGAGAATGTCGACCTGACCTTCCACGAGAACGCCCTGTCGGCGATCGCCAAGCGCGCCATCGAGCGCAAGACCGGCGCGCGCGGCCTGCGCTCCATCATGGAAGCGATCCTGCTCGACACCATGTTCGAGCTTCCGGCGCTGGAAGGCGTGCGCGAGGTGGTGATTTCGGAAGAAGTGGTGTCCGGCAACGCCCGGCCGCTCTACATCTATTCCGAGCAGAAGGAAAAGAAGGGCAATGTCAGCGCCTGAAATGGCACTGGACCGTCGATTTTCGTGGAACGGCGCCCGCGTGGCGCCGTTTTGCTGTCAAAGGCGGGGAGGCGGGCAGTGGAACGGCTCGAGCGACCATGCTAACCCTTGATCTTTGCCCCGGCTGCATCCACCTAACAGCAGAAGGCCGAGGCGCCGAATTCTGTGCTGTAAAACTCCCGTCACAAACGGTGGTAGGCGGAACGACACTCGGTCGTTAATATGAGATTCGCGGTTGGCTAAAATTAGCGGCCGCGACATGAAAGGTTGGACAATGGCCAAGATATCCAAGGCTTCCGGCGACGGCGTTTTCGCAGTCCTCCCACTGCGCGATATCGTCGTGTTCCCGCATATGATCGTTCCGCTCTTCGTGGGCCGTGAAAAGTCGATCAAGGCGCTGGAAGAGGTGATGGGTCAGGAAAAGCAGATCCTGCTCGCCACCCAGATGAATGCAGCCGACGACGATCCCGAACCCGATGCGATCTTCGACATCGGCACGCTCGCCAATGTGCTGCAGCTCTTGAAGCTGCCCGACGGCACCGTGAAGGTTCTGGTCGAGGGCGCCTCGCGCGCCAAGATCGTCTCGTTCACCGATCGCCCCGATTTCCATGAAGCCCGCGCCACGGCGTTGGCCGAGCCGGAGGAGGAAGAGGTCGAGATCGAGGCGCTTGCCCGCTCGGTCGTCACCGACTTCGAGAATTACGTCAAGCTGAACAAGAAGATCTCGCCCGAAGTGGTGGGCGCGGCCAGCCAGATCGACGACTATTCCAAGCTCGCCGATACGGTTGCCTCGCATCTCGCCATCAAGATCCCCGAGAAGCAGGAGATGCTCGCTACGCTTTCCGTCAAGGAGCGCCTGGAGAAGGCGATGGGCTTCATGGAGGCCGAAATCTCCGTGCTCCAGGTGGAAAAGCGAATCCGCTCGCGCGTCAAGCGCCAGATGGAGAAGACGCAGCGCGAGTACTACCTCAACGAGCAGATGAAGGCGATCCAGAAGGAGCTCGGCGAGGGCGAGGACGGCCGCGACGAGGCCGCCGAGATCGAGGCGCGCATCAAGAAGACCAAGCTCTCCAAGGAGGCCCGCGAGAAGGCGGAAGCCGAGTTGAAGAAGCTGCGCTCGATGTCGCCGATGTCGGCTGAATCGACGGTGGTGCGCAACTATCTCGACTGGCTGCTGTCGATCCCGTGGGGCAAGAACTCCAAGGTCAAGCAGGACCTGAACTATGCGCAGGACGTGCTCGACGCCGACCATTTCGGCCTCGACAAGGTCAAGGAGCGCATCGTCGAGTATCTCGCCGTGCAGAGCCGCCAGAAGAAGATCAAGGGGCCGATCCTGTGTCTCGTCGGACCGCCCGGCGTCGGCAAGACCTCGCTTGGCAAGTCGATCGCCAAGGCGACCGGCCGCGAGTTCATCCGTATGGCGCTCGGCGGCGTGCGTGACGAGGCCGAGATCCGTGGCCACAGGCGGACCTATATCGGCTCGATGCCCGGCAAGGTCATCCAGTCGATGAAGAAGGCCAAGAAGTCCAACCCGCTCTTCCTGCTCGACGAGATCGACAAGATGGGCCAGGACTTCCGCGGCGATCCGTCATCGGCCCTGCTCGAAGTGCTCGATCCGGAGCAGAACTCGACGTTCATGGATCATTACCTCGAGGTCGAATACGACCTGTCGAGCGTGATGTTCGTGACGACGGCGAACACGCTGAACATCCCTGCGCCCCTGATGGACCGCATGGAGATCATCCGCATCGCCGGTTACACCGAGGACGAGAAGATCGAGATCGCCAAGCGTCACCTGATGCCCAAGGTGATCCGTGATCATGCCCTGCAGCCGAACGAGTTCTCGGTCGGCGAGGACGCGATCCGCGGCATCATCCAGACCTACACCCGGGAAGCCGGCGTGCGCAGCCTGGAGCGCGAGCTGATGAAGCTCGGGCGCAAGGCGGTGACCGAGATCCTGCGGACGAAGAAGAAGACGGTGAAGATCACGGCGGATAACCTCGCCGATTATCTCGGCGTGCCGCGCTTCCGCTTCGGCCAGGTCGAGGCCGACGATCAGGTCGGCGTGGTCACGGGGCTTGCCTGGACGGAGGTCGGCGGCGAGCTGCTGACGATCGAAGGCGTCATGATGCCCGGCAAGGGCCGCATGACGGTGACCGGCAATCTGCGCGACGTGATGAAGGAATCGATCTCGGCGGCGGCTTCCTACGTCCGCTCCCGGGCGCTCGATTTCGGCATCGAGCCGCCGCTGTTCGACAAGCGCGACATCCACGTCCACTTGCCGGAAGGCGCGACCCCGAAGGACGGCCCGTCCGCAGGCGCCGCGATGGCCACGGCCATCGTGTCGGTGCTGACGGGTATCCCGGTCCGGGCCGATGTGGCGATGACGGGCGAGATCACGCTGCGTGGCCGCATCCTGCCGATCGGCGGCCTGAAGGAGAAGCTGCTCGCGGCATTGCGCGGCGGCATCAAGAAGGTCCTGATCCCGGAAGAGAACGTCAAGGATCTGGCGGACATTCCGGACAATGTGAAGAACGGCATGGAGATCGTCCCGGTCTCGCGGGTCGGCGAGGTGCTCGCGCACGCTCTGACCCGGATGCCGGAGCCGATCGAGTGGGTCGAGCCGGTCAATGCGCCGGCTTCGGTCGACACCGGCGACGATGCCGGAAAGTCGCTCGCGCACTAACAAATGTTAACGGTGCACTGCACAAAGAGAGAGCCGGGCCTCAAGCCCGGCTTTTTCATGTGAAAAAGCCATGAAAAAATGCGAGAAAGCCCGGAATTCCGCGGTTTTCGGCTTGGGTTCCTGAACGCTTCTTTCTAAAGTCCGTTTCCTGCCGGATGAGTCGTAAGTTCCGGTTTTCTCATGGAAGGGAATTTTTATGAACAAGAACGAACTGGTGTCCGCTGTCGCCGACTCCGCAAGCATTTCGAAGGCTGATGCGCAGTCCGCCGTCGATGCGGTGTTCTCCGTGATCACTGGCGAACTGAAGAAGGGCGGCGATGTCCGGCTTGTCGGCTTCGGAAATTTCACCGTGTCAAAACGCGCTGCTTCGACCGGCCGCAATCCGCAGACCGGCGCGGAAGTGAAGATTCCGGCCCGCACCGTGCCGAAGTTCTCGGCCGGCAAGGGCCTCAAGGACGCGGTCAACTAAGACCTTTTTCTTTAAGAGCAGAAAAGCCGGGCTTGCCCGGCTTTTCTTTTTTCTGGCGATCGGCCCTGCGCTTTTTCCTGGAATTGCTCAGGCTGTCGGCGCGTCCGCGCGCATCAGGCCTTCCTGTTTCAAATCGGCCCAGAGCGCCGCCGGTATCTTGGTGTCGAGCAGCGCGCGGTTGCTTTCGACCTCGGCCGGCCGCTGGCCGCCGGGGATCACCGACATCACCGAAGGATGCTGCAGCGGGAACTGCAGCGCGGCCTCGATCAGGCGCACATTGTGGCGCTTGCAGACGGCTTCGATACGCGCCACGCGGTCGAGGATCTCCTTCGGCGCCTCGCTGTAATTGTAGAAGGCGCCGGGCTTCGGTCCGGTCGCAAGCACGCCGGAATTGTAGGGACCGCCCAGCACGATGCCGATGCCGCGCTTCTGGCAAAGCGGCAGGAAGGACTGAAGCGCTTCCTGCTCGAGCAGCGTGTAGCGGCCGGCGAGCAGGAACAGGTCGAAGTCGCCGCGCTCGGCGAGCGTCTGGGCGACCGGCCACTCGTTGATGCCGCCGCCGAAGGCCTTGATCACGCCCTGGTCGCGCAGCGAAAGCAGCCCGTAATAACCGGACGACATGAACTCCGCGATGCGGGCGTCCGAGGCTTCTTTGCTGCCATGGGTGAAGATGTCGACGTCGTGGACGAAGAGGATATCGATGCGGTCGACGCCAAGACGCTCCAGCGAGGCCTCGAAGGAGCGCATGACGCCGTCATAGGAGTAGTCGTAGACCTCCCGGCGCGACGGCGTGTCGAAGAACTTGCCGATGCCGGTGCGCTGGTCCGGCGGGGCGACGCGCATGATGCGGCCGACCTTGCTCGACAGCACATAGTCGTCGCGCTTCCTGCCGCGCAGGAAGGGGTTGAGGCGGGTTTCCGACAGGCCGAGGCCGTAGAGTGGCGCCGTATCATAGTAGCGGCAGCCGGTCGCCCATGCCGCTTCCAGGGTGGCGTTGGCGTCCTCGTCGGAGATGGCGCGATAGAGATTGCCGAGCGGCGCCGTGCCGAAGCCGAGCTCGGTGAAGGTGATGCCGCCATTGCCGATGCGGTCGAAGTGCCGTGTCTTCATGTCTGACGATGTCCCGGAGCGATTTGTCTGACATGACACTATCATGCCCGTGGCCCAGCAAAAGTGCCGAGGCTCGTTGGACAGCGATTTTCGCAATGGTAGCATGAACAAAAACAAGTCTTTCGCGGCAGCGCGCCGCAAATCGATCGAGACTCGCGATATCGCGCAGACAAGGTGAGCCGTGATGACCAAAGCCGGATCCGGCATGTTCGCGACCGCGCTGGACGAGCTTGGCGCGGTGCTGGCGCGCACGGATGAAGCCCAGATCGACGCCGCCTGCGCAATGCTGGCCGGCGCCGGCAGGATCGGCGTCTATGGCTGCGGCCGCGAGGCGCTGCAGGTGAAGGGCTTTGCTATGCGGCTCTACCATCTCGGCCTGCCGGTCTCGGTCGTCGGCGACATGACCACGCCGCCGCTGGGGCGAGGGGATGTGTTCCTGGCGAGCTCGGGGCCGGGCGAGACCACCACGGTGCTGACCTTGATGCGGGTTGCCCGCGAGGCCGGCGCGAAGGTGTTGCTGTTGACGGCCGAACCGGCAGGCAGCGCGGCGAAACTCGCCGACTTCACGCTCGTCGTTCCGGCCCAGACCATGGCCAGCGACCAGGGCGCGGCAAGGACCTCGGTGCTGCCGATGGGCTCGCTGTTCGAGGGCGCGTTGTTCCTTTTGTTCGAGATCATGGTGCTGAAGCTCAAGGCGCTGACTGGCGCGACGCCGGAAGCGATGCGCGCCAGGCATACCAACATGGAGTAAGGGATGCGCTACGAGTTGATGCTGCCGCACCAGATCCGCAAGGCGATCGAGGAGAACTGGCCTGCGGTGCTGCCGCTCGGTGTGCTCGAATATCACGGCGAGCACATGGCGGTCGGCATGGACACGCTGGCTGTCATCAAGACGGTGGAGCTGATCGAGAGGGAGAGGGATATCGTCATCCTGCCGCCCTTCTATTACGGCGCGGCAAGCTATGCGGTGGCTCCGCCGGAAGGCAGCGGCTCGGTGCAGGTCGGCGGTCCGGTGCTTTCGCCATTCGCGGAGGAATTGTTCTATGGCCTGCTGCGCATCGGTTTCCGCAACATCCATGCCATCATCCACCACCAGACCGAGAATTTCGTGGCCGGCATGCCGACCGATCTCGCCTTCAAGACCGCCGGCCGGCAGGCGATCTTCCGCTTCCTGGAGAAGGAGCGTGGCGAGGGCTGGTGGGGCTCCAACAGCATGGCCGATTATTATGCCGGCCACGCGCAGGGCGAGAATGTCTTCAACTGGGTGCAGGTGCACCCGCTGATGCCGGCCGCTATGAACGGCAAATATCCGTTCGACCATGCAGGCAAAGGCGAAACCTCGCTGATGCTGGCGCTATGCCCGGAGGCGGTGGACGAGAAGCATTTCGCCGACAACACCGGCTGGTACACGAAAAGCGCGCCGGAGGCCTCGGCGGATCTCGGCAAGATCGGTGTCGCCATGATCCTCGACCATCTCAGGGCGATATTGGTGAAATAGGCCCGGTTTTTCCTTCTCCCACAAGGGGAGAAGGAGAGGTCCAGCTATTTCACTGAGCCGGCCGTCATGCCCATGATCAGGTAGCGCTCCAGCGCGATGCCAATGATGGCCAGCGGGGCGATCGCGGCCGTCGCAAGAGCTGCCATCGCCCACCAGTTGATGCCTTGCGAGCCGGTCTGGCTCGCCACCATGACGGGGATGGTCTTAGCATCGGTCGACGTCAGAAGAGCGGCGAAGAAATACTCGTTCCAGCACAGCACCATCGCCAGGATGAAAGCGGCGACCATGCCGGGCAGCGCGATCGGCATGACGATGCGGAAGAAGGCGCCCCAGATCGACAGCCCGTCGACCAAGGCTGCCTCCTCCAATTCGACGGGAATGGAGTTGAACTGATCGCGCATGATCCAGATGACGATCGGCAGCACCATCAGCGTGTAGAGGAGCACGAGCCCGATGCGGGTGTCGAGGAGGGCCACTTCCCGGTAGAGCACCAGAAAGGGGAGCGCCAGCACGACCGGCGGCAGGATCAGCTGAGAGAGGAAAAAGAAGGAGATGTCCTCGTTCTTGAACCAGGCGAATTTGTAGCGGTAGCGGACAAGGCCATAGGCGGCGAGGCTGCCGATGATGATGGCGAGGCCCGACGCGCCGACCGAGGTGATGACCGAGTTCATGAAGCGCTTGAAGAATTCGTCGCGTACCGTCGAGGTCTCGAAGATTGAATCCGGCGACAGGCCGAGCGAGCGCCAGCCTTTCCAGTCGGGCTGGAAGTCGACGAAGGGAATGAGATGGCCTTGCGTGACGTCGACCGCCGATTTGAACGAGGTGGTGATCGTCCAGTAGATCGGGAAGAGGCAGACGAAGGCCCAGAACACCAGCGCGCCATAGATGAAGACGCGGCTGGCTACGAAGGCCGCCGGTGAGCGGATCTCGGAGACGGTGTAGTTGGTGGTCTGGACGCTCATGATGTCGCTCAGTTGACGTTGCGCACGAAGCGGCTGGCAATCTTCAGCAGCAAGGTGACAAACACAACGATGATGATCAGGTAGACCATGGCGAGCATGGTGCCGTAGCCGACATTCGAGCGGTCGCGGTACTCGCGGTAGATGAAGCTCGAAACCGAGTCCGTGGCGCCGCCCGGACCGCCGGACGTTACCGTGATGATGATGTCGGCAAGCTTGAGCTTGAAGATGATGCGCAGGATCACCGCCGTCACTGACACCGGCAGCATCAGCGGGAAGGTGACCTGCCAGAAGGTTTGCCAAGCGTTCGCGCCGTCGACGCGCGCCGCCTCGATCACCTCGCGCGACATTGCTTGCAGGCCGGCGAGCAGCATAATCATCATGAACGGAATAAAGGTCCAGGCGTCGAGCACCATAATCGAGATGCGCGCGGTGATCGGATCGGAGAAGAAGGCGGGATTATCCCAGCCGAGATGCCGCGCCAGCGTCGATGCCGGTCCGAACCGGTATTCCATCAGCGACTTGCCGACCATCCAGGAAACGGCGACCGGCGATAGCATCAGCGGCAGCAGGAAGACCACCCGGAAGAATTTTCTGGCGCGGATCTGCGCGTTGAGCAGCAGCGCCAGGCCGAAGGCGATGACGTATTCTACCAGCACCGCCAGCACATAGAGCACCATGTTGAACAGCGCGTTGCGGTAATAGGGATCGCCCAGCATCTGCCAGAAATTGTCCAGCCCGTTGAACTTGCGACCAGTAAACGAACTGAGGTTCCAGTCGGTCAGCGCTATGTAGAAACCGAAAAGCGTCGGGAAGATCACCATGGCAATGGTGAAGAGCAGCGCCGGCAGCAGGAACAGCGCGCGCTGGCCGTCCTCGCCACGCGTCAGCACCTGCCAGGCGCCGAGCGCCACACCCCACAGCACATAAGCGTAAACCACGGGACGCCAGGTGTCGAAGCCGACCGTGTCGACTTCGGTCTTGTAGAGAATCTGCGTCGTGATCGCCGCCAGCAGCGCGAGCGTCGCGGCGATCAACAGGGTCCAGCCAAGGCGCTTGCGTCCGGGCGGGATCAAATCGGCCGCTGTGGAATTTGCCGGCCACGCATTTGCGGTCGAAGTCTGGTCAGCCACGCCTCTCGCCTCATATGCAAAATGACCGACCGTGGCCGGTCAAAATGCGGCCCGGCGGAGCAACACCGTCGGGCCGCGATTTCGTTAGGATAGGCCGAGCGCGGACTTATAGAGCTTGATCTGGCTCTCGCGGCCGATCTGGTCGGTCAGCTTCTCCCAGGCGGCGGCGATTGCGTCGGCGCCCTCCTGCGCCTTCATCTTGCCGGCGAAGGTGTTAGCCAGGATGTCCTCGGCTGCGGAATAGTACTGGAAGATGCCGGGGATACGCGGCTCGATCGCCGCGTTCGGATGGTTGTAGGAATCGCCTTCCGACTTGAGATAGGAGGTGATGAAGGCCTCGTCATAGCCTGCCGCCACCCACTCGGGAATGTTGAAATGGGAGTTGCGGTAGGGCTGGAAGCCCGACGGATACATCGCGGTCCAGAGCGACAGGTCCTTGCCGCCGAGATGGGCGGCGGCCGACCATGCCGCCTTTTTCTTTTTCTCGTCGCTATCGACGCGGGCCATGACATAGACGCCCCAGCCGAGGTAGGCGCAATTGGGCGAATAGTTCGGGCCGCTGGCCAGCTTCTCCCACTTGCCGGTCTTGGAGTTGTAGACGTCGTCGGAGCCCGGCAGGATCGAGAAACCGGTGACGTCGCCGATGACCGACGAGTCGTTGGTCTTGACGTTGGAGCCGATGTCGCCCCACCAGGGGATCATCGAGCCGGTGCCGGCGATGAACTGCTGGAAGCCCGTGGTATTCGGGTCGGCGTTGATCTGGTCCGGCGGCTCCGAAGGTAGGGCGTCGATCACGTCCTGGATCGCGCGCACCCAGGCCGGATTGTTGATGCGCGGCTTCATCGTGTCGATATCGAACAGCCAGGCCTTGTCATCGGGGTGCTTGGCATAGGCGGTGGCACGGCTGCCGAGGAAGTAGAAGCCAAAACCGCCCCAGGGCTTGGGCGCATCAAGATAGCCGTAGACATCTTGGCCCTTGAACTTCTTGCCCTTGAGGAATTTGGTGACGGCCTGCACCTCCTGCCACGTCTTCGGAACGCCCCATTCAGTCGTCGCGCCGCTTGCTTTCCATTCCTTGGCGAGGTCCGGATCGGAGAACACGTCGGTCCGGTAGTTGAAGTTGTGCGTGTCGCCGTCGATGGTGCAGCGGTACTGCTTGCCGTCCCAGGTGCCGACCGGCGGCTTCAGGTAGTTGACGAGGTCATCGAAATCGATCTGCTTCTTGACCCAGTCGGGCATTTCCGAAGTGAGGCCCTTGCCGCAGACATCGCCTTCGAAAGGCGCGCCCATCTCGATGATGTCGAAGTCGACGGTCTTGGTTGCGATGGACTGCTGCAGGCGGGCGTTATAATCGGCCTGGGCAAGGTCGATCCAGCTGATCTTGGCGCCCGTATAAGCCTCCCATGGCTTCAGGAAGCCGCGGAACAGCACGTTGTGAAGGTTCTGATTGTTGAGGCCCATGAAGGTGAGCTCTACGCCGGCGAATTCACCTTGCTTGACGCTCGCCTTGGTCGCTTCTAGGCAAAGCTCGCCGACTTTCTGGAAGTCGGCGTCTGTCGGCTGGCCCTTGCCGACGCCCGGTATCTGAACGATTTTCGCGCGCAAGCTGTCGGCGGCAGCGGCCGGCTTCGTCAGCGCGCCGAGCCCGGCGCCAGACGTCGCGGCGAGCGCGGCCATGCTGGCCGCGCCCTTCAACAGATCGCGGCGGCTCGCGCCGGCGCGCATCAGTTTTTCATACAGATCGACTCTCATCTACAGGTTCCTCCCAGAACAACAGCGATTGAATTGAAGTGCCAATCTCTCGGACGTCGAAACGTCTCTCGTTTCTCCTCGATCATACGGGGACGTGGGACCCCACCCTGCGTCGCCGGAGCTCCGATCTCAGGGTAACAGGCCTGCTCTCGGATTGGCACTCGCCACTATTCGCGTAATCGATTACCTTGTCAACAAGATTGGCTTTTTATCTATAAGATACCGACTTGCCGTTGCCGCTGGCAATGGCTAGCTTCACCGCAAAAGATAAAGGGGAGACGATGGCTCAAGTCGCGATCAGCAGTGTGGCTAAGGCGTTCGGAACCGTCAAGGTCCTGCATGAGGTCAGCGTCGATATTGCCGACGGGCAGTTCGTCGTGCTGGTCGGTCCTTCAGGATGCGGCAAGTCCACGCTGTTGAGGATGGTGGCCGGGCTGGAGACGGTTTCCGGCGGCACGATCTCGATCGGCGACCGCGTCGTCAACAACCTGCCGCCGGCCAAGCGCGACATCGCCATGGTGTTCCAGAACTACGCGCTCTACCCGCACAAGACGGTGGAGCAGAACATGGCCTTCGCGCTGAAGCTGCGCGGCACCGATGCGGCCGTCGTCGCCGAGCGGGTCAAGCGCGCCGCCGACATCCTCGACCTGGCGCCCTATCTCAAGCGCTACCCGCGCCAGCTTTCGGGCGGCCAGCGCCAGCGCGTCGCCATGGGCCGCGCCATCGTGCGCAACCCGCAGGTGTTCCTGTTCGACGAGCCGCTTTCCAACCTCGACGCCAAGCTGCGCGTGCAGATGCGCACCGAGATCAAGGAACTGCACCAGCGGCTGAAGACGACCACCATCTACGTCACCCACGACCAGATCGAGGCCATGACCATGGCCGACAAGATCGTGGTGATGCGCGATGGCCGCATCGAGCAGGTCGGCGCGCCGCTGGAATTGTTCGACCGGCCGGCAAACCTTTTCGTCGCCGGCTTCATCGGCTCGCCTTCGATGAACCTGCTTAAGGGCACGGTGAAGAAGGCTGAGAAGCCGGTCGTCGAGATAGCCGGCACGGCGTTTCCGATACCGTCGGGTGCGGTTGTCGAGGATGGCCAGGCCGTCGTCTATGGCGTACGGCCGGAGCATCTGGAGATCCATCCGGACGGCGTCGAGTCCAAGATCTCGGTGGTCGAGCCGACAGGCTCCGAGACGCTGGCCTTCGTGCGCTTCGGCGAGGGCGACATGGTGGCGCTGTTTCGCGAGCGCCACGACTTCAAGCCGGGCGACACGCTCAAGCTCAAGCCGCGTCTCGACCAGGTCCACCTCTTCGACGCCGGGACCGGCAGGCGTCTCTGACATCAACCCTTCAAGAGGAAACCATGCTCAAAGGGATCAATCCGTTGCTCAATGCCGATGTGCTCCAGGCGCTGCGGGCGATGGGCCATGGCGACGACCTGATCATCGCCGACACCAATTTCCCGTCCGATTCGGTGGCTCGGCAAACCGTCCTCGGCAAGCTGTTGCGCATCGATGCGAGCGCGGCCGAAGTGGTGAAGGCGGTGCTGTCGCTCCTTCCGCTGGACACTTTCGTCAATGACGCCGCCGCGCGCATGGAGATCGTCGGCAAGCCGAACGAGATTCCGCCGGTGCAGAAGGAGGTCCAGAAGGAGATCGACGCGGCCGAAGGCAAGCCCTGGCCGATGATCTCGATCGAGCGCTACGCCTTCTACGAGCGCTCCAAGAAAGCCTATTGCGTGATCCAGACCGGCGAGCGCCGCTTCTATGGCTGCTTTGCCTTCCGCAAGGGCGTCGTGCCGCCGGATGCGGAGTAAGGGCATGGCCGCCAGCAAGCCCGTCGTCATGAAGCCTGTTGTGATTTTGGGTGTGTTCGTCGCCGATACCGCCTATCGCGCCGACCGCCAGCCGCGCCTGGGCGAGACGATCCTCGGCAATTCCTTCAAGCTCGGGCCGGGCGGCAAGGGCTCGAACCAGGCGGTGGCGGCAGGCAAACTTGGCGCTGACATCACGTTTCTGACGCGCCTCGGCGTCGATGCCTTCGCCGACATGGCCAAACAGACCTGGAAGGACGCAGGCGTGAAAAGCGCCGTCATCGATACGCCGGACAGCTATACGGGCGCGGCCTATATCTTTGTCGAGGAAGGCACCGGCAACAATGCCATCATCGTCAGTCCGGGCGCGGCAATGCTGATTTCGCCGGTCGACATCGAGGCGCATGCCGAACTTATCCGTTCCGCCGGCGTTTTCGTCACCCAGCTCGAACAGCCGATCGACGCCGCCTTGAGGGCGTTGGAAATCGCGCGCGGGGCAGGGGTGACGACCATCCTCAATCCCGCGCCAGCCGCCAACCTGCCGGATCGCATCTACACGCTTTGCGACTATCTCACGCCCAACGAGAGCGAGGCCGAAGGGTTGACCGGCATCAATGTCTCCTCGGTCGACGACGCCCGCCGCGCCGCCGACGCTCTGTTGGCGAAAGGCGTTGGCGCGGTCATCGTGACGCTCGGCGAGAAGGGCGCGCTGCTGCATACCAAGGACCGATCCGAACATGTCGGCGCGGTCAATGCCGGTCCGGTGGTCGAGACGACGGGCGCGGGCGACGCTTTCAACGGCGGTCTCGCCGCCGCTTTGGCAAAGGGCGTCGAGCCGCTGGAGGCCGTGCGCTTCGCCTGTGCGGTCGCCGGCATTTCGGTGACCCGCCATGGCACCGCGCCGTCCATGCCAACCCTCAAGGAGGTCGAGGCGCTGTTGGCCAAGGCCTGACAGCTCCTGCCTTCCAATCTTTCGCGGCTTTGTTAGCGGTCCCTTGTTGCGGAACGCAAACGGAGGCAAGCGCGTTCACAGTCCTGGCCGGCAACGATTTGGAACGGTTGGATGAAAAAGCCTTACGAAAAGCCCACGCTCGTGAAGCGCCAGAAGCTCACCGAACGGACGGCTCAGATTATCGCTTCCGGCGTCATATTGGGCGAATGATCCCGAAAACCGGTCCCCACTTTAGCTACGCTGACCTTCGGTTCGGGATCATGTTCTAGAGGATCCTGCTGGTCAGCTCCAGCATCGTCGTTGCGTCCTGCTCGCTGCCGGGCATATGCACAACGCGGAGCACGCGAAGATCCCTGTTCGATCCTTCGGCCGGCATCGACACGCTTTCGCCGACCCGCGGCAATTCCTGGAAGGCAAGCTCCTCGACATCCCTCTCATTGTCGACGGAAATCCGACATCTCACAGCCATCTGATCTCTCCCGTTTTTCGCCCGAGGGCTGAACGGGACAAGGTTGGAATGGTTCCGGGATCTGGAGCAATTCCAGGAAAAGTGCAGGCGGTTAAGCTCGGCGACTTCGCCATAGCCTTCCGTCCGGAATTGCGTAAAAACAAAGAGATAGGGTGTTTTGCCGTTTTCGTGAAACGGTGAAACGCACTAGGCCTTCAGTTGGCGAACCTGCCGCGATATTCGCGCGGCGTCAGTCCCTTCAGCGCCTTGAATTGGCGTCCGAAATTAGCGAGCGATCGATAGCCGACCAGCTCTGCGATGTGGGCGATCGGCTTGTCGCCTTCCGTCAGAAGGGCGCAAGCCCTGCCGATGCGCAGCCGCGTCACATACTCGATCAAGGTCAGCCGCGTGTGCCGGGTGAACATGCGGTGGAAGCCTGATGGGCTGAGCGCGGCGAGGCGCGCGAGGTGATCGATCCTGAGATCGTCCGTATAGTGCGCGTGCAGATGGTCGAGCACGCGGTCTATGCGCGCTCCGCTCGAGGCGATGGAGGAGGGCGAGCGGGACGGCGCCGTCAGCGGCTCGGCCGCGTCGTCCTCGGCGAGCGTCAGCAGCACCGAAATCAGGTCGAGCAGCCGGTCCGCGGGCGGCTTGTCGAAGATCGCTTCGATCCGCGCCCTGACGCGCCCGGTCGCGTCTTGCGAGAATTTCAGCCCGCGCGCCGATCGCTCCAACAAGCCGGCAACCGGCCGCAGCTCGGTCAGAAGCCCGGTCAATCCGCGTGCCCATTCAGGCCGGAACCAGATGACCATGACCAGATGCGGTCTGCCGCCATCGAGCTTGCTGGAAGAAGACCATGTGTGCGGCAGGTTGGGGCCGAGCAGCACGAGGTCGCCATCGTCATAGCCGCCGACATGGTCGCCGACGAAGCGACGCCCGTGCGAGTTCAGGGTGAGCGTCAGTTCATATTCCGGATGATGGTGCCATTCGAACGGAATGGTCGGGTCGCGCGGCACCCTTACCATCGACCACGAGGCGTCATCGGCGACGGTGACTTTCTCCAGATATGGCTTCACGGCCGGCCTCTAAGGAATTCGTCTCGAACGGCGTTGAGATGACGATATGCGCCAGAATAGTATCATTCCAAGCCTGTCGGGGACAACACGCATGTCCATCGCTCGGTTAGCCTCATGTTCGGCAAGACAAGGTCGAGGAGGAAATCGGTGGCCCACGCGAAAGACATCACCAAGGACGATCATCCGACATCCAGCCGGGCAACGACCCAACTATCCAGGATCAAGAAAACGCTCCCGCTGCGCGTGCTTTCAGACGCGGATTTCGCACACTGGCAGAAGCGGGGCTTCGTGATCGTGCGCAACGCGGTGCCAAAGGAAAATGTCGAGCGCCTCAAGGCGCTGCTCTGGGAATTCGAGGACAAGGACCCCAACGATCCGGCGACCTGGGACGTCACCCAGCGGCGCGATTACGCGCTGAAGGAAATCAACAATGCCGGCATGGTCGAGATCTACAACCACCAGTTCCTGTGGGACAACCGCATGGCGCGGCGCGTCTATGACGCCTTCGTCGACATCTGGGACATGGAGGATCTGTGGGTCGCCATCGACCGCGCCAATCTTAACACGCCCAACAAGGGCAAGCGCGCATCTCCCGGCTTCATCCACTGGGATGCCGACACCTCGCTCGAGCCCAAGCCGATCTCGGTCCAGGGCGTGCTTTCGCTGGTCCACCAGGACGGCGGCGACATAGGCGGCTTCCAGTGCGTGCCTTATCTGTTCGAGCATTTCGACGAGTGGGTGAAGACGCAACCCGCCGACCGCGATCCGCACCATCCGGATATGAGGGGGATCGAGGACAGGATCGAGAAGCTCGAGCTTTTCCCGGGCGATCTGATGATCTTCAACTCGCTGCTGGCGCATGGCGTGGCGCCGAACACGTCCGACGATAAGGTGCGGATGGCGCAGTACATCTCGATGTTCCCGGCCGATGAGGGCAATCTCGTCGAGCGCGAGGCGCGAATCCGCTCCTGGCGCGAGCGCGAGGCGCCGCAGCGCGCCGGCTTTGCCGGCGATCCGCGCGGCTGGGAGAAGAGAAACGCCGAGATGGCAAAGCTGACGCCGCTCGGCGAAAGGCTGCTGGGGCTGGTCAGCTGGAACGAGTGAGCCTGAGCGATCAACATGGACGAATGCCATGTCGGCTTCAGACCGCCTGAGCGGCCGATCTGGGCGGAGCGTGAGTTCGGGCCGCCTGGTGGAGCAAAGCGGCGAGCGGGTCGCCGATATGGCATCTTGACTTGTAGCTAATATAGCAGGAACTTAAATAGGTCCATCCTATGGGGTGCAGTGATGGCCGCCTTCGTGAGATCGGTTCTGTTGTCCGTCATCCTGGCAATGAGCGCAGAGCGAGCCGAGGCCGCCATCAAAATCTGCAACAACTTCTCCCAGACTGTTTATTTTGCGATGGCGTATGCCCAGCCTGGGTACGACGAGTCATACATTTCCCGAGGTTGGCTGGTTCTGAATCCGAATGGTGGCTGCGATCAGTTCGACAGCGCGCTTCATTTGACTGTATTCTGGTACTACGCAGAAACAAACCAATACAAAGTTAGCAAGAACGTCAAAAACAAGAATATGTGGGGGAGCGTTCGAGCGGACAAACAGTTTTGGATAGCGACGAACTCCTTTAATTTTATCAATAATCTAAATGACAATCAGTCGCGCCCCGGCGATCCTGGCGCAAGACTGGTTGGCTTTACACGTTCCGTTGAATCGAAGGACTCGGAGTTGGACGAGACGCTGACCATCGAGGCTGATGGGATTAACGTCTCGCAGAGTTTCAGCAACAACACCAACGTCAACGATAATACCAGCAAGTAGCGGCCACTAAAATCCAGTGCCTTCTGCCGGTCCGGCGTTCAGACTTTGGCTCGCACCAACACGGCTATGTGACTGAAAAAATGGCGCGAGTGACGGGGCTCGAACCCGCGACCTCCGGCGTGACAGGCCGGCACTCTAACCGACTGAGCTACACCCGCGCACTGACGAGCACGTGTCAGGCGTGTTCGTCGTTGGGGCGCTGGATAAGGGGTTCGCCTGCGGGTGTCAAGCGCGGCATTCAAGCATTATAGCAATCAGGAGAAGGTTTTTTGACAGCGCCATTGAGACCGGGGAAGTCCGCACTGTAGGGCGCACGCCGTCCGTTCATTTGGCCTTGCGAATGCGGCCCTAACTGCTTAAAGGTCCGCGCTCAAGCGGGCGATTAGCTCAGTTGGTAGAGCGCTTCGTTTACACCGAAGATGTCGGCGGTTCGAGCCCGTCATCGCCCACCAGTCCGCCGGACAAGCAGGAAGTAGGTCGCGGCAGCGACCCTCGCAGGGCCGCCACCTTGTCGAAGGCCGGGTTCAGGTCGCTATTGCCTGACATAGCAGCGCTTATGAGCGCCTGGAGCAGGATCATCGCCGAAAGCGTCGTTGCCGCAGCGAACGCCGTTCCTGAAGACATCCTGCGTGTATTGGCCGCGTGCGCCGTATCTGACCACCGCGCGGCCACGGAAATCGCAGAACTCACCTTCCCTGGCGCAGACGGCCCAGCCGCCGCGGTCCGGGCGCGAGCCGTAATCGTCGCCGCCGTAGTTGTCGCCGTCATAGCCGCCGCCACGCATCATGATGTAGCAAGCCTTTCTCCGGCCTGGGGCAGGATCGCCAAAGACGCGATTCGAGCAGGGCACGGCATCACGATCGAAAAACCGTGAGGTCATTTGACCGCGAGCGCCGTAAAGCACTTCCGTGGGGAATGGCAGGCGGCACAGGCCGCCTTCATTCGCACATTGCCGCAGCTGCTGCGCCGAGGCGGTGGTGGGGAATAGGGCGGTGGCGGTCGCGGCCAGGCCGACGAGGCAAATGACTGCCAACGCCATTCGGATCAAGAAAACTGGGGTCTTTGACACGATTATCCTCCATGCGATTCAGGTATCGCGATTCAAGCTCACCATCTTACAGCAGCCCGGTTGAATAGGCGATGAATGAGCCGGTCACTGCGAGGCCGGCCGCCGCCGGCCCATCTTGCCAAGCATGGACGCGTGCCGGAGCCGCGGCGAATCACTGCGGTGCCAGGCGAAAATCCTGGCCTTCCGGCAGGAGCTGGCCGCCATCGACGACAATCGTCGTGCCGGTGATATAGCTGGCATCGTCCGAGGCCAGGAACAGGAAGGCGTTGGCGACGTCGCGGGGTGTGCCGAGGCGTCCGAGCGGCACGGCGTCCTCCATGCTCTTGATGAAGGCGGGGGCACGATGCAGCTTCATGCCTTCGGTCAGAATGTTGCCGGGCTCGACGCCGTTGACGGTGATGCCATAGCCGGAAAACTCCAGCGCCGCTGCGCGGATGAAGCCGTTGATGCCGGCTTTGCTGGCGGAATAGTGACCATGGCCGGGGCTGCTCACCTGAGGCCCGGTGATGGAGGAGGTGAAGATCATGCGGCCGCTCTTCTGCGCCCTCATCGGAGTCAGGGCGGCGCGGGCGGTGTTGAAGGTGCCACGCAAATTGACCGCCATGACACGGTCCCAGTCGTCGGGACTGGTGTTCTCGATGAGCTGCCAGGGATAGATACCGGCGTTCTGGACGATGATGTCGAGGCGGCTATGACGCTCCAGCGCCAGCGCCACGACGGCTTCCGCGTCGGCCATCTTCGAGATGTCGGTGTGGATGAAGGCGGCGCCCAACTCGTCGGCGCTGGCCTGGCCGGCTTCCGCTTCGCTGTCGGCAAGCACCAGCCTTGCGCCTTCCTCGGCGAAGCGCTGGGCTATGCCCTTGCCGATGCCGCGCGCGGCGCCGACGATCGCCGCTACCTTGCCCTCGATACGTCCGGTCATGCGGGCCGCCTTTCATGCCAGTTTTTGACGAATGGTTTGCTTGAAAGCGTCGAGCAGCACGGCGGCCAGCACCAGCAGGCCATGGATGACCTGGGTGAAGTTGGCCGGCAGGCCCATGAGGTTGATCGCGGTGTTGATGGCCGACAGCAATAGCACGCCGGCATAAACCCCGGGCAGTGTTCCGACGCCACCCTTAAGGCTGACGCCACCGATGACGACGGCGGCGAAGGCGTTGAAGAGGAGGCCGACGCCGAGATTGGCGGTGGCGCCGGAGGTGCGGATGGCAAGCAGCCAGCCGGCAAGCCCCGCGATGGCGCCGGCGAGCACGAAGGCAATGATCAGGTTGCGGTTGACGCGGATGCCGGCGCGGAAGGTCGCCGTTTCGTTGCCGCCGATCATCACCAGATGCCGGCCGAAAGGCGTCTTGGCCAGGATCAGCGAAAAGATGACGAAGCAGGCGACCGCGATCCATGCGGTGAGCGGCAGGCCGGCGAGGCGCTGGATGCCGAACCAGCGGATCGCAGGGGCCAGATCCTGTGCCGAGCGGCCGCCGGAGATGACCAGCACGAGGCCGCGTACCCAGATGTAGGAAGCAAGCGTGATGATGAAGGCGCTCATCTTCAATCTGACGATGAGAAAGCCGTTGATGACGCCGATGATCGCTCCGACCGCCAGCGCGATGGCAAGCGATACCGGCACCATCAGCCAATCCGGATGCAGTTGCACGCCGAGGCCGATGCCGGACGAGCAGAACATGATGCCGACCGCCATGGCGCTAAGCGCGGCGACCGATTCGACCGAAAGGTCCATGTGGCCGGCGATGATCACCAGCGCCAGGCCGATCGACATGACGCCCAGCACGCTGGATGCCTCGATGATGTTGGCAAAGATGCCGAGCTGGAAGAAGTTTGGAATGAAGATCGAGAACACCGCCAGCACGAAGACCAGCATGAACCAGACGAGATTGTCGAGCACGAGCTCGAGACTATAGCGGGTGCGCGGACTCATGGGGCGATCCGGTTGGCGTCAAGACGGGAAGCGCGACCGCTTCTGCGCGGACGCGCCACGAGGCCCCGGGCCACGAGCGGCCCGGGACTCTGCTGGGAAAGCTTATTCGACGGACTTGACCGTATCCGTCGGCGGCTTCTGGTTGCCCCAGAAGGCGGGATTGTCGACGTTCGCCTTGGTGATCGCAGCGCCCGGGATCTTGATGTTGGGACCCCAGGTTTCCTTGGTCACCACCGACTTCAGGCCGAGCACGTCATAGTCGCCGGGCTTGATCTCCTGCTTGTTGGCGACCTTATCCATGAACATGGCGACAGCGGCGGCCTGCGCGTAAAGCGGTTGCTCGACCTCGACGTTCAGCCAGCCCTTGCGGATCAGGTCGAGACCGACAGGCGCGCCGTTCGAGCTCATCAGCATGACATCGCCCGGCTTCTTGCCAGCGGCTTCGAGCGAAGCGACTGCGGCGACCGAGAGATGGGCTGCATGGCTGAAGATCAGGTCGATGTCGGGATTGGCCAGCATCTGGTCGGCGACGATCGTGCCGGCATTGCTCGCTTCCCACTGCATGGCCGGCAGCGAGATGATCTTAACGTCCGGGAACGCCTTCATCTTCTCCTCGAAACCCTTCTGGATATCGAGCGTGTAGGGGTCGCCTGGATCGCCGAGCACCTGCAGGACCTTGCCTTTCACCGAGCCGTTCTTGGCCTTCAGCAGGGCCTCGGCCTGGTCCGCCGCGATGTGGCCGATCTCGATCGTGCCGGCGACCGAGGTGAAGTCGGACGGTGTCGCGGTGATCTGGCGGTCGAACTCGACCACTGGGATGCCGGCCGCGCGGGCAGCTTCAACGGATGGCTTCAACGCGTTGAAATCGACCGCGGCGAGGATGATCGCCTTGGGCTTCAGCGCGATAACGTCATTCATCTGCGATTGCTGAGCGTCGGTCTTGTTGTCCGCGTTCAGCGTTTTCATCTCGTAGCCGACTTGCTTCAGGAACAGCTCCAACGCGCTCACCGAGCCGGTCTGGAATTCGTCGAGCAATGTCGGCACCAGGTAATAGACGGTACCCTTGGACTGGGCGAATGCCGGCGTCAGCGTGGCAATGGCCAGTGCCAGGATACCGAAGACAGAAAGTAATAGTCGCTTCATGTCGTTCGCTCCTCTTGCGCCGGACCCCTCATTTTGTGGTTCAGCCCGCCGGTCCGGCACCGGCGAGCGTCTCCCCGGTGATCATGTTGATCACCGCGTCGGGACTTGTCTTGTTGCGGGCAACGTCGCCCGCCACGACGCCCTGGCGGATCACCACGATCCGGTCGGCGACCTGGAAGGCCTGCTGCATGATGTGGGTGATGATGACGACGCCGATGCCCTGGCTTGCCACCTGGCGGATCATGTCGAGGCCGCGGCGGGTCTGTTCGACGCCGAGCGCGGCGAAGGGCTCGTCGAGCAGCACCAGCTTGCCGCCCCAATGCACGAAGCGGTTGAGCTCGATCGCCTGCCGCTGGCCGCCCGAGAGATGCTCGACCTTGGTGCGCAGCGAGGGAATACGCGTGCCGGCATTGGCCAGCGCCTTGCCGACCACCGCTTCCATGGCGCGCTCGTCGAGGACCGGAACGCCCAGCACCTTGCGGGTGATCTCGCGCCCCATGAAGAAATTTGCCACCACGTCGACATTAGTGCAGAGCGAAAGGTCCTGGTAGACGGTCTCGATGCCGGCGGCCTTGGCCTCGGCTGGAGACCTGGCGAGGAATTCCTTGCCTTCGAACAGCATGCGGCCCGAGGTCGGCTCGAGCCCGCCGGCGATGATCTTGACCAGCGTCGACTTGCCAGCGCCGTTGTCGCCGAGCAGCGCCACGACCTCGCCGCGCCCGATCGAAAAGCTGATGCCGCGCAGCGCCTGGATGGCGCCGTAGTTCTTGGTGACATTGTCGAGGACCAGCAGGGGTTCGCTCATGCCGCGACGTCTCCGCCCTTCAGAAGGTCGCCATCGCGCTGCCGCTTGGCCGTGAAGATCTGGCCGAAGCGCGGGGAAAGCACGCCCGATACGGCGAGCGCCGCGGCCCCGCGCAGCACCGTGTGCTGACCACCTTGCGCCACCAGGATGCGCGGTGTGGTGCGATCCTTGCGCGCTGAAACCGAGTTCAGCAGGGGCTGGCCCGATGCCGCCAGCCGTTCGAGCAGGGCAGGCGAGGCCAGTCCGCCAAGAATGATGGTTTCAGGATCGAAGAGGTTCTCGATGATGGCGATCGCGTTGCGGAAGACGGGCGCAACCTCGGCCACCCAGCCGGCATCGTCGCCGCTCCAGCGGTTTCGCGCGTCCAGCGAAATGTAGCGTTCGAGGCAGCCGCGATTGCCGCAAGGGCATGGTTCACCACCTGGAACGACCGGGATATGGCCGATCTCGCCGGCATTGCCCCAGGCGCCGCGCAACGCGCTGCCGTCATGCAGCATCGCGCCGCCGAGCCCGACGCCGAAATAGAGATAGTAATATTCGGAATGTTTTGCGCCGAGGCCGTAAAGGCGTTCGCCCATCGCGGCAGCCGCCATGTCGTTCTCGAAGAAGGCCGGCAGGCCGGTGGCTGCCGTCAGCTGCTCGCGCAGCGGAACGTCCTGCCAGCCGGCCATGGTGGTCGGGCCGACGAAGCTCATGGGCTCGACGCCGAACGGGCCAGGAAGCGCCATGCCGATGCCGATGACGCGGCCGCCCACGCGGCGCCCAGTCATCTCGGCGACCATGGCGCCGATCGCTTCGAACGCGTCGTCGGGAGCGGCATTGGGCGCCTCTCGGTGCGCGCTCTCGACCACGTCGCCGCTGAGGTTGATCAGCGCCGCGTCGATGCCGAGCGGGGTGAGGTGGATGCCGACGGCATAACCGCCTTCCGGATTGATGCGCAGCGTCGTCGGCGGCAGGCCACGACCCTTCGGCTCCTCGCGAACCGACAGGATGTAATCTTGCTCCTCCAGCTCGCGAACGATGGTCGAAACGGTCTGGACGGTCAGCCCGACATGCCGGGCAATATCGCCGCGCGCGATGGGACCGAAGCGGCGGATGGATTCGAGCACGATGCGTCGGTTGTACGGCCGCCCGAACTCCTGATTGGTCCCCCGCAACGCCATGCCTTGCGCCCCTATCCTGAGGCAAAGATTTGCAGAGAAGATTTATTCAGTCAAATGGAATTCAAGAATACTTCTGGATGCAGCTCGACTGGAAACCCGCCGCGAGCGTCATTTCGCAGCGGGAAGCCTGAAGCCCAAAGTCATTTGGCGCAGTTAGAGCGGTTTGTTGTTTCACAAGATCGAGCAGCTGCTCCAAGCCTTTGTTTTTGTACGGTCCCGGAAGACTGCTACGCAATTTCCCTGGTGTAGCTCTAATAGCGGATCACTCGCCGCTCGATCAGCACGACAATGCAGAACAGCGCGATCGACAGCGAAGACGACAGCACGATCGCCGCATAAAGCCGGTCGGACTGATAGTTGAAGGTCGCCTGGATGATGAGCGCGCCGAGACCTTTGTCCGAGCCGATCCACTCGCCGACGATGGCGCCGATCACCGCCGTGGCCGACGCGATCCTGAGCGAGGAGAACAGCATCGGCAGGGCCCGCGGCAGGCGCAGGCTCCAGAAAACCTCCCAGCGCGTCGCCGACAGCACCCGGAACAATTCGTGCTCGTTGTTGCCGGCTGAATCGAGCCCGCGGATCATATTCACCAGCGTCGGGAAGAAGCAGATCACCGCGGCGATGACGATCTTCGGCGTCATGCCGAGGCCAAAGATCAGGATGATGATCGGCGACAGCGCCAGGATCGGGATGGTGTTGAAGAAGAGCACGATCGGGAAATAGGCAGCCTGCAGCACACGGCTGTGGACGAAGAGGACGGCAAGCAGGACGGCGGCCAGATTGCCGATGACGAAGCCGGCCAGCGCCTCGATCAGCGTCGGCCGCAGATTGTCGATGAGGAGCGGAAAGTTCTTCTGGAAGACACCGAAGATGGCTGTCGGCGTCGGCACGATATAGGCCGGCACGCCAAGCAGGGGCAGCAGATATTGCCAGGCAAGCAGGATCGAGGCCGCGCCCAGGACGGGGAGCGCGATTGTCATTTGCGGGGAGAGCGGTGCCTGTCTCACGATGCGCGCTCCAGCGCCGTGCGCAGATCGGCCATGGCGCCGACGATCGCCGGATCCTCGCGCTTGCAGCGATTGCCTTCCTGCTTGAAGGGCCGCATGTCGAGGTCCTTGACGACGCGCCCTGGATTGGCGGCCAGCACGATGACGCGCTCGCCGAGATAGGCGGCTTCCGCGATCGAATGCGTGACAAACAGGATGGTCGTGCCGCTGCGTCGCCACAGCGCCAATAGCTCGTCGTTCAACCGGTCGCGGGTGATCTCGTCCAGCGCGCCGAAAGGTTCGTCCATCAGAAGCAGTTTCGGCTCGCCGAGCAGGGCGCGCGCGATCGCAACGCGCTGGCGCTGGCCGCCGGAGAGTTGATGCGGCAGGCGCTCGCCAAAGCTGCCGAGGCCCATGAGCTCCAACAGTTCCGCGCTGCGGTCCTCGATCTTGCGGGTCAGGCTGCCCTGGCCGACACCGAGCGGCAGGCGCACATTGTCGCGCACCGTGCGCCAGGGGAGCAGGGTGGCATCCTGGAAGACGAAGCCGACATCGCGGCGCGAGCGCACCGCATGCGGCGTTTCGCCGAGCACGCTGATCGTGCCGCCGAGCGGGTCGAGCAGGTCGGCCACTACCCGAAGCAAGGTCGACTTGCCGCAGCCGGACGGCCCCAGGATCGACAGGAAGGAGCCGGCCGCGACGGTCAAGTCGAGGCCGGCGAGCACTTTGACGGCTGTCTGCCGGCCACCATAACCGACATCCAGCTGTCGCGCTTCGATCGCGTCCGGCATTAGATCAGCACAACGTTTGATTGAATGGTCATGCTGATCTAACTCTTTGTTGGAGCATGATCTTCTCCAAGAACCGGTTCCCACTTCTTGGGATCATGCTTTACGCGGCTGGCGCGTCGAGCTTGGGCCGATCGGCGGCCGAGAGCTCCAGGATCTTGGTGCTGTAGACATCCTTGGCGGCCGGGCGTCCATTCGGATACTGGCCGACCTTGTCGAGCAGCACCAACTGGTCTTCGATCGAGGCGGGATCGAACGTGCCCCAGCCGTCCTTGGCGGTCGCGCCGTCGAAGGAAAGCTTCAGCACCAGGTTGACGGTCTTTTCCTCCCAGCCGAGATCCATTTCCGGATAGGCGGCGACCATCTTCTTGACTGCTTCCTGCGGGTTGGCGTGCACCCAGCCCCAGCCCTTGCCGACGGCGCCGATGAACTTCGCCAGCACGTCGGCATTTTCCTCTATCGCCTTGTCGGTGGCGAAATAAACGTCCGCATAGGAGCTCAGCCCGAGATCGCGCACCAGGAGATCGATGCGATCGTCGCCGACGACGCTCAGCGCCTGGGTGTTGGTGATCCAGCCGCCGATCGCGTCGACCTCGCCGCGCACCAGCGGCCCCTTGTCGAAGCCGACATTGACGATGGTGACCTCGGATGGATCGATGCCGTTCTTGGCCAGGATCTCGTCGATCTCGAAACGCGCCGTCGGCTGGATGCCGATCTTCTTGCCCTTGAGGTCGGCGACGCTGCGGATCGGCTTGCTTGGCTTGGACGTCAGCGCATAGGGACCGGTGCGGAAGCCGCAGGCGATCATCTTGACCGGCACGCCGCTGGCGCGCGCCGAGTAGAGCTGCGGCGTTTCCGAAAACTGGCCGAGCTGCGCGGCACCGGAGATCACCGGCGGCACGGTCGACGCATTCGGGCCGCCGGGGCTGAACTCGACCTCCAGACCGGCATCCTTGAAGTAGCCGTTGGCGACGGCCGCGATATCGCCGATCTGGCCGTTGGACATCAGCCAGTCATACTGGATGACGACCTTGCCCGCGGCCTTCGCGCCGGGGGTCAACACCAGCTGCATGCCGGCAGACGCAACCGCCACGGCTGCCACGCCGCCTTTCACGAAAGCACGACGATTCAATTCGAAGTCCCTGTTCCCACTCATTTTTCGCTCCTGTTGCAGACTTTCTCGTCTCTTCTTCAGGCGCCGCTCCCTTCAGCGCGGCGTCGTCTACGGCTGTTCGTCGTGGTAGTCGCCAGGGCCGCCGTCAAGCCACGCGTAAAGCTCCCAAAGCGTGTCGTCCGGGTCGGTGAAATAGGCGCAGCGCGCATTCCAGACGTAATCTTCGGGCGGGCCGTAGAAGGGCACGCCCTTGGCGCTGAGTTCGGCATGCATGCGGTCGATGTCGGCTGGCCTGTCGAGCTGCACGGCGACGCAGACCTTGTGCGCGTGGCGTGGCGATCTCAGCTTCGACACGCCGATATGGCGGTTGATGTGGTCGAGCTCCCAGGCGGCGAGCGTGACGCCCTGGCCATGGAAGTCGGCAAAACCTTCGGCGCGGCGGCGCAGGCGGAAGCCGAGCTTCTCGACGTAGAAGTCGACCGTCCTTTCGATGTTTTCCACCAGCAGGCAGACATCGGAGATGCGCGTGATGCTTGCCGGCATGGCTATTTCGCTCCGTCGGTTTTCGAGAGCGGCAGCTTGACACCGACGCGGTTGGCGGCGCCGACAATGTGCGCCCGCATTGCCGCTTCCGCCGCTGCCGGATCGCCCGCGACCAGCGCGTCATAGATGCGCACATGCTCACCAACATTGATCTCGACCAGGTCGTGCAGCGGGTTCGTCATGCGGGCGTAGTGGATCGAGTGGCGGATCTGCTCGCAGACGAAGGAAATGAAGGTGTGGATGTAGCTGTTGCCGGTGGCGCGCGCGATCTCGCGGTGGAAGAGCAGGTCGGCATCGATGCTGCCTTCTTCCCAACGCTCCTCGCCGCCCATGCGGTCGAGCGCGGCTTTGATCGAATCGAGATGCTCCTGATGGCGCCGCGCCGCGGCGAGCGCCGCCGATTCCGCCTCGAGGATGCAGCGCAGCTCGAACAGCCGCTCCATATTGTGCGTGTCCTTGAGCGCCTCGCGGTCGATGCGGATCGCTGCTCGCTGCTCGGGCGCCAACACGAAGGCGCCGATGCCTTGCCGCGCCTCGATCATGCCGTCGGCCCTGAGCTGGGCGATCGCCTCGCGCACGACATTGCGGCTGACGCCGAATTTTTCCGACAGTTCCTGCTCGGTCGGCAGGCGCGCTCCGGGATTGAGCTCGCCGGATTCGATCTCGCGGCTCAGGAACGCAGCGACCCGGTGCGGCAATGTCTCGACGGTGCCGATGGCGGCCAGTCTCTGCTTCATCGAAAAGTCTCCGTCTCGGGCAACAGACAGCCGGGATTCATCAGGCCCTTGGGGTCAAGGGCGCTTTTCAGTGCCGCGACCATGCGGCGATGCGTCGGCGAAAGTCTGGCCCAGAATTCCTGGCGCCGACTGCGGCCGATACCGTGCTCAGCGCTGATCGAGCCGCCGAGGCCGACGGCGATTTCATAAAGTCCAGCGATGACCTCAGCGCCACGCGCACGAGCCTCGTGCTCGGCAAGTTCGGCCGGCGGCAGCACGTTGAAATGGATGTTGCCGTCGCCGGCATGGCCATAGGCGAGGGGAATCCAGCCCGGATGGTCGTATGCGACGAAGCGGCGGGCTTGCTCGATCAGGGCTGGGATGTCGGAAATCTTCACTGACAGGTCGGTGCGCACATGATAGCCGCGTTTGGCCTGGCCTTCGACCAGGCCCTCGCGGATCGCCCAAAAGCTCCTTGCCTGTGCGGTGCTCGCGGCGAGAACCGCGTCGGTAACGAGGCCGCTCTCCAGCGCGTCGCCGAGGAAACCGGCGAGCAAGGCGTTGAGGTCGATAGCGGCGCTGGACGACAATTCGACCAGCACCTGGACGGGCGCCGAGACAGGTGCTCGCGTTCCAGGGTCGATCAGCCGGGCAAGCTCAATGCATTCCGAACCGATGATCTCGAAAGCGGAGATCAGGTCCGAACATTCGCGGCGCGCCCGGTTGAAGAGCGTGACGGCCGCCTCGAACGAGGCTAGGCCGAGATAGGCCGTCTCTGTCTTGGCTGGCTTCGGAAACAGCTTGACCTCGACGCCGGTGATGATGCCGAGCGTGCCTTCGGAGCCGATGAAAAGCTGCTTCAGGTCATAGCCGCTGTTGTTCTTGCGCAGGCCGCAGATGCCGTTCCAGAGCTCGCCATCCGCCAGCACCACTTCGAGCCCAAGGATCAGGTCGCGCGCCATGCCGTAGCGCAGCACGTTGACCCCACCGGCGTTGGTGGCTGCATTGCCGCCGATCTGGCAGCTGCCTTGCGCGCCGAGCGCCAGCGGGAAGAGGCAGTCTCGCGCCTCGCACGCGTCCTTGATCGTCTGCAGCACGCAGCCGGCATCGGCCTGCAGCGTGAAATTCTCTGTGTCGATCTGCCGGATGGCGTTCATCCGCTCCAGGCTGACGACAACCAGGCCGCCTTTGCTGTCGATCGCGCCCGATACCAGCCCGGTGTTGCCGCCCTGCGGAACGACACCCAGCCCGAGCTCATTGCACAGACGCATCAGCGCCTGGACCTCGGCCACCGAGGCGGGCCGCAGCACGGCAAGCGCGTTGCCGCGATAATCGCCTGCCCAGTCGCCCAGATATTTCGCCATGCCGGCCGGATCGGCGGCGACGCCGTTTTGACCGACCGCGCCTTCGATAGCGCTGAGGATTTCCGGTGAGAGGCGATGAACGGTCATGAAAGTTCATGTCTGGATATCGGGTGATACATATCATCCTACAACTAAGCTCGAGTCAACGGCTCAGACAGCCAGTGGATAACTACCGGCTGGAGGGTAGGAGCTGCCCAAGCCGCCGACCGAGGAGGTCCGGATAGGCCCTGCCTATGCGTTGTTCTGGCCGATTGCCGGTCGGTCAAAACCACCGCAAAGGTGGATGACAGGGCGAGCTGCTGTTCGTCCCCGACCAGATGATCCGGTGAGGAGAAAAGATGATTGAACTGCCATTTGCCCGCGAAGAGTATCAGCAGCGGCTCGGAAAAATCCGCGCCGAAATGGCCAAGCGCGGCATCGAACTCCTGATCGTCAACGACGTTGCCAACCAGCATTACATCACCGGCTACGACGGCTGGTCGTTCTACACGCCGCAGGTGGTGCTTGTTCCGATCGAGGACGCCGAGCCTGTCTGGATCGGCCGTGCCATGGATGCGGCAGGCGGTTTGCTGACCGCCTGGATGAAGCCGGAAAACGTTGTCGGTTTCCCGGAGGACCATGTTCAGCGCGGCGATCGGCATCCAATGGACTGGATCGCGGCCTGGATCGTCGCCAAGGGCTGGGGCAGCCGCCATATCGGCATCGAGCTCGAAGCCTATTACTTTTCGCCGAAGGCGCATGCGCGGCTCGTCGCCGGGCTGCCCAATGCGAAATGGCACGACGCCGATCTTCTCGTGAACTGGATCCGAGCGGTGAAATCGGCGCCGGAAATCGTCTATCTGCGCAAGGCATCGAGGCTGGCCGAGGCGGCGGTCGCGCGGGCCTACGACGTCATTGCGCCGGGTGTGCGCGAATGCGACGCGATCGCCGCCATCCAGGCGGCGCAGATCGCCGGCAGCCCGGATTTCGCAGGCGACATCACGGCGCTGCCGCCGACAATCCTCGGCGGCGAAAATGCTTCCGCGCCGCACATCATGTGGAGCGACCGGCGGTTCGGAAAGGACGAGACGATCGCCTTGGAGCTTGCCGGCGTCTGCCGCCGCTATGCCGCCGGGCTCGCCAGGACGATGCAGCTCGGCAAGACGCCGACCCGCGTCGCGGACACGGCGAAGGCCGTGATCGAAGGCATGGACGCGGTGCTCGGCACGGTGCGGCCTGGCACGACCGCCGAAGCGGTCGAAGCCGCCTGGCGCAAGGTCATAGAGCGTCACGGGCTGAAGAAGGAATCGCGCATCGGCTATTCCATCGGCGTTGCCTATCCGCCGGATTGGGGCGAGCACACGATCAGCCTGAGACCCGGCGACAAGACGGTGCTGCAACCCGGCAATGTCGTTCATTCCATCCTGGGCATGTGGATGGACGGCTGGGGTATCGAGGTCAGCGAGACCATTCTGGTGACCGAAACCGGCAACGAGACGCTGACGAAGTTCCCGCGGGATATTCATGTCAAAGCCTGACAGGCCGTCTTCGGCAAGCGATACCGCGCTCGACATCGAAGCCGGAATTCTCGACCGGATGATCGAGATCAGGCGCCATCTGCACCGCCACCCGGAGCTTTCGAACCGGGAAGCGGGCACGCAGCGCTATTTGCGCCAGATGCTGGCCGGGCAGGGGATTGCGGACATTCGCGACATCGCCGGCTACGGGCTCGTGGTCGATATTGTCGGCGCCGGCCGGCCTTCGAACCGTAAGGTGGCCATCCGGGCCGATATCGACGCCTTGCCGATCGAAGAGGAATCCGGCGTCGACTTTGCGTCGGAAAATCCGGGCGTGATGCATGCTTGCGGCCACGATGCCCATGCCGCGATGGGCTTCGCGGTGGCCGCGCATCTGCACCGCTCGCGCGACAGTTTCGGCGGAACTGTCCGCCTGATCTTCCAGCCGGCCGAGGAAGATGAGCCGTCAGGCGGCAAACGCGTGGTGCAGGAGGGGCTTCTCGACGACGTCGATGCCGCGATCTGCGTCCATGTCGATCCCTATACGCCGTCCGGTAAGGTCGCCGTCGGCTCCGGCCCTTACACCTTGGCCTGCGACACGTTCGATGTGCTGGTCACCGGCTCGGCGGCGCATGCGGCCAAACCCTATGAAGGTATCGACGCACTGACTGTCGCCTGCTCCATGGTGAGCGAGCTGCAGAAGATCGTTTCGCGCGAGACCGATCCTTACGATCCGCTGGTCATTTCGGTGACCGCCATCAATGGCGGCAATGCCTACAACGTGACCGCCGGCAAGATCGCGTTCAAAGGCACCATCCGCAGCGGCAGCGATGCCACCCGTGAGCGTGCCTGGCGCCGGCTTCGCGAGGTGCTTGAAGGAATAGCTGCGAGCCACGGCGCGGGCGTGGAGGTCAATCTCCACCGGGGCGAACCCGGCGTCGTCAACGATGCCGAGATGGCGGCCCTGATCATGGCCGGCGCCAAGGCCAGCATCGGCGCGGAGAATGCCTTGAACATGCCTGGATGGAGCATTGCCGACGACTTCGGCTATTACAGCGAGAAACGTCCCTCGGTGTATTTCCGGCTCGGTATCCGCAATGAGGAGATCGGGTCGGTCTATCCGCTTCACCACGCCAGGTTCCGCGTCGACGAGGCCGCGCTGAAGAACGGCGTCCTTACGCTGGTTTCGGCTGCGACGATGTATCTGGCCGGGCAGGAGGATCCTGGCGTCTAGCGAGAATCGCCAGCGGGTTAGAGGAACTGCGCGACCTTCTTGCCGACGGTCAGGAAGCGCAGCGGGTCGACCGCCTCGCCATCGTGGCGCACTTCGTAATGAAGATGCGGGCCTGTCGAGCGGCCGCTGCTGCCGGTCTTGCCGATGACGTCGCCCACGGCGAGCTTCTGGCCCACGGCAACATCGATCTCGCTCAGATGTCCGTAGCGTGTGGCAAAGCCGTTGCCATGGTCGACCTCGACCATGCGGCCGTAGCCGCCGGCCCAGCCGGCCCTGGTGACCGTACCGGCGGCCGTGACCTTGGCCGGCATGCCGATCGGCGCCCTGAAATCCATGCCCGTGTGCAAGGCGGCGCTGCCCAGGATCGGGTCGGTGCGAACCCCGAACGGGCTGGTCACCGTATGGCCTGGAGCGGGGTTGGCGAGCGGCAACTTGCGCGCCTCCTTCTTGACCTGGTCGAGCGCGTCGAGCGCCTCGTCCAGCTCCTTGACCTTGCCGTCGAACGCCATCGAGGGATCAAGCGGAACCAGGGGGCCGCCGACATCGCTCTTGTCGAGCTCGCTGTCGACCGGCAGGCCCGCCGCTTCCAGCGCCTGGGCGATTGCGTCGGCATTCTTGTAGGCGTTGTCGGCAAGTGTGGTGATGCGCGAAAGCTGCTGGTTCTCGATGGCCTTCAGCGACGCATTGATCGAGACGAACAGCTTGTCCGCACGATCGGCGGCCGTTTCGCCGTCCAGCGGATCGGACCTTGTCGACCAGAGTGAGAAGGGCCTGGTGTCGCTGGCGCCCAAGGATGCGACGGAATAATTCGGCGACTGCGAGAGGCTTCCGGTCACTTCGGCGCGCCCGTCGGGCTTGGGCGCCGCAGCACCTGCCGCGGGCGCGTCGCCGACCTCGTTCTCGGCGCGCTCGAGGATCGGGCCGAGCCGTCCGTGGCGCTCGCTGAGCTGGGTTTGCCTGGCCAGCAGCTCGCTGACCTTGGTTTCCATCAGCTGCTGGTCGAGAAGCTGGCGGCTGGTGATGCGATCGACCTGGGCGCGCAGCGCCGAGATGCGATCCTCATAGGCCTGCTGCATACGCGCCTGCCTGGCCGTGGTGGCGCCGATCAGGTCGTCGCGCAGCACCAGATAGGACGTCGCAAGCAGATAGCCGATGGCGATCGCCGCCAGGGCCGAGCCGATGAACGCGGCGAGCCAGGGGCGGATGGTGAAATGCCTTATCTCGTTGCCCCGGGCGATGATGACCGTATGCGGTTCCTTGCGCCTGCCGAAGACCGCTGACTGACCGGTTTGTTTCACGGGACCGAGCTTTCGTTACGGGGACCAACGACAAGCTCGATTACACATTATTAGGGTTAACAAAGTTTTGCCGGCCGGCAAAACCGGCGCAACCAGTTCGCGCATCGCGGGTGACGGGTTGCAATGGGAAGGGCGGGTAGACAGCCTGCGATACCGCGAGATCCACGCGCTCCCGTTTTCAGAGCGCGCGCACGGCTTCGAGCACCGCTTCGGCGTGGCCCTTGACGCGAACCTGGCGCCAGATGCGGGCAATGCGGCCATCTTTGCCGATCAGGAAGGTGGCGCGTTCGACACCCATATATTTACGCCCGTACATCGTCTTCTCGACCCATAGATGATAGGCCTCGATCACCTTGCGCTCCTCGTCGGCGACCAGATCGACGGTGAGATCGTGCTTCGCCTTGAATTTGTCGTGTTTTTTCACGCTATCGGGCGAGAGCCCGATCACCACGGCGCCCGCCCTCTCGAATTCCGGCTTCAACTGCGAGAAGCCGATCGCCTCGTTGGTGCAACCTGTGGTGTCGTCCTGCGGATAGAAGTAGAGTACGACGGGTTTGCCCCGGAGCGCGGCGAGGCTGAGGGAGCCGCCGCCGTCACGTGGAAGATCGAATTGGGGTGCTGCGTCGCCCACCTGGAGATCAGCCATGTCGATGCCCTTGTTTGCGGTTACGCGCGGGAAGGCATCGATATAACGTGAAGCGGGGATTCGTCCACGACGAGTTCGTCACAACGGAATATTGCTTGGATCAGGAAGAACCGCAGCACGAGAAGATCAGGTTCAGGCGTGACGAGATCACCGACCTGGCGACGCTTCCATCGGCGTGCACCGTGCCGCCGCTTGGCCGCGCGGCGGTGCGTCGGCGCTTTCGCATTCTCGGTCGCGTGTTTGCCGGGCTTTGCGCGCTCTTGCTCCTGGCGGCGGCAGGCGTCTATGTCCTCGGGGCCTCGGGCATAGGCACGGAGCGCCTCCGGACCGAGGCGGAGACCGCCATCGAGAAGCTGGCGGGCGTCGACGTCCACGTCGCCGTCGGCGCGGCGCGGCTGACGCTGGACGGGTCGAGCTTCATCGCCCTGCAGGTGAACGATGTCAGCCTGAAGACGGCCGACGGCAAGCCGATGGCCGATATCGGGCGCGTGCGTTTCGGCATGCGCCTCCTGCCGCTGCTTTCCGGCGATGTCCGCCTGACCAGCGCCAGATTTTCCGACGCCCATATCATGGTGGCCGCGATGCCCTCAGGCGGCGGCGACTGGACGGCGGCGCTGCGCAACGAGAACGGCCTTGTCGATCCGGAGAAAGTGTCGGCGGCGGTGTTTTCAGGCGTCAACGACGCGCTGGATGCCGTGCGCGAGGACTCCATGCGCCAGATCGATCTGCGCAATGTCGAGTTCGAACTGTCGGACACCGGACTGGTCAAGCGCGTGACCGTTGCCTCGGCGACCGTCGCGCAAACCGGCATGGGGAGCATGCAGGCTTCCTACGATGCCGAGGTCGATGGCCGGCACGCGACTTTGACCGCCTCGGCGACGCGCGATGCGACGGCAAGGCGCATTTCGTCGCTGGACGCCAACCTCGAGATAGCCGGCCCTCCCGGTGAGGACAGCTCGACAGGGGCGGCCGATGGCGCCAAGCTGGGTTCGATCGCGTTGAAGCTCTCGGGCTCGGAAGCGTCGGGCGACAGCCCGTCGCGCCTGGCGGCGTCGCTCTCGCTTAACGGTTCGGTGCTCGACCTGGACGAACGCGGGCTGCTGCCGGTCGATGTCGACGCCGATGCCACGCTGGTGGCCGGTTCGAACAAGATTTCGGTCGATCGGCTGCTGATCAAGAACGGTCGCTCCAGCTTCGACTTTGGCGGATCCATCGGACCGAAGCCGGCAGTCGCCGGGGAGGAGCCCGCCTACCGCTACGACCTCACCAGCGACGGCTCGACGCTGGCGCCTTCGGAATCGCCGGAACCGGCACTTAAGTTCCTGGCCCGCATCGCAGGCGTCTACCAGCCAAAGAGCCGCAAGCTTGTCGCCGAGCAGATCGGCGTTCGGTCCGGCGGACCCGGCGAGGTGCTGGGCGCTGCCACGGTCGCCTTCATCGACAACGGCACGCCAGGGGTGTCGCTGTCGCTCAACGTCCACGACATGCCGGTCTCGCATGTCAAGCAATTGTGGCCGTGGTTCTCGGCCCACAACGCGCGGCTTTGGGTGCTGGGGAATCTGTTCGGCGGCACGGTGACCGACGCCAATCTGCAGTTCCAGATCGCCCCGGGGCGTCTGGGCAACGGCGTGCCGCTTACCGGCGACGAAGTGTTCGGCCGTTTCCGGATCGAAGGATCGCGCTTCGATACCGCCGGGCGCATCCCGCCCGTGCGTGACGCCGTCGGCGTCGTTGCGTTCCACGGCAACGATGTCGACATCGCGCTCTCCTCCGGCAGCGTCTATATGCCGAGCGGCCGCACGGTGGCGGCAAGCGGCGGCACGTTGACGATCAAGAACGCGAACCTGCCGATTGTGGTCGGCAAGCTCGACATCGACGTCGCGGGTGAGGCCCCGGCGATCGCCGAGCTTGCCTCCTATGAGCCGATCAATGCCATGCGCCATGTCGGATTGGCACCCGAGGACCTGTCCGGCACCGTCACCGGCCATGTCAGGGCGGACATTCCGCTGACCAAAGGCATGGACACCTCGACGCTCGATTGGCTGGTTTCGCTCGACTATCAGGGCCTGTCGTTGGCCAAGCCTTTCGAAGACCAGACGGTCACCGAGGCCAATGGCTCGATCACCGTCGGGCCGAAGCAGGCGGTGATTTCCGCAGAGGCCAAGCTCAACGGCATTCCTGCCGAGCTCGATCTCGTCGAGCCGCTTGAAGATGATGGGCCGGCGCGCAGCCGCAAGGTTGCGCTGGTCCTCGACGACAAGACGCGCAATGCCAGCATGCCAGGCCTGTCGGACCTGCTTTCGGGAACCATCAAGGTGGCGATCGACAAGAGCGGCCAGGGCGCCCAGCAGGTCTCGGCGGACCTGACCAATGCCAGGCTCGACATTCCGTGGGCCGGCTGGAGCAAGGGCGCCGGCATTCCCGCCAAGGTCGCTTTCAACATGGCGAAGTCCGGCAGCACCACCACGCTGTCGGATTTCGATCTCGACGGCAAAAGCTTTTCGATCGACGGCAGTGTGACACTGGTCAACGGCGCGTTGTCCGCGGCCCGCTTCAGCAAGGTTTCGTTGAACCGGGGCGACGACGTCGCCGTTTCGGTGAAGCGTTCCGGCAAGAGTTATGCCGTCGACATCAGCGGCGCGTCGCTCGACGCACGCTCGCTGATCAAGCAGTTCACCTCGGATGTCGACACCGCGACGAAGGGCGCGGGCAGCGACGCCGTCTCGGTGAGCGCCGACGTGGCATCGCTGACCGGCTTCCATGACGAGGCGCTCTCCAATCTCAAGCTCGAATACAGCGCCGCCGGATCGCGCGTTAACGGGCTCAATGTCACCGCCGCGGCGAGTTCTGGCGCCGCGATCACGATCGACAACACCGCCAGCGAAGGCGGTCGCGTGCTCAGGGTGAAGTCCGCCGATGCCGGCGCGATCCTGCGGTTTCTCAACGTCTACGAGCATATGGAAGGCGGCGCGATCGCGCTGTCGCTCTCGGGTTCCGCCGACGGGCCGATGAAGGGACAGGTGGATGCCCGCAATTTCTATATCGTCAACGAGCCAAAGCTCGCCTCGATCGTGTCGACCACGCCGGCCGGCGATACGCGCAGCCTGAACGAGGCCGTCAAAGGCAATATCGATACGTCCAGGGTGCAGTTCGAGCGCGGCTTCGCCGAGATCGACAAGGGGTCCGGCTATCTGAAACTAGCCAACGGCCTGCTGCGCGGCCCGCGCATCGGCACGACCTTCCAGGGCACGCTCTACGATCCGAACAACAACATGGACATGACCGGGACCTTCATGCCGGTCTACGGGCTGAACCGCATCTTCGGTGAACTGCCGCTGTTCGGGCCGCTGCTCGGCAACGGGCGCGACCGCGGCCTGATCGGCGTCACCTACCGGCTGCGCGGCAACGCCAACAAGCCGACGCTCAACATCAACCCGCTATCGGTGGTGGCGCCAGGCATATTCCGCTCGATCTTCGAGTACAGGCAACAGCCGTCCCAACCTGCGCAGTAGGTGCGGCCGATCAATTCGGCCGCACCAGCACGTGTTTCTTCTTGCCAAGCGAAAGCTTCACGACGCCTTCGGGGCCGAGGTCCTGAAGCGTGACGATGCGCCGGTCGTCGGTCAGCGGCTGGTCGTTGACGCGCACGGCGCCGCCCTGGATATGCCGGCGTGCTTCGCCGTTCGAGCCGGCCAGCCCGGCGCTCACGAACAGCGCGAGAATGCCGATCCCGGCTTCGAGATCCGATTTGGCTACCTCGACGCTGGGCAGCGTGTCGGCGAGCGCGCCTTCCTCGAAGGTCTTGCGCGCTGTCTCGCTTGCCGTCTCGGCCGCCTCGCGGCCATGCAGCATGGCGGTGATCTCGGTAGCGAGAATCTTCTTCGCCTCATTGATCTCGGAGCCGCCGAGCTTTTCAAGGCGCGCCACCTCGTCGAGCGGCAGCGTCGTGTAGAGTTTCAGGAAGCGGCCGACATCGGCGTCCTCGGTGTTGCGCCAGTACTGCCAGAACTCGTAAGGGCTGAGCATGTCGCCATCGAGCCAGACCGCGCCCGAGGCCGACTTGCCCATCTTGGCGCCGGACGAGGTGGTGAGCAGCGGCGTGGTCATGGCGAAGAGCTGCACGCCCTCCATGCGGTGGCCGAGATCGATGCCGTTGACGATGTTGCCCCACTGGTCCGAGCCGCCCATCTGCAGCCGGCAGCCGACGCGCTTGTAGAGCTCGACGAAGTCGTAGGCCTGCAGGATCATGTAGTTGAATTCGAGGAAGGACAGCGACTGCTCGCGGTCGAGCCTGAGCTTGACGCTATCGAAGGCCAGCATGCGATTGACGGAGAAATGCCGGCCGACATCGCGCAGGAAGGTGACGTAGTTGATCTGCATCAGCCAGTCGGCGTTGTTGACCATGACCGCGTCGCCGGGGCCGCTGCCGAACTTCAGGTAAGGCGCGAAATTGCGGCGGATGCCGACGAGATTGTCGTCGATGTCTTGCGGGGTCAAAAGCCTGCGCGCCTCATCCTTGAAGGACGGGTCGCCGATCATCGAGGTGCCGCCGCCCATCAGCGCGATCGGCCGGTGGCCGGTCTGCTGCAGCCAGTGCAGCATCATGATCTGGATCAGCGATCCGGCATGCAGGCTCTTGGCGGTGGCGTCGAAGCCGATATAGGCGCTTACCGTTTCCTTGGCGAAAAGCTGGTCGAGCGCCGATTCATCCGAAATCTGGTGGATGAAGCCGCGCTCGCTCATGATGCGCAGGAAATCGGATTTGAAGGCGGACATTTGTTCTTCCTGGAGATCGCCGGGCACTTGGCCATGCTGGATATGAAGGCGCGCGTTTAGCATCCAAGCGCGATCAGCAAAAGTGGTTTCCGGTTTTGCGTTCGATCGCGCTTCAGCCAACAAACATGCATCTAGCAAAAGTGGTTTCGGGTTTTGCAGCCGATCGGGAGACGTCCACGCGTCCTTGCTTCGCCCTTTTTGCTGGCGTAATGAGGCGCCGCGCAAAAGAAACCACCCATGCGCCGCGACGGGGCCATCCCGCAGTTTCAGATCGGACGAGCTCCCGCGATGAACAGGAACTACCTCTTCCTCTTTCTGTTCAGCATCGTCATGACCGTCAGCGGCCTGGCCAGCCTGCCGCCGGTGGATCGCGATGAATCCCGCTTCGTCCAGGCGACCAAGCAGATGGTCGAGACGGGCGACTATGTCGATATCCGCCTGCAGGACGTTTCGCGCTACAAGAAGCCGATCGGCATCTACTGGCTGCAATCGGCGGCCGTGGCGCTGAGCGGCGAGGGGGCCGCGGCGCCGATCTGGGTCTATCGCCTGGTCTCGATGCTGGGCATCGCGCTGGCCGTCGTCGGCATCGGCTGGACGGGCACGAAACTCTTCGGCGCCAATGCGGGGCTGGCCGCCGGCCTGATGATGGCGGCGATCTTCGCCACCGCCTTCGAGGGCCGCGACGCCAAGACCGACGCGATGCTGCTTGCCTGCTGCGTGATAGCGCAGGGCGCGCTGGCGCAGGTCTATTGGGCCTCGAAGCGCAACGAACCTGTCCCCGGGCACCTGCCGTGGATCTTCTGGATCGCGCAAGGGTTGGGCATCCTCATCAAGGGGCCAGTCGCACCGCTCTTGTCGCTGCTGACGGCCGCGGCGCTCTTTGCCTTCGACCGCGACTGGCGCTGGCTCCTCAAGATGAAGCTGGTGCGCGGCGTCCTGATCGTGCTCGTGATCGTGCTGCCGTGGCTTATCCTCATCACCTGGAAGAGCGGTGGCGCCTTTTTCCAGGAAGCGGTCGGCAAGGACATGCTGAACAAGGTGGCGCAGGGCGAGGAATCGCACGGCCTGCCGCCCGGCTTCTACATGCTGACCTATTCGCTGTTCATGTGGCCCTTCGGGCTGATCGCGGTCGGCGCCGGGCTGCAGGCGATCAACCGTTTTTGGGACGATCCGCGGCTGCGCTTCTGCCTGGCCTGGTACATCCCGTTCTGGCTGGTGTTCGAGGCGATCCCGACCAAGCTGCCGCATTATGTGATGCCGGCCTATCCAGGCATGGCGCTTTTGGTCGGCTGGCTGCTCACCTTGCCGGCGGACAAGGCCAACGCGCCGCTGAAGCGCTGGCAGACATGGCTGTGGTGGGCGACGGCTTTCGGTGTCGTCGTCGTGTCGATCGGATTGGCCGTGGTCAGCGTCGGCGCACCGCTTTATCTCACCAAGACCTTTTCCTTGTGGAGCATACCGGCGGCGATCGCCGCTCTGGTCACCGGCTATCTTGCCTTCCCGCGGCAATTGCAGGTGCCGCTTCCGCGCATCGGCGCAATCGCCGCCGGCGCGGGCATCACTTTCAGCCTGCTCTTCGGCGTGATCGCGCCGTCGCTGAAGCCGATCTGGCTCAGCCCCGCTATCAAGGCCGCGGTCGATGCCAACCGCCCCTGCGACACCACCGTGCTTGCCTCGGCGCGGTTCCAGGAGCCGAGCCTGGTCTTCCTGGTCGGCACCAAGACCGTGCTGACCGACGTCGAGGGGGTGGCGCAGCATCTGCTCAACGATCCGTCCTGCGCGCTTGGGCTGGCGCCGATCAAGGACGAGCAGAAGCTTGCCGACGTGCTGACCGCGCAAGGCAAGTCGGCGAAGCGCCTGACCGAGATCGACGGCATCAACTATTCGTCAGGAGACAAGCTGTCGCTCGGCCTTTACCGGGTGGCGCCGTGATGAATAGCGTCGGGCGTCGAATGCCCCTATAAGCACGCGCTAAAAGCCATGTCCGCCCTCGCCCTTTACCGCCGCTCGCTCGGCAATTTCCGCGACACGATGACGATCGTGAGACGGCGCTTTGCCGTGCGCCCGGCGCGTTATCCGAGAATTCCGTGGGGTGTCTGGCTGCTGGCTTGGGCGCTGCTCACGGTCGCGATCTTCCTGCGCCTCGACGCTGGCGCCGGCGAGATGCGCGGCGAATGGTCGCCGGGCTTCGTGCGCTTCACCGATTTCTTCACGCAGTTTGGTCTCGGGGGCTGGTACCTCATTCCGGCGGCGCTCTGCCTGGTCGTTGCCAACCTGACGGACTGGCGCGGCCTGTCCCGGCAAGGCCGGATGCTGGTTTACAACTGGACGTGTTTCGCCTTCCTGGTGCTCTGCACCGTCGGCTTGTCCGGCCTTGCCGTCAATGTGCTGAAATATGGCATCGGCCGGGCCCGGCCGCTTTATTTCGACAGCTTCGGCGTCCTGTCGCTACATCCTTTCGCCATGGACGCGCGCTTCGCCGGCTTTCCGTCCGGTCATGCCACGACGATGGGCGCGGTGTTCGGTATCCTGCTGCTGCTGCTCCCGCGGCGCTGGTATATCGCGCTCGCGATTACCGCCTGCATCGCCTCGACACGCGTCTTCGTCGGCGCGCATTATCCCAGTGACACAGTCGCGGGCTTCGGCCTCGGGCTGGCGTTTGCGGTGATCTCGGGGCTGGTGTTCGCCCGGCTCGGCTTCATCTTCGGCCAGACAGGCTCGAAGCTGCCGGTGCGCAAACGGACATTCCGCCTAGGACCGTCCCGCGCGCCGCGAGGCAGGGCTTCGACGGCAGGTCCGGTCAGAGCCAACTGACCGAACCCAGACTTATTGAAGCCTTCCTGCTTAAAGCCTTCCTGCTCAGCGCAGCCGCTTCGGCCGCGGATCGGCCAACTCACCGGCGAGACGCCGGTCGAGATAGTCGGCGCACTCCTGGATCAGCAGCTCGGAATCGTTGGCGAAGAAATGGTTGGCGCCTGGGATCGTCTTCTGCGTGATGGTGATGCCCTTTTGCGTGTGCAGCTTGTCGACCAGCCCCTGCACGTCCTTGGGCGGCGCCACCTTGTCGGCATCGCCATGGATGATCAGGCCGGACGACGGGCAGGGCGCCAGGAAGGAGAAATCATAGGTGTTGGGCTGCGGCGCGACCGAAATAAAACCCTCGATCTCGGGCCGGCGCATCAAAAGCTGCATGCCGATCCATGAGCCGAAGGAATAGCCGGCGACCCAGCAGCTCTTCGAATCCGGATGCAGCGACTGCACCCAGTCGAGCGCGGCGGCCGCGTCCGACAATTCGCCGGTGCCGTGGTCGAACTCGCCCTGGCTGCGGCCGATGCCGCGGAAATTGAAACGCAGCGTGGTGAAATCGCGCTTCTGGAACATGTAGAAGAGGTCGTAGACGATCTTGTTGTTCATCGTGCCGCCGAATTGCGGGTGCGGATGCAGCACGATGGCGATCGGGGCGCTCTTTTCCTTCGAGGGCTGATAACGTCCCTCCAGGCGACCAGCCGGACCGGCGAAAATGACCTCAGGCATAAAATACTCCACGTGGCACATGAATGCGCTAGCCCGGAACTCTTCGGCCCATGCGGCCCCATATCCTATGTGGCCTTGACGCCGGGCGAACGTCTTCCTAGAAGCTAGTTTAGAATTGTTCAAAACTGGGAGGCCGAAACCCGATGGTTCGGCCGCCCGCGCCGCAAGCCGGGTAAATAGGACGGCTTGCCTTGCAATTTCAAGGAAATAACGCGCTATCCTCGCGGGATAGTTGGCGAAAGGACGAACTAAGCGAAAATGGCCGCAACCCGCGCCTATCTCGACTACAACGCCAGCGCGCCGCTCATTGCGGAAGCGCGCGCGGCGGTGGTCGCCGCGCTCTATGCCGCCAACCCGTCATCGGTCCACACGGAAGGGCGGGCCTCGCGCCGGCTGGTCGAGGACGCGCGACGCGACGTGGCGCGGCTGGTCAACGCCAGGCCCGAACACGTCGTCTTCACCTCCGGCGCCACCGAGGCCGCCTCGACGCTGCTTGGCCCCGACTGGCAGATGGGGCGCGGCTCGATCCGCATGAGCCACCTCTATGTCTCGGCGGCCGACCATCCCTGCATCCTCAATGGCGGGCGGTTTGCGCCGGCGCAGGTGACGAGGATCGGCGTCGACCGGACCGGCATTGCCGATCTTGAGGCGCTGTCTGCCGCGCTCGCCCCGCATGACAAGGCCGCCGGCCTGCCGCTGGTGGCTATCCACGCCGCCAACAACGAAACCGGCGTCGTCCAGCCGATCGAGCGCATCGGCGAGATCGTCAAGGCCGCCGGCGGGGTGCTGGTTGTCGACGCCGTGCAGGCTGTCGGGCGGATTCCGATCGATATGTCAGCGCTTTATGCCGATTACCTGATCCTGTCCTCGCACAAGATCGGCGGCCCGAAGGGCGTCGGCGCGATCGTCGCCGCGTCCGACCTGATGATGCCGAGGCCGCTGATAAACGGCGGCGGCCAGGAGAAGGGCCATCGTGCCGGCACGGAAAACGTTGCCGGGATCGCCGGTTTCGGCGCCGCCGCGCGGGTAGCGTTGACGGGTCTTGCCGAGATGGAGGCCATCGCGGGCCGACGTGATGAGATCGAGGCCATCGTGACGGAATTGGCGCCGGACGCGGAAATCTTCGGAAATGACGCTCCCAGGCTTGCCAACACGACATTCTTCGCTATTCCCGGCATCAAGGCCGAGACGGCGCAGATCGCTTTCGATCTTGCCGGCGTCGCGCTATCGGCGGGCTCGGCCTGCTCGTCGGGAAAGGTCGGGCCAAGCCATGTGCTCAAGGCGATGGGCCATGGCGAGAGCCTGGGCGCGTTGCGCGTCTCGATCGGTCGCGCGACCGGCGCCGAGGATATCGAGGTCTTCCGAGCCGCGCTGGCCGGCATCGTCGCGCGCCGCGCGGGCAAGGAAGAAGCCGCCTGACGGCGGCAAAGCATCGGAGCGAGAATGCCTTTGCGGTTCTCGGATCTCCGCTGCTCGAAGACGAATTCAGGCCTTATGGCCTGGTAGAGCCGTGCGTTTTGTCCTGGCCGGGTGAATTTCCGGCGGACACGCACTATATGGAGCTTACTCCGCTGCGCGTTCCCCCGGAACGCGACCGCAGCGGTGCCATAGTTTGAAAACTGCCGGGCCTTGACCCCGGCGAGGATGGAGAACGCTTATGCCTGCTGTGCAGGAGACGATCGATCGAGTCCGAAAGATCGACGTCGACCAGTATAAATATGGATTCCAGACAGAGATCGAGATGGACAAGGCCCCCAAGGGCCTGAGCGAGGACATCATCCGTCTGATCTCCGAGAAGAAGGGCGAGCCGGACTGGATGCTGGAATGGCGTCTGGGGGCCTATCGCCGCTGGCTGACGCTGGAAGAGCCGACCTGGGCGCGTGTCCACTATCCGAAGATCGACTTCCAGGACATCCACTACTACGCCGCGCCGAAGAGCACGCCGGGGCCGAAGTCGCTGAGCGAGGTCGATCCTGAATTGCTCAAGGTCTACGAAAAGCTCGGCATTCCGCTCAAGGAGCAGGAGATCCTGGCCGGCGTGCAGAAGCCCGCGGTGGCGGACGAGGACGAGGTCGGCGACAACGTCTACAAGTCCGGCCGCGTCGCGGTCGACGCTGTGTTCGATTCCGTCTCGGTGGTCACCACCTTCAAGGAAGAGCTCGCCAAGGCGGGCGTCATCTTCTGCTCGATCTCGGAAGCCATCCGCGAGCATCCGGAGCTGGTGAAGAAATATCTGGGCTCGGTCGTGCCGACCTCGGACAATTTCTACGCGACGCTGAACTCGGCCGTGTTCACCGACGGTTCCTTCGTCTTCGTGCCGAAGGGCGTTCGCTGCCCGATGGAGCTGTCGACCTATTTCCGCATCAACGAGAAGAACACCGGCCAGTTCGAGCGCACGCTGATCATCGCCGAGGAGGGGGCTTACGTCTCCTATCTCGAAGGTTGCACGGCGCCGCAGCGCGACGAGAACCAGCTGCATGCCGCGGTGGTCGAGCTGATCGCGCTCGACGATGCCGAAATCAAATATTCGACGGTGCAGAACTGGTATCCCGGCGACGCCGAAGGCAAGGGCGGCATCTACAATTTCGTCACCAAGCGCGGCGACTGCCGCGGCGATCGCTCGAAGATCTCGTGGACGCAGGTCGAGACCGGCTCGGCCATCACCTGGAAATATCCGAGCTGCATCCTGCGCGGCGACGATTCCAGCGGCGAATTCTATTCGATCGCGGTGTCGAACGGCTATCAGCAGGTCGACTCTGGCACCAAGATGATCCATCTCGGCAAGAACACGTCGAGCCGCATCATCTCCAAGGGCATCGCCGCCGGCTTCTCGCAGAACACCTATCGCGGCCAGGTCTCGGCGCATCGCAAGGCGAGCAACGCGCGCAACTTCACCAATTGCGACTCGCTCTTGATCGGCGACCAGTGCGGCGCGCACACCGTGCCCTACATGGAAGCCAAGAATGCGACGGCGAAGTTCGAGCACGAAGCGACGACGTCGAAGATCTCCGAGGACCAGAAATTCTACGTCATGCAGCGCGGCATTCCCGAGGAAGAGGCGATCGCGCTGATCGTCAACGGCTTCGTCAAGGACGTCATCCAGCAGCTGCCGATGGAGTTCGCCGTCGAAGCGCAGAAGCTGATCGGCATCAGCCTCGAGGGGAGCGTGGGGTGACCGGAGATAAATGGTTCAGGCCGAAGCGCTTCGGCTATGGCGCGACACCGGACAACTGGAAGGGCTGGGCCTTCATGGTGGTCTGGATCGCGATCGTCGTCGCGCTTTCGGTAGCCCTTCTTCACGCGGGCGCCGCGGCCTGGCTGGTGGTGCTCGCTGTCATTGCCCTGACGGGCGCAATAATCCCGCTCATCAAGGCCAAGACGGACGGCGACTGGCGCTGGCGTTGGCATTGAATTTGAACGGACGGATTTTGGAACGGAACGAAAATGCTTGAGATCAAGAACCTTCACGCCCGCATCGTCGATGACGGCACCGAGATCATCCGCGGCCTGAACCTCACGGTGAAAGCCGGCGAGGTCGCGGCGATCATGGGCCCGAACGGTTCGGGCAAGTCGACGCTGTCCTACATCCTCGCCGGCCGCGAGGACTATGAAGTGACGGAAGGCGACATCCTCTATAACGGCCAGTCGATCCTGGAAATGGATCCGGCCGAGCGCGCCACGGCGGGCATCTTCCTCGCCTTCCAGTATCCGATGGAGATACCGGGCGTGGCGACCATGGAATTCCTGAAGGTGGCCATGAACGAGCAGCGCAAGGCGCGGGGCGAGGAGCCGCTCAAGGTTCCGGAATTCCTGAAGCGCGTGAAGGAAGCCGCCGCTTCGCTCAGCATGGACATGAACATGCTGAAGCGGCCGCTCAATGTCGGGTTTTCCGGCGGCGAGAAGAAGCGCGCCGAGATCCTGCAGATGAAGCTCTTGGAGCCAAAGCTCTGCGTGCTCGACGAGACCGATTCCGGCCTCGACATCGATGCGCTGAAGATCGTCTCGGACGGCGTCAACGCGCTGCGTTCGCCGGACCGCGCCATCGTCGTCATCACCCACTACCAGCGCCTGCTCGAGCACATCGTGCCTGATACGGTGCACGTGCTCTACAAGGGCCAGGTCATCAAGTCGGGCGACAAATCGCTGGCGCTCGACCTCGAGGCCAACGGCTATGCCGGCGTTATCGGCGAAGCCGCGTGAGATGGGAGCGGTCGAGGCAAAAGCGATGAACATGCATGCACAGCCCCAGCGGACCTTGGCCGAGACGGCGCTGATCGATGCCTTCGGCGAGCGGCTGTCGCTGCTGCCCGGCGACGGCGCGGTGATGGTCAAGCGCGACGACGCGATCGAGGCGATCAAGCACGGCCTGCCGACGCGCCGCGTCGAATCCTGGCACTATACGGATCTGCGCCGGCTGCTGACAAAGGTGCCGGATTTCGAAGCCGGCGCCGTCGTCAAGGCGCTTGCGCCGGTTCTTGAAGGATCGGCCGTGCTGCCGGTGCTGAACGGCGTCTCCAACACCAAGCTGCCGGAGATCGAAGGCGTCACGGTGCAGCGCCTGTCGGAGAAGCTGATCGACGGCAGCGTCGCGCCCGGGCTCGATTCCTACGGCAGCGACGACGCGATCGGCGCTTTGAACACCGCCTTCGTCGCCGACGGCTATTTCGTCGACATCGCCGACGGTGCCGTGCTGGAAAAGCCGGTCGAATTGCAGAACCTGCAGGCCGGCGGCCAGTCGCATGTGCGGCTCCTGGCGCGTGTCGGTGCCGGCGCAAAGGCGGTGATCGTCGAGCGCCAGTCGGGCGAGGGCGACGATGCGCTCGTCTCTTCGGTCAGCCAGCTCGTGGTCGGCGACGGCGCGGAAGTGACCTGGCTGATCGTGCAGGAGCAGCCGGACACGGCTACGCATCTCGCCCAGTTCAAGGCGCATATCGGCAAGGACGCCAAGCTGACGCTGTTCGTGATGAACGCCGGCGGCAAGCTGGTTCGCCAGGAGGTCGTCGTCAGGACGACGGGCGAGGGCGCCGATTTCAAATTGCGCGGCATCAACCTTCTGGCCGGCGACACGCATACCGACACCACCATGGTGCTCGACCACGCCGTGCCGCACACGACCTCGACCGAAGTGATGCGCAATGTCGTGACCGGCAAGGCGCGCGGCGTCTTCCAGGGCCGCATCAACGTGCATCAATATGCGCAGAAGACCAACGCCAAGATGGCCTGCAACACGCTGCTCCTGTCGGATGACGGCGAGTTCTCGACCAAGCCGGAGCTGGAGATCTTCGCCGACGACGTCGTCTGCGGCCATGGCGCGACCGTCACCGAGATCGACCACAACCATCTGTTCTACCTGATGGCGCGCGGCATCGACGAGAAGTCGGCGCGTGGCCTGCTGGTGAAGGCGTTCGTGGCCGAAGTGATTGAGGAACTGGACGACGAGGCGCTGGTCGAAGCGCTCGAAGAGCGGCTCGACGGCTGGTTTTCGACGCACGGGTAGCGGCGTAGGGCGCAGGCCCCCTCATCCGGCCGCTTCGCGGCCACCTTCTCCCCGAGGGGAGAAGAGGCAGGCGCGACGTTGGTGGCCTCCTCTCCCCACCGGGGAGAGGGTGGCCGGAGCGAAGCGGAGGTCGGGTGAGGGGGAGCCACATTGGAAGGTTGATTGCTGTGGACCAGAAGATCGAAACCACCCCCTACGACGTCGAAGCGATCCGCCGCGACTTCCCGATCCTGTCGCGCCAGGTCTATGGCAAGCCGCTGGTCTATCTCGACAACGGCGCCTCGGCGCAGAAGCCGCAGGTGGTGCTCGACACGATCCAGCACGCCTATTCCCAGGAATACGCCAACGTCCATCGCGGCCTGCATTTCCTGTCGAACGCCGCGACCGACGCCTATGAGAACGCGCGCAAGTCGGTGCAGCGGTTTCTCAACGCGCCGAGCACGGACAATATCGTCTTCACCTCGAACACGACCTCGGCGATCAACACGGTCGCCTATGGCTGGGGCATGCCGCGGATCGGCGAGGGCGACGAGATCGTGCTGTCGATCATGGAACACCATTCCAACATCGTGCCGTGGCATTTCATCCGCGAGCGGCAGGGCGCCAAGCTCGTCTGGGTGCCGGTCGACGATCTCGGCGCTTTCCACATCGAGGAATTCGAAAAGCGGCTGACCTCGCGGACGAAACTCGTCGCGATTACGCAGATGTCCAATGCGCTGGGTACGGTGACGCCGATCAAGGAGATCGTGCGCATCGCGCATTCGCGTGGAATTCCGGTCCTCGTGGACGGCAGCCAGAGCGCAGTCCACATGCCGATCGACGTGCGGGACCTCGACTGCGATTTCTTCGTCTTCACCGGCCACAAGGTCTACGGCCCGTCGGGCATCGGCGTGCTCTACGGCAAGAAGGACAGGCTGGAAGAGATGCGCCCCTTCATGGGCGGCGGCGAGATGATCGAGGAGGTGACGGAGGATATCGTCACCTATAACGAGCCGCCGCACCGCTTTGAGGCCGGCACGCCGCCGATCGTGCAGGCGATCGGCCTGGGCGCCGCGCTCGATTACATGGAAAAGATCGGCCGCGAACGCATCGCGGCGCACGAGGCGGACCTCAAGGCCTATGCGCATGAGCGGCTGCGCGCGATCAACTCGCTACGTATCTTCGGTGATGCGCCGGGCAAGGGCGCCATCATCTCGTTCGAATTGCAGGGTATCCATGCGCATGACGTGTCGATGGTGATCGACAGGCAGGGTGTCGCGGTGCGAGCCGGCACCCATTGCGCCCAGCCGTTGTTGAAACGCTTCGGCGTAACCTCCACATGCAGGGCATCGTTCGGCATGTATAATACCAGGGCCGAAGTGGACGCTTTGGCCGAGGCGCTGGAAAAGGCGCGAAAGTTCTTCGGGTGACGATGATGGACGATGTGAGCACCGCTGCAGAGACTGTCCCGGAAGCTGCCGGCAACGGCGTCGTTTCGGCGACAGCCATCCCCGCCGATGAGCTGGCGCGGCTGACCGACGACATCGTCTCGGCGCTGAAGACCGTCTACGACCCGGAAATCCCGGCCGACATCTACGAGCTTGGCCTCGTCTATAAGATCGACATCGAGGATGACCGGTCGGTCAAGATCGACATGACGCTGACGGCGCCGGGCTGTCCGGTGGCCGGCGAGATGCCGGGCTGGGTCGAGAACGCCGTCGGCGCCGTCGAGGGCGTTTCCGGCGTCGAGGTCGCAATGGTGTTCGACCCGCCGTGGACGCCCGACCGCATGTCGGAAGAGGCGCAGGTTGCGGTCGGGTGGTATTGAGCTTGACTTGCACGCTAGGTGAAACTTCACCATCTTAAGGGCAGACTCATTCCGTGGGCCTTGAACCCGCGCGAACGTGGAGAATGACATGGGACGCTTCGCCGTCATCACGATGACCGACAAAGCCGCCGATCGGGTGCGCGAGATCGTGGCCACGCGCGACAACGCGCATGGCATCCGCCTTGGCATCAAGAAGGGCGGCTGCGCCGGCATGGAATATACGGTCGACCTAGTGACCGAGCCGAACCCCAAGGACGACCATATCGAGCGCGACGGCGCGCATGTCTATGTCGCGCCCGAAGCCGCGCTCTTCCTGTTCGGCACCGAGATGGATTTCGAGCAGACGACGTTGCGCACCGGCTTCACCTTCAAGAATCCGAACCAGAGCTCGGCCTGTGGCTGCGGCGAATCCGTCGAATTGAAGCCGGCCGACCTCAAGGCGCTTGCAGAGGCGCGCGCCTCGACCTGACCAAGCTCCCAGGCGCTTCTGCTCAGTCCGGCAGCGCGGCGATGACGACAAGCTCGACGACAAGATCGGGCTGCGCCAGGGCGGCCACGCCGATCACCTCCGATGGCGGCGGATTGTTGTAACTGCAGTGCTTCGGGCAGTGCTCGGCGAAGAATTCGTCCAACACGTCCAGACGGAAGTTGGGTGAGCTGAGAACGCCGCCGGACGGAAAAGGTCCTTTGACGTAGAACGTCACCTTGACCAGGTGGTCAAGCGAGCTGCCAAGTTCCTCCAGATCCGATTTGATGGTTGCGAGGATTTCGCGCCACTGCGTTGCCGCGTCGCCGACAGCGCCGTCCTGGTGTTTCGACGGATCGTAGTTGTCGACGGTGGCGGTGTTGCCGGACAGAAAAACATATCCCTTGGCGCCCGAGACGACCGTGCCCTTGCCCCAGGGCATCAAACGATCGCCTTTGAATTTCTTGTGCGTCGTGAGGTTCATTTCAGCCTCCTGTCCCTAATCCACCCACATCCCAGTTCGCTTGTGCCAGTCGGCGATCGATTCCTCGGGGTAGACGTCGAACACTTTGTCTTGTCTGCCGACGACCGGCTCGACCCAGTTCGCCTTGTATTTCAGCATCAGATGCACCTTTTCCGGCGGTTTCGGCAGGTCGGTGTCGATCGCCGAGGCGAAGGGATGGACGAGATCCGGCCAGGTCGGGTCGTAGAGCCAGAGAGCCGCGCCGCATTTTTTGCAGAAATTGCGCTCGCCGGTCGAGACCTCGCAATGCGGATGCTCATCGTCCTCGATCTCGGCTCGGTAGACGCCGAGGCTGCGCTTGCCCCTGATGTTCATCGTCTCGTAATCGGCGCCGAGATTGATGGCAAAACCGCCGCCGCCCTGCTGCTTGCGGCAGATCGAGCAGTAGCAGAGCATGAAAGGCACGGGCGTGTGGCTTTCCACCTCGAAGCGGACGGCGCCGCAGCGGCAGGAGCCTTTGAGCAGGACGGGCATGGCGGGAACTCCGTTTTCCGATCTCAACCTGTCAGCATGCTTTTGGTTGCGGCGATGACAAGGCCGGCGACCGATGAGATGATCGCGGCATGGACAATACGCGCCTTGAAGAACTGTTCGAAAGTGTTGGGCCGATCGGCATCCGAAAACTCTTTGGCGGCAAGGGCATCTATTGCGACGGCGTCATCGTCGCGGTGGTCGTGCGCGGCGAGCTGATGCTGAAGGCGGACGAGGAGAGCATTCCCGATTTCGAGGCCGCTGGGTGCCGCCAGTGGACTTATACCGGCTCGCGCCACGGCAAGGACGTGGCGATGCCCTATTGGAGCGTGCCCGACAACGCGTTTGACGATCCGGACGAGATGGCGGTGTGGGCGCGGCGGGCCTATGAGGCGGGACGAAGGGCTGGGAAGTGATTGGTCCGCTGTTGAAACACTGTGAAGGTCACGTCGAGGCTGCCCCCTCATCCGGCCGCTTCGCGGCCACCTTCTCCCCGTTGGGGAGAAGAGCTTGGCGCAGGCGCCGGCAAGCTCCTCTCCCCTAGGGGAGAGGTCGGGTTGCCCCGAATTGCTCTTCGCAATTCGGCCTTGGCAATCCGGGTGAGGGGGCTGCGCGGCGTTCCCTACAACGCCTTGGCGATCTCCGCCGCCAGCCGCGCATTGTTCTCGACCAGCGCGATGTTGGTCTTCAAGCTACGGCCGCCGGTCAGCTCAAGGATCTTCGACAAGAGGAACGGCGTGACCGCCTTGCCGGTGACCTTCTGTGCCTCGGCGGCCTTTTGTGCCGCCTGGATGTAGCCGTCCATCTCGTCGGCTGGAATCTCGTCATTCCGCGGCACCGGATTGGCGATGAGGATGCCGCCGCCCAGGCCCAGCGCCTGGCGCGTGCGGTAGAAATGCGCGATGTCTTCAGGCGCGTGCAGCGTCAGCGGCGCGCGGAAAGGCGACTGCCTCGACCAGAATGCCGGCATGGTCTCGCAGCCATGGCCGATGACCGGCACGCCGCGCGTTTCCAGCACCTCCAGTGTCTTTTCGATGTCGAGGATCGCCTTGGCGCCGGCCGAGACGACGATGACCGGCGTGCGCGCCAGCTCGTCGAGGTCGGCCGAGATGTCGAAGCTCTTCTCCGCGCCCTTGTGGACGCCGCCGATGCCGCCGGTGGCGAAGACTTTTATGCCGGCCATATGCGCGGCGATCATGCTGGCCGCAACCGTGGTGCCGCCTGTGCGCTTTTGAGCGACCGCGAAGCCGATATCGGCGCGCGACAGCTTCATGGCGTCGCCCGTCATGGCGAGCGATTCGCGTTCGCCGTCGGACAGGCCGATCTTGATGCGGCCGTTGACCACGGCGATCGTCGCCGGCACCACGCCGACGTCGATAATGATCCGCTCGACCTTGGCCGCCATCGCGCCATTGTCGGGGTAGGGCATGCCGTGGGTGATGATGGTGCTTTCCAGCGCCACCACGGGCCGACCCGCGGCGAGCGCCTCCGCCACGGGCGGATGGATATCGATGAAGGGGCGGGCGGTCTCGGGCGTCATGGCTGTCTCCGATCAGGAGGAAGTAGAGGGTTGGTAGCCCTATGCCACCTCCCGTGCCTCCGGCACAAGCGCAAGCGCTTGGCCGAAGTTGGCGCTCGTGAAGGACGGCACGGCTTCAGGGCTCTCGATGGCGAGCATCGCCGCCGCAAGGCCTTCGCGCAGCGCTGCGCGCAGCGGCAGGCCGCGCAGCAACGCGGCGACCGTCGCGCCGGTCAGGGCGTCGCCGGCGCCGGTTACGTCGGCGACTCGGCGCGGCGCGGGCGGGTCGATCTCGAAGATGCCGGTGCCGTCGAAGCCCAGCACAGGAGCGCTGCCGGCCGTGACCACGCCGGCATTCAGGCCAACCCGCCTGAGCGCGTCGACAAGAGCTTTGCCGGACAGTTCGGCGCCGACCAGCGCGGCGGCTTCGCGGCGGTTCATGAAAAGCAGCGACAAATTCCCGAGCAATGGGGCCAGCCGAACGACCTTGGCCGGCGAGACGGCGATGGCGAAGACCGGCCGGCCGCCGGCCTGCGCCACCAGGCGCTCGAGCGCGGCCGTTGGCAGGTTGGCGTCGCACAGGATGGCGTCGGCCGCGGCGATCGCCTCGCGCACCTTGGAACGCCTTATCTGCTTGGGAAAGGCGAGATCGTAGAGCGCCATGTCGGCCAGCCCGACGATCAACTCGCCCTCGGCGTCGATCAGCGCCGTGTAGCTCGGCGTCGTGCGGTCAAGAAACACCACCGAGAGATCCGTTATCCCGGCGCCGTCGATCGCCGAGGCGACCGTGTCCGCCGCCGCGTCGCCGCCGCGCACCGAGATCAGCGAGGCCGATACGCCGCGCTTCACCACGCTGCGCAGCGCGTTGAAAACGACGCCGCCGACATCCTCGCGCATCATGCCGGGGTTGGAGGCTGCCGGAACATAAATGCCGGAGACCTGGCCGCGCCGGTCGATATGGGCGCCGCCCAGCGCCAGGATAGTTGGGGATGTCGGCATATTGGTCTGTGACTTCCGTTGATCGTGCGGCTGCGCACACTAGGTTTCCTCAGGTCACCCTGCAATCGGAGTCGCGATTCGGGATGGCCGGATATCGAAATCTTTTCCGGACCAGTGGTTGTGCCCCGCACCAGTCCTGGTGAGACAAAAATAGAACAAATCCAGATATTGATTGTTTTTCAGATATTTGTTGCCTCTTGCCAAATGAGAACAAAAAAGGTACAAAATGGCAGGGATCACGGATTGTCCGGCCTTCATTGACGACCAAGGGGTGATGTATCATGGCTCAGAATACTTTGCGGCTTGTAGAGGATAAGGCAGTGGACAAATCAAAGGCTCTGGATGCGGCGCTGTCGCAAATCGAGCGCGCTTTCGGCAAGGGCTCGATCATGCGGCTCGGCGCCAACGAGCAGGCGGTCGAGATCGAAACTGTGCCGACCGGCTCGCTCGGCCTCGATATCGCGCTCGGCGTCGGCGGCCTGCCGCGTGGCCGCATCGTCGAGATCTACGGGCCGGAAAGCTCGGGCAAGACGACGCTGGCGCTGCACACGGTTGCGGAAGCCCAGAAGAAGGGCGGCATCTGCGCCTTCGTCGATGCCGAGCACGCGCTCGATCCGGTCTATGCCCGCAAGCTCGGCGTCGACCTGGAAAACCTGCTGATCTCGCAGCCCGACACCGGCGAGCAAGCGCTGGAGATCTGCGACACGCTGGTGCGTTCGGGCGCCATCGACGTGCTGGTCGTCGACTCGGTCGCGGCGCTGACGCCGCGCGCCGAAATCGAAGGCGAGATGGGCGACGCGCTGCCCGGTCTCCAGGCCCGCCTGATGAGCCAGGCGCTGCGCAAGCTGACCGCTTCGATCTCGCGTTCCAACACCATGGTCATCTTCATCAACCAGATCCGTATGAAGATCGGCGTCATGTTCGGCTCGCCCGAGACGACCACGGGCGGCAATGCGTTGAAATTCTACGCCTCGGTGCGCCTTGACATCCGCCGCATCGGCTCGGTCAAGGATCGCGACGAAGTCGTCGGCAACCAGACCCGCGTCAAGGTGGTCAAGAACAAGCTGGCCCCGCCCTTCAAGGTGGTGGAGTTCGACATCATGTATGGCGAGGGCGTGTCCAAGACCGGCGAGCTCGTCGACCTCGGCGTCAAGGCCGGCGTGGTCGAGAAGTCGGGCGCCTGGTTCTCCTATAATTCGCAGCGTCTCGGCCAGGGCCGCGAGAACGCCAAATTGTTCCTGCGCGACAATCCCGACACGGCGCGCGAGATCGAGATGGCGCTCAGGCAGAATGCCGGGCTGATCGCCGAGAAATTCCTCGAGAATGGCGGCTCCGAAGGCGGCGACGACGGTTTCGGGGACGAAGCCGGCGCCATGTGAGGTTGGACAAGGCGATTAGCCGGCTTGGCCGGAGTTCGGCCACAATCCCGGTTTATTGCCTCATGCTTATGTAATCGAGTTCTTGAGTATTGCGTCCCGAACCGCCGGCCTCTGCGCTGGCGGTTTGCGTTTTGCGGGCGATGCTGAGCCGCGGTTCGCCGGCCGGTTGACCCGAAGCGCGTCGCGCTGCGATGAATTCCGCCTGCGCTTGGTCTGTTTGTGCGTGTCGTTTTCCCAAAGCCGCTTGCGCACTTTTGGGCGACATGCCTGTTTCCGTGTTTCTGGACAGGCTCAAGAGCTATCGCTAAAAGGCCCATCTATCTTCTGAAACATGAAAGCCCATCAGCCGCCGGCAGCGCCGGCGGTTCTTGCGAAAGAGGCAGTATGCAATGAGTGGCGTGAACGACATCCGGTCGACATTCCTCGACTACTTCCGCAAGGAGGGCCACGAGATCGTCGCCTCCAGCCCGCTGGTGCCGCGCAACGATCCGACGCTGATGTTCACCAACGCCGGCATGGTGCAGTTCAAGAACGTCTTCACCGGCCTGGAGAAGCGCTCCTATTCGCGCGCCGCGACCGCGCAGAAGAGCGTGCGCGCCGGCGGCAAGCACAACGACCTCGACAATGTCGGCTACACCGCGCGCCATCTCACCTTCTTCGAGATGCTCGGCAATTTCTCGTTCGGCGACTATTTCAAGGAGCGTGCGATCGAGCTTGCCTGGAACCTGATCACCAAGGGCTTCGGCCTCAAGAAGGACAAGCTGCTCGTCACCGTCTACCACACCGACGACGAGGCGGCGACTTACTGGAAGAAGATCGCCGGCTTCTCGGACGCCCGCATCATCCGCATCCCGACCTCGGACAATTTCTGGGCGATGGGCGACACCGGCCCTTGTGGTCCGTGCTCGGAGATCTTCATCGACCGCGGCGAGCATATCTGGGGCGGCCCGCCCGGCAGCCCGGAGGAAGACGGCGACCGGTTCCTGGAATTCTGGAACCTGGTGTTCATGCAGTATGAGCAGGTGACGAAGGAAGAGCGCATCGATCTGCCGCGCCCCTCGATCGACACCGGCATGGGCCTGGAGCGCATGGCCTCCATCCTGCAGGGCGTCGAGAGCGTCTTCGAGACCGACCTGTTCAAGCATCTGATCGACGCGGCGTCCTCCGCGCTCGGCCAGGGTCCGAACCGGGAGAACGTAGCGTCGTATCGCGTCATCGCGGACCACCTGCGCTCGTCCTCCTTCCTGGTGGCCGATGGCGTGCTGCCGTCCAATGAGGGGCGCGGCTACGTGCTGCGCCGCATCATGCGCCGCGCCATGCGCCATGCGCAGCTGCTTGGCGCGAAGGAGCCGCTGATGTGGCAGCTGGTGCCGGCGCTGGTGCGCGAGATGGGCCAGGCCTATCCGGAGTTGGTGCGCGGCGAGGCGCTGATCACCGAGACGCTGAAGCTCGAGGAAACACGCTTCCGCAAGACGCTGGTGCGTGGCCTCGGCCTGCTTTCGGACGCCACGGAGACGCTCAAAGCCGGCGACATGCTGGACGGCGAGACGGCCTTCAAGCTTTACGACACCTATGGCTTCCCGCTCGATCTGACGCAGGATGCGCTGCGCCAGCGCAGCATCTCGGTCGATATCGCCGGCTTCACCGACGCGATGGAGCGGCAGAAGGCCGAGGCGCGCGCGCATTGGGCGGGCTCGGGTGAAGCCGCGACCGAGACCGTCTGGTTCTCCGTGCGTGAAAAGACCGGCGCGACCGAATTCCTCGGCTACGAGACCGAACAGGCGGAAGGCATCGTCCAGGCGCTGGTCAAGGACGGCAAGACCATCGACAGCGCAAACCAGGGCGATGCGGTCGCCGTGGTCGTCAACCAGACGCCTTTCTATGGCGAATCCGGCGGCCAGATGGGCGATACCGGCGTGATCTCCGGCGAAGGCTTCTCGATCGAGGTCTCCGACACGCAAAAAAAGGCCGATGGCCTGTTCGTGCATCTCGGCAAGGTGGCTAAAGGCACGGTCGCGACAGGTGCGGCCGTCGAGCTCAAGGTCGATCATGCCCGCCGCTCGAAGCTGCGCGCCAACCATTCCGCGACGCATCTCATCCACGAGGCGCTGCGCGAGGTGCTGGGCACCCATGTCGCGCAGAAGGGCTCGCTGGTCGCGCCCGAGCGCCTGCGTTTCGACATCTCGCACAACAAGCCGATCTCGTCGGACGAGCTCGAGGAGGTCGAGCGCATGGCCAACGAGATCGTCGTGCAGAACAGCCCGGTGACGACGCGCCTGATGTCGGTCGACGATGCGATCGCCGAGGGCGCGATGGCGCTGTTCGGCGAAAAATACGGCGATGAGGTGCGTGTCGTGTCGATGGGCACCGGCCTGCATGGCGCCAAGGCCAATCGGCCCTATTCCGTCGAGCTTTGCGGCGGCACGCATGTAAGGTCGACAGGCGATATCGGCCTGGTGCGCATCCTTTCGGACAGCGCGGTGGCCGCAGGCGTGCGCCGCATCGAGGCACTGACCGGCGAGGCGGCGCGCAAGCATCTTGACGAGCAGGACAGGCGGCTGAAGGCTGCGGCGGCGACCCTCAAGATCTCGCCGGCCGACGTGCCGGCTCGCGTCGAAACATTGCTTGAGGAACGCAAGAAGCTTGAGAAAGAATTGAGCGAAGCGCGCAAGAAACTGGCGCTTGGCGCCGGCCCGGCGGTATCCGATGCTCCGCCCACCAACGAGACCGTCGCAGGTGTCGGCTTCCTCGGCAAGGCGGTCAGCGGCGTAGCGCCGAAGGACCTGAAGCCGCTGGCGGATGCCGGCAAGAAGACGCTCGGCTCCGGCGTGGTCGTCTTTGTCGGCGCCGGCGAGGACAACAAGGCGAGCGTGGTCGTCGGCGTCACCGACGATCTGACCGGTCGCTTCAGCGCCGTCGATCTCGTGCGCGTCGCGTCCGCCGTGCTTGGCGGCCAGGGCGGCGGCGGCCGGCCAGACATGGCGCAGGCGGGCGGCCCCGATGCTTCCAAGGCCAATGATGCGATCGCGGCGGTGAAGGCGGCGCTGGAGGCGGCTTAGTCCAGGGGCTGACTATCGAAACGTCGGCGGGACAGCGCCCCCCTCTGTCCTGCCGGACATCTCCCCCACGAGGGGGGAGATTAGCAGCTCCAGCGCAGGCGCGCTTTTCTGCGACGCTGAAAATTAGCGAAAGCCGATGCGACGTCTGATCTCCCCCCAAGTGGGGGAGATGTCCGGCAGGACAGAGGGGGGCGCTGTCCCGTGGTCTTTTCAATACTGTCAGCTTACCTTCTCGGTTCGCGCAAAGCTCGGACGACCAACAACGCGCTGATACCATTCCTGGATATCGACAAACCGCGCAAGCAGATCGCGCCCCTCCGCGACCTTGAGGAAATAAGCGATGATCGGCGCTGCGTGCAGGTCGGCCAGCGTCAGCTGGTCGCCGAGCAACCATGGTCCTTTCGCTTTCAGCGATGTCAGAACCTTAAGCACCGTCTCTGCCTGGCGGAGCCCCGCGGCGATCAACGCCTCATCCGGCGGCGTCTTTTCCAGCCGCTCGACGGCGACGTCCCAGACCATGGCGCGGTAGCCATAGGCGTCGAGCATGCCGATGATCTGGCCCATCCGGGCGCGGCCGCGGGCATCCGCCGGCCGCAGCGCGGGACCGTCGAAGGCTTCGTCGATGTAGCGTGCGATCGCGCCGGTCTCGAACAGGCGAAAACCGTCATGCTCGAAGGCCGGGATGAGGCCGAACGGGTGAAGCTCCAGATACCAGGCCGGGACTCCCTCGGCGGCGAAGATGTCGAGCGGCACCAGTTCGTAGCCGACGCCTTTCTCCTCCAGCGCCATCCGCGCGATGCGTACATAGACACTGTAGTCCGCGCCGTAGAGAGTTGGCTTGCCCATTTGGCCTGACCTCGCTTCCCCGCTTGCCGCACAAAAAGCGAAGGCTCCTTTCGGAGCCTTCGGTATGCTGGAAATCCGGGTTTACCCCATGGCCTTCTGCAAATTCTCGTCGATCTTGTCGAGGAAGCCGGTGGTCGAGAGCCAGGGCTGGTCGGGGCCGATCAGCAGCGACAGGTCCTTGGTCATGAAGCCGCTTTCGACGGTCTGGATGCAGACCTTTTCCAGCGTCTCGGCGAAGCGCTTCAGCTCGGCATTGTCGTCGAGCTTGGCGCGGTGGGCGAGGCCGCGCGTCCAGGCGAAGATCGAGGCGATCGAATTGGTCGAGGTTTCCTCGCCCTTCTGATGCTGGCGGTAGTGGCGGGTGACGGTGCCGTGCGCGGCCTCTGCTTCCACCGTCTTGCCGTCCGGCGTCATCAGCACCGAGGTCATCAGGCCGAGCGAGCCGAAGCCCTGTGCCACGGTGTCGGACTGCACGTCGCCGTCATAGTTCTTGCAGGCCCAGACATAGCCGCCCGACCATTTCAGGCTGGAAGCGACCATGTCGTCGATCAGGCGGTGCTCGTACCAGAGTTTCCTTGCCTTGAACTCGGCCTCGAACTCCTTCTCATAGACTTCCTGGAAGATGTCCTTGAAGCGGCCGTCATAGGCCTTGAGGATGGTGTTCTTGGTCGACAGATAGACCGGGAAATTGCGCAGCAGGCCGTAGTTCAGCGAGGCGCGGGCGAATTCGCGGATCGACTCGTCGAGATTGTACATGGCCATGGCGACGCCGGCGCCCGGCGCGTCATAGACGTCGTGCTCGATCACCTGGCCGTCCTCGCCGACGAACTTGATCGTCAGCTTGCCCTTGCCGGGGAAGCGGAAGTCGGTGGCGCGGTACTGATCGCCGAAGGCATGGCGGCCGACGACGATCGGCTTGGTCCAGCCCGGCACCAGGCGCGGCACGTTCTTCATGATGATCGGCTCGCGGAAGATGGTGCCGCCGAGGATGTTGCGGATGGTGCCGTTGGGCGACTTCCACATCTTCTTCAGCTTGAACTCCTCGACGCGCGCCTCGTCGGGGGTGATCGTCGCGCATTTCACGCCGACGCCGTATTTCTTGATGGCGTTGGCCGAGTCGATCGTCACCTGGTCGTTGGTGGCGTCGCGGTTCTCGATGCCGAGATCGAAATAGTCGAGCTTCAGGTCGAGATAAGGGTGGATCAGCTTGTCCTTGATGAACTGCCAGATGATGCGGGTCATCTCGTCGCCGTCGAGCTCGACGACCGGGTTCGCCACCTTGATCTTCGCCATGGAAAGAATGCCTCGTTGCTGGGGGATCTGAACGGCCTTGCCCGCATGGTTTCGGCCAGGGATGCGGGAGCGTATATCAAAGGCTTTTTCGGCGCGCAAACCGCGATCCGCCTGGGCGGACGAGGTGCCGCTGTTGTGAATGCTTCATTTTCCCAGCCGGATGTGGCAGGGGACGCCGAAACGCCGCAAACCCCGGTTACCCACAGCCATGCCAGCCATCGAAGACACAACCAAGACCGCTTCCGCCGGACCGGCGATCATCCTGGTCGAGCCGCAACTTGGCGAGAATATCGGCATGGTTGCGCGGGCGATGGCGAATTTCGGGCTGTCGGAACTGCGCCTTGTCAATCCGCGCGACGGCTGGCCGAGCGAGAAGGCGCGCGCGGCCGCCAGCCGCGCCGACCATGTCATCGACGCCACCAGGGTCTTCGACGATCTGGCATCGGCGGTTGCCGATCTCAACTTCGTCTTCGCCACGACCGCGCGCGAGCGCGACGGCTTCAAGCCGGTGCGCGGTCCGGTGGAAGCGGGCAGGGCGCTCCGGGCTCGCGAGCAGGCCGGGCTGCGTACCGGCATCCTGTTCGGCCGCGAGCGCTTCGGCCTCTATAATGACGAGGTTGGGCTCGCCGACGAGATCGTCACCTTCCCGGTCGATCCCGGCTTTTCCTCACTCAACATCGCGCAGGCGGTGCTGTTGATATCCTATGAATGGATGAAGTCCGGCCTCGCCGACGAAACCCAGACCAATTTCTCCGGACCGGAACTGGCGCCGGCGACCAAGGAGCAACTGCACAGCCTGTTCGCCTATCTGGAAAACGCGCTGGAAGCGCGCGGCTATTTTCGCCCGGAAGAAAAGAAGCCGAAGATGGTCGACAATCTGCGCGCCGTGCTGACGCGCCCGGGCTTCGCCGAGCCGGAGCTCAAGGTGCTGCGCGGCATCATCTCCTCGCTCGACCGGTTCTCGCCGGCGATGCCGCGCGGCGACGGCTCGCCTGGGGATGATCCGCGACGGCAGCCGGCCTCTGCGCGCGCGAAGAAGGAAAGTTGAACCGGGCGAAGAAGAGCGTGCGCGTTCACGCGGCCTGCGGAAAAGCTGCTGGCATTTGCCATTTCAACACCATGATCGTTCAAGATAGGAGCACCGCTGGCCAGATCACGGGCCGGTCTTCTCTGGGGCCGACAAGATGAACCATCGATCAAGCCAACGCCCGATCCTGATGTTCGATTCCGGCGTCGGCGGGCTGACGGTGCTGCGCGAGGCGCGCGTGCTGATGCCCGACCGCCGCTTCGTCTATGTCGCCGACGACGCGGCTTTTCCTTACGGCGCCTGGGAGGAGCCGGCGCTCAAGGATCACATCCTCACACTGTTCGGCAAATTGCTCGATCGCCTGCGGCCGGCGATCTCGGTCATTGCGTGCAATACAGCCTCGACGCTGGTGATCGACGCGTTGCGCGAGACATTCCCGGGCCATCCTTTCGTGGGCACGGTGCCGGCGATCAAGCCGGCCGCCGAGCGCACCCGATCGGGCCTGGTATCGGTGCTGGCGACGCCCGGAACGGTGAAGCGCCAGTACACGCGCGACCTGATCAGCAAATGGGCGCAGAAATGCCATGTGCGCCTGGTCGGCAGCGACCGGCTGGCGGGGCTCGCCGAAATCTACATGCGACAGGGTTTCGTCGACGAGGAAGCCGTGCGCACCGAAATCGCGCCCTGTTTCATCGAGCGCGAGGGCAACCGCACCGATATCGTCGTGCTCGCCTGCACGCATTATCCTTTTCTGGTCAACCGCATGCGCAAGACCGCGCCCTGGCCGGTCGACTGGATCGATCCGGCCGAGGCGATCGCGCGGCGCGCCATGTCGCTGCTTGAGCCTGTCGGAGAAACATCCGGCGACAGCGAGCCCGATCTTGCCGTCTTCACCTCGGGCAAGGTGGATTTTGCCACGCGTCGGCTGATCCAGGGCTTTGGACTGACCGCGCGCTAGACCGGTTCACCGTTCCATGGAACGGTGAACCCCCATCTCTTTGTTTTAACGCAATTCCGGACGGAAAACCGTTTCACACTTTTCCTGGAATTGGCTTAGGCAGCGGGTTCGAAGACGATGCTGCGCTGATCCGGATCGGCCGAGACCAGCTTTAGCGTGAGACTATCGCCCTGCCTGAGCCCGGAGGCCTTCACATTGGCCACGACAGGCATGTCGGCAAGCTGCACGCGCACGCCATGGTCGACGATATCGGTGACGGCGGCCTTGAAAATTTCACCCTCATGTCCCTTGAGCATCACCGCCTCGGCGAGGTCGATGGCCGCGTGGCTGATCTGCGAAGCGCGGGCATCCGCACGCCCCATCACCTTCGGCAACCTGGCGAAGGCGTCGGTAACCGCCTGCGGCACGGGCTGGCCGTTGACGATCGCCAGCGCGCAGCGCACGACGTAGCGGTCGGCCAGCCGCCTGAGCGGCGCGGTGGCATGGGCATAGGTCGCGGCCATCGCCTCATGCCAGGGGACGACGCCCTCCTGGTAGGGCTGGTAGGACGCGCCATTGCCCGCGCGGCGGATTTCCAGCATCAGCGCGGCCTGTTTCGGATCGGCCGGATCGAGCGTGCGCTGATAGTCGCGCAGGCTGGCGGAGGCCGGCCAGGACAGGCCGAGCGCCTGTGCCGCGTTTCGCAGCCGTTGCACCTTGGAAGCGTCCGGCCCCGACATCACCCGGAACAACCCGGTCTTGTGCGCCAGCATGGCGTCGGCGATCGCCATGTTGGCGGCCAGCGAAAGCGCGGCATTGTCCTGCTCGGATTGCAGCAGCGGCCGGAACGAAAGCCGGAACGTGCCGTCGGCTTGCCTGTCCACCTCTTGCTCGGGCGGATCGACGCGCGAAGCGCCGCGGCGCTCCTCGTTTGCCGCCATGCGCCGCGCCAGTTCCGCGAAGCCGGCCGGAACGTCGGAGGCCTTGACGCTGTCATAGGCGAGCTTGGCGCGGCTTTGGATGATCGCCCGCTCCGCGCCATCCAGTTTCACCGCACCGTCCCCGGCAACCCGGATGGTGAAGATGACCGCGGGACGCGGTCCATCGGGCAACAGGCTCGCCGCCGCCTCGGCAAGCAGGGGCGGGTAGAGCCCGGCCTTGCCGTCCGGCAAATAAAGCGTCTCGCCGCGGTTCCAGGCTTCGATATCCACCGCATCGCCGTCCTCGACGAACCAGGCCACGTCGGCAATGGCATAATGCAAGAGAAGATCGCCGCCGCTGGCCTCGATCGAGAAGGCCTGGTCGAGGTCGGTGGAACTCGCGGGGTCGAGCGTGACGAAGGGCACTGCAGTACGGTCGGCATGCTGCCCGGGCACACGCCTTGCCGCCGCCTGCGCCGCGGTCGCCACCTCCGGCGGAAATCCATCCGGCACGTGGAACTCGGTGCGGATTTTCGCAAGTCCGGTGGAGAGTGCCTGTGAGGGGTCGGTCAGCGATTTCATATCGTTGTCCTACACTGGCGTTCCCGGCACGGGAAGGCGTGCCAATGAAACCGCCAAGGCCGGATGAGCATATGCCGGCGCTGGAACTGCCGCTGCGGCGCGGCGTTCTCCTATGATCAGAGGAGAAACGCCATGCCCGCCACTTCGCAAGCCCAGCAAAAGGCCGCTGGTGCGGCCCTTTCCGCCAAGCGCGGCGAGATCAAGAAAAGCGAACTCAAGGGCGCTTCGCGCGAGATGTATGAATCGATGAGCGAGAAGCAGCTCGAGGAATTCGCCGAAACCAAGCGCAAGGGGTTGCCTGGCAAGAAATCCGGGAATTGAGCTCGCCCCGAGTCCAGGCGCCAAGATGATAGAAGGCCCGCGAAACGCGTTGCGGGCCTTAGGATTCGTCTTTTGGATATCGGTTGACTACCAGACGCGGCCGCGGCAGCTCTGCGCCCTTATGAACACCAGTTTGCGGTGACCGTTGCGCCAGACGTATCTCTTTATCTTGACCCAGTGGCACACCGGCTTTGGATGCGCCGCCGCCGGTCCCGACGCCAGCGCGATCGATCCCGCGAGCATCGCGATGCCGGCCAAGGCAAGGAAAAACTTCTTCATGTCAACGGGCTCCCTCTGGCTCCAGTCGTCTTGGTGCCGTTGGCGCAAAACTTCCCGCGACATCGGCATCGCATCGACGTCCTGAACTGTACAAGGCTGCCTTGCGCCACGCCATTCACGAGCTTGACACCGACTGAATCTCCCTTTAACAGGCCCACCAACACCGGGTGGCGACGCCCGGTGGTTTCTTTTGACGTGTCCCGTGGGTTTTCCGTCGCTTTGCGTGGGAAACCCTGTCAGGTCTCGAAAACGGAGGCCAGAGGAGGGCGCGTTTCCTTCGCCCGGAGCCATGGGGTTCCGGGTATATTGTTTTGAAAGGGAATGCGATGAGCAAGCGCGAATCCGCGAAATACAAGATCGACCGCCGTCTTGGCGAAAACATCTGGGGCCGCCCGAAGTCCCCGGTCAACAAGCGTGAATACGGCCCCGGCCAGCACGGCCAGCGCCGCAAGGGCAAGCTTTCCGACTTCGGCCTGCAGCTGCGCGCCAAGCAGAAGCTGAAGGGTCACTATGGCGACGTTTCGGAAAAGCAGTTCCGCAAGGTTTATGAAGAGGCCAACCGCCGCAAGGGCGACACCTCCGAGAACCTGATCGGCCTGCTGGAGTCGCGCCTCGACGCGATCGTCTATCGCGCCAAGTTCGTGCCGACCATCTTCGCCGCCCGTCAGTTCGTCAACCACGGCCATGTCAACGTCAACGGCAAGCGCACCAACATCGGTTCGTATCGCTGCAAGCCGGGCGACGTCATCGAGGTGCGCGAGAAGTCGAAGCAGCTCGTCATCGTGCTGGAATCGGTCGCTCTCGCCGAGCGCGACGTGCCGGATTATATCGAAGCCGACCATAACAAGATGACCGCGACCTTCGCTCGCGTTCCGGGCCTGTCGGACGTTCCGTTCGCCGTGCAGATGGAACCGAACCTCGTGGTCGAATTCTACTCGCGCTGATCGGTATCGATCAGCCGCAACGTTCAAGGCCGCCTCTCGAGGCGGCCTTTTCTTTGGCGCCCATGTCCGCTAATTCGGGCGCCAACAGAACCATGGGGCCGGCGCCATGAACATGCTGCCAGATGTCAAATCGCTTGAGCCGATCGCCGATGAGGCCGAAGGCGGCTTCCATCCGCTGTTCCGCGACGTGCCGTCCTCCGTTGAGTTCAACAAGCTGCGCAAGCGGCTCTTGAAGCTCACCCGCCAGGCGATCGAGGATTTCGCCATGGTGAAGCCGGGCGAACGCTGGCTGGTGGCGCTTTCCGGCGGCAAGGATTCCTACGGCCTGCTTGCCTTGTTGCTCGACCTCAAATGGCGCGGCCTGCTGCCGGTCGAGCTGCTTGCCTGCAATCTCGACCAGGGCCAGCCGAATTTCCCTAAGCACATCCTGCCCGACTATCTCAACGCCAACGGCATCGCGCACCGCATCGAATACCAGGACACCTATTCAGTGGTGACCGACAAGCTGCCGGAGGGCAGCACCTACTGCTCGCTCTGCTCGCGGCTGCGGCGTGGCCATCTCTACCGGATCGCGCGCGAGGAGGGATGTTCGGCGCTGGTGCTTGGCCACCATCGCGAGGACATCCTCGAGACCTTCTTCATGAACCTGTTCCATGGCGGGCGCCTCGCCGCCATGCCGCCCAAGCTCCTCAATGACGAGGGCGACGTTATGGTGCTGCGGCCGCTTGCGTATAGTGCTGAGGCCGACCTGGAGAAATTCGCTAACGCCATGAAATTCCCGATCATTCCCTGCGACCTGTGCGGCAGCCAGGAAGGGCTGCAGCGCAACGCCATGAAGGCGATGCTCGACGATATCGAGAAGCGCATGCCGGGCCGCAAGGACACGATGATCCGCGCCATGACCAATGTAAGGCCCTCGCATCTGTTGGACAGGAAGCTGTTCGACTTCGCAGGGCTCGCCACGAACCCAGGACAAGACATTTCCGATGAGATTTGACGATAAAGCGATCGACTGGCTGGCCGAGCTTCTGGCCGACGCGGCAAAGGCCGAAATCATGCCGCGCTTCCGCCGGTTGGGCGAGGGGGATGTGCGCCAGAAGACGTCCGCCGCCGACCTCGTCACCGAGGCGGACGTCAACGCCGAAAGGCTGATCACCGCCCGGCTGCGCGAACGCTATCCCGATGCCATGGTGGTCGGCGAGGAGGCTTGCTCCGACAACCCGGCGCTGCTGTCGGGCCTTGGAGATGCCGCGCTTGCCTTCGTCATCGATCCGGTCGACGGCACCTTCAACTTTGCCTCCGGCGTGCCGCTGTTCGGCGTCATGGCCGGCGTCGTCGTCAACGGCGAAACAGTCGCCGGCATCATCCACGATCCGGTCGGCAAGGACTGGCTGATCGGCGCCAAGGGCGCTGGCAGCCATATCCGCCACGCGCATGGCGCGCTGGAGAAGGTGGGCGTCGCGGAACCTGTGCCGATGTCGCAGATGACCGGCGCCGTTTCCTGGCAGTTTCTCGAGGAGCCTGAGCGCTCGCGGCTTGCCCGCAACCAGACCAAGACGCTGTCGCAATTCGCCTATCGCTGCGCGGCGCATGAATATCGATTGCTGGCGAGTGGTCACGCGCATTTCGTGCTCTACAACAAGCTGATGCCCTGGGATCATCTGGCAGGCGCGCTGATCCATCAGGAAGCTGGCGGCCATGTCGCGCGCATCGACGGCAGCGCCTACCTGCCGTCGCATGTCGATGGTGGGCTGCTGGTGGCGCCGGACAAGCAAAGCTGGAGCGAGCTGCGCCGCGAGCTCTGGGCCGATTAGGATCGATTCCGTTGCCGGGCTGGGGCGGCCGAACCCCCTGGCTCTGCATAGAATCGGAGGGTGCCAATGAATTTCCGCTACGTGCTGGCGGCTTTTGCTTTCGCCTTGATTGCGAGCCCGGGTTGCGGGAAGGCCCAGGCACAGCAACGCGCCTGCGGCAGCCGCGACCCGGTCAACTCGATCGCGGAGATGTCGGGCGCTATCTACGCGTGCTGGCAACCGCCCGCCGGAACCGGCGGCATGTCGCTGACCTTGTGCTTCTCCCTTCGCCGCGACGGAACGCTTGTCGGCAAGCCGCGTGCAACCTTCTCCAAGCTGGGGCCGGACGACCGTTTGAACAAGGCTTTCGTTGCTTCGGTGCTCGAGGCCCTCAACAAGGAACTGCCGGTGCCTTTCACCAAAGGCATGGGTGGCGCGATCGCGGGGCGCGTACTTTGCCCGCTTTTCAGGGCGGCGGCGGAAGGCAGATCCTGACTTCGTAGCGGCGACGATCAGTGCAGATCGGTGACGTGCCCCGAAACGGGGGGATTGTGGGGCTGGAACATCCTGCCCCGTTCGGCAATCAGGATCATCAGCAAAGCCGCGACCGAGACGCTGCAGAAGCCGGCGGCCAGGGGGGTCACGGTACCGTTATAGGCCTGGCCGATCGCCGCGCCGATGAGGGCGCCGAGAAAAGTCTGCATGAAACCAAGGATGGATGCCGCCGTGCCGGCGAGCTCGCCGAGCGGCTCCATGGCCAAGGCGTTGAAATTCGCGCCCAGTCCGCCGAAGGGCAGCATCGCGCCGGCAAAAAAGGTGACGAAAAGCCAGAGCGGCATCTGCATCTCCAGCGAAACCACCAGCCAGGCAAGGCTGATGCACAGAAAGATGAGCAGCGCGCCTTGCGACAGGCGGCGCATGCCGATCTGTCCGACCAATCGCGAATTGAGATAGTTGGAGAAGGCGAGCACACCGGCGACGCCGGCAAATATCAGCGGGAACAATTCGCCGACGTGAAAGATGTCGATGTAGATCTGCTGCGCCGAACTGATGAAGCCGAACATGGCGGCGAAAATGAACGTGCTGGCAAAGGCGTAGCAAAGCGTGAGCCGATTGGTGAGTACGATGCGGAAGCCGCCCAGCACGGACGCTACCGTCAGCTGCCGGCGATATTCGGGATGCAGCGTCTCCGGCAGGCGCAGCAGGGCCCAGGTCGAAACGATCAACGCGCCGATGGCCATGGTCACGAAAATCCAGTGCCAACTGGCGAACAGCATGACGAACTGGCCGATGCCGGGCGCGATGACGGGGATGGCCATGAACACCATGAAGATCAGCGACATAACCTCGGCCATGCGCCGGCCCTCGAACGTGTCGCGCACGATCGAGACGGCGATGACGCGGGTTGCGGCCGCGCCGATGCCCTGGATGAGACGCCAGGTCAGCAACAGGGCGAAACTGGGCGCTATGGCGGCGGCAGCCGCGGCCACCACATAGACGACCAGGCCAAAGACCAGTGGCGTGCGGCGTCCGAAGCGGTCCGAAATGGGCCCGAACAAAAGCTGCCCGCCGCCGAAGCCGAGCATATAGGCGGTGATGACATATTGGCGGTGGTTCTCGCTCTCGACGCCAAGCGAGGCGCCGATCTGCTGCAGCGCCGGCAGCATGATGTCGATGGCCAGGGAGTTGAGCGCCATCAGCGCTGCGCAGAGCGCGATGAATTCCCAGCGCGGAATGGGCAAGCTGCTTGCCCGTTGCGACGCTTCTACCTGCTTGTCCACGGCAAAGTCCGATCTTTCAAACGAACAAGCGCCGGCTGGCCGGCGCATTGGTTCGTCTCATCCCCGAGATTCGGGGTTTATGAATTGCCGAGGTGGGGGCAGCCCCGGGTGGTGCTTGCCGGCTGGAGGTTTTGCCACCGCGCCGGCGAGCAAAAATTGAATCAGGCGGCGCCTTTGACGCTGACGCCCTTTTCGACCAGGAAGTCCTGCAACTCGCCGGCCTGGAACATCTCGCGCACGATGTCGCAACCGCCGACGAATTCACCCTTCACATAGAGCTGCGGGATGGTCGGCCAGTTCGAATAGTCCTTGATGCCCTGGCGCAGTTCGGCAGAGTCGAGCACGTTGACGCCTTTGTAGTCGGCCCCGATGTAGTCGAGGATCTGCACCACCTGGCCGGAGAAGCCGCATTGCGGGAAGCCGGGCGTGCCCTTCATGAAGAGCACGACGTCATTGCTCTTCACTTCATTGTCGATGTAGTCGCTGATGCCGGTCATGGACAATCCTTTCACGCCTGTGGAAGTCAGGCTCGAAGCATGTCCTTCAAATAAACCCATAGGGTGGCTGAAACAAGACGTTAGCCGCGACGCTACTTGAATGGCGCAAGGGATAACGCGATTTTGGGCCAAGCCTGAGGGACGGCAGCGCTCAGTCGGGGACGCTTGTCTGCAGCGCCAGCGCGTGCAGCACGCCGCCCATATTGCCCTTCAGCGCATCATAGACCATCTGGTGCTGCTGGACACGGCTTTTGCCCCGGAAACTCTCGGCCACCACTTCGGCCGCATAGTGGTCGCCGTCACCGGCCAGGTCGCGGATCGTCACCTTGGCGTCCGGAATGCCTTCCTTGATCAGTTTTTCGATGTCGTGGGCATCCATTGCCATGGCAAAATCCTGTTTCAAGCGGGCAGGCTGTCTGTGTGACTCGGCGTGAGCCTAAAGCCTTTCCAGCCTGGATTGAAGCCGTTCCGTCGGGTGAGGCAGCCTATGGGTTATCCTGGCTCGAATGAACGACGCCGTCTTCGGTGATGTCATCGCGCGTCGAATAGGCGCGGCCGAGGCTGAAAACCAGCACGTAGAGCGGGATGTTGATCAACAGGCCGACGATCGGAAGATAGCTCGTCATCTGCCATGCGGGTGAGAAGAAGGGCTGGCCGTAGCCGTCGCAGGTCAAGGATGTGCCATAGTCCCAGACCGCCCCGATCACCGCGGCGACGGCGAAGAGCTTGATGCAGGTCGCAACGTGCCTTGCTCGCCCCGGCTCTGGAGAAAGCCTGCTCCAGAGCACCAGGCAGACGATCGGAACCGCGTAGATCAGGGTCTGCACGACGAGCATCGGCAGCGTGCCGTTGGCCGCGGCAAGGAACTCGGCGCGGGTTTCCAGTCGCGGACAGACCTCGCTGGAAGTCGTCGACAGCAGGAACAGGACGAACGGTCCGAGAAACCAGAAGAAGAACAGGCACGGCCAGAAGACGACTGCGACCAGCGCCTTGGCGGTAAGCCTCGTCAACTGGCCTGATCCATGAAGCGCGGGAACCAGCCTTCATGGGCGGCGGTCAGCTCGCTGACCGGGATCGACCGTGCGTCGCCGAGCTTCAATTCACGTCCGCCGGTGGTGCCGATCCAGGGCGCGAAGATGCCGAGCTTCTCCTGCTGCTGGCGGATCCTCTCCCATTCGCCGCTTTGCGGGTCAATCGACAGCGTCAGCAGATAGCGCCCCTGATCCTCGCCGAACCAGACCGGAATCGGGTCGGTGCCGGTGAGGCCCGGAATGGTGGCGCCGATGCCAGAGGCCATCGCCATTTCGGCGAGCGCTATCGCCAGGCCGCCATCGGACAGGTCGTGGGCGGCGGTCACGATGCCGGACGCGATCAGCGAGCGCACGTGGTCGCCGACGCGCTTCTCATGGTCGAGATCGACAGGCGGCGGCGGACCGTCGGTGCGGCCATGGATGTCTCGCATATAGACGGACTGGCCGAGATGGCTGCCCCAGCTCGGCGGCGCGCCGACCAACACGATCATCTGGCCCTCGGCGGCAAAGCCGATGCGCGCCATCTTCGACCAGTCGGCGATGAGGCCAACGCCGCCGATGGTCGGCGTGGGCAGGATGCCGCGGCCATTGGTTTCGTTGTAGAGCGAGACATTGCCGGAGACGATTGGGAAGCCCAGCGCGCGGCAGGCATCGCCGATGCCTTTGATGGCCCCGACGAACTGGCCCATGATCTCGGGCCGCTCCGGATTGCCGAAATTGAGGTTGTCGGTGGCGGCGAGCGGCAGGGCGCCGGTCGCCGTCAGGTTGCGCCAGGATTCGGCCACGGCCTGCTTGCCGCCTTCGTACGGGTCGGCCTCGCAATAGCGCGGCGTGACGTCGGAGGAGAAGGCGAGCGCCTTGGTCGGATGGCCTTCGACGCGCACGACGCCGGCATCGCCGCCGGGAAGCTGCAGCGAATTGCCCTGGATCAGCGTGTCGTACTGCTCCCACACCCAGCGGCGCGAGGAGAGGTCCGGTCCGCCGAGCATTTTCAGCAGCGCGTCGGCGACATCGGCCTTTGGCGCATCGTTCGCGGCCAGCGGCGCCGGCTTCTTCGTTTCGACCCAGGGGCGGTCATATTCCGGCGCCTGGTCGCCCAGCTCCTTGATCGGCAAATTGGCGACCTCGTCGCCCTGATGGATGACGCGGAAGCGCAGATCATCGGTGGTCTTGCCGACGATGGCGAAGTCGAGCCCCCATTTGCGGAAGATCGCCTCGGCTTCCTCTTCCTTCTCGGGGCGCAGCACCATCAGCATGCGCTCCTGGCTCTCCGACAACATCATCTCATAAGCGCTCATGCGCTCCTCGCGCACGGGCACCTTGTCGAGGTCGAGCTCGATGCCGAGGTCGCCCTTGGCGCCCATCTCGACAGCCGAGCAGGTGAGGCCGGCGGCACCCATGTCCTGGATGGCGATGACGGCGCCGGACGCCATCAGCTCGAGACAGGCTTCCAGCAGGCATTTCTCGGTGAAGGGGTCGCCGACCTGCACGGTCGGGCGCTTCTCCTCGATCTTGTCGTCGAATTCGGCCGAAGCCATGGTGGCGCCGCCGACGCCGTCGCGCCCGGTCTTGGCGCCGAGATAGACGACCGGCAGGCCGACGCCCTTGGCCTGCGACAGGAAGATGGCGTTGGTCTTGGCAAGGCCCGCCGCGAAGGCGTTGACCAGGATGTTGCCGTTGTAGCGCGCGTCGAAATTGACCTCGCCGCCGACGGTCGGCACGCCGAAGGAATTGCCGTAGCCGCCGACGCCGGAAACCACGCCGGCAACGAGATGCCGGGTCTTGGGATGGTCCGGCGCGCCGAAGCGCAGCGCGTTCATCGCCGCGATCGGCCGCGCGCCCATGGTGAAGACGTCGCGCAGGATGCCGCCGACGCCGGTCGCCGCACCCTGATAAGGTTCGATGTAGGACGGGTGGTTGTGGCTCTCCATCTTGAAGACGACGCAGTCGCCGTCGCCGATGTCGACGACGCCGGCATTCTCGCCTGGGCCCTGGATGACCTGCGGGCCACTCGTCGGCAGGGTGCGCAGCCATTTCTTCGAGGACTTGTAGGAGCAGTGCTCGTTCCACATCGCCGAGAAGATGCCGAGCTCGGTGAAGCTTGGCTCGCGGCCGACCAGATCGAGGATGCGCTGGTATTCATCGGGCTTCAGCCCATGCGCGGCGACGAGCTCGGGGGTGATCGGCACGGAATTGGAAATGGTCATGAGCGGCGATTTTTGTCCGTGGGAGAGGGGAGGTTCTTTGAGTCTCCTCTTATCGCAAGCTTTCGCGCGATACACCCCCACTAGATAGGGAAAACGCCGGAAAACCGCCACTGCTGGCGACGCTCAAGGTCCGAGGCTTGCCGGCTCGGTCAGGAAAAACTGTCGTAGCCGGCGCGGCCTTCATCGAGCAGGCGGCGGATGACCGCGACGCCGCCGGCGACATCCTTGCTTTGCCGGGGTTGCGACACGCCAAAGCGCACGCCGTGAAAGACCTGCTCGGAGCGGCCGGCCTTGAACTCGTCCTCATCGTCGATGAGCACGCCTTGCGCCAGGCAGGCGTTCTTGAAGGTGCCGGACAGCCACGGGTCCGGCAAGGTCAGCCAGACGAAGGGCACGTTGTCACGCGCCTTGAAGTCGAACCCCGCCAGCACGTCACGCACGATAGCGAGGCGCGCCTGGATTTCGGCAATGCAGCGCTTGCGGATCTCGCCCGCCTGGCCGGACGCCACCAGCCTCGTGCCGACCTCGGCCAGCAGGAAAGGCAGGCCGCCGGTCATCATCTTGTGGGCGACACGGATGCGGTGCCGGTAAGCCGACGGGCAGGAGAGCCAGCCGCCGCGCACACCTGCCGCGACGGATTTGGACAGGCCACCGGCGACGATCGTGCGCTCGGGCGCATATTCTGCCAGCAGCGGCGTTGGGTCGTCGGTGAGCTCGCCGTAAAGGTCATCCTCGATCAGCGCAACATTGTACTCGCGCGCGATCTTTGCGATCGCCTGTCGCCGCTCCGCCGACAATGTCACCAGGGTCGGGTTCTTCGCGGTTGGCATCAGGAACATCACTTTTGGATGCTTCTGCGCGCAGACGCGCTCGAAATCATCCGGGTCGATGCCGTCCTCGTCAGTCGAAACCAGCGCCGTGCGGCGGCCGATCAGCCCGGCGCTGCGCGCGATCTGCGAATAAGTGAGGTGCTCGAAGACCACGTAGTCGCCGGGCATGGTCAGCGCCGCGATCGCCGCCATGACCGCGGCGTGGGTGCCCAGCGTCGGCACGATCGAATCGGGCGAGGGGCGGAAGGCATTGCGCGCCAGCCAGCGGCTTCCTGCTTCATACCACCGTTCGGGAAAATCCCGCGTGTAGCTCGAAATGTCGTGCGGATGCTCCTGCGCCGTGCGCGCCAGCATGTCGGCGATCACCGCGCCCTGGCCGACATCGGGCGCGGCGGTGCTGTCGAGGCGCAGCTTGCCGCTCGGCGCGTCGATGGCGCGCGTGCCTTGCAAGCTTGGCTCGACATCGGATTTCGGGGTGTCGGCGCGCTGGGCGAGCACATAGGTGCCGCGACCGACCTCGCCGCTCACCAGACCGCGTTCGCGCAGCAGCTGATAGGCCCTGCCGATGGTGCCGACGGTCGTGCCGATGTCATAGGCGAGGTCGCGCTGCGGCGGCAGTTTTGCACCGGCATCGATGACGCCCTTGTCGATATCTGACTCAATGCTGTCAGCAAGACGCTGATAGAGCGGACCGGAGCCAGAGGAGAGGTCAGGGAGCCAATTTGTCATGGTGACAATTTTCTATATTGCACCGCGTGATGAGTCAATCCATATCGGATCTGCGATTGAAAAGGTACAATCGAGACAAGGCAGAATGGCAATGGGTACAATCGAGACAATTCGCCACGCCGACCCGGCGTTTGGCGCGCAAACCGATCCTCAGAACCGTCGCGGCTTTATCGGCCGCCTGGTATTTGTGCTCCGTTCCGTTGCCAAACAAATCGATCGCATGCTGGAGCGCCGGCGCGGCCGCCTTGCGCTGATGGAGATGACGGACGATCAGTTGAAGGACATCGGCATCTCGCGTTGTGACGCCCACCGCGAAGGCATCAGGTCGTTCTGGGAGTGACGACCTATCCCATGCGGGTTGCGGGTTTTGCCCGCAACCGGCCAATGCCGTGATCGACAAGCACGGCGAGCACGCTCAATCCGATGAACAGGGCTGTGACGCCCAAAGCCGAAACGGCGACGCTGGCCGCGCCGTTCTTGGCTACGTCAAGGAACGGGTAGGGCACTTCACCGGCGAATGGCGCGCGTATCAGCGTGCAGGCGAGATAGGCCAGCGGATAGATCATCCACCAGGAGATATCGCGCCAGCGCGTGCTGCCATCGGCGCCTGCGATGAGCCACCACCCGACGAACACAAACGGCGTGACGTAGTGGAGCAGGATGTCGCAGAGCAGGAACAGGCCTTGCGGTTGCCAAAGCCTTGCCAGCACGGTTGTGTAGACGATGAAGACCAGCATGATGGCGACCGCGACGCCGGCCCGCACGCGCGGCCCGGCAAAGGCCGGGAACCAGGCATAGCCGGCCGGCGAGACCAGCGCGGCATGCACCATCACCGCGGCGGAGTTGGTCAGGACGGTGAAGAAGCTGAAATAGAAGACGATCGAGCCCAGCAAGGTGCGTCCCGCCGCCATCGATGCCGGTATGGTGATGGCGAATTGCAGGACAAGCGCAACCAACCCGATAACCAGCCCCGCGATCTGCAGGAACCGGCCCATCGCAAGCTCAGGCGGCAGCCGCGCAGGACGGATTGCCGGCCTGCCAGCGGGCGATATCGGAGCCGATGCGGGCGCCGAGGGGCTCATTCATCAGCGGCCCGAACACGTCGACGCGGCTGGAATTGCCCTGCGCCTGCACGACCAGCAGCGGCTTGCCGCCATAATGCTTGGCGGGCACCAGCAGGAAGCGCGGCGTGCCGCTGTACGAATTGAGTTCGTTGGCCATCTGGTAGGCCTTGAAGGCCGGATCCTTGCTGGCGATCCAGCATTTATGCGCCGAAATGGCGACCTGTTCCATGGCCAGCAGCGAGGCGCTCTTGCCTGACGGTGCCGGCGTTGTCTTGGGGTTGGACTGGCAGGAAGCCAAGGCGAGCCCGCCGGCGGCCAGGAGAGCAAGGCGAGCGATCGTCAGTCTCATGGTCAGTCCGCCCTTGCGTTCCGATAGGATATTAAAGGATCAAGCCGCGATGCCGAGCGTGCTTTCGAACAGCGCTCGCCCGTCATTGCCGCCATGCGCCGCTTCGATCAGGTTTTCGGGATGCGGCATCAGGCCGAGCACGTTGCCCTTGTCGTTGACGATGCCGGCAATGTCATTGATCGAGCCGTTGGGATTGGTGCCTTCGGCATAGCGGAATACCACCTGGCCTTCGCCTTCGAGCCGGGCAAGCGTCTCGGCATCGGCGAAGTAATTGCCGTCGTGATGCGCCACAGGCGAGCGGATGATCTGTCCGGGACGGTAGCGGCGGGTGAACATGGTGTTGGCGTTGGCGATCTCAAGCTTCACCTGCCGGCAGACGAATTTCAGCGAGGCATTGCGCATCAGCGCCCCGGGAAGCAGCCCTGCCTCGACCAGGATCTGGAAGCCGTTGCAGACGCCGATGACGGTGACGCCCTTGGCGGCCTTTTCGGCGACCGCCCGCATCACCGGCATGCGCGCCGCGATCGCGCCGCAGCGCAGATAGTCGCCGAAGGAGAAGCCGCCGGGGATGGCGATCAGGTCGACATCGGGGATTTCGGTGTCGGTCTGCCAGACGGTCGCCGGCGCCTGGCCGGAAATCTTGGTCAATGCCGCGATCATATCGCGGTCGCGGTTGAGGCCAGGCAGGAGGACGACGGCTGATTTCATTGTCAGGCGATCTCCACCGCGTAATTCTCAATCACCGTGTTCGCCAGAAGCTTGTCGCACATGGCCTTGAGGTCGGCTTCGGCCTTGGCCTTGTCGGTCCCCGTGAGCTCGATGTCGAACACCTTGCCCTGGCGCACCTGGCCGACGCCGTCGAAGCCCAGCCCGGAAAGCGCATGCTCAATCGCCTTGCCCTGCGGGTCGAGAACGCCGTTCTTGAGGGTCACGGTGATACGGGCTTTCATCGATACTCCTGGGCAGACGGTCGTTAGGGAAAAGAGGCCCGCCATTGTCGGGCGGGCCGCCTGGTAATCAGTGCTTCAGGCCCTTGGGCGGCTCGGAGGAGGCGACGAGCACCGGGCCCATCGGGCGCGGCGGCTCGTTCTCGTTGATGATGCCGAGACGGCGGGCAACTTCCTGATAGGCTTCGACCAGGCCGCCCATGTCGCGGCGGAAGCGGTCCTTGTCGAGCTTGTCCTGGGTGGCGACGTCCCACAGCCGGCAGGAATCCGGCGAGATCTCGTCAGCGACGACGATGCGCATCATGTCGCCCTCGAACAGGCGGCCACACTCGATCTTGAAGTCGACGAGCTGGATGCCCACGCCGAGGAACAGGCCGGACAGGAAGTCGTTGACGCGGATGGCCAAGGCCATGATGTCGTCGATTTCCTGAGGGCTCGCCCAGCCGAAGGCGGTGATGTGCTCTTCCGACACCATCGGGTCGTCGAGCGCGTCGGCCTTGTAGTAGAATTCGATGATCGAGCGCGGCAACACCGTGCCTTCCTCGATGCCGAGGCGCTTGGACAGCGAGCCGGCGGCGACATTTCGCACGACGACCTCGAGCGGAATGATCTCGACTTCCTTGATCAGCTGCTCGCGCATGTTGAGCCGGCGGATGAAATGGGTCGGGATGCCCATGCGGTTCAGATGGTTGAAGATGTGCTCGGAAATGCGGTTGTTGAGCACGCCCTTGCCATCGACCACTTCGTGCTTCTTCTTGTTGAAGGCGGTGGCATCGTCCTTGAAAAACTGGATCAGCGTCCCCGGCTCAGGTCCTTCATAGAGGATCTTGGCCTTGCCTTCATAAATGCGGCGGCGATTTTTCATTTGATTTTTTCTCTGGATCTGCGGACAGGCGGCAAAGTGACCGGTTCCTGTCCGTCTGCCTAAATTAGTATGGCGAAGGCGGCGTTCAATGCCGGTGTTATCGCAATCGCCTTGTTTGCTCAATCGGCAAATCCCGCGAATCAACCGCTTTCGGAACCGAAATGCCGCAGCGCAGCATGCGACGAAGCATATTGACCGGCCCGCGGCCTTTTGGTTTGTGCATGCCCATCACACATATTCACTGCCAAGCGAATCGGATTGATCGGAGGGACGTTATGAGCAGCATGAAAGACCGCGAAGAGGGTTTTGAGCGCAAATTCGCCTTCGATGAGGAACTTCGCTTCAAAGCCTCGGCGCGCCGCAACAAGGCGCTTGGCCTGTGGGCCGCCGAGAAGCTCGGTAAATCCGGCGCCGATGCCGAAGCCTATGCCAAGGAAGTGGTGGTCTCCGACATCGAGGAAGCAGGCGACCACGACGTTTTCCGCAAGATCCGCAAGGATTTCGACGCCGCCGGCGTTGACCAATCCGACCATCAGATCCGCCGCACCATGGACGAGCTGATGGCGCAGGCGATCGAGCAGATCAAGAACAGCTGAGCTGTGCGGGCATGATGTTGCCGGAAAGCCGCTTCACGCTTTTCGGTATCGTGCTCTATCTCTTTGTTTTTACGCAATTCCGGACGGAAAACCGTTACACACTTTTCCTGGAATTGCTCTGACTGGACCAATCGACCGCCCGGCAAAATCGGGCGGTTTTTCTTTGCCTTAACGCCGTTTCCGGCCGAAACTGCCGATCGTCAACGAGGAAAGTTCCGATGTCGCTCAAATCCCGCCTGGCCGCCGACGAAACGCTGTTCACCGCCTGGTCGGGCGTCCCGGACGCGCTGACGGTCGAGATCATCGCCAAGCAGGGTTTTGACGCCGTCACCCTCGACATGCAGCATGGCGGCCACCACGAGGACAGCGTGCTGCGCGGCCTGGTGCCGGTTCTGGCCGCCAACAAGCCGGCGCTGGTGCGCATTCCGGTCGGGCGCTTCGACATGGCGAGCCGGGCGCTCGATTTCGGTGCCGAGGCGGTGATTGCGCCGATGGTGAACTCCGTGGCCGAGGCAAGGCAGTTCGCCGCCGCGATGAAATATCCGCCGCTGGGCGAACGTTCCTGGGGCCCGACCTATGCCTTCCCGCGCCACGGCAAGGGCGACCATGCCGAGTGGCTGCGCGACACGAACCAGCGCACCATGGCTTTCGCCATGATCGAGACGCGGGGGGCCCTCGATGCATTGGACGGTATCCTGGATACGCCCGGTATCGACGGCATCTTCGTCGGTCCGTCGGATTTCTCGATCGCCTGGTCGAACGGCGCCACCGTCAGCTCGACGCTGGAGAGCATGATGGAGACGGTCGCGTCGATCGCCGAGCGGACGCGCAAGGCCGGCAAGCATGCCGCGATCTATGTCATCGAGCCGGCGATTGCCGGGCGCGTCGTGTCGATGGGCTTTCGGCTTCTCGCCATGGGCTCGGACCACACGCTGATCTCGCTCGGCGCGAAGACGCTGCTGAAGAGCATGCGGGATTCGATCGGTTCTTGAGGACCGGCCTTACGGCTGCTTCAGTTCCGTCAGGAATTTGGCGAAGGTCATCGAACCCTCGGGCCAGGGGCCGAAGCCGGCGTCATGGTTGAGATGGCCGGCCTCGCCGGCATCGATGAAGAGCGATCCCCAGGCGGCGGCAATGTCCTCGGCGACCTCAAAGGCGCAGAACGGATCGTTGCGGCTGGCGATCACGATGGACGGAAAGGGCAGGGGATCGCGCGAATAAGGGCCGAAGGTCATCAGATGCCTCGGCCTGATTTCCGGATTGGAGACGTCGGGTGGTGCCACGAAAAAGGCGCCGGCGACCGGCTTCTTGAATTGCGGGATAGCCTGCACCGCCGCCGCGACGCCAAGCGAGTGCGCGACAAGCACCACCGGCCGCTCGGCCTCGTTGACGGCGTTCGCTACGCTCGCCGTCCAGTCCTCGCGCACGGGCTTGGTCCATTCCGCCTGCTCGACACGGCGCGCCGTCGACAATTTCGACTGCCAGCGGGTCTGCCAGTGCTCGGGACCGGAATTGGTGTAGCCCGGCACGATCAGGATATCTGCGTCTTTGACTTTCATGGCGCCGATGTAGCGAGCGGTCCTGCCGCCTGCAACCCTGCTTGCATATCGATCGATATCACAATTGTGAACAACCTGTTCTATTCTTGCCGTCTTGTGTGAACGATCGCAATCGACGATTTGAAAGGAGAGCAAGGAACAAGAGCTGGCGGCCTGGAAAATCCCATCTTGGGAAGTGTCGCCCGAACGGAGAGTTTTGATGAGTGAACTGCCTTTTGCCGCGACCACCCCGGTCAGCGTTTCGCGTGTCGGGCTGAAGGCGCGCGACGCCGAGAGCCTGGCCTCCTATTACCGCGCTGTCGTCGGCCTGCAGGAACTGAGCCGAGCCGGAGGCGCGATCACGCTTGGCACCGCCAACCGGCCATTGCTGGTGCTTGAACAGGATTCTTCGGCCAAGCCGGACGATCCACGCAGCGCCGGACTTTTCCACACGGCTTTCCTTTTGCCGTCGCGTGCCGATCTCGGCCGCTGGATCGGCCACGCCGTCGCCAACCGTATCGGCATCGAGGGCGCGTCGGACCATCTGGTCAGCGAGGCGCTTTACCTGACCGACCCGGAGGGCAACGGCATCGAGATCTATGCCGACCGCCGCCCGCTGGACTGGAAATGGAACGGCGACCGGATAGCGATGGCGACCGAGCGGCTGAACCTGCCAGCGGTTGTCGGCAGCGTACCGGAGGGCGATGCCGGCTGGCAGGGCGCGCCGGAGAACACCATCGTCGGCCATGTGCATCTGCGCGTCGGCCGGCCGGAAGATGCGGAGGCCTGGTGGCATGACCAGTTCGGCTTCGACACCGTCGCCAAATATGGCGCCCAGGCGGTGTTCCTGTCGTCCGGCCATTACCACCACCATATCGGCGCCAATGCCTGGCAGAGCGCCGGCGCCGGCCGCCGCGATCCGTCCCGCTCAGGCCTCGCCTGGGTCGAGATGCGCTCGGACAATGTAAAGGCCGAGACGAGCCGCGAGGATCCGTGGGGCACGGTGATCAGGACCGTGCCTGGGAAGGCGTGAGCGAGGCGTTCGTGACCGCGTTTTTCTCCCCGTCACTATACGGGGAGAAATGCCCGGCAGGGCAATGAGGGGCAGCGCCAACGTTTCGGAATTATCGTTCTTGCGCAATAGGATAGGTTAGCTTTATCGCCGAAGTCGGCGCTGCCCCTCATCCGCCCTTCGGGCACCTTCTCCCCGTCAACGGGGAGAAGGAAAGGTCAAGCTTCTCCGAACACCCGCTTGAAGATCGTATCGACATGCTTGGTGTGGTAGCCGAGGTCGAATTTCTCGCGGATCTCGGCTTCGGAGAGGGCCGCCGTCACGTCCTTGTCGGCAAGCAGTTCTTCGAGGAAATCGGCGCCGTGTTCCCACACTTTCATGGCGTTGCGCTGCACCAGCCGATAGGCGTCCTCGCGTGACAGGCCGGCCTGCGTCAGCGCCAGCAGCACGCGCTGCGAATGCACAAGGCCGCGGAACTTGTTGAGGTTCTTCTCCATGTTCTCGGGGTAGACGAGCAGCTTGTCGACGACGCCGGTCAGGCGTGCCAGCGCGAAGTCCAGCGTCACCGTCGCGTCCGGCCCGATCATGCGCTCGACGGAGGAATGCGAGATGTCGCGCTCATGCCAGAGCGCCACGTCTTCCATGGCCGGCAGCGCCATCGACCGCACCATCCGGGCAAGGCCGGTGAGGTTTTCGGTCAGCACCGGGTTGCGCTTGTGCGGCATCGCCGACGAGCCCTTCTGGCCGGGCGAGAAATATTCTTCCGCTTCCAGCACTTCGGTACGCTGCAGATGGCGGATCTCGATGGCGAGGCGCTCGACCGACGAGGCGATGACGCCAAGCGTGGCGAAGAACATGGCATGCCGGTCGCGCGGGATCACCTGGGTCGACACCGGCTCCGGCTTCAATCCAAGTTTTGCCGCCACATGCTCTTCGACATAAGGCTCGATGTTGGCGAAGGTGCCGACCGCGCCCGAGATGGCGCAAGTTGCGATGTCCTCCCGCGCATGCACCAGACGCTCGCGGCAGCGCGAGAACTCGGCATAAGCCTGCGCCAGCTTGACGCCGAAGGTGGTCGGTTCGGCATGGATGCCGTGGCTGCGGCCGATGGTGACGGTGTCCTTGTGCTCGAAAGCGCGGCGCTTCAGGGCGCCAAGCAGCGCGTCGATGTCGGCAAGCAGGATGTCGCTGGCCCGCGTCAACTGCACGGCGAGGCAGGTGTCGAGCACGTCCGACGAGGTCATGCCCTGATGGATGAAACGTGCGTCCGGGCCGACGAACTCGGCCAAATGGGTGAGGAAAGCGATGACGTCATGCTTGGTGACGCGTTCGATCTCGTCGATCTTGGCGACGTCGAATTTGGCGGCGCCGCCTTTTTCCCAAATCGTCCTTGCCGCTTCCTTCGGGATGACGCCAAGCTCGGCCAGCGCATCGCAGGCATGCGCCTCGATCTCGAACCAGATGCGGAAGCGGGTTTCGGGCGACCAGATGGCGACCATTTCCGGCCGGGAATAGCGAGGGATCATCCGTTTTTGAGTCCTGCCTAGATAAGCGTTGGCCGCGTCCTAACAGAGGCAGGCCCAATGCTCAACGCCGCTGCCGCGCAAACCCGATGCTGACCCCGACAAGTGCCGTAAAACCCGCCGGAAAATAGAGCCGCAGCCGATCCGTGAGACCGCGGCGCAACGGAACTTGCTGCAACGGTGTCATGGGCGGCAAGCCCTATCGTGCGTCGCATGGCCGGGCAGACTGAGCGTCATCTGTCTCATCGGCGTCATGTCTATCACGCCATGGTGAACGAGACGTGCCGTGCGATGCATCCAATCCGGCGTTCATTTGTTATTGTCGGCCGTCTCGCATCCGAAAGGGCAAATCGCCATCCAGCGGAGAACCAGCATGAGCACCGACATCAGCAAGATACGCGGACACATGGAAGTGATCGGCGCCGATGGCGTCCATATCGGCACCGTCGACAAGGTCGAGGGTGACCGGATCAAGCTGACCAAAGCCGACAGCGGCATGGGCTCGCACAAGGGCCATCATCACTATATCTCGCTTGCCCTGGTCGCGGAGATCGACGGGCAGAAGGTGTGGCTGTCGGCGAATTCGGATGTCGCCGTCACCTTCGAGGAAGAGAAATCCGATCCGACCTGATCAGCGCGACGACCAGACGGGGAACAAATCGCCGTCTGCAGGTGTCGCGGCGTGCACGCCGCGGCTGATGGCGCGCGCCATGGTGGCGCCGGCCGCCGCGAAAAGGTCGATCGCGGCATCGGCGCTAAGCTCGATGCCGCTCCTGCCGGTCGCCAGCGCAAACACCAGATCGCCGTCGGCCGGCGTGTGCGTCGGCCAGATGGCGCGGGCAAAGCCGTCATGCGCCGAAATCGCCAGCCGCTTGGCCGCGGCCTTGGTCAGCACGGCGTCTGTGGCGATGACGGCGATGGTGGTGTTGGCGCCATCCTCCTGTCCGCCGACACGCCTGTCGCGGTATTTCAGCAGGATCTTCCTGGCGTCTTTGGGCATCTGGACGGGATAGCCCAGGCCGCCGAACTCGTCGCCGATCTCGAAGGGCGCCGCCCAGAAATGGCGGCTCCGGCCGACCGTCACCGAGCCGGTCGGATTGACGGCGGCGAGCGCGCCGATGGCGACGCCGCTGTCGAGCACGGTCGAGGCTGAGCCCAGCCCGCCTTTCAGCCCCGAGGTCAGGGCGCCGGTGCCGGCGCCCGCCGTGCCGATGGCGAAATCCGCCGTCGCCGTCTGCACGGCCTCATAGCCGAGCTCGCGATAGGGTGGATAACGGCCCCAATCCTTGTCGCCGCCATTGCGCAGGTCGAACAGGATCGCGGCCGGCACGATCGGCACGCGGAAGCCGCCGACCTCGACACCGATGTCTTTCTCGCGTAGCGCCGCCTGCACGCCGGAGGCGGCGTCGAGCCCGAAGGCCGAGCCGCCCGACAGGACGACGGCATGGATCGTCGCGATCGAGTTCTGCGGCTCGAGCAGATCGGTCTCGCGCGTGCCCGGCGCGCCGCCCAGCACCTGGATGCCGGCCACCGCGGGCTCATCGCACAGCACTACCGTGACGCCGGATTTCAGCCTGGCGTCGGCGACATTGCCGACGCGAAGGCCGGCAACATCGGTGATGAGATTACGCGGACCGGTGCGGAACATCACTTGTCCTCCAGCGTCACGAAATGCGTGCCGTCGAAGCGGAAGAGACGGAACGGGCTCTGGCTGAGATCGCCCTTGTCGTCGAAGCGGATGGTGCCGATCGCGGTGGTGAAATCATGGCCGGTCAGCGCCTGGCCAAGCGGCTGGCCGGAGCTTTCCGCGCCAGCCAGCGCGGCCTTGGCGACCTCGACCGCGGCATAGGCCGGCAGCGTGTAGCCATCCGGCACGATGTTCTTCGCCCCGAAAGCCTGCACCACCTTAGGATCGGCGACCTCCGCCCATTCCGGCGTAGCGATCATCAGCGTGCCGACGGCGTAAGGCACATCGCCCGGCGGCGTGCGCAGGTTCTCACCGCCGGCAAAGGTGATGCCGGCATCGAGCTGGGCGGCGTCGCGACCCATGATGGCGATGTCGTCGCCGTCGCCGCCGGCGAACACTTTTGTCGCGCCGGCCTTCTTCAGCCGGCCGACCAGTCCGATCTGGTTGTCGAGCTGCGGCCGGAACGTGTCGACGAAGACCGGCTTCAAGGCAGCCTGCTCGGCTGCGGCGCGAAAGGTTTCGGCCATCTCGCGGCCATAGATGGTGCCGTCATCGACGATGGCGAACAGGTCGTCGCGCCAGAGCTGGGTGAGCTTGGTGGCGACCACGTTGCGCTCATCGTCGCCGCGCGGGCCGAGCCGGTAGATCGGCCAGCCGGTCTTGGCGCGTCGGTCGGTCAGGCTTTCGGTGCGCACGCCGACCGTGATCACCGGTATGTTGGCGTCTTTCAGGATCGGCAACGCGGCTTCGATCGCCTCGGTGCAGAGAAAGCCCACCACGACATTGACCTTGGCGTCGATGAATTCCTTTGCCGCCGCGGCGCCGCCATCGGCGGTGCAGGCGTCGTCGACGGCCTTGATGGCGATGCCGCTTGCCTCCGCCGCCAGACCCGCGCCGGCCTCGACCTGGTTGCCCAGGATAGCCGACGGACCGGAAAGCGGCGCCGCAACGCCGATCAGCGTCTCGGCGGCGGCGCTTGCGGCCAGCCAAAACAACGCGGCCGTTGCCGTCGTCAGCGCGGCTATTGTCGTCGTCAGAAGGCGCATTCGGGCGAAGAGATCCTCCGTGCCGGGCGTATGGTTCCGACACTATTCCAAGAAATGCCTAAAGGCTGGCTAAGCGCCGCGCAACACGCGAATTTGCGGATTGCAGTCAAGCACTTCGCCCGTGCTATGCAGCTTGTGGCGTGCGATATGCCGCCATATATAACGAACTGGTTCCGACAGGTGGATTATCGGGTGCTGAAGATCAATGATATCGGGCCGCAGCACTATCGCGATGCGATGGCGCATTTTGCCGGCCATGTGCATGTGGTGACGACGGACGGGCCCGGCGGCAAACGGGGTGCGACGGTGATTGCCGCCTGTTCGGTCTCGGACACGCCGCCGACGCTGCTGGTCTGCCTCAACCGCGAGAACGTCAAGAACGAGGCTTTCGTCAAGAACGGCAAGTTCGCGTTGAACACGCTCGCCTCTGACCAGGAAGCCGTATCCGTCGGCTTTTCCGGCATCACCGGCCTGCCGGCTGAGGAGCGCTTCGCGCTGGCCGAATGGGATGTGATCTCGACCGGCGCGCCGACGCTGAAAGGTGCGCTTGCAGTGTTCGACTGCGAGATCATCGATGCCAAGGACCTTGCCACCCACCGTGTGCTTTTTGGCAAGGTGACAGGCCTGCGCATCGGCGATAATTTGCGGCCGCTGATCTACCACAACCGCGGCTACCACGTTCTGTGAAACAAGCGGGCGGGATCCACGGAGACAAGATGACCGCGCCGCGCCCCGCGCCGAAAACGATCGACGAGACGCTCGATCTTTTGACCGGCGCGGACTATGTCGCGGACCGTTCGCTGGCGACGGTGCTGTTCCTCTCGTTGCGTATGAAGCGGCCCCTGTTCCTCGAAGGCGAGGCGGGCGTCGGCAAGACCGAGATCGCCAAGGTGCTGGCCGACGCGCTCGGCCGCCGGCTTATCCGCCTGCAATGCTATGAGGGGCTCGACGTCTCCTCGGCCGTCTATGAGTGGAACTACGCCGCCCAGATGATCGAGATCCGCATGGAGGAGGCGGCCGGCAAGGTCGTGCGCTCCGACATGGAGCGCAACGTCTTTTCCGAGAAATACCTGATCCGGCGCCCGGTGCTCGACGCGCTGACCGGCAAGGCTGGCGCGGCACCAGTGTTCCTGATCGACGAGCTCGATCGCACCGACGAAGCGTTCGAAGCCTTCCTGCTCGAAATCCTCTCCGACTTCCAGGTCACGGTTCCCGAGCTTGGCACGATCAAGGCGGAAGAGCCGCCGATCGTCATCATCACCACCAACCGCACGCGCGAGATCCATGACGCGCTGAAGCGGCGCTGCCTCTATCACTGGGTCGATTACCCCAATGCGGAGCGCGAGCTGGAGATCGTGCGGCGCAAGGTGCCGCAGGCGAATCGCCGGCTGTCGGCAGAGGTCGTGTCCTTCATCCAGAAGCTGCGCCAGGTGGAACTGTTCAAGGCGCCCGGTGTCGCCGAGACCATCGATTGGGCCGGCGCGCTTACTGAGCTCGACAAGGTGGCGCTTGATCCCGAGACCGTGTCGGACACGATCGGCGTGCTTTTGAAGTACCAGGACGACATTGCCCGTATCGGTGAGGGCGAGGGCCGGCGCATCCTCAATGAGGTGAAGGCCGAGCTTTCGGCGGCGGAGTAGGCGCGATGCCGTCGCCGCGTCCAGAACCCAAAGAAGCGACCGCTGACGGTCGTATCGCCGACAACATCGTCTATTTCGCGCGAGCGCTGCGCAAGGCCGGCATGCGCGTCGGCCCGGCCTCGGTGAAGGACGCGATCGAGGCGGTGCTTGCCGCAGGCATCGGCTCGCGCGACGATTTCTACTGGACGCTGCATGCGGTGCTTGTCTCGCGGCACGAGGATCATCCTGTCTTCGACGAGGCCTTCCGCCTGTTCTGGAAATCGCGCGAGCTGATCGAGAAGCTGCTGGCGATGTTTTCGCCGGTTGCGCCGGACGACCGCGAGAAGCAGAAGCCGCGGGCCGCCGAGAACCGCGTCAGCGAGGCGATGTTCGAGGGCCATCGGAAGAACCAGCCGGTGCGGGAAGTGCCGGAGATTGAAGTCGATGCGCGCCTCACCTTTTCCTGCAATGAGGTGCTGCGGGGCAAGGATTTCGCCCAGATGGACGCGGCGGAGATGGCCGAGGCCAAAAAGGCGATCACGGCCTTGCGCCTGCCGTTCGATCTTGTCCGCACGCGGCGCTTCAAGGCCGACGCGCAGGGGCGCCGCATAGACCCGCGCGCCATGATGCGCTCGGCCGCGCGCACCGGCGGTGAGCTTATACTGCCGAAGTTCCGCTCGCCGCGCGAAGTGCACCCGCCGCTGGTGGTGCTGGCCGATATTTCCGGCTCGATGAGCCAGTACACGCGTATCTTCCTGCATTTCCTGCACGCGCTGACGGAAAAGCGCCGCCGCGTGCATGCTTTCGTCTTCGGCACGCGGCTGACCAATTTGACCCGGCAGATGCGCCATCGCGATCCCGACGAGGCGCTGGCCGAATGCTCGGCGGCGGTGAAGGATTGGTCGGGCGGCACCCGTATCGGCAACACATTAGCCGAGTTCAACCGGCTGTGGTCGCGGCGGGTGCTGGGGCAGGGCGCGGTGGTGCTCCTCATCACCGACGGGCTGGAACGCGACGACGTCACCTGCCTGTCGCAGGAGATGGAGCGGCTGCATAAATCCTGCCGGCGGCTGATCTGGCTCAATCCGCTGTTGCGCTTCGACGGGTTCGAGGCGCGCGCCCGCGGCGTCAAGGCGATGCTGCCCTATGTCGACGAATTCCGGGCGGTGCACAATCTCGAGGCGCTGGCCGACCTTTGCGCCTCGCTCGACCAGCGGCCATCGGCTGCGGTCGATCCGCGTCGCTGGCGGCAAACTGGCGACAGGCGGGCCGCGTAGCCATATGATCCTTGGAATCTTGCCTCGGGAAAAACAGACTTTGTGAGAAGCGACGATGGATGAGAGCATTTATCTCGATGAGGCCCGCGATCCGCTGATTATCGCGGAAGGGTGGATGAAGGACGGCAAGGATGTCGCCATCGCGACCGTGGTCGAGACCTGGGGTTCGGCGCCGCGTCCGGTCGGCAGCCATCTGGTCATCGACGCCGAGGGGAATTTCCACGGCTCGGTCTCCGGCGGCTGTGTCGAGGGCGCCGTGGTGACCGAGGCGATCGACGTCATCGACAGCGGCAAGGCAAAGATGCTGGAGTTCGGCGTCGCCGACGAGACCGCCTGGCAGGTGGGCCTTTCCTGCGGCGGCCGCATCAAGGTCTATGTCGAAAGGCTGGGCTGACCGCCGTGGATCCCTATGTCCTGAAGACACTCAACGAAGAACGCCGCGCCCGTCGGGCGGCTGTGCTTGTCACTGACCTTGGCGATGGCCGCGACCGCATCGTGCGCGAGGGCGACCATGTCGCGGGCGATCTCGGGGCGGCAATCGCCGACGCGTTCCGCACCGGCAACTCACGGTCGGTGGAGGCGGAAGGGCGGACCTTCTTTCTCAACGCGCATTTGCCGCGTCCGCGCCTCGTGGTGATCGGCGCGGTGCATATCAGCCAGGCGCTGGCGCCGATGGCCAAGATCGCCGGCTACCCGGTCGAGATCATCGACCCGCGCACTGCGTTTGCCACCCCAGAGCGCTTTCCCGACGTCTCGCTGCATGCCGAATGGCCGGAGGATGTGCTGAAGCGCGCGCCGCTCGACAGCTATACCGCGCTTGCCGCCGTCACCCATGATCCGAAGATCGACGATTTCGCGCTGAAGGCGGCGCTCGACGCGCGATGCTTCTATGTCGGGGCGCTCGGCAGCCGCAAGACCCACGCCAAGCGTGTCGAACGCCTGCTGGCGCTTGGTGCCGGCGCCGAGCAGATCGCCCGCATCCACGCGCCGATCGGCCTCAATATCGGTGCGGCCAGCCCGGCTGAGATCGCTGTCGCCGTGCTTGCGCAGACCATCCACGCCTTCCGCTCGCGCGGTCTCGAAGCAAAAGGCGCCGTGGCGTGAAATTCGGGCCGGTTTCTATCGACGAGGCGGAAGGGGCGGTGCTGGCGCATGCGACCGCCGCCGGTGAAAAACGGTTCCGCAAGGCGCACCGGCTGAGCCGCGAGGATGTTGCGGCGCTGAAGGCGGCAGGCGTCGGCGAAGTCGTCGCCGCGGTCCTTGACCAGCACGATCTCGGCGAGGATGCCGCCGCAGCGAAGATCGCCGCCGCCATGAGCCATCGCAACATCGAGGTCAAGCCGGCCGCGACCGGGCGGGTGAACCTGCATGCGGGGGCCTCAGGCGTCTTCACCGTCGACGCAGGCATGATCGACGCCATCAACGCCGTCGATCCGGCCATCACCATCGCGACGCTGGCGCAGCATGCGCCGGTCGAGAAGGGCCAGATGGTGGCGACGGTGAAGATCATCCCCTTTGCCGTCGCCGCAAGCCTGGTGGACAGCGTGGTGAGGATCTGCGCCGGCCGCGAGATCTTTGCCGCCAATGCCTATCGGCCCATCACTGTCGGGGTCATCCAGACGGTGCTTCCCGGCGTCAAGCCGAGCGTGCTCGACAAGACGCTGCGCGTCACCGAGGCGCGGCTGGCGCGTTCCGGCGGCCGGCTGGCGGCCGAGCGGCGCACGCCGCATGAGATTGCGCCCGTCGCCGCGGCCGCGACCCAACTGGCGCGCGACAACGACATGGTGGTGATCTTCGGCGCATCGGCGATGAGTGACTTCGCCGATGTCGTGCCGGCCGCGATCGAGCGTGCGGGGGGTACCGTCGTCCGCGCGGGCATGCCGGTCGACCCCGGCAACCTGCTGGTGCTGGGAACACTCGACGGCAAGCGTGTCGTCGGCGCGCCCGGATGTGCCCGCAGCCCGAAGGAGAACGGCTTCGACTGGGTGCTCGATCGCCTGGTTGCCGGGCTCGAAGTGACGGCGCGCGATATTGCCGGCATGGGCGTCGGCGGGCTTTTGATGGAAATCCCGTCCAGGCCGCAGCCGCGCGAGCCGGCGCCGCAGCCGGCAAGGTCGGCGCTGAAGGTCGATATCGTGCTTCTGGCGGCCGGCCGCTCCAGCCGCATGGGCGGGCCGAACAAGCTGCTGGCGCTGTTCGACGGCGAGCCGTTGGTGCGCCGTACCGCTCGGCGGGCGCTGGGCTCGAAGGCCGCCAGCACCATCGTCGTCACTGGACATCAGCGCGAGCGCGTGCGCTCGGCGCTTGGCGGACTCGAGGTGAAACTCGCCGACAATCCCGACTTCGCCGACGGCCTTGCCTCGTCGTTGAAGGCAGGCATCGCCAAGGTCGCGCCCGACGCGGCCGGCGCCATGATCGTGCTAGGCGACATGCCCGGCGTCTCGTCGAGGGACCTCGACAGCCTGATCGATGCGTTCCGCCGCTCCGGCGGTCACGCCGTAGTGCGCGCCTCGCACCAGGGCAAGCGCGGCAATCCGGTGCTGTTGCCGCGATCGCTTTTCGCGGCCGTCGCGCAGCTCGAGGGCGACACTGGCGCCCGGCATCTGGTCGAGGCCGAGGGTCTCGACGTCATCGATGTCGAGATCGGGCAGGGCGCCTCGATCGATGTCGACACGCGCGAGGCGCTGGAAGGGGCGGGCGGCGTTCTGCAGGATTGACAAAGCAGAGCCGAATTTCGCATGCCTTTCGGCATGGCTTTCCGCTTCCGACGTCTCTTCGCCCTGATCGCCGCAACAGCGCTTTCCCTTTCGTCTGCCGAGGGGCAGACGCTGTCGCTGAAGCCGTTCAAGGACGATCTCTTTGCCTATCCGGCGGCGCTTTCGACCGGCGACAACGGTGCTTACACCGTGCTCGACTATCACGAGATGCGCGACATCAATCAGCGTGACGAGGTGCCGGAAAAGCGGGTGCGTGCGCAATACACCGATCCCGGCGTGCGCAAGGTGCAGCAGGATCTGATGCTGAAGACCGACGCCGGCGACATCCGGCATGTCGCGGTCGGCAGGACGGAAGGCGCTTCCATCATCGTGCTCTACCTGCACGGGCAAGGCGGCAGCCGCAAGCAAGGCGTCGACGACTTCACCTTTGGCGGCAACTTCAACCGCATCAAGAACCTGATGGCCGCCAATAACGGCCTCTATCTTTCGCCGGATTTCCCCGATTTCGGCGACAAGGGCGCGGCGCAGGTCGCGGCGCTCATCGACCACTATGCCCAACAGTCGCCGGGCGCGAAGATCTTCGTCGCCTGCGGCTCGATGGGCGGGATGATCTGCTGGAAGCTGGCGGACCGAAAGGACACTGGCGGCCGCATCAACGGCTTGCTGTTGCTCGGCTCGCTCTGGGACGACAGCTTTCTCACCAGTCCCGCCTTCAAGCGTCGCGTGCCGGTGTTCTTCGGCCAGGGCAGCCATGACGTGGTCTTCCCCGTGGAGAAGCAGGAAGCCTTCTTCCGCTCGATCCTGGCCAAAAAATCCTATCCGACTCGCTTCGTGCGCTTCGAGACCGGCACGCATGGCACGCCGATCCGCATGGTCGACTGGCGCGGCACGCTGAACTGGATGCTGACGAAGGCGCCGTGATTGCGCTGCCGAAGCTCACGGCGCTGTGTTGTAATCGATCACGGTCTGCGGATTTACCTCGCCGTCATAGGAGGCATCGACGTCGTACTGGACGAGCGAGAAGTCGCCGTTGCGGAAGAGATACGTTCCCGATGACGAGGCATCCCCAACACCACGCCATTTGTTGGATGTGGTGATGGTTTTGGTGTTGTCGTCATAGTCCGAGTTGGTCGCCCAGCCACTGGTCTTGAACCCGATGATGTGGATCGATTCGACCTTGCCTTCGCTGTTGTTGTTCTCGTAGCGGATGTCGAGATCCGGCTCGGTGAACTGCAGCTGGGTCACACCGTTGACGTCGTCGGCGATGTAGTAGACCGCCGTCTCGTTGTAGGCGGCCATTGAACAGAAGAAGCGGAACAACCGCGTCTCTCGCTCCGGGTCGCTGGGCTGGGCGTCCTTGCCCTTGTAGTGGATGGAATGCGCCTCGGGCTCGCCGATCGGCTTGCCTTCCGGATCCTGCTTGTCGCACTGGCCGCCATAGGTGGCGAGGAAAGCTTTCTTGGCTTGCTCCAGCGCCTCGTCCTTCTTCGGCGGCGGCGGACCGTCGCCGCAGCTTGCCGGCACGGCGCTGTCGAAATCCTCGGTCGACGGCTTCAGCGCGCCCTTGTCGATGAAGATCGGCTGGAAGGGCGGCTCCTGGATCTGCGCATTGACCTGGCGGACAGTGTAGCAGCCCGCGAACACCTTGGCCTCGCCCTTCTTGTCGGTCGCCTCGATGACAACCGGGACGCTGTAATAGATGCTGCCGGCCGCGCCTTCGTTCGATACGGCGCCGGTCTTGACCTCAACGCTATCGGTGCCGTCGTAACCCTTGACGAAAGCGTTGAAGTCCTTAGCCGGCTTCGTATCCCCGAAATAACCCCAGGCGCGGGCGAATTCGTGGCGGTTGATGGCGCTGTAGAGCGAGCGAATGACCGCATCCGCACTTGATCGGTCGTCGATATAGGGCGCGTCGGCCGCGAGTGCCGACTGGCCGATGCCGGCCAGTGAGAAAAAGACAGTCGCTGCGAAAGTGGCTCTTTTCATCGAATCCTCCGCTCGGTAACGAAAATACTACCATGGCGATTGCGGCGGCGCGGTGACGCCATGGGCAGGGCCGCTTGAAGAATCGTGGCGGGAGGCGCTAGGTCACGGCCCGAGGCGCTGGGGCCGCGTGGGAGGTTACCCGTGACCATTTCCATGTACGACATATCGGTGGGCGTCTTCTCCGCCAGGCTGAAGGCGCTGGCCAGCATCCTGACGGCGGCGGAGGAGAATGCCGGCGAGCGCAAGATCGATCCGCAGGTGTTACTCACCGCGCGGCTGGCGCCGGACATGTTCGCGCTGACAAGGCAGGTCCAGATCGCCACCGACCATGCCAAGGGTGCGCCGTCGCGGCTCGCCGGCCGTGAGGTGCCGAAATACGAGGACAATGAAGCGAGCTTTGCCGAGCTCCAGGCCCGGATCGCCAAGACGCTCGATCATCTGGCGACGTTTACGGCGGCCGATCTGGAGGGATCGGAAGACAGGATGATCGAGTTAAGGCTCGGCGGCCGTGAAGCTACGTTGCCCGGCCTGCAGTACCTGCTGCATGTTGCTACGCCGAATTTCTACTTCCACGTCACAACGGCCTACGACATCCTGCGCCACAACGGCGTGCCGCTCGGCAAGCAGACTTTCCTCGGAAATCGTTGACTTTTTAATAGGTTGGAGGTTTCCCGGCATCCCGGGAAACCTCTTTGGTGCAGCGCGTCCTCAGCGGATCGACATTTCGCGCGCGATGCGGGGAAAATCCGCCGGCTTGATGCCGACATCGGCGCGGTCGGCATTGCTCATCGCGTTCAGAAGCGCGAGCGCCGAGCGGTAACGCTGGTGTTCCTGCGGCCTCGGCCGAGCGAACATTTCAGTGAAGAACCCCATGACTCAAGTTGCCCCTGTTGGTCCTCCCGACGCCATGATATAGGTGATTTGTTAAAATTGTGCAGTGCAGCAATTGCATGGCTGCCATGCCGGACGAAATTTTTTCCGCCACAATCGGCTTTTCGTGAAACTTTCGGGCGGGCTCGACCGTAAGGACTGGTGCCGGCTCATGGCTGGCTTTTTCCTCGCCACTCCTGGCGACCTTGCCGGGCTGCACGAATGCAGTCCGGCTTTTTCCTATGGTCATCTTCCAGGTGTAAAAGCCGCCAATTGTTAACGTCGCCAGCATTCATTTTTAACGAGAGCGCCCTATGGTCGCGGCATCAATGCATGCCATCACCACAGGGGGAGGCTGAGATCGGCACCGGGAACAAGCTCGATTTCGCTTCGTTGCTCGACGACCTGATCGTCGCCTCGGAGAAAGGCGAGGAAGAGGGCGCCCGGCCGTCTATCCCATTCGACTATCTGTCCGTGGCCGATGAGCTGCATTCCGGCCGCATCAAGGTCGCGGGCGAAAGCGTCGCCGCCGAATATCGCGAGTCGGGCGCCGACCTTGCGGCCGAGTTCGCGGCACTTCTCGACCAGGCGAAACTGACGCTGGCCGGCGAAGAACACCAGCCGGAGGAAAAGCTGCCGCCGATCGATCCCGAGGCGATCGCTGGCGAGCTCGGCCTCGACCGTCCGGCCAAGAACGCCGATTTCGGCCGCATCCGCCGCAACTTCGCCTTCGCCAACCACCCGGACCGGGTCGCGCCGCATCTGCGCCAGCGCGCCATGATCCGCATGCAGGTGGCCAATATGCTGATCGACGAGGCCAAGCGGCGGGCTTTGGCGGCAACACGTCGGTAGCCGCACGCAATCATTTGAAAGTCTGAGGGTGCAGGGCTTGGAGAAACTCCGGCCTATGCTTTATGCTTGAACTTCCTTCCCGCGCTGCCCGCGCAAACCTCCCGCCGGAGAACCCCATGCATAAACGCCGCCTCGGTCGGACCGATCTTCTTGTTTCGCAAATCTGCCTCGGCTCGATGACCTGGGGTCAACAGAACACCGAGGCCGAAGGCCATGCGCAGATGGATCTGGCGTTCTCGCGCGGGGTGAATTTCATCGATACGGCCGAGCTTTACCCGATCCCACCCAAGGCGGAGACCCAAGGGCGGACCGAGAAGACCATCGGCAGCTGGATGAAGGCCAATCGCAACCGCGACAAGGTCATCCTTGCCTCGAAGGTCGTCGGCCGCACGGCCAACGCGTGGTTCCGCGGCGATCGTCCGTCGAAGCTGGTGCGCGCCGACATTTTCGACGCTGTCGAGAAATCACTGGCCAAGCTCGGCACCGACTATATCGACCTTTACCAGATCCATTGGCCGGACCGGGACATTCCCTGGGGCTCGAACCCGACGCGCGTCGGAGCGGTGGCGCGGCGCGCGGATGCGGCAGGCGCTCCGGGAGACGAGACGCCGGTCGCCGAGACGCTCGCTGTCTTCGAGGAACTGGTGAAAGCCGGAAAGATACGCCATCTCGGCCTCTCGAATGAAAGCTCCTGGGGCGTCATGCGCTTCGTCTTCGAAGCCGAGAAGGGCACCGGCCCGCGCGTCGCTTCGCTGCAGAACGCCTACAGTCTCGTCAACCGCACGTTCGAGGTGAACCTTGCCGAGGTCTGCGAGCGCGAGGAGATCGCGTTTCTTCCCTATTCGCCGCTTGCACAGGGGTACCTCACCGGCAAATACAATCATGGCGCGCGGCCGCAGGGCTCGCGCTCGCAGCTCTTCAATCGCGGCCAGCGCTACGAGACGCCGAATGCGGCGGAAGTGCTGCTGGAATACACCGAGCTGGCGCGTTCCTTCGGCATGGAGCCGGCGCTCTTCGCTAACGCTTATGTGGCGAGCCGGCCCTTCGTGACGGCGAATATCGTCGGTGCGACCACCCTCGCGCAGCTCGAGATGGCGCTGTCCTCGGCCGACGTCACCTGGACCGACGAGATGCAGAAAGCGGTCGACGCCATCCACCAGCGTGTCGGCAATCCGTGCCCGTGATCGGGAATCGTTTAAAAAACAAAGGGGTGGAGACGATGGCAGATTTTCCGATCGAGGCCGTGCGCGGCAAGTTTCCGGCGCTCTCGCTGACCGATGACCGGCGCCGGCGCATCTATCTCGACAATCCCGCCGGCACGCAGGTGCCGCTCGCGGTCGCGGACGCGGTGTCGCGCTGCCTGCTCTCGACCAACGCCAATCTGGGCGGTTTCTTTGAGACCACGGTCGCGGCGCAGCAGGTGGTTGACGGGGCTCATGCCGCGATGGCCGATTTCCTGAACGCGTCAAGCGTCGAGGAGATCGTCATCGGCGCCAACATGACGACGCTGACCTACCACATGTCGCGCACGCTCGGCCGGACGATGGAGCCAGGCGACGAGATCATCGTCACGCGCATGGACCATGAGGGCAATGTCTCGCCCTGGCTGCAGCTTGCCGAGGATCTCGGCCTCGTTGTTCGTTTCCTGCCGTTCGACGAGCGGAGCTGGCAGGTGGAGGAGGCGGCGCTCAAGGCGCTGCTTTCTGACAAGACGCGGCTCGTCGCGCTGAACTATGCCTCCAACCTCACCGGCTCGATCAACCGGGTGAAAGGGCTGACGGCGATCGCCAAGGGGACCGGCGCGCTGGTCTATATCGATGCCGTGCAATTCGCACCGCACGGGCTGATCGACGTGCAGGAACTTGGCTGCGATTTCCTCATCTGCTCGGCCTATAAATTCTTCGGGCCGCATATGGGCATATTGTGGGGACGCCGCGACGTTATCGACGCGCTACAGCCATACAAATGCCGCTGCTCTTCGAACGTCCTGCCCGAGCGGTTCGAGCTTGGCACGCCGCAGATCGAGCTGATGGCCGGGCTGACCGCGGCAATCGACTATTTCGCCGATCTCGGCGCCGCGGCCGGCGAGGCTGGATCGCGGCGGCAGAGGATCGCCAAGGCGTTCGAGGTGTCGATCGCTTACGAGAACACGCTTGCCCGGCAACTGATCGAAGGCCTGTCCGATATCGAAGGGCTGGTCATCCACGGCATCACCGATCCGGAGCGGCTTGCCGAGCGGGTGCCGACCATTTCCTTCACTGTCGAAGGCATCGAGCCGGAAACGATCGTGCGGCAGATGAATGCCGAAAACATCTTCCTGTGGTCAGGTCACAATTATGCGTGGGAGGTCGTCCACCAGCTCGGCATTCCGGCCGAGCAGGGCGTCGTGCGCATCGGCATCGCGCATTACAACACGGCCGCCGAGATCGCGGAGACGCTGGAAAGCGCGCATCGCGTGATCGCGATGCTGAGGCAGCAGCGCGGCTGAACACCGTTATCGCTGCTTGCCGCCGAAGCTTGTGAGGAAGGCGGTGAGGTTGTCGCCGAGCGCATCGCAGAGATAGCCGCCTTCCTGGACGATCACCGTCGGCAGGCCGAGCCCGGCAATCGCCTCGCCGATGCGCGAGAAGCCCGGCGTCGTCACCGACAGGCCGCCGAACGGATCGCCTTCGAAGGCGTCGAGGCCGAGCGCCACCACAAGCGCATCCGGCGCGAAGGCGCGGATGCGCTGGAAGGCTGTCGCCAGCGCTTCGAGGAAGGCTGCGTCGCCTGATTTGCGCGGCAGCGGCAGGTTGAGATTGTAGCCGAGGCCGGGGCCTTCGCCGCGCTCGTTGGCATGGCCCCAGAAGAACGGATAAAAGCGCACCGGATCGGCATGCAGCGAGACGGTCAGCACGTCGGGACGGGCGTAGAAGATGCCTTGGGTGCCGTTGCCGTGGTGCAGATCGACATCGAGGATGGCGACGCGGGCCGCCTGTCTGCGCAGAACCTGCGCCGCGACGGCCGAATTGTTGATGAAGCAGAAGCCGCCGGCGACATCGGCGAAGGCGTGATGGCCCGGCGGGCGGCAAAGCGCATAGGCGGAAGGCGCGCCGGCCATCACCGCTTCAGCGGCCTCCACCGCGCTCCAGGCGCTCCACAGCGCGCTGTTCCAGGTCTCGGCAGAGATCGGGCAAGCGGTGTCGGCCATGTGGTAGCCGGCCTGGCCGACCGCCGAGGCGGGATAGGAGCCGTTGCGGGCGGTCGGGTGGATGTTCGGGATGACTTCCGCGGAAGCGCCTTCGATGCGCTGCCAGCGCGTGAAAATGTGCTCGAGGAAATCCAGATATTCAGGCGTATGCACCGCCGCGATCGGGCCAAGCCCATGATTCCTTGGGCGTTCGACCGTTAGGCCGGCCGATCTTGCGCCGGCTAACAATCTCTCGATCCGCTCCGGCTTTTCCGGGTTCGGCTGCGGCGCGCCGCTGGAGAGGAAAGCCCTGGGATCGTGGCGTTTCTGCTCCTCGGCATAGAAGGCTTTCATCGTCATTCCTCCGGCCTGTCGGCAAAGGCGAAGAAGGCATCGCCGACAATCTTTTGCACCTGTTCGTAACTCGACCAGCCGATGCCCAGTTTCTCATAGAAGGCCTTGGCGGTCTCGTTGTCGGTATCGACGGACAGCCTCAGATAGACGCCGCCGGCCGCGCGGCACTCTTTCGCGACGCGGCGCAGCAGCCTTTCGCCGACCCGGCGGCCGCGAAAACGATCCTCGACGTAAAGATCCTGCACATACACGCCCGGCCGACCCATCCAGGTCGAAAAGATGGGGAAATGCAGGCAAAGCCCGGCGAATTCGCCGCCGATCTCGGCGATCAGGGTCGAGAAGGCGGGCTTTTCGCTGAAGCCGTAGCGGCGAAGGTCTTCGGGTGTCGATTGGATCTCTTCCGGCGCGCCGATATGGGTGCCGAGGCGCAGTAGCGCAGCGTGGATGGTTTCGACGTCCTCGATGCGGCCGGGGCGGATGGTGACCGGTGCCGGCATCAAAACACCTTTCTCACCCTTCCACCGGCAGGTCGAGTTCCTCCGCCAGCGCCTCCAGCGAATCGCCGATAATAGAAATCATCTCGCCGATCTGCTCTCTGGTGATGATCATCGGCGGCGCCACCATGAAATTGTCGCCGTCGACGCCGCCCTTGACCTTGCGGCCATAGATGATGAGGCCGCGCGCATAGGCGTGGTCGAGCAGGCGTTGCGTCGCCTTGCGCGCCGGGTCGATCGGCTTCAGTGTCTCCGGGTCGGCGACCATCTCGGCACCAGTGAGCAGGCCCTTGCCGCGCACGTCGGCGATGAAAGGGAAGCGCTTTTGCAAGCCCTTCAGCTCCGCCATCAGCACGTCGCCCATCGCGGCGGCGTTGGCGATGAGGTCGAGCCGGTCCATTTCACCGAGGACAGCGAGGCCGGCGGCGCAGGCCAACGGATTGCCGGCATAGGTGTGGCCATGCTGGAAACCGCCAGAGGCGAGCAACGGCTCGACCAGGCGCATCGGCGCGGCAAGGGCGCCGAGCGGCGCATAGCCCGAGCCCAGGCCCTTCGAGAGTGCCACGATGTCCGGCCTGCAGTTCCAGTGATCGCCGCCGAGGAATTTGCCGGTGCGGCCGGCGCCGCTCATCACCTCGTCATGGATCAGAAGGATGCCGTAGCGGTCGCAGATTTCGCGGATGCGCGCATAGTAACTGTCGGGCGCGACAAGGGCGGCGGTCGCAGCTCCCCCGATCGGCTCCATGATGAAGGCCAAAACGCTTTCCGGGCCCTCGGCCTGGATCTTTTCCTCCAGCATATCGGCATAGCGGATGCCGCGTTGCTCCGTCGAGAGGTTGTCGCGGTCGCGCCAGGCGGTCGGCGCCGGCACGGTCGGCATCACTCGCATCATCGGCGTGAAGGTCTCGGCCAGCGCGTCGTCGCCGGTGATGGAAAGCGAGCCCAGCGTGCCGCCGTGATAGGAGGGGAAGCGGGTGACCACCTTCCAGCGCTTCGGCTGGCCGGTGGCGACCGCCCATTGGCGGGCGAGCTTGATGCAGGATTCCGTCGCTTCCGAGCCGCCGGAAACAAAGAAGATGCGGTCCATGCCTTCGGGTAGTTTGCCCGCGAGTACCCGCGCCAAATCTTCCGCCGGCTGGTTCTCGAAATGCAGCCGGTAGGCGAAGGTGGTCTTGTCCATCTGCCGCTTCATGGCGTCGAGCACGTTGCGGTTGGAATGGCCGATATTGGCGACCATCGGCCCGCTCGAGCCGTCGATGAAACGGCGGCCGTCCTGCGTCCAGAAATAGATGCCCTCGGCGCGATCGACGAGCGGCCGGCGCAGGCTGGAGAGATAGAACAGATGCGATGGCGACCGTGCTTCGATTCCGGGCGATGGCTTGGCTTGGGACATGTCAGGACTTTCCGAGATAGCGGTCGAGAACATTCTTGGTCACGCGTTCGACCATCGCGTCCTGCCTTAGCAGGCCGGCGACCCATTCGCAGCTTCCGGCATGGAAGACCTCGCCCTTGCCGCGCGGGAAATTGACGATCATGCCGTTGCCGCGCTTGACCTTGTCGAGATTGGCGTCGCTCGCCTCGCCGAACAGCGTCTCGGCGGTGAAGCGGCCGTCCTCGTCGGTGAGGAACTGGTCCTCGATCGGAATGTCGGCGCTTTCCTCGACCTGGCTCGCCATGCCGACGGCCAGGACCTGCAGCCCGTCCGGCGCGCCGCTGGTCGCTGTCGGGTAGGGCAGGCCGCCGCGGATCTCGAAATCGAGACCGTCGACCTCATAGCCATAGACGTGGCTGTCGATGCCGAGCAGGTCGCCATAATAGATGCCGGTGCCGGCGAAGGCCCAATGCTCGGGCCGATAGACCGGAAAGCCGCGCACTCCGCGCGGCGCGCAGCCGCCCCAGCCGGCATAGACGCCTCGCGTCGCATTGAGGCCGAAGGTGGCGCTGCCCGGACGGCCGATCTCGGGCGCCTCCCAGGAATTGGTGGCGCGGGTGATGTCGCCGCCGCGATAGACGGGGTCCTCGGCGCGCGCCTTGTATTTGTAGCAGACCTGGCGGCGGCCCTCGTCCTCCAGCCTCGTCTGCCACATGAAATTGCCGGCGAAGCGGGCCGCATGGCCGCCGCGGGTCACATAATTGTCGACAGCATCGCGCATCTCCCAGGTCCAGTATTCGTCATGGCCGACGAAGACGACGCAGTCATAGAAGTCGAGGATTTCGGGCGAGAAATGGAGCTCGTGCTGGCTGGCGAGATCGACCTGGTAGCCGGTGCGTTCGGCGAAGCGGAAGAAGTGGCTGTCGTAGCTCGCCCAGCCGGAAGAGGCGTATTTCTTCGAATGGCCGGTGGCGAAAGCCCATTCCATATGCGGATAGCGCGGCACGGTTTTCGGCGGCACCGCGACCTCCAGCGGCACGCGTGGCGCGTCCTTGGGCAGCACAACGAAGCCGCGGCACCAGGGGCGCTGCGTCGACACTGTCGTGGCATATTGATCGTGGTTCGGGCCGGTAATGCCCTGATAGTGGTTCGAGCCGCCCCAGGTGTTGTAGGCGAGCCATGTGCCGGTCGCGGCGACCTGCAGCAGGCGGCCGGGCTTGCGGCCGGGCAGGGGCGCGACGATGAAGAGATGATGGCTGCGGATCGGATTGCCGTCGCGGCCTTCGGCAAGAAGCGTTACGCGATAGGCGCCTGACGGCCAGTCGTCGCCGATGCGGAATTCGAACGACGCCTCCCAGCCGCAGCCTCCGACCGAGCATTGGTCGGGCGTATCCTGCCAGCGCGCCGCCATGCCCGCTCCCTCGAAGACCTTGGTTTCGCCGTCGCCGTCGCGGACGACGGCAAGGCTGAATTGCGGCGCCGTCGCGCTGACGAAAAGCGTCACCGTCTCGCCCGGACGATAGGAAAACCGGTCGCTGTAGGCCCAAATCTCACCGCTCGAACCATCCATGCCCGGCCATTCGTAATAATGGCCGCGCACCGCCTCGCGGCGCTGCTCGGGCGTCAGCCCGAAATCGGGGAATTCGGTGGGCAGTTGCGTCAAGAAGCACCTGAAATCACGAACCCGTCATTGAGACCATTGGTCGGCCAAGCGTCAAATGGAAAGCATCGGGCCAGCGCGCTTGGCCATATCCGGCAAACAGACTATTTCATCGGAAGGCGACGTTCAGTGCCAAGGAGCCGACATGCTGCGGGTGCAAAAGATCAAGGTCGACGACATCTATGTGCCCACGGCGCGGCGCAAGACGCTGCATCCCGAGACCGTGCGCCATCTCGCCGAGGATATTCTCGACAACGGCATGAAGACGCCGATCCAGGTGCGGCACGACGGCAAGCGCCACATCCTGGTCGAAGGACTGCATCGGCTCGAAGCGGCGAAATGGCTCGGCGAGACCACGATCGACGCCTATCTCGTGCAGGCAAAGCGCCACTGATCCCAAGCGTCCGGCCGCTGCATCACCGTTACCGATCGCATTCCATCAACGCTTTTTGATTGACGCTGCCGTGCCGGCGGTGGAGCGTGCCGCTACTCCAGGAACAGGATGCTTACCATGGCAAAATATGAGGGCGGATGCCTGTGCGGCGCGGTGCGCTACAAGGCCGAAGTCGAACCGGTCAACGAACGGGTCTGCCATTGCCGGATCTGCCAGAGAGCGATCGGCGCCGCCTTCAACGCGCGGCTTCTGTTCCGCATCGACGACGTGACCATCGAAGGGCCGGTGGCGACAATCCACTCCACGCCGGACCTCAAGCGCGGCTTCTGCCCGGCCTGCGGCACGACTTTGTTTTCACGGCGCGACTCCCGGGGCATCCTCGGCGTCACCTCCGGCTCGCTCGACGACCCGTCCCTGTTCAAGCCGGACATGCATTTCTGGACCGCCTCGAAGCAGCCCTGGCTGATCCTTGACGATGGCCTGCCGCAATATGAAGGCGCGCCGCCGGCATAGGATCTTACCTTTTCCCACAAGGGGAGAAGGGGAAGGGCCTGCACAAAAATTTCATCTTCGATTCACGACATAGCCGGCAAAGCGTCATTGGCGGGCCATCTTTGCCTGCCTATCTAAGCGCCTTGCGGGCGGCATCGAGGAGGCGACGGATGAGCGAGAGCATCAACACCCTGGACGAGCTTTTGAACGACCCGATGATCCAACTCGTGATGGCGCGTGACCGTGTGCGCCCGGCCGAGATCCGCCTGCTTCTGGAAAAGGCTCGCGACAGGGCCAGTGATGATTCCCGCTTCGACCGGGCTTCGGTGCCACCAGCGCATATAGTGGCAAGAAGCTGCCTGAAGCAGTGGCTCTACCGCTGAGGCGGCCCCGGTCAGCTCGAATGCGCGGGCAGGTAGCTGTAATGATTACGCAAATAGGCGAGCTTGAAGCCGAGCCGGTCGTAGTTGCGATAGGCTGGCCCGTCGCGGTCGGGGCGCGGCGCCTCGATGTCGGCGACAAACAGCTTCGCGCCGGCGGCGATGCCGTCGCGAACCAGTCTTTCGCCAAGCATGGCGTCAAGGTCGAAGCTTGGCGCCATAATGCCCGGCACCGGCGCGTCGATGCCGCTCCAGGCGGCGCCGTCTGAGATGAAGAGCGAGCGCACGGCAGCGACCGCGCCCCGGCGTTTCAGCATATAATGATGCCAGCCCTTGCGGCCGACAAGCGCCATGAGCCAAGGCGTGGTGGGGAACCTGTATTTGGCATCGATGAAGGAAGCCCATTCCGAAGCCGTCCTGGGCGTGACCTCCTCGACCACCAGATCGTCGACCGGGATCAGCGGGTCGCCCGGGAAAAGCGGTGCGTCCGGCAGTGGCGTCGCGTCGCGATGGATACGCTCCCAGCCGCCCTGGTGCTGCAGGCCGCGCGCTTCCAGCCAGCACCGCAGCCGCGCCGGCTCGGCATGCGGATTGGTATAGAACCATGGCCGCATGATGCCGGCCGCGCGGTAGTGCGCGAGCAGTGCATCGACCTGTTCTTCCGTTGCCGGACCATCGACGCCGATATTCTTCACGCAGTTGAAATGGATGAACGGGATCGTCGCGCAGGTGGTCCAGACCAGATCGCCTTCGCGCGCGATCGACAGCCCTTGCCGCGCCGCGAAATCGGCGGGCGCCGCTTCGTAGAGGTCGAGCCAGGCAGCCACTTCGGCGCGCTCGATGGCGCGGCTGAAATCGCACGACACCTTCTCGATCGCGATTTCAGGGACATGCGTCTCCGGCCGCGTTACCGGCTCCAGTTCCGAGAGGGCGGTCGACATTGTGATGCTCCTCCGATTTGCCTTACAGTGTAAGATTAGGGAAGGATAATATGGTGAAACCAGTTGTCAAGCAGGATTAGCGGCACCTTACAAATCCGTGAGTTGGAATCACGCTATCGTGAGGCTAAGCCTGTCTTCCAGGGCTTTCCGAATGACGATTCACTTTTGCCTCGGGCCGGGGCGATGGGAAAAGGATTGAGATGACCGACGTCTGCACTCAAGGGTTGGATACCGGCTTTGTCGGCCTGGGTTATGCCAAGGTGGCGTTTCTAGGCATCGTGCAAGGCATCACCGAATTGCTGCCGATCTCGTCGACCGCGCATATGCGCATCGTGCCTGCCGTGCTCGGCTGGCAGGATCCCGGTTCGGCCTTTTCGGCCGCCATGCAGCTTGCGGCGCTGGCGGCAGTGGTCAGCTATTTCTGGAGCGACGTCAGGGACGTGACCGTGGGATCGCTGTCGGCGCTCGCCCGGCGCGATTTCAACGACCGGTACTTCCGCCTGGCGATGAGCATCGTGCTTGCAACTGTTCCGATCGTGATTGCCGGGCTTGCGCTTTCGGGCGTTCTTAACGCCTGCAATTCGCCTTTGCGCGGCCTGGCCGTCATCGGCTGGGCCTGCATCGTGATGGCGATCCTGCTGGCTCTGGCCGAGATCTACGCGAAGCACAAGCTCACGCTCAACCAGGCGTCGATACTCGACGCGCTGCTCGTCGGCATCGCGCAGGTCGGCGCGCTCATTCCGGGCGTCTCCCGCTCTGGATCGACCCTGACGGCGGCGCTTGGACTGGGTTTCGCCCGGCCGGAGGCTGCCCGCTTCTCATTCCTGCTGGGCTTGCCGGCCATCGCCCTTGCCGGTCTCAAGGAACTTTGGGAGCTACATAAGGTCCATCTCGATGGGCATGGCTGGTCGGTGCTGGCCGTCGGCCTCGTCGTCGCCTCGATCTCGGCCTTCTTCGCGATATGGGGGCTGATGCGTGTGCTGGAGCGTTTTTCCGCCTGGCCGTTCGTCATCTATCGCGGGGTGCTTGGCGTCGTCCTGTTGCTCGGTCTTGCCCTGGGATGGCTGTCTTAGCGCATCCCGTCCTTTCGACGGCTCGTGGACGAGGCGCGCGCCACCTCGCGGGTTTTCTCGGTTATCTGATCCTGGCGCTGCCGGTGCCGGAAGTTCATGGCCAGGACGGCCAGTCCTGGCAAGCCGGCCAGTATTCCTTCTCGGATGAGCTTGGCGGCTTTCATCCGCTCTGTTTCCGGCAGCGGAACAAAGGCCGACCCGATTATTCTGGGCGAAGAACTGGACTCCCCCGATCCCATCATCCTGACGATCCGCGCGCGGCAACTGCCGACCAATGCCACCGAAGGGATCCTCTATTTGCGCGTCGTGGCGCTCAATGGCAGCGGCCATCCCTGGGTCGATTTCCTGTTCGAGCTCCAGTCGATCCTCGACAAGCCCAGCGATTTCGGTGATGGCCTCTCTTTCGACCAGGTCCACACCCCGTCCGAATTCATCTCTTCCGACAGTTTCGCAACATACCGCCGCGAGATCGAACCTTATGACCGCCTGCGGTTCCTCGAAGGTCATGTCGACCCGCTCCATCGGGCGGCCTTCGATTTTCCGATCACCGACTTCAATCCCAAACGCATTTTCTACTTGCTCCAAGACCCGAGCATTCCGGCGACGTGACGATCCTGCGGGGCCGGTAAATAATCCCGAGGGGAGAGCTTTGGCTGTTCGCCTCGCCGCTCGCTTCCCCTATTGGTAGGCGCATGGATATTTCGACGCTTCTGCAATCGGTGCCTCTGCTGGTGATGCTGGCAAAATCGGTCCTGCCCGCCGCGGTCGGCATGGGCATGGGAGCCGGCCAATGGCTTGCATCGCTGCCGCCATGCCGCGGCTTCAGCTTCGAGGCGGCCACCTACCTCGTCTGCGAGGCCGACCCCCGACATTATTCGATCGAGCTTTTCTGGAAAGACCCGGCGGGCAACCTCTACCGGTCCCTGCACAATCTGCGCAGCGCCGAGCAGGCTGCCGGACGCACCATGCTCTTCGGCATGAATGCCGGCATGTACCATCCGGACCTCGCGCCGGTCGGGCTTTACGTTGAACGGGGCCGGCAGATCTCGTCGGCGAAAACCGGGCCGGGCACTGGCAATTTCTCGATGCAACCCAACGGCATCTTCTACCTTAGCGACGGCAAGGCAGGGGTGCGCGCGACGAAAGACTATCTCAAACAGAGCCCGCGGGCGGACTACGCCACCCAGTCTGGGCCGATGCTGGTCATCGACGGCAAGCTCCATCCGAAATTCCAGGCCGACAGCGCTTCGCGGAAAATCCGCGATGGGGTCGGCGTGCGCGCCGACGGCGTCGCTGTCTTCGCCATCTCGAACGACGTCGTCACCTTCCACGAATTCGCGCGGCTTTTCCGCGACGCGCTCGGCTGCCCGAATGCGCTCTTCCTCGACGGCTCGATCTCCAGCCTCTATGCGCCGGCGATAGGCCGCAACGACGATTTCTGGAACCTGGGACCGATGATCGGGGTGTTCAGGAAATAGTCAGCGCGCTTGCTGCGTCGCCGCTTCAGGTTCAGCTGGAGGCGTCCTGGATCGCGGACAGCAGCCACGGTTCTCCGGCCTGGCGCGTGAAGGTCCACAGCTCGCTCGCTTCGACCGGATTGTTGGCATCGCCCTTCTCGACGGCGCCGGTCTGGCGGTTGCGCATGATATCTATCGCCGACCAGCGCATCGCCACGGTGGCATAGTCGCGCGGGCCTTCCCGCCACGCCTCCGCTACTTCGCCCTTCAGCAGCCGAAGGTTCGTCACCTCGTTCTTGAGGCCATGGGTCGCGTTGTCCGCCAGTTCCTCCGAAAGGTAGGAGACCATTTCGGGGGTCGTCAGCCGGCGCAATCCCTGGTGATCCTCGCGGGTGAAGGCAGCCTGCACTTCGCCGAGGATTCGTTCGAACGCGTCGCGATCGGCGTCCGTGATGCCGATTTCATCCGCGCCGGATGCGTCAGTGGAGCCGAAGCTCGCAGCGTTGGACGAATAGTTGGGCGGCGCGCCTCCCCAACCTTGCCGTCCGAACGGAACGCCGGCGCTCCGCATGTTGGCCGGCGCGGCGTTGTCGCGATTGAGGAACCGCATGGCGAGCATCACGAGGCCGCCGATCAGCAGCAGCTGGAAGACGAAGCTCAGTCCGCCGCCTAGGCCGCCGAAACCATGGCCCAGCATCATGCCGAACAGGCCCTGGAAGAACAGTCCTCCCACCAGGCCGCCGACAAAACCGCCGCCGAAGCCGCGCCAGAATCCAGGGCGCGTGGAGCTGGGAAACGACTGCGACGATGGGATCGACTGGGTGGTTTGAGGCGTCATCGAGCGCGTGACGGGCGCCGTGTAGGGGGCTGTCCTGGTCGGTGCGGGAGCCTGATAGGTGCGGCTGCCACGGCTGCCGAAACTGCCGCCCATCCGCGCCTCGGCGGGACCGATGGAGACGGTCCCGAGCGCCATCAACAGTATCATCAGGATCGACGCGACTTTGATTGTTCGAGACTTTGACATTAAGCACAGTCCTTGAGTACGCAGCGCTTCATTTGCGCGAGCCCCGTATATGGGGTGCCAGGGGGGCCAGGTTTAGCCCCTGCTTCAATGCGTCCGCCGATCCGGCGACGATCGTCCTGATTCTAAGCTCGCCCGCGGCTGCGCCTTCCACTGCGGGCGAGGAGCTTGATGCCGCCCAGGGCCACGACAATCGCGGCGACGATCGCGACCGCCGCAAGCAGCAGTATGTTTGTGGCGTTGAAATGGATGAGCTCGCCTGCTCCCTTGGCCGCCAGCCATCCTGGCATGAGAATGGCCGGCGCCCAAACCAGCGCCGACAATATGTTGGCGAGCTGGAAGCGGGACCGGTCCATGCCCATCATGCCCGCGACCAGGGGCACCGTGGCCCGTACCGGGCCGAAGAAACGGCCAAGGAATATCGCGGCGAAACCGTAGCGGCGGAAAAACAGCCGGGCGCGGGCAATTTCGTTCCGGTGGCGGTTGAGCGGCCATTTGTGGACGACGCCGCGCCCCAGCCAAATGCCGAGATAGTAGGAGACAATGTCGCCAAGCGCTGCGCCGATGATCGCCGCGACCACGACCGGCAGCGGATGGATGAGGCCGGCGCCGACGAGGCCGCCGACGATCACCAGCACTGTGGTGCCCGGCAAGAGAATGCCGATCAGGATCAGCGACTCGCCGAAAGCCAGCAGCCCGACCAGAACACCGGCCCAGGCCTGATGCGTCTCGATGAGACGCACGCACTGGTCGACGAAGCTCTCCATCGAAACGGTGGCCCTCAGCTGCCGCTGTCGAGCGCGCTTCTCAACTCGTCGAGCTTGTCGTTGACCAGCCAGCCATAATAATTCTCGACAGGCAGCTTGTTGGTCGTGCCGCCGGCGATCGCCGCGCGCAGTTCCGCCGCCCGGCGCCTGGGCTGGCCGACATTGTAGAGCGTGGCCGTGATGCCCGGATTGCCCGATATGTCGAAGCCCTGTTCCTTGTAGGCTTCGATGGCGTCATGCACGATGGCCCCGATGTAGACGATGCTGCGGTCGGGATCCATCACGTCGCGATAGATGGCTTGCGGGTTGTCCGGGGTCAGCTTGTCGCAGCCGCTCACCCTGTTGACGAGGTCGGTGACCTCAAGAGCGGTCAGCGGGCTGATCTGGCCGAGCCCGAAGGTCTGGCCGGCGAAGAAGGGCTGGAAGAACGCCTGCTGGAAGGTCAACGGCTCATAGGAAACGCCGTCCACGGTCTTGCCCCTGAAATGCTGCATCCAGACCATGTCGCGGCAGCTCCACAGGGCCGCGCTGCCCTTGGCCTGCTCACAAACCGCGAATTCCGGGCGCTTGACGAAATCCTGCACGCGCACGCCCTTGTAGCGGAACGCGAAGTCGAGGCCGGAATAGGAAAGCGCCTTGACGTAATAGGTCTGCACGGAACCAACCGCGGTGACGTTGTAGGTATGCTCGCCAACCAGCGCACCGACGATGTGGATGGGATCGATGCCGTAGATGGCGGCGACCTGCTTGATATGCGCCCTGAGCTTCGCCTCGTGCTTCAGCAGCGCGACGATCTTCTGGTATTTTTCCTCATAGGTGGTCTTGAAGGCGCGCGTGCGGTTGGCCGATGCGCTCGGAATGGGCGGTTGGGTTTCAAAGCGGTTGCCGGGTGGCACCACGATCAGTTTTTCCGCATGCGCGGCCGGAGCGCCGACAAGGCAAGCCAGAACGAGGAGGAGACGAAACACACGGGCCATCTTTGGTTGGCGCCTTTATCGAGAGCGAACGGATTATCCCTGTCTCAACGTCGAGCGCCAGATCTGTCAAGCGCGGCGAGGGCAGGTCGGGGTGGGCATTCTGTCGAATTCGCGCGGGGGAGGTGGCGGAGCCACACCCCGAATCGCGCTGGCCCGCGTCGGTCCAAAAGTAAATTTTGATTCAAACTTTGTTGGTAATTTCTCATTAGGAATGGGGCTCCGGCGGCGCTGTTCCTGCCTTCGGTCTGTTTTGTTTTGCGTACAGGTCAAGATGCGGATTTTTGGCGTCGTCAGTTTCGTGCTCGCATCGCTTTGCCTTGGCGGCTGCTCGTCCACGTCGGGCGTCGATGCCTTGCAGATGCCGTCCAACGAGACGACGAGCTCGGTCGTGCGGCCGAGCGCGCCGGTGTCGAAGGGCGTGAAGACCGCCGCAAGGGAAAAAAACGTCGAGACCGCGTCGATGTCGGGCATGGCGCGCATCAAGCCGCCGGCGCCGCTGCTTGATGAGAGTAATGCGAGCCCCGGTGACGAGAACTCGCGCCCTGGCGACGAAAACTCGCGCCTTGGCGACGAGAATTCGCGCCCTTTCGGCCTCGCCGAGGAGGAGACTGTGAACTTCCCGACGGCCGATCTTCCGGACAGTGTCGAGCCGCCGGTGCAGGAGGCCGCGCTCGTCTCGCCGCCGAAGCGGCTGTCGCGCGCCGCGCCCGCCATGCTCGCCAGCCCGGTCACGCGCTATGCGTTCCGCGATGCCAAGCCGATCAATTTCGGCCGCTCTTCGCCACGCCATCTGGCCGTGCACGGCGTCGACGTCTCGCGCTGGCAGGGCAACATCAACTGGGAGAAGCTGCGCGCCCAGGGCGCCAACTTCGCCTATATCAAGGCGACCGACGGCGGCGATCATCTCGATCCGATGTTCATGAAGAACTGGCGTGGCGCCGATGCTGCCGGGCTGAAGCGCGGCGCCTATCATTTCTTCTACTGGTGCCGCACGGCGGGCGAGCAGGCCGACTGGTTCATCCGCAACGTGCCCAAGGTCGACGGCGCGCTGCCGCCGGTCATCGACGTCGAGTGGAACGGCGACTCCTCCTGCCAGCGGCGGCCTTCGCGCGAGAAGGTGCTGGAGAAGATGCAGGTGTTCATGGACAAGCTGGAGCGCCATTACGGCCAGCGGCCCATCATCTACACCAGCCCCGATTTCTATCGCGACAACCTGCGCGGCGCCTTCCCGGATTACCCATTCTGGCTGCGCGCCGTGGCGGCGCATCCGTCAAAAGTCTATCCGGGCCGCAAATGGCTGTTCTGGCAGTATTCCGGCTCCGGCCTGTCGCATGGCGTAAGCGGCCGCGTCGACCTCAATGTCTTCCATGGCGACGAGCGGCAATGGCGCGCCTGGCTGGGCGGCGGCGGGCAGATGGTGGCCGACGCGGACTGAGGCGCCTCTTCTCCTTCTGGGGTGAGAAGCGACCCGCGCAACGGACGAAAAGCCAATTGCTTGGCTTTTCGAGCTTCGAACGCACTACAGCGCTCTGCCCCTTGGACGCGCAAAGGAACGAGTCTTCTAGGATTGTTTCTTTGTTGTCGATCGACCCAACACTCGATCCAGGGTCATCGAGGGGCTTTCGCCGTAGATCTCGCGGTAGAAAACGGAAAATCGCCCCAAATGGAGAAATCCGTTCTGCATGGCGATGCGTGTAACGGTTGCGCCGTCGTCGGGATTCAAAAGGGCTTCGCGGGCGAATGCCAGATGACGGCGATGGAGATAGGTGAGAGCCGATACACCTGTCCGGCTGCGAACAATAGCCTCGACTGTGCGAAGTGCCATGCCTGTTTCCTCGCAGAGCGCCTGCAGGCCCTCCGGATGGTCGCGATGATCGTCGATGAAGCGTTCGATCCTTGCCATCGAGGCAGTCTGTCGTTGCCGGGCGCGATGGTCACGTTTCACATCGCTCGAAATCGCTGTGTCGAGGAGCGCGGCCATCACCTCGTCCCGCAACAGCACTATTCCAGGCAGGCCGATATCTCCGAGATCGGTTGGGTTGTGCTCTGTGAGCAATTTCGCGGCTGCCGCATATACGCGTTTCAAATGGTCGAAGCTTTGGGGACGCGCATCTGTCAGCGAGGCAGGGGTTAACAGCAGTCTTGCGTGTTCGCGGCCCGTATAGGCCGCGGCGGCTCGCCTCAGGGCTTCATGAAGCACCACGACAGCGCCCAATTCGTATGGACTGAAGGTCCGCAGTTGGGGCGTTTGGCCCGGCTCGCGCGAAACCAGGGTAGATCCGGACATCTCCTTGCCATCGAATAGAGAAACCGCGCCGGGCGTCGCGGGAAATAAGTAAGTGATCGATGGTGCCGGACCCCCGATGAATTCCGATCTGAACGCCAGGGCATCCGATGTTGAAAAGCCGCGGACGGCAACACCCTGAGTGAGATTGGTCGCATGGGCCATCGCACGAAAGGAATGCTTGCCGACCGGCAAGACACCAAAATTTCCTCCCGGAATTGCAGCCGCGAATGCGTCGGGATCGTCAAAATGCCTGAGGAAGGATTTCGATGGTGAATAACGATCGTCCTGCATTCGCTTAAGGGATTTGCTTGGCGGCCTGGCGAATTTTCCAGGCGAGATAAGCGAGTGAGCCGCCGACGCTGACCAATTCAATGCCGAGCAGCAACCCGATCAGCCAAAGGGCGGTAACCGGCAGGCGCGCCCAAAGGATCAGTGAAAGCACGATGCCGACTGCGCCGCTCGCAAGCACCCATCCCCAGTTCTGGAGCGGCCGGATCGTCAGCGCAAACACGACCTTCGAGATGCCCTCCATCATGAAGAAGACGATCAAAAGCAGGGTGATGGTGAGCAGGCCCTGGGTGGTGTCCCTAAGAAACAGGAACCCGATGAGAATGGCGAGCACGACCGATATGAGCTGAAGCCAGAAATGGGGCAGGTGACGTGAGCCAAAAAGGCTGATCGCCTGGGCCAGGCCGCTAATGATGAGCAGCCATCCCAGCAACGTGATGACCGCCATGGAAGAGAGCACGGGATAGACGATGGCCAAAATGCCGGCCGCGACAAGAATAGTTCCTTGAAGTAGATAAAAAAGGGAGTGGCGCTTGACGGCCTCTCGAACAGCTTCCCGGAAAACAGCGGCAGCCTCGTCCATCGAAATTGCCATTTCTTGCTCCTGCGTAGTCTCGTTCGAAAATCCCTAACTGGAAAATAAATCCCTCAGAACTGATGCCGAATCGGATCTTCCCCTTAAAAGCATTTCCCCGCAACTCAAAAGGCTGCGGGGAAACAAGCTACGAAGCTTTCGGCTGATTTTGGTGACAGGCTGGTAAATGACCTCTGGTCAATTTGCCGGCTTGCCCAGAAGATCGAGCATGGCAACTGTCGCTATCTTGGTTCCGAATGGAATAGCCTTCAAATCGACGACGAAATTCGGATTGTGCGCCGAATACGGAAACTGCAGCCCTTTCGCCACCGCATCCGCATAGACTTTGGGGTCCGCGACGCCGACGATCATGTAGTCGAAGGGAACATCCTGATAGGGGCCGAGAAGCAGGTGCACGTCTTCCGAGCCTGTTGCAGGCGGGAATTCGGTCACGACGTTCTTGTCGCCGATCACGCCCTTCATCGTCGCTGCCAAGCGCTCGGCAAGCGCCTTGTCGTTGACGAGCGGAGTCGATCCGCCCTTCATGGTGATGACCGGAAGCTGATCCTCAGGCATGCCATAGGTGCGGGCAATGCCGTTGCTGACGGCCTTGATGCCGGCGATCATCTGTTCGCGGACCTGGGGATTGTACCAGCGCAGATTTGCCTTGAGCAGAGCGGTCGCGGGAATGACGTTGTTGTCGGCTCCGGCCTGAACCGACCCCACCGTCAGGACAGCGGTCTCCTGCGGGGTTACCGTGCGGCTGACGATCGCCTGGTATTCGAGAACGGCGAGCGAGGCCATCACCACAGGGTCCTTGGTCATCTGCGGCATCGAGCCGTGACCGCCGACGCCCCTGAACAGGATGTCGATCTGGTCGGTGCCGGCCATCTTGGGACCGGCCGAGCTCATCATCATACCGACCGGGCCAGGCGCGGTGTGGATGCCGATGAAAAAGTCTGGCTTCGGCACCCCGTATTTATCGTACATGCCCGCGTCGATCATCGCCTGCGCGCCGGTGATCGGTTCCTCGGCCGGCTGGCCGACAAGCACCATCGTTCCGCTCCAGGCGTCTTTCATCGCGACCATGGTCTTGGCCATGCCGAGCATCCACGTCACATGGGCGTCGTGGCCGCACATGTGGGCGACAGGAACTTCGGTGCCGTCGTCGCGCAGCACCCTCACCTTGCTGGCGTAGGGCAGTCCCGTCGCCTCCTCGACCGCATTCGCGTCCATGTCGGCGCGATACATGACGGTGGGACCATCGCCGTTCTTCAGGATGCCGACCACGCCGGTGCCGCCGATGCCTGTCTTCACCTCGAAGCCGAGCGCTTCGAGTTCCTTCGCCACGATCGCGGAAGTCCTCTTTTCCATGAAGCCGAGCTCAGGGTTCTGATGGATATCCTTGTACATCTCGATCAGACGGCCGGTATCCGCCTCAATCGCCTTGGAGCTACGCTCGACGGCTTCAGCCAAAGGTGCGGCCGTCGCCATGTGCAATGACATGCCGGCGATCATCGCTGTCGCTGCCGCTGTAAGGAACCACTTGTTCAAAGTCCGCCTTGCCATACGCCTCTCCTGTGGCTTGATGTAAACGGGTAGTGCCGGCTTCAGAAACGGGTGGTGATACTGGCTGTCGTCACCTGGCCGTCAAAACGGTTCTCGACGTCGAATTCCCAATAATGCAGTGCGGCAAAGCGGGACGGTCGGCCGCCGATAGGTGTGCTGTAGGACAGCGCCGGACCAAGGCGCTGTCATCTTCTGGGCGTTCAGGTCGAGGCTGCCACCTTCGAGCGAGGCGGCGGCATGACCTTCATGCATGAGTGCTTGCGTGAAATAGAGGCCGGCGGGCGGGGTCACCCTCGCCCCGAATGCGGTCGAACCCGAAACGTATAGGCCGGGACCGCTCTCGCCAGCGACCGCGTCAACGTTTCCCGTTGCCGGCAGCATGGCGACAGCAAAGAGCCCTTTTTCGGGTCTGATCAAGCCTGCCCCTCGTCACAAACAGCATCGAGCCAAACTGCTGTTGTTCAGGTCTTAGGTCTCAGCTTGGAAGGGGTGGCGCTATCCAGATCGCGCAGGTTTTTCGGTTTATTGACTGCGGTTCCACACGGCCGACCGTTAGGCTAGAAAACGGTCCGGCCGACTGCGCCAGGCGCGCCCGATCGACCTTTTCCCACAAGGGGAGCAGGAGGGGGCGCTCACGCCTCTCCCTTCGCGGTCGTCATCCTCGGGCTTGACCCGAGGATCCATTCCGTGACCTGAGCCGTGGAGTGTGGCGATGCAGAATTCTGCACCGTCGGGGAGCGCCGAGGTAACGGCATGGATTCCAGGGTCTGCGCGCGTCGCTTCGCTCCTTGCTCCGCCCTGGAATGACGAAGCAGGACGGCGTCGTCCCACTATGCCTCGTTGATCATCGCCTCGATGTTGTAGCCGTCAGGATCGAGCACGAAACAGGCGTAGTAATACTCCGCATAGTCCGGGCGCGGCCCAGGCGCGCCATTGTCCGCCGCGCCAGCTTTGAGCGCTGCGTGATGGAACGCATCGACCTCGGCCTTGCTCTTTGCCCGGAAGGCGACATGCAGATGGGTGAGCGGCGGCTTCTCGCCCGTGCTCTGGATTTCGAACAGGCAGCCATTGCCGACGTCGAAGGCCCAGAACACGCCTTCCTTGCCGAAGGCGAGGCTGTAGTCCAAAGGCGCGAAGGCCTTTTCGTAAAAAAGCTTGCTCTTGGCGAGGTCGCTCACTTCGATGGTGATGTGATCGATCATGGAATGTCTTGGAAGATCGCGACCAAGCCAGCGCAGTCATTTGCGATGGAAGGCATGATCGGCGACAGCTATGCCTCCACATACTCCGCCAAACTGACGCCTTTCGGCACGTCCAACCCGTCAGCACGCAAGCCTTCTATATGGAAGCGGATTGCATCGCGGATTTCGGTTTCCACCTCAGCGACCGTAGCGCCGGTCGCGATGCAGCCAGGCAGATCCGGCACATAAGCGGAGAAATTGTCTCCCGCTTTCTCAATGACTACAGCATAACGCATGCCATCACTCCTTCAGGCCGGACTGCTTGAGGATGCTGTTCAATGTCCCTGGTGCAACCTCTTCAGACGGCTTGCCGGCCACGGTGACGCGGCCGGCTTTGATGTTGTGCTTATATTGGCGATGGCTGCCTTTGGTTGCAACCAGATACCAGCCATCGGCTTCCAGCATGCGAATGACTTCGCGGACTGTCAGCCGTGGCGGCGGCATTGGCTCTCAGCTGCAGCCGCTCGTCGAACCACACGTGTCGCACTTCTCGCAGGTGCCGTTCCGCACCATGGTGAAGTTGTGGCACTCGGAGCATTCGTTGCCGGTGTAACCCTGGAGCAGCGACTGCTGGCGCCTTGTCGCGGCGAGCTTCTTCGCTTCTGCCGCCTCGTTGGCCGCGGCGTCGGTGAATAAGGCCTCAGTGCCGCCGGCGGCTTCGGCTTCTTCTTCCACCATATCCTCGGCCAGTTCCCGGGCGCGCTCCTCATAGTCGCGCTTGTAGGCAAGCGCCTCGTCGCTGGCCGGCTTCAGCGCCAGCACGTTGGAGCCGGCGAAGGCGGTGGGCGCTGCGCGGGCAGGGGCTGTGGTCGACGTTGAGCCGCCAAAGCCCTTGGGCTCGCTACCGATGCCCGAAACCAGCTTCACCGGCGAGGCGCCGCGATAGAGGCCCTTGGAGAAGGGCGTCGCCTTGCCTTCGGTGATGCCGCGGCCGAGCGCCGTCTTGTCGAAGTCCGACTGGTCGACATGGGCGAGGTCGTGGCGGCCGAGATAGGAGACGGCGAGCTCGCGGAACACGTAGTCGAGGATCGACGTGGCGTTCTTGATGGCGTCGTTGCCCTGCACCATGCCGGCCGGCTCGAACTTGGTGAAGGTGAAGGCCTCGACATATTCATCGAGCGGCACGCCATATTGCAGGCCAAGCGAGATCGCGATGGCGAAGTTGTTCATCATCGCGCGGAAGGCAGCACCTTCCTTGTGCATGTCGATGAAGATCTCGCCGAGACGGCCATCGTCGAACTCGCCGGTGCGCAGATACACCTTGTGACCGCCGACGACGGCCTTCTGCGTGTAGCCCTTGCGGCGGTTCGGCAGTTTTTCACGATCGCGGTAGAGGCGTTCGATGACGCGCTCGACGATCTTTTCCGTCACCTGGACGGCGCGCTGCGCGGCGGGCGCGGCAATCAGCTGCTCGACCGCCTCGTCCTCATCCTCGTCGTCATCGGCGAGCAGGGAGGCGTTGAGCGGCTGCGACAGCTTCGAGCCGTCGCGATAGAGCGCGTTCGCCTTCAGCGCCAGCTTCCAGGACAGCATGTAGGCGTTCTTGGCGTCCTCGACCGTCGCCTCGTTCGGCATGTTGATGGTCTTGGAGATGGCGCCCGAGATGAAGGGCTGGGCCGCGGCCATCATCAGGATGTGGCTCTGGATCGAGAGCGAGCGCTTGCCGATCTTGCCGCAGGGGCTGGCGCAGTCGAACACCGGCAGGTGCTCGGCCTTGAGGAAGGGCGCGCCTTCGAGCGTCATGGCGCCGCAGACATGGATGTTGGCGGCATCGATGTCCTTCTTCGAGAAGCCGAGCGCCGGCAGCATCTCGAAGGAGAAGTCGCCGAGCTGCTCGTCGGTGAAGCCGAGCGTTTCCTTCACCCAGTCGGTGCCGAGCGTCCACTGGTTGAACACGAACTTGATGTCGAAGGCCGACTTCAGCGCAGCGTTAAGCGCTGCGATCTTCTCGTCGGTGAAGCCCTTGGCCTTCAGCGAGCCGGGGTTGATGCCGGGCGCCTGGTTGAGGTTGCCGTGGCCGACGGCATAGGCCTCGATCTCGGCGATCTGGCTTTCGGAATAGCCCAGCGTGCGCAGCGCTTCCGGCACGGCGCGGTTGATGATCTTGAAGTAGCCGCCGCCGGCGAGCTTCTTGAACTTCACCAGGGCGAAGTCGGGTTCGATGCCGGTGGTATCGCAATCCATGACGAGGCCGATCGTGCCGGTTGGCGCGATCACCGTCGCCTGCGCGTTGCGGTAGCCGTGCTCCTCGCCGAGCTCGATGGCGCGGTCCCAGGCGGCGCGGGCATGCTCGGCCAAAGCCTGCTGCTTGAGGTCGGCGGCGACGAGCGGCACCGGATTGACGGCGAGCTTCTCGTAGCCGTCCTTGTCGCCGTAAGCGGCGCGGCGGTGGTTGCGCATGACGCGCAGCATGTTCTGGGCGTTGCGGTCATAGTCCGGGAAGGCGCCGAGCTCGGCGGCCATCTCGGCCGAGGTCGAGTAGGCGACGCCGGTCATGATCGCGGTAAGTGCTGCACAGATCGCGCGGCCCTCGTCGGAGTCGTAAGGAATGCCCGAAGTCATCAGCAGGCCGCCGATATTGGCGTAGCCGAGGCCGAGCGTGCGGTAGTCGTAGGAGAGCTTGGCGATCTCCTTGGACGGGAACTGCGCCATCATCATCGAGACTTCGAGCACGATGGTCCACAGGCGAACGGTGTGCTCGTAAGCGGCGATGTCGATCGTGCCGTCTTCCCTGCGATAGGGCAAAAGGTTGATCGAGGCGAGGTTGCAGGCCGTGTCGTCGAGGAACATGTATTCCGAGCACGGGTTGGAGGCCCGGATCGCGCCGGCGGAGGCGCAGGTGTGCCAGTCGTTCATCGTCGTGTTGAAGTGCAGACCCGGATCAGCCGACGCCCAGGCGGCGTAGCCGATCTTTTCCCAGAGGTCCTTGGCCTTCAGCGTCTTCAGCACCTTGCCGTCCTTGCGGGCGGTGAGCTGCCAGTCGCCATCGGCCTCGACGGCGCGCAGGAAATTGTCCTTCAGCGACACCGAGTTGTTGGAGTTCTGGCCGGAGACGGTGAGGTAGGCGTCCGAATCCCAGTCGGTGTCGTATGTGTTGAACGCCATCGAGGTGTAGCCCTGGCGGGCGAACTGGATGACGCGGTAGATGTAGTTCTCCGGCACGGCATCCTTCTTGGCCGCCTTGATCTCGCGCTTCAGCGCGGTGTTCAGCGCCGGGTCGAAGCAGTCGTCGCCATCGCCTTCGCAATTGACGCAGGCCTTCATGATGGCTTCGAGGTGCTTCTTGACGATCTTGGAGCCGGTCACCAGCGAGGCGACCTTCTGCTCCTCATTGACCTTCCAGTCGATGAATTGCTCGATGTCGGGATGGTCGGCGTCGACGATGACCATTTTTGCCGCGCGTCGCGTCGTGCCGCCCGACTTGATGGCGCCAGCCGCGCGGTCGCCGATCTTGAGGAAGCTCATCAGGCCGGACGAGCGGCCGCCGCCGGACAGCTTCTCGCCTTCGCCGCGCAGCATCGAGAAGTTCGAGCCGGTGCCGGAACCGTATTTGAACAGGCGCGCCTCACGCACCCACAGGTCCATGATGCCGCCCTCGTTGACAAGGTCGTCCTGCACGCTCTGGATGAAGCAGGCATGCGGCTGCGGATGCTCATAGGCCGACTTCGACTTGGTCAGCTTGCCGGTGAAGGGATCGACATAGAAGTGGCCCTGGCTCGGGCCGTCGATGCCATAGGCCCAGTGCAGGCCGGTGTTGAACCATTGCGGCGAGTTCGGCGCGACGCGCTGGGTGGCCAGCATATAGGCAAGCTCGTCGCGGAAGGCGCGCGCGTCTTCTTCCGACTTGAAGTAGCCGCCTTTCCAGCCCCAATAGGTCCAAGTTCCGGACAGCCGGTCGAAGACCTGGCGGGCATCGGTCTCCGAACCATAGCGCTCCGCCTCGGGCAGCTTGGCGAGCTCGGCCTCGTCGGCAACCGAACGCCACAGGAAGGAGGGGACGTCATTCTCCTCGACCTTCTTCAGCCGCGCCGGCACGCCGGCCTTGCGGAAATACTTCTGGGCCAGGATGTCGGCCGCGACCTGGCTGAACTGCGCCGGCACATCGATGTTGTCGAGGCGGAACACCACCGAGCCGTCGGGATTCTTGATCTCCGACAAGGCCTTGCGGAATTCGATCTCCGCATAGGCTGATTGCTCTGGCTTGGTGAAGCGACGCTCGATGCGCATTGGTCCGGTCCCTTTGTGTCTATATATAGCGCTTTTCCCCAGGGATTTCTGCCCCGTATGGCGAAAAGCGCAGTCCGCCGTTTGCCGGCACCGCAGGCGACGCCGGCATTCTCCTCGTCGCGGGCGCCGCCATGCGGACAGCAAAACGCCTTGCCGGACATTTGCCCGGGCTGCAGGCCGACCCCCGCGGGTCCCTCAAACTGAAACTTTGGTCGATTCCCTCGGAAGAGGGAGGTTCACACTATCTAGGGTCCAGCCTGCCTGCAAACACTAAATATAGTGTTAACAGATCATTTTTTCCAGGCCGACAATTCTCCCTTTCGCCCACCCAAGCCCTAATAATCCCAACGCTTCCGCCGGCCTCGTGAACGGGCGGAAATGTGGGCAAAACGCACAAAATCCGGGAAAAAAGACCGGCCTCTGAACTCTCCGGTCACGCCCGCAACAGGAGCGCATGGCCCATAAAAAGCGACTCGTTCGGACCCGTCAAGGATTCGTTTTTGTAGCTTTTGTGACCCCAACATCTTGTGTGTCACACATGTGGATAACGGGGACATAAGAAGCCCGGGTTTGCAGGCACTTGACGCGGTTTTTCAGGTCGCCGCCAAGCGTGTCGGGCAGCGGCTTTTCATTTTAGCTGGCTTGCACTATCTGTTGCGTTCGCGCGGGGGCGCGCCTTGTCAACACCAAAAGCATCCGCTACGCCCCGCTCATGACAGTTACCGTACGTTTCGCCCCATCGCCGACCGGCCGCATTCATATCGGCAATGCGCGCACCGCGCTGTTCAACTGGCTTTTCGCCATGAACAACAAGGGCCGTTTCATCCAGCGCTTCGACGACACCGATATTGCCCGCTCGAAGCAGGAATATGCCGATTCCATTCTCTACGACCTGCATTGGCTGGGCATCTTCCCGGACGTCACCGAGTACCAGTCGCGCCGCTTCGATATCTATGACGCGGCGGTCGAGCGGCTGAAGGCGGCGCGCGTGCTCTATGCCTGCTACGAGACGCCGGAAGAGCTCGACCTACGCCGCAAGGTGCGCCGCACGCGCGGTCTGCCGCCTGTCTATGGCCGCGAGGCGCTGACGCTGACGCCGGAACAGGTCGCCGAATACCAGTCGGACGGACGCAAGCCGCATTGGCGCTTCCTGCTGCCCAACTTCACCAGCGATCCGCTGCAGCCGGAGCGCACCGAAGTGCATTGGAACGACCTGGTGCGCGGCGAGGAGACGGTCGATCTCGCCTCGCTGTCGGACCCCGTCCTGGTGCGCGAGGACGGCACCTATCTCTACACGCTGCCCTCGGTGGTTGACGATATCGAGATGGGTGTCAGCCACGTCATTCGTGGCGACGACCATGTCACCAACACCGGGGTGCAGATCGCCATCTTCAAGGCGCTGGGCTCCGAGCCGCCGGTCTTCGGCCATCACAATCTGCTCACCACCGTGTCGGGCGAGGGGCTGTCGAAGCGCACGGGCGCGCTGTCGATCGAAAGCCTGCGCGAGGACGGCATCGAGCCGATGGCGGTGGCGTCGCTGGCCGTGCTCGTCGGCACGTCGGAGAATGTCACCGCCGCGCATGACCTCAATGAGCTTGCCGGCCATTTCGACCCGGCGGCGACGTCCAAGTCCGCCTCAAAATTCGACCCGGACGAGCTCTTCGTGCTCAATCGCACGCTGATGCATCACATGCCGTTTGAGGAAGCGCGCGACCGGCTGATCGTGCTTGGCGTTTCCGGCGACAAGGCCGAGCCGTTCTGGCTGGCGGTGCGCGGCAATCTCGACCGCCTGTCGGACGCGGTCGCCTGGTGGCGCATCCTGAACGAAGGTCCGCAAGAGCCGGCCGACTTCTCCGGCGAGGACCGCGATTTTCTCGATCAGGCGTTTGACGTCCTTCCCGAGGAGCCCTGGAACGGCACGGTCTGGAAGGACTGGACCGGCAAGATCAGGGAAGCGACCGGGCGCAAGGGCAAGTCGCTGTTCATGCCGCTCAGGCTCGCGCTTACCGGGCGGACTTCGGGGCCGGAGCTTTCAGATCTATTGCCGCTGATGGGTCGGGAAGGAACGCTGGCCCGACGACCCTGACCCTGCGCTGATCCGGCGGCAGCGCCGAGACCGGCGACACCGGCGCCTTGGCGGTCAGCCGCTTGATCGCGTCCAGGTCGAGCCCGCCTTCGGCATTGGCGAGCGTTTCGGGATCGGCGCCCGGATCCGGCTTCACCGCCGGCACGGGGATGAAGGGCACCATTCTACTCTCCGGCTGCGACTGTTCGGGATTGGGCGGGTTGCCGCCGATGATCGTGAAATTGCCGTTGCCAGCCTGCGGGTTGCAGCCGCAACTCGGCGGGCGTGAGTAATTGGCCTGCTTGTAGAGATAGGCGGTCGGCAGCGCGCTGTAGGGTTGCCCGGTGACCGAGGAGGTCATCGACCCTGAATCGTCGTCCATTCCGCGGGAATAGAAGACCTGCATCTCGGTGCCGGGGCAGCTCGATTCGCAATTCTTCTGGTCGCGCTCGAAATCGCCGACGGAAGCGGCGTTGGACATCGGGAAGAAATAGCCGTCGCAGGTGCGCACGCACATCGTGTGGAACTCGCCGCCCGGACTTGGCAGGTCCATGCCGTCCGGCTGGTTAATGACGCGGCGGATGTTGCGCACGCTCGGATCGTCAAGCGGCACCTCCGCGGTGTCCGGGCCGTCGGCAGCCTCTGGCGTTTCCAATTGCTGGTCCTGGCGGCCGAAAAGCTGCTCGAACAGATTGCCGGCGCCATTGTCGCGGGAAGCCTCCTGAAGCGGCGCATGGCTGGGCGGAGTCTCGTCGCCGCGGCAGTTATTGGCATCGAGCGCCGCGAGGATGCGGCCGCGGTCGCGCCGCGTGCCGCCGGCGGCCAGCCGCTCGCGCTTGGCCTGCAACGTGTCGAGATTGGCGTTCATGCGCGCTATCGAGGCATTGATCGCGGCGCATTGGCTGACATTGCGCGAAAACAGCGTGAAGCCGCAACCGGCGTCGCTTGCCCGGCCGCGGGCCTTGGCAAGCTGTTCGCGCTGCCTGTCGATCGCGTCGTCATATTTGCGCACGATGCCCGGTCCGCCGCCGCCACCGCGCGTCGCGGCGAGTTCGGCTTCGAGCTGCCGGCATATGCGAGAGGCCGCCTGGGATTCGGTGACAGCTGAACCTGCAAGCGCAGCAAGCAGCGCCGCAAGATGCATCAGCCTCAACCCCTTCATCCGCCTGGAATCCCGATTGCCTTGGCCGGAAGGCTACCGCGTTCGTGGTTAACTGTTCCCTAGTTCAGGTCGACAAGCGCCTGTGCCTTGTGCGCGGCCTCGACCACGGCAAGCGCGGTCATGTTGACGACGCCGCGCGAGGTCACCGACGGCGTCAATATGTGCGCGGGCTTGTCGGTGCCGAGCAGGATCGGTCCGACATGCAGCGCATCCATCATGGTGCCCAGCGCCGTCAGCGTGATGTTGGCCGAATCGAGGTTCGGGAACACCAGAAGATTGGCTTCGCCCTTCAACCTGGAATGCGGATAGACGCGCTGGCGCAGATGTTCCGAAAGCGCTGTATCGGCATGCATCTCGCCGTCGCATTCAAGATCGGGCGCGATGCGCGCCAGGATCGCCGCGGCCTGCCGCATCTTGAATGCGGTCGGCGCGTCACGCGAGCCGAAATCCGAGAACGAGAGCAAGGCGGCCTTGGGTTCCATGCCGAAACGCCTGATCTCCTCCGCCGCCAGAACGGTCATCTCGGCGATCTCCTCGGCCGTCGGATCGATGGAGACATAGGTGTCGGTGAGAAAGATGATGCCTCGCTGCGAAATCAGCATGGAGAGCGTCGACAGATCGCGGTCCTTGACGCCGGCGCGCGGCCCGATGATCAGCGAGACATTGCGCAGATGCCGCTCGAAGCGGCCTTCGAGCCCGCATATCATGGCATCCGCATCGCCACGCCTCAGCGCGAGCGCCGCGATTACCGTATTGTTGGTGCGCACCATGGTGCGGGCGGCTTCCGTCGTCACGCCGCGCCGGCCGGCGAGCTCGATCAAAAGGTCGACATAGTGGCGGTAGCGCGGATCGTCTTCCGGATTGATCAAGGCGAAATCGACGCCCGGCCGGATGCGCAGGCCATAGCGCTTCAGGCGGACCTCCACCACATGCGGGCGGCCGATCAGGGTCGGTTCGGCGATGCCTTCCTCCAGCACCACCTGCGCGGCGCGCAGCACGCGCTCGTCCTCGCCGTCGGCATAGATGACGCGCTTGGCGCTCGATGTCTTGGCCGAGGAGAACACCGGCTTCATCACCAGGCCGGAGCGGAAGACGAAGCGGTTCAGCTTGTCGATATAGGCGGCGAAGTCGGCGATCGGTCGCGTCGCGACGCCGGTGTCGCAGGCAGCCTTCGCCACCGCCGGCGCGATGCGCAGGATCAGGCGCGGATCGAAGGGCGAGGGGATCAGGAAATCGGGACCGAACATCGGCGTCTCGCCGGAATAGGCGCGCGCCGCGACATCCGACGGCTCCTCGCGGGCAAGGGCGGCGATCGCCCGCACGGCCGCCATCTTCATTTCCTCATTGATGGCGCTGGCGACGCAGTCGAGCGCGCCGCGAAAGATGTAAGGAAAGCACAGCACGTTGTTGACTTGATTGGGAAAATCCGAGCGGCCGGTGCAGATCATGGCGTCCGGCCGGGCGGCACGCGCCACTTCCGGCATGATCTCGGGATTGGGATTGGCCAAAGCCAGGATCAGCGGTTTCGGCGCCATGTGCTGCAGGAGCTCCGGCTTCAGCACGCCCGCGGCGGACAGGCCGAGGAAGACGTCGGCGCCCGGAATGACATCTGCAAGCGTGCGCGCCTCGGTGTCCTTGACGTAGGGGTCCTTCCAGCGGTCCATTTCCTCGATGCGGCCCTTATGCGCGACCCCGAAACGGTCTGTGACCCAGATGTTCTCCACCCTGGCGCCGAGCGAGACCAAAAGATTGAGGCAGGCAAGTGCGGCCGCGCCCGCGCCGGAGGTGACGATCTTGATGTCGGAAATCGTCTTGCCGGCCAGTTCCAGTCCGTTGAGCACCGCGGCGGCGACGATGATCGCGGTGCCATGCTGGTCGTCGTGGAAGACCGGAATGCCCATGCGGGCCTTGAGCCGCTCCTCGACCTCGAAACATTCCGGCGCCTTGATGTCCTCGAGGTTGATGCCGCCGAAGGTCGGCTCGAGCGCGGCAATGGTCTCGACCATGCGCTCGATCTCCGGCGCGTCGATCTCGATGTCGAAGACGTCGATGCCTGCGAATTTCTTGAACAGCACCGCCTTGCCTTCCATCACCGGCTTGGAGGCGAGCGGGCCGATATTGCCGAGCCCAAGCACGGCGGAGCCGTTGGAGACGACCCCGACGAGATTGGCGCGGGCGGTGTAGTCGGCGGCGGTCGCCGGATCATCGCGGATCTCGAGGCAGGGCGCGGCCACGCCCGGCGAATAGGCAAGGGCCAGGTCGCGCTGGTTGCCGAGCGGCTTCGTCGCCTGGATCTCGAGCTTTCCCGGTTTCGGATGCTTGTGGAAAAAGAGGGCGGCCTCATCGAGGTCCGACTTGGCCGTTTTCTTGTTCTCGCCGTCCATTCCGGCCCTCCCTCTGTTCCTGATCTGGAGCCTTTTAGCATGCGCCGGAGAATTTTCGCGACGGCAAATAGCGAGCTCCGGCCTTCACAATGCCGGAGCGAAAATAACCGATCGATTCCAGATGGTTGGCTGGAGAGCCTCAGACGCGTTGGAGCGGTGACGGTCAGAACGCGCTGACGTAGAGGCCACCGTCGACCGGGATGTTCTGGCCGGTGAGATAGCCGGCATGGACCGAACAGAGGAAGGCGCAGATCTGGCCGAATTCCTCCGGCGTGCCGAGGCGTTTTGCCGGCACGTCGGCGCTGATGCGGGCCTTGCGCGCTGCGGCCGCGGCAGGGTCTTCCGGAGTGCCGGCCTCGTGTGGACCGCGCAGACGGTCGGTATCGAGCTTGCCGGGCAGCAGGCTGTTGATGGTGACGTTGTGGTCGATGACCGTGCGCGCTACGCCCGCGAGGAAGGACGTCAGGCCGGCGCGCGCGCCGGACGACAGGTCGAGGCCGGGGATCGGTACATAGACCGACAGCGAGGTGATGTTGACGATGCGGCCGAAGCCGCGCTTGGCCATGCCGTCGATCACCGCCTGGATCAGCTCGATCGGCGTGACCATGTTCTGCGTCACGCCCTCAAGGATCTTGGCGCGGTCGAGCTCGCGGAAATCGCGCAGCGGTGGACCTCCATTGTTGTTGACCAGGATGTCGGGGTCCGGGCAGGCGGCGAGTATCGCTTTCTGCACCTCGGGCTTCGACACATCGCCGGCGACTTCGATCACCTTGACGCTGAATTTTTCGCGGATTTCGGCGGCGGTCTTGGCCAGAAGCCCGGCGTTGCGGCCGTTGACGACGAGGTCGACGCCGGCTTCGGCCAGCGCCATCGCGCAACCTTTTCCAAGTCCCTTGCTCGAGGCGCAAACGATGGCCTTCTTGCCGCGAATGCCGAGATCCATGGTGATTTTCTCCTGATGCTTTGGTCGCGCAAGCTAGCGCCTGGGCTGGACCAACCGCAACCGTCATACGGTTGTTGCATGAATCGGGGCATAGGCACGCGAAAGCAAAGGGTAAAATCGTGATGTCGGACCCAGAGCCCCGCACTTTTCGCGCAATGTTCATTTCCGATGTGCATCTCGGCTCGAAAGCGGCCAAGGCCGATTTCCTGATCGATTTCCTGCGTTATCACGACGCCGAAATCATCTATCTGGTCGGCGATATCGTCGATGGCTGGCGGCTGCGGCGCAGCTGGCACTGGCCGCAGAGCCACAACGACGTGGTGCAGAAGCTGCTGCGCAAGGCGCGCAAGGGCGCTTCGATCACCTATATCGCCGGCAATCACGACGAGTTCGCGCGCCAGTTCCAGGGCGTGCATTTCGGCGGCATCGTCGTCGCCGACCGCGCGATCCACGAGACCGCGGACGGCCGGCGCCTGCTGGTCATCCATGGCGACCAGTTCGACACGGTGGTGCACAATCAGCGCTGGCTCGCCTATCTCGGCGACTATGCCTATGACACGGCGATGCTGATCAACCGGGTGGTGACGAAGCTGCGTCACCTGCTCGGCCTGCCTTACTGGTCGTTCTCGTCCTGGGCCAAGGTCAAGGTGAAGAAGGCGGTGAACTTCATCGGCTCGTTCCAGACGGTGCTTTCGGAAGAAGCGCGGCGCTCGCATGTCGATGGTGTGATCTGCGGCCACATCCACCATGCCGCGATCGAAAGCTATGGCGATGTGCAGTACATCAACACCGGCGACTGGGTGGAAAGCTGCACAGCGGTGGTCGAACACTTCGACGGCCGCATGGAGATACTGACCTGGGCGCATGTTCTGCCCGAATCTTCGGCCGGCAAGGACGTGTTGGTGCCGGTCGACATCATCGACCTCAAGGGCAGGGCTGCTCAGGCGGCCTGAACGCCGCCACCCGTCCCGGTTCAGCCTGCCGCCTTCGTTGCGCTGACACAGAGAGAGCGCGCGCCGCGCTCGCTCCCAAGCGGCGCGTCTTCAACAGCTTTGCTCTTGTTCGATTGGTCCAGACAGTTCCGCCGCGCTTTGCCGCATGTTAGGGATCGAGACGCGTTGCAGGCTGTCGATTGCAGCGTAATTGGATCGATTCATGTCGCTGCCGCCCCTGTCGCCCGAGCAACTCGTCAAGCCCAGCCATTTCGAACTGCGCATGAGCCTGATCTTCGCAACCTTGTTCGTCTCGCAGGGCACGCATCTGCCTTATTTTCCGCTCTGGCTGCAGGCGAAAGGTTTTCATGCCGAGCAGATCGCGGTCATCCTGGCTGCGCCGATGTTCCTGCGCGTGATGACGACGCCGATGCTGACGGCGCTTGCCGACCGGGCGAAGGACCGCGCCAATGTCTACATCGTTCTGGTCGCGGCCTCGATGGTTGTCTCTGCCGGCTATTTCCTGCCGGCCACCTATGTGATCGTGCTTGCCGTATCGCTTTTGCTGACGATCGTCTGGACGCCGCATTCGCCGATGGCCGATTCGCTGGCGCTGTCGGGCGTGCGCCGCTTCGGCTCGAACTACACGGCGATGCGCAAATGGGGCTCGATCTCCTATCTCGGCGCCAATGTCGCGGGTGGCTTCATCCTGGCGGCCGCGGGTCCGCAGGCAGTCCCGGCGATCATCGTCATTTCGCTCGGCGCGGCGCTGGTCGCGGCAGTGGCGGCGCCGCGCATGGGACGGCCTCGCAAGGCCTCGCCGCTGTCGGCCACCGAGATCCAGCATAAGGCGCCGAGCCTCTTCAACGCCTATTTCCTCTATTTCACGCTCGGCGTCGGCATCATCACCGCAAGCCACGCCTTTCTGTACGGCTTTGTGTCGATCTACTGGAAATCGATCGGCATCGGCGATTCCGTCGTCGGCCTGCTGTGGGCCTGGGGCGTGGTCTCCGAAGTTTGCATGTTCCTGTTTTTCAATCGTATTTTTGCTTCGGTCTCGGTCGTCAGGGTGATGGTGATCGCCGGTATCGGCTCGATCGTGCGCTGGGTCGCCTTTCCGCTCGTGTGGCCGCTTGGTCTTGGCGTCGCCGGCTTCTTCCTTGTCCAGTCGCTGCATTCGGTTTCGGTCGCCATGGTGTTGATCGGCCTGCAGAAGATGATCGGCGAGACGGTTTCCGAAGAGCGCACGGGTGCGGCGCAGGGCATCGCCTATTTCTTCAACGGCTTCTTCATGGCGGCAGTGACGCTCGTGTCCGGCCCGCTCTACGACCGCCTGGGCGTCGACGGTTTCTGGGCGATGATCCCGATCGCGATCATCGGCGTGGTGCTGATAGGCCTCGCTTCCCGCTCAGCCCCAAAGCAACCTGTCAGGCGGTGAGACGAGCGACCCCTGGTAGACGAGGCCAGGCTCGCGATCACGCGCAAGCAGCAGCGGACCGTCGAGGTCGACGAAGTCGGCATCCTGGGCCAGGAGCACCGCCGGCGCCATGGCGAGCGAGGTGCCGACCATACAGCCAACCATGATGCCGAAGCCGAGATCGCGCGCGCGGTCGCGCAATTTCAACGCCTCGGTCAGGCCGCCGGATTTGTCGAGCTTGATGTTGACGGCGTCGTAGAGGCCGACCAGCGCGCCGAGGTCCTTCGCCGCATGCACGCTTTCGTCGGCGCAGACCGGCACCGGATGCGCGATCCGGCGCAGGATGTCGTCCTTGCCCGCCGGTAGCGGCTGCTCGACGAGCGCGATGCCATGCTGCGCGGCGAAGGCAAGGTTCGCCTCTACATTTTCGTCCGTCCAGCCCTCATTGGCATCGAGGATGATGCGGCTTTGGGGAGCGGCCTCGGTCACCGCGCGAATCCTCGCCATGTCGTTGTCGCCGCCGATCTTGACCTTGAGCAAAGGCCGCGTGGCATTGGCGCGCGCCTGCGCCGCCATGGTCTCCGGCTCGGCGAGCGACAGCGTGTAGGCGGTTTCCAGCGGCCTGGTCGGAAGAACGCCGATCGCCTCCGCCACCGGCGTGCCGGTCAGCTTGGCTTCCAGGTCCCAAAGGGCGCAGTCGATGGCGTTTCTCGCGGCGCCGGCGGGCATGGCGGCGAGCAGGGCGATCCGGTCGATGCCGGCGATCACCGGTTCGCGCATGGCTTCGATGGCCGCGCGCACCCCTTCCATGGTCTCGCCGTAGCGCTTGTAGGGCACGCATTCGCCGCGCCCGGAACGTCCTCCGTCAGCGATCGTTACGGTGATGACTTCGGCCTCGGTTTTGGATCCGCGTGAGATGGTGAAGGTGCCGGCGATCGGGAATCGCTCCATTTCGACCGAAATGACACGCGCCATAATTTTCTTCTCCGGCTGTGCGACACCAGTCTGCCGGCAAATCGACACGCCAGTCCCGTCACGCTAAACAGGACGCCATGTTGACCATCCGCAGACGCGACGCAAGCGGCGAGGCCGCCAAGGACGCCGAGCACCGGCCGCGCGTTGCGGTAGGCGAGGAAGGCGGCGTGCTCGGCTGCGCCTTTTCAGGCGTGTGGACGACGCGCACTGTCGCGGCGGTCGATGCCGACATGCGCAAGATCGAGCAGAGAAGCGGCGCCAAACAGCTGATGCTCGACCTTTCCCACATCGAAAAGATGGACACGGCCGGCGCCTGGCTGATCGATCGGCTGGCCAGCGCCTTCGAGAAGAAAGGCGTGGAGGTCCATTTGCAGGGTCAGAGCGAGATCGCCTCTATCCTGCTCGGCGCCGTCGGCGACGCGGTGCGGCGCGAGCCCGAATCGGGACCGGCCGGTCCGCCCAACATCATCCTGCGTGCCTTGGAGCTGGTTGGCCGGCGTGTCTATGAGATGCGCGACGACTTCCTCGCCTCGATGAATATCCTCGGCGCCACGATCCGCGGCGCGCAGATGAAGCTCGGGCGCGGTCACGCGGTCAATCCAGCCGCGATCTTCAACCAGATCGATCGCATGGGCGTTGGCGCCATACCGGTGGTGGTGCTGATGTCGGCCATCGTCGGCGCCATCGTCGCCCAGCAGGGGGCCTATCAGCTCAGCTATTTCGGCGCCAACATCTTCGTCGTCGACCTGGTCGGCGTGCTCATCCTGCGCGAGCTCGGCGTGCTGATGACGGCGATCATGCTCGCGGGACGTTCGGGCAGCGCCATCACTGCCGAGATCGGCTCGATGAAGATGCGCGAGGAGGTCGACGCGCTGAAGGTGATCGGCCTCAATCCGATCGGCGTGCTGGTCTTTCCTCGGCTCGTCGCGCTGGTGATCGGGCTGCCTTGCCTCACCATCATCGCCAATTTTGCAGCCCTTGCCGGCGGTATCGTCGCCGCCTGGCTTTATTCCGACATTCCGCCGGCCGCGTTCATCGACAGGCTGCGCGTCGCCATCGACCTCAGCACCATCTTTGCCGGCTTGATCAAGGCGCCGTTCATGGCCCTGATCATCGGCATCATCGCATCGGTCGAAGGCATGAAGGTCGGCGGCAGCGCCGAATCGCTCGGCCTGCACGTCACCGCGTCGGTGGTGAAGTCGATCTTCATCGTCATCATCCTCGACGGGCTTTTCGCCATGTTCTACGCAGCGATCGGGTTCTGAGATGGCAAATGGCAACGGCGCCATGGCAGCGCAGGCCACGAACGACGACGAAATCGTGCTTTCGGTGCGTGACGTCACCGTCGCCATCGAACACAAGGTGATCCTCGACAAGCTTTCGCTCAACATCAAGCGCGGGGAAATCCTCGGCTTCGTCGGCGCTTCGGGCGCCGGCAAATCCGTGCTGTTGCGAACAATATTGGGGCTGATGCCGAAGCAATCGGGGACGATCAGCCTGTTCGGTGTCGACGTCGACAAGGCAAGCGACGCCGATCGGCTGCGCATCGACATGCGGCTCGGCGTCCTTTTCCAGCATGGCGCGCTGTTTTCGGCGCTGACGGTGCTGGAGAACGTGCAGGTGCCGATGCGCGAATATCTCGACTTGCCGAAGGCGCTGATGGACGAACTTGCCATGCTCAAGATCGAGCTGGTCGGATTGCCAGCCGACGCCGCACAGAAATTTCCCTCCGAGTTGTCCGGCGGCATGATCAAGCGCGCGGCGCTCGCCCGCGCGCTCGCGCTCGACCCCGACATCGTCTTTCTCGACGAGCCGACTTCCGGGCTCGATCCGATCAGTGCCGCCGAATTCGACGAACTGGTCGTCAAGCTGCGCGACACGATGGACCTGACCGTCTACATGGTCACGCACGATCTCGACACGCTGTTCACCGCTTGCGACCACGTCGCGGTGCTCGGCAAGAAGAGGGTGCTGGTGGAAGGCACGATCGACGACATGCTGAAGAGCGAGGAGCCGTGGGTGAAATCCTATTTCCGCGGAAAACGCGCCCGGCAACTTGATCTTGCGGCGCGCGCATAGCCATAAGTGGAGCGATGGAAACAAGAGCCAACTACGTAATTGTCGGCATCTTCACGCTGGGTGCGATCCTGGCGGCCTTCGCCTTCGTTTATTGGACCGCGGCGATCGGCGACAGAGGCGAAACGACAATGCTGCGCGTGCGCATTCCAGGTTCCGCTTCAGGCCTGGGCCGCGGCAGCTTCGTGCTGTTCAACGGTGTCAAGGTCGGTGACGTCAAACGGGTTTACATCGACGTCGACAATCCGACGGTGGCCATCGCCGACACCGAGATCGACCGCATGACGCCGATCACCAAGTCGACACAGGCCGATATCGGCCTGGCCGGGTTGACCGGCCAAGCCAATATCGAGCTCCGGGGCGCCGACCCCAAGGAAGCGAAGCTGCTCGACGAGGCGGAGAAAGAGGGCAGGATCCCCGAGATAACCGCCAATCCGTCGGCGGTCACCAATCTCCTGCAGACGGCGCAGAACATTTTCACGCGCGCCGACAAGGTGCTGAGCGAGCTCGAAGGCTTCACCAGGGACGTTCGCGGCCCGCTGACGCAGACGGTCAAGAATGTCGAGACCTTCTCGGACGCGCTGGCCAAGAATTCCGACGGCATCGACAAGTTCCTGACGGCGGTGAGCTCGCTTTCGGATCAGCTGAAGAATGTCTCGGGCCGGCTCGACAGCACGTTGAAGGCCGCCGAAGGCCTGCTCAATTCCGTCGACAAGGACCAGATCAAGAGCATCGTGGCCAATGTCGACACGGTGACGGCGAACCTGAAGGAGACCTCGAAGCAGTTCGATACGGTCATCGGCAACGTCAACACGGCGGTCGGCTCGATCAACGATTTCGCCAAGCAGACGCAGGGGACGCTGGCCAAGGTCAACGGCGTGCTCGACGGCATCGATCCGGCCGACGTCAAGGCTGCTTTGGCCAACATCCAGAAGGCCAGCGCCAACGCCGACAAGGCGGCCTCGGACATCGCCCAGGTCACCAACAAGATCGCCAACCGCTCCGACGACATCGACCAGACCATCAAGGACGCCCGGCAGCTTGCGCAACGGCTCAACGACGCCTCGGTGCGCGTGGACGGCATCCTGGCCAAGGTCGACAACCTCCTCGGCTCCGGTGAGGCCAACGGCGTGATGGCCGATGCCAGGGCGACGCTGAAATCCTTCAAGCAGGTGGCCGATACGCTGAACTCCCGCCTCGGCACCATCGTCGACAACCTATCGCGCTTCTCCGGCCAGGGCCTGCAGAATGTCCAGGCGCTGGTGCAGGACAGCCGGCGCTCGATCAACCGCATCGAGGAGGCGGTGACCGATCTCAGCCGCAACCCGCAGCGCATCCTGTCGGGCGGCGACGGCGAGGTCAGACAGTTCGATGGAAGGGCACGGCGTTGACTTCGGCCGCCGCGACCGCCAAAAAAATGAACCGCGAATGCGGGTTGATCGTAAGATCCGGGGACAACGGGGATCACGTGTGAAGTCGGTCAGGGTGGTAGCGGGGAGTTTCAGATCGTCCGCGGCAGCGTTGCTGGTGCTTGCGCTTGCCGGCTGCGCGGCCCTGGGTGGCAAGCCGGCGCCGCTCGACACGTTCGAATTGTCCGCGCCGTCGGTCGACGTGCGTGCCCACAGCCGCCGCCAGATCCTGATCGCACAGCCCTCGGCGCTCAAGGCGCTGGATAGCCAGAACATCGTCATCAGGCCATCCGACCGGTCGATCCAGTTCCTCAAGGGCGCGCAATGGGCCGACCGGCTGCCGCTGATCGTGCAGGCGAGGCTGGCCGAAACCTTCCAGCGCTCCGGCAGCTTTGCCGGCGTCGGCAAGCCGGGCGAGGGGCTGGCGATCGACTACCAGATCATCGTCGAGGTGCGGTCCTTCGAGGTGCGCGTCGATGGCGGCGAGCATGCCGATGTCAATCTGTTCGTGCGCATCCTCAACGACCGCAACGGCGAGGTGCGCGCCTCGAAGAGCTTCACCGCCAGCGCGCCGGTCTCCGGCAGCGGCAATGCCGCCTATGTCAGCGCGCTGGACAGCGCCTTCGGGCAGGCGGCCAAGGATATCGTCCGCTGGACGGATTCGACGATCTGATAGCGGTTGCCAGGCCGCTGGGAAACCAAAGCATGAGTGATTCCTTAGCCATTTTGCGCTAAGAGGATCGCCCATGAATCTTAGGGGGATCATAGCGGCGGATAAGTCCGCCGTAGACACGGGGGATTGGAAGCGAGGCGAGATACCTCGCCCCAAATGGCCGTCACGTCGAGCAAAAGCAAAGGCGTATAAATATGGCCAGCAATACCAGTGGCGCATTATCTCATTTGTGGCGGACGGCCACGATTGCCGCGTTTTGTTGCTCTTCAACGAATCAAAGCGAATATTCCGCGCCAGCCTTGGCGTGGTCAGAGGCGGCGAAACTCTCGTGATCTGCGATTACGAATACCACGCCAGTGAACCTGGTTGGCATTGCCATGCCCGTTGCGCGGACTTGACCCACCTTAATCCGGGCCACAATCGCTTTGGTGGAGTTCGTCTACCCAAGGCAAACGCGTATCATAGGCGAGTCGAATTCAGGCACTTAAGGCAGCCACTTTCTGCACAGACCGCCTTTAATTGCGCAATATCGATCTTCAGAATCGACAAGGCCGAGGGAATGGTATGAAAGCCGAACTCTGCCAAGCGTTTTGCAACGACATCACTGTAACGGAAGTGCCTGCTGGCCTTGCCGTATCCACGGCATTTTTGCGCGACGACGGCGACCGCGTTGCGTTCTACGTCACAAGGACAGAGGACGGCGCTTTCAAGCTTGAGGACGACGGCGCGACAATCCAACAGCTCGAGGCTGCCGGCGTCGATTTTGACACCGATACGCGCCGACGCGGCTTGGAACAGCTCTTGTCTTCGGTTCATGCTCACTTCGATCCTGATGACGGGACGATAAAGACCGCCTCGTTTCCTGAGACAGAGCTGCCTGCTAGGGCGTTGGCCTTCGTCGGCGTCATGATCCGAATGAACGACTTCCTTTTGCTCACGCAAGAGAAGGTCGCGTCGACCTTCAAGGAAGATGCGGCTGAACGCATAAAGTCAGCAATCGGTGACCGTGCCAAAGTCAGGGAGAATGAGAAGGTCAACTCGCGTTTGAGCGAAGTCACACCCGACATGGTCTTGGAGGCGGCTGGCCGCCCGCCGGTTGCGGTTTTTTTTGGGAACACTCCAACACGAGTAAATGACGCTATCTTTCTTCACTTCGCAGCCCTGCATGAGGTGAAGCAAGATCTATCCGTCGTCGCTCTTTTGGAAGACGATCACGCCGTATCCAACGATCTTCGCCGTAGGGCAAGCAACCGTCTCGCGACCGTTCCAGTTTACAAAGACGATGAGGACGCGGCCATTGCGCGGATTACGCGCGAAGCATTAGGCAAGGCGGCATGAGCGATACCAAGGCGAAAAGCTTTTCAACGAAACGCTGAAACGAATGTTGAAGACGCCCGCGCTTTCTCATGTATTTTAGGAAAATAATTCCTATTCTCAGTGGATAAAGACAAAAAGGCGGGCTGAAGCCCGCCTTTTTTATCAGACTTTTCGACCGCTCAGTGCAACCGGCCGCTAGCATGGGCCAGCATGGTGTAGACCTTGCCGGTGTCGGACGTCAGATAGGTCTGCGCCATGATGTTGTCGCGGTCGTTGCGCGAGACATCCTTGAGCAGCTTCTCGAAATCCTCGCAGTAGCGGTCGACCGCGGCGCGGAATTCCGCCTCGGCCTGATACTTGCGGCGGATCTCGTCGAAAGTCTGCTGGCCCTTGAGCGTATAGAGGCGGCGCGTGAACACGTCGCGCTCGCCGCGCCGGTAACGGTTCCAGAGCTCGATCGAGGCGTCATGGTCGATGGCGCGGGCGATGTCGACGGAGAGCGAGTTGAGCGACTCCATGACATGCAGCGGCGAACGCTGGGCAGGCGTCGCGCGCGGCGCCTCTACCGGCGCTGCCGGCCGCAGCTCTTCCTCGCGGGAGGCATTGGTGAGCAGGTCGCGCACCCAGCCGCCCTGCGGCGTCTTGCCGTTCTCGCGGCGCGGCGCTTCGGCGGGACGTTCGAGGTCGAGCGTGCCGCGCAACGTGGTCTCGGCAAGCGGCGCCTGCGGCGCGCGAGGCGTTGGTTGCGGCTGCGGCTGCGGTTGCGGAGCCGGGCGGCGCAGCGGCGGCTCGGCGGCGCGGGCCGGTGCCTGCGGAGCAGGGCGCAGACCGCGCGGCTCGCCCTGTTCGCTTGAACCGCTGCGGCCGGATTTCGCAACGATATCCGACAGTTCCTTGAGCGCGTTGATCTGCTCTGCGACGGCGCGACGGATGGCGGAGGTCGATTCCTTGGCCTCCTCCGGCATCTCGATGACACCCTTCTTCAGCTCGGCCCGGGTCAGATCGAGCTCGCTCTTGATGGAGCCCGCGGTGCGGCGCATCTCCTCGGTCGCGTCGGCGAAGCGGCGCGTCGCCGAATCGACGACCTCGGCGATGGCGGTGCGGATCTTTTCCGCCGACTCCATCGTGCGGCCTTCCGCGGTCTGCATCGTCTGGCCGACGAGATTCTCGAAGGAACGCATCACCTTCTCGAGGTCTTCCGACTTCTTGACCAAGCCGACGGCGAGGTCTTCCAGCGAGGACTGACGCTCCAGCGTGTGCTCGAGATTGCTCTGCGCCGAGCTGAGCAGGTTCGAGGCGCTGGAGAGCAGGCGGCTGTGCTCGTCGAACTTGGTCGCGATCGAGGCCACCTCGCGCAGCGTCGCCGAGGACAGGTCGGTGAGCCGCGTCGTGTTGGAATCGACCAGGCGCGCCGAGCTGGCGAAGGTCTGGGCGGCCTTCTCCGTGGTCGTGGCGAAGCTCTGCGTGCTGCCCGAGAGCCGCTCCTCGACCTGGCCGAGGTTGACGGCCGCCTGCTCGATGAGCTGGCCGAGCTGCGCGCTGGAGGTCGTCATGCGGCCGATGAGGTCGGCCACGCTGTCGGCAAGCGACGAGCGGGCGCCTTCGACGGCCGACAGCGTCTCGGCTGTGCGGCTGGCGAGAGCGTTGACGAGGTTCGTGTTCTCGCTGCGCAGCTTCTCGGCCGCCCGTTCGGTGACCTCTTCCATGCTGCGCTGCAGCTCGGAGCCGCCCTGGGCGAAGCGCTCGACCAGCGGCTTGGCCGTCTCGTCGAGGATTTTCGCCATCTCGGCCGAACGCGCCGCGAGCATGGTGTTGAGCTCGCGGGTGTTGGCGCCGATCGTGCGCGCGGCCTCGTTGGTGCTCTGGCCGATATGCTGGCCGACCGCCGTGAAGGTCTCGGCGATGACGTTGGCGCGCGAGATCAGCTGCGCCTCGGCGCTGGAGACCTGCTCGTTGAGCTTCTGGCCCATGGTCTCGGCGCTGTAGGCGAGGCGGTTCTCCACGCTCGCGACCTGGTCCTCGACGCGGGCGGCCGCGGCAGAGGCGCTTGCGGCAAGCCGCTCGTCGGCGCCGGCCAGCGCCTGCTCGATCTCGCGGGCATGGACGGCAAGCTCCTGGCCGGTCTGGCGGGCGCGGTCGGCGACACGCTGCTCGGTGGCGGCGAAGGCGCCGACGATGGTGTCGGCATGCTCGCCGATGGTCGAGCTGGTCGAAGCGATGCGCGACACCAGGCGGTTGTCGGCGTCGTCGAAGATGCGGCCGATTTCGCCGGCACGGGCGGAAAGCGCTTCCGAACCTTCGGCAATGCGCGCCATCAGCTGCTGGTCGGCGCCGTCGAAGATGCGGCCGAGATCGGCGGCGCGAGCGGCCAGCGCTTCGGCCGATTCGGAGATGCGCATCGAGAGCCGCTCGTCGGCGCCCTCGAAGTTGCGCAGGATGTCGCCGGCGCGTGCGGCCAGCGACTGCGCCGTCTCGACGGCGCGGGCAACCAGCTTCTGGTCGGCCGCGTCGAAGGTGTTGGCGATCTCGCCGGCGCGCGTCGTCAGCTTGTCGGCTGTTTCCTCGGCGCGGGCCATGAGCGCGTTGGACGCATCGTCGGCGCGCGCCATCAGCATGTTGGACGTGTCCTGGGCGCGTTCGTGCAGACGGCGGTCGGCCGCCTCGAAGGCCTGGGCAATGTCCTCGGCCCTGGCAAGCAGCGCGGCGGAAGTCTGCTCGGCCCGTTCGGCGATCTTGCGGTCGGCGTCGCTGAAGGCTGCACCGGCCTGCTCATGCAGGGTGCTGGTGACCTCCATGACCCTGTCGCGCAACGCGCCCGCCACGAAGACCGCGGTCTTCTCCAGCACGCCGCGGACATTGTCGACGCCGGTCGATAGCGCACGCTCCATGGTGCCGGCGCGCTCCTCGATGATACCGGTCTGCCGACTGAAGGCCTGCTCGATCTTCTCGACGTCGGCAGCAATCGCCGCCGAGATGTCGCTGCTCCTGGCGGCGATCTGGTCGATATGCCCGGAAACCGAACGATCGACGTCCTTGCGCGCATCGGCGAGCTTGGCGAGATCGTCCTCCAGAGCCTTGGCGAGCATGTCGCGGCCTTCGGACAGCTTGCCGACATGGCCGGCGATGACGTCGTCGATCCCGGATCGGCTTTCGGTCAGCTTCTGAAGGTCCGCTTCAAGGGCGCGCCTCAGGATATCGCGGCCCTCGGCGAGCTTTTCGACCTGGCCGGCCACCAGCCCGTCAATGCTGGCGCGGCTTTCGGCGAGCTTGGCGAGATCGGCTTCAAGGGCGCGGGTGAGCACGTCGCGGCCCTCGGCAAGCTTTTCGACCTGACCGGCGACGAGTCCGTCGATCCCGGCACGGCTTTCGGCCAGCTTGGCGAGGTCGGCTTCAAGAGCGCGCGTGAGGATGTCGCGGCCTTCGGCGAGCTTTTCCACCTGGCCGGAGACGAGACCATCGATCGAGGCGCGGCTCTCGGCCAGCTTGGCAAGGTCGGCTTCCAACGCGCGCTTGAGGATGTCGCGGCCCTCCGCAAGCTTCTCGACCTGGCCGGACACCAGGCCGTCGATGCCGGCGCGGCTCTCGGCGAGCTTGGCGAGATCGTCCTCGAGCGCCTTGGACAGTGTCGCGCGGTTTTGCGACAGCTGGTCGGCATGGGTCTGCATGAGGCCGCTGGCATTGGCCATGTCGGCATCGAGCGCGCGCGAAAGCTCGGCGCGGTGATCGGTGATCTTCTGCGAATGATCAACGATCGCGCCTTGGATGGTGTTGAGGTCGGCTTCCAGCGCACGCTTTAGGATGTCGCGGCCCTCGGCGAGCTTTTCGACCTGACCGGCGACCAGCCCGTCGATGCTGGAGCGGCTCTCCGCCAGCTTGGCGAGATCGTCCTCCAGCGACTTCGACAACACGGAACGGTCCTGAACGAGCCTGTTCTGATGGTCGGCGATGGCGCCGCTTACAGTCTGGAGGTCATCCTGCAGGGACTTCGACAAGGTCGAGCGATCCTGCGCGAGCCTGTTCTGGTGATCGGCGATGGCGCCGCTGACGGCCTGCAGGTCGGCTTCGAGCGCTTTCGACAGGTGGGCGCGGTCTTCCAGCACCCTGTCCGAATGTCCCGCAATGGCACCCTTGATGGTGTTGAGGTCGGCTTCCAGCGCGCGCTTGAGGATGTCGCGGCCCTCGGCAAGCTTCTCGACCTGGCCGGCGACCAGTCCGTCGATCGAGGCGCGGCTGTCGGCGAGCTTGGCGAGGTCGGCTTCCAGCGTCTGCGATAGCAGGCTGCGGTCCTCGGCGAGCTTGCCGGCGTGGCTGTCGATCAGGCCGCGAATGCCGCCCAGATCGCTTTCAAGCGCGCGGCTGAGTTCGCCACGGTCCTCGGCGAGCTTGGTCGAATGGGTCTCGATCAGGTTCCTGATGCCGACGATGTCGTTCTCGAGCGCCTTGGCAAGCACGGCGCGGCCCTCGGCGATCTTCTCGACCTGCCCGGCAACCAGGCCGTCGATCGAGGCGCGGCTGTCCTGCAGCTTGCCGAGATCGGCTTCCAGGGCGCGCGCCAGGATGTTGCGGCCCTCGGCCAGCTTCCCGACATGGCCGGCGACCATTTCGTCAATCATCGTACGGGCTTGGACGAGTCTGCCGGAGTCTTCGTTCAAGGCCTGGGACAGGCGGTTACGGCCTTCCTCGATCTGCTCCAGATGGCTGCCCAGCGAGGCGTCGATTGCGGCGCGGGATTCGTTGACCTTGCGCAGGTCCTCTTCCAGCGCGCGCGAGATCAGGCCACGGCCTTCGGCAAGCTTCTGCACCTGGTTGGTGACGGCGGCATCGATCGCGGCGCGGCCTTCGGCGAATTTCGCCAGGTCTTCCTGCATGGCGGTGGCCATGCGTTCGCGGCTGTCGGAAAGGGCCCGGCTGTGGTTCTCGACGGCTTCCTCGATGCCGGCACGGGCACTGGCCAGCCGCTGGATGTCGGAATCGAAGGAACGCGACACCACGTGGCGGGCCGCTTCCATGCGGCCGGCGAAGTCGGTGGCGCGGGCTTCGAGCATCGAGGAGGTCGACGAGATGATGTCGGCCATATCGGCGCCGATCTGGGTCTTGCCCTGATCGATCATCGCCGACAGCGTGTCCTTGCTCTCGGCGAAGGCGTGGGCGATTTCCTTCGCACGCTCCACCATCGTCTCGTTGATCTGACGGGCGCGGGCTTCGAGGGCGGCGTTGAGCTTCTGCGTGCCGGTGTCGAGCGCCTCGGCGCGAGTCTGGAACTCGCTGATCAGCGCCTGGCCGCGTTCGGCCAGCGTGCGCTCGATGCCGCTGAGGCTCGCTTCGAATTCCGAATTCAGCGTGCGCGCCGCGCCGCCGAGCAGCGAGACCATGCCATTGGTGCGGTCATCGAGCAGGTCGGTCAGCGAGCGGGTGAGGCCGTCCGTGGTGTCGGTCAGCTTGGCGATACGGGTGTCGAGGAGGCTGGCGAAAGCCTCGCCGGAGGTCGAAAGACGGTCGGTGATGCTGTCCAGGCGCGATTCGACGGAATCGAAGATCGACGTCGAGCTTTCATTGATGCGATCGATCAGCGTGTCGCCGGAATTGTTGATCGTCATCGACAGCTTGGTCGAGGCGTTGAGGATCGAGTCGCGGATGATATCGCTGGCCGAGCCGATCTCGTCGCGCAGCGTCTCGTGAGCGCTGGCAATGGAAGCGCGCACGCGCTCGGCGTGGGTGACGACCGCCTCGCGCTCGCTGCCCAGGCCGTCGACCAGCGAACGGATGCGGGCCTCGTTCTCGGAATAGGAGCGTTCGATCTGGCTGACTTCGCCGTGGACGAGCGTTTCGAGCTCGACGGCGCGGGCCAGGGTGCGCTCTATGCCTTCGCCCATGGCCGCCACCTCGCGGCGAACGGCCTGGCCGATCATCATGACGCGGTCCTGGGCGAGGTTTTCGGGCTCCGCCAGGCGGAAGGCGACCTCGGTCATGGATTGCGCGGCGATGCGCATTTCCTGCGCGCGCCGGATCATGGCGGCGAACGCCCAGAACAGGATGACCGGGACGATCGCGGCAACCGCCAGGCCGATCAGCTCGGGGCGGGCGAAGAACTGGTCGAAGGTGCGGATCTTCCAGATACCGGAACCGAACAAGAGGTTGGCCAGGCCGCCGGCGCCGGCGATCCAGGCCAGCGAGATAAAGGCGATCACCCAGTAGACGGTGCTTGAGGCACGCCGGTTGAGGCTGTGCAGCAGCGTCTTGTAATCCTTCTGGCGGTCGTCATTGGCGGGCGTGAAGCCGGCGGGAGGCGTAAAGCCTGCCGGCTGTCCGTTGCGCGGCTCGACCGGGCGCAGCTCGGCCGGCTTGGCCGCGGGCGCCTTGGGAGGCTGGGGGGCGGGCTGAGGGTTGTTTGCCGGCTCCGCTCTCTGGCTACGGCCCTCGCGCGCCAGCTCGTCGGCGGCCGCCGAGATCTGCGCTTCGAGGTCTTCCATCGACGCCGCCATATCGAGGCCGCCTTCGTCGCCGTTAAGGTCAAGGTCAAGCGCCTTTTCCAATTCCGCGGCTACGTCGCTGTCGAGAGACTTGGTCGTCGTTGGTTTCTTAGCCATGCCTTCGCTACCCTGTACTAGCTGCCGCGGGACTTATGATTTTGGCCTGATTCTGGCCCGATTCTGGCTTGTCTATCCCGAGCAGGAGGCTGAAAAGTGGACCTTCGTATCGTAATGACACACAGGGGTAAAGAAAACATGCATTCCGGGCGATACGTAAAACTTTAAATATAAGGTTAACGGAAGCGTGATCCGGCTGCCTCCGTGACAACATTTTTCCCCTGCAACCGTTAACCCGTTGGCGACCGGAGTCGCCTATTTTTATGGGCCCGTCTGCCCGCTTGATGGAGTTGCAGTGCGTATGCGTGGCGAAACTGGTATTGCGTTTTCCATGCCGGGGGGTGATGCCTCCGGAACGGCCGGAGCCCGACCTGTGGATCTCGGTCATCTGGCACGTCAGACAATGGGCGACCGCGACCTCGAACGGGAGGTGTTGGCGCTGTTCGTGCATCAGTCGCTCACCGTCCGCGATCAGCTCGCCGATGCGGACGCAAGGCAGAGAGTGCTTCTGGCGCATGGCCTGAAGGGCTCGGCGCGCGGCATCGGCGCCTTTGCGGTCGCCGAATGCGCGGCGATCATCGAAAAGCAGCCGGAAGATGTGCGGGCGCTCAAGCGGCTCGGCGCGCTGATCGAGGAAGTGCGCGATTTCATCGCCGGCATCAGCCGCTAGCATTAACTTTTTGAAAAACGTCATTTCGTGGCGCTTTCGCGCCGCAGTTGACTTGTCCGGCGGAGTGATTATCTCGGCTGCGACTCCTCAGGTGACTTAATGACCAAGCTGACTTACATCGCCCATGACGGGACCCGATTTGACGTGGACGCCGAAAACGGCTCGACGGTGATGGAAAATGCGATCCGCAACGCGGTGCCCGGCATCGAGGCCGAATGCGGCGGCGCCTGCGCTTGCGCGACCTGCCATGTCTATGTCGACGAGGCATGGACGGCCGAGGTCGGCGAGCCGGAGGCGATGGAAGAGGACATGCTGGACTTCGCTTATGACGTCCGGCCGAATTCGCGCCTGTCCTGCCAGATCAAGGTGCGCGATGCGCTGGACGGGCTGGTGGTGCGCGTGCCCGAACGCCAGGGCTAAAAAGCCGACTTCCAATATTCTTTCGCGCTGGCTCCTTGGCAGCGGGCGATAGCTCATGCAGTCTCGCACCGTTTGCCAACGGGGCGCCGCGCATGACCGATACCATCAAGACAGACGTTCTCATTGTCGGGGCAGGGCCGGTTGGCCTGTTCGCCGTGTTCGAGCTCGGCCTCCTCGACATGAAATGCCACCTCATCGACATTCTCGACCGCCCCGGCGGGCAATGCGCGGAACTCTATCCGGAAAAGCCGATCTACGACATTCCGGGCTGGCCCACGATCTCGGCCCAGGGTCTTGTCGACAAGCTGATGGAGCAGATCCATCCGTTCAAGCCGGAGTTCACCTTCAACCGCATGGTCTCGAGCCTGGAAAAGCTGGAGGACGGCAGCTTCCGGGTCGCCACGGACGAAGGCGAAGTGTTCGAGGCCAAGGTGGTGGTGATCGCCGCCGGCGGCGGCTCGTTCCAGCCCAAGCGTCCGCCCATTCCCGGCATCGAGGCGTATGAAGGCAAGAGCGTCTTCTATTCCGTCCGGCGCATGGAGGAATTTCGCGGGCACGACCTCGTCATCGTCGGCGGCGGCGATTCGGCGCTCGACTGGACGCTCAACCTGCAGTCGATCGCCAAAAGTGTGACGCTGGTCCATCGCCGCCCGGAATTCCGGGCGGCGCCCGACAGCGTCAACAAGATGTATGCCATGCAGGAGCTGAAGCAGCTGCAATTCCTCGTCGGCCAGGTCAGCGGCCTCGCCGGGGCCGGCGGCCAGCTTGCATCGGCGACCATCAAGGGCGGGCCGGATGGCGACGTCGAGGTGCCGTGCACCCGCATGCTGCCGTTCTTCGGCCTCACCATGAAGCTCGGGCCGATCGCCGAATGGGGCCTCAACCTGCATGAGAACCTCATCCCGGTGGACACCGAGAAGTTCCAGACGTCGATCCCAGGCATCTTTGCGGTGGGTGACATCAACTGGTATCCCGGCAAGCTCAAGCTGATCCTGTCAGGCTTCCATGAGGTCGCGCTGATGGCGCAGGCCGCCAAGCGCATCGTCAGCCCCGGCGAGCGCATCGTCTTCCAGTACACGACCTCGTCGACCAGTCTGCAGAAGAAGCTCGGCGTCCACGACTGAAGAAAGTTATTCCGCGAGCACGGGGGCCGCGTGCTCTTCGTGGCCGCGCAGTTCCTTTTCGGGCATCAGGGCCAGCGTGATCAGCGTCAGCACAAGCGTGATGCCGGCGGTGAGGAAGATCATCACGAACGGCGTCGCCGATGTCAGCTGGATGCGCGTCTGCGATCCTTCGGCGGCCAAGGGCAGGCCATAGCCTAGCGCAACGGCGCCGAGCATGGCGACGCCCAGCGCCCCGCCAAGCGTGCGCAGGAAGGTCAGCACGCCCGTCGCGACGCCGAGATGGGCGCGGTCGACCGCGTTCTGGACCGAGACTGTGGCGACCGGAAAGGTCGTGCCGCTGCCCAGGCCGATCAGCGTGGTCAGGATTTCGACTTCGAGCAGCGAGGCGTGTCCCGCAATGGCACTGAGCAGGCCTATGCAGACGATCGCCAGGCTGATGCCGATCATGGCGATGCGCTTGTAGTGGACAAAGCGCGTGATCATGCGGCCACTGAAGGCGGCGCCGGCAACCGTGCCGAGCAGGAGGCCGAGCATCGCCGTGCCGGATTCGCTCACCGAAAGCCCGACGATCGATTGCAGATAGACCGGCAGGTAGACCGATGCGCCGATGTTGGCGGCCTGCAGCAGGAACATCGACAGTGTGCCGGCGAGCACGATGGGGTTGCCCAGCACTTCGAGCGAGACCAAAGGCTCGGCCGCCCTCAGCAGCCTCAGCGCGAAGAAGAACCAGAACACGGCCGAGCAGGCCACCAGCCCGAGGATCTCCGGTGAGAACCACGGATAGGCGCTGCCGCCCCAGCTGAGCGCCAGAAGCAGCAGCGCGGTGGCGATGACCAGCAGCACCGCCCCCAACCCGTCGATGCGGTGATGCTTGGCTGCGATCGGCAGCTTCTTCAGCGGATTGTTGACGATGGCCATGGCCAGGAAGCCGATCGGCAGGTTGATCCAGAAGATCAACGACCAGTGCAGGTGTTCGGCAAAGACGCCGCCGAGCAGCGGACCGGCAATGCTGGCCACCGCCCAGGTGCCGGAGATCCAGGCCGCGTAGCGGGCGCGCTCGCGCGGCGGCACGAGATCGCCGATCACCGTCTGGGCCAGCGCGAAGAGACCGCCGCCGCCGGCGCCCTGGATGGCGCGGCCGACGACCAGCACCAGCATGTTGGGAGCGAGCGCGCTGACCAGCGATCCGAGCAGAAAGATAAGGATGCCGGTGTGGATGACCGGCCGGCGTCCATAGACATCGGAAATCTTCCCGTAGAGCGGCGCCACCGCCGTCGCGGTCAAAAGATAGCCGGTGACAATCCATGGCAGATATTCGGCATGGCCGAGAGCGCGCGCGATCGTCGGCAGGGCGGGGGCAACGATGGTCTGGTCAAGCGCCGCCAGCAGCATCGACAACAGCACGCCGCCGATGATGGTATTCTTCTCGCTCTCGCTTATCACCGGCGCGGCTTTCGGCGCCATCGCCTGTTTCTCGACGGTCTGGTCCATGCGTCATTCTTTCAAAGGCTGATGCTTGGCGCGCCAAGACGGCCCCGGCCGATCGCGCCTGTCATTTCTCATCGTGGATTGCGGCTCGAATGTTTCGAACCAGCTATATGTCGTGCGATATAGGTCGATTTCGACCGCCCTTCGAAAGTTTTCCCGGTCTGGCACCATGCTTGGGCGAAATTGGCCTCGGGCCCTTCCGGGTCAAGGCGGTGGCAACTGGCCGGCTTCGACGCGCTGCATCCGGTAGCGCATCAGGCGAAGGATACGGCTTTCGAAATTGACGCTCTCGACGCGGTCGAAGCGCACCTGATCCTGATCATGCCTGGCGAGCTCTGCGGCCTGGATCGCTGCTGCCTTGGCCTTTGCCTCTTCGCATGTCTTTTGCGGAGGGACGGCTTTCAGCGCGTCCTCGAGCAGGCGCGCATGGTTCTTGGCGATCTCGACATGGCGCTCCTCATGCCGCTTGATGTCGGCCGAGAGCGTGTCCCAGAACAGCCTGACATCGGGATCGGCTTTGCGCGGACGCCGCCATTCGGGGAGGATCACCTTGACCTTCACGGTGACGGCCGCGTCGGCGATGCGGCAGGCCCCGGCGCTCTGCGCGTAGCTGATGCGGGTCGTGAAGGCCATCTGCGTGGCGCCCGGGTGCCGCGAGCCGGTGCTCTTCACCTCGGGACCGTTTCTCGAGAGCTGGTTCTGGATGTCGTCGAGCGTGCGGCCGCCGACGCTGAAATAGCTGTAGGTCTTCACCAGATTGGCCGCGCCCGCCGGCATGGCGGTGAGCGAGAGCATCAAGGCGCAGAGCAGGGATCGGTTCATCATATTGCCTCTTCACGCACCTTGCTTTAGGGCCGTCGCCAGCGCAACGAAATTGATTTCGCGCGGATCACGCATGGTTGATGGACAATGACGACAAGGCGATGGCAGCTGGCGCATGGGCGCTATCTCGACCTCGGTCCGAAGGCGGTCGTCGTCGGCATCCTCAATGTGACGCCCGACAGCTTTTCCGACGGCGGCCTGTTCATCGCGCCTGAAAAGGCGCTGGAGCAGGCGCGCCGCATGGTGAAGGAGGGCGCGGCCGTCATCGATGTCGGCGGGGAATCGACCCGGCCGGGTTTTGCCCCGATCTCGGCCGAGGAAGAGCAGGCGCGCGTGCTGCCCGTGATCGCGGCGCTCGCCGCTTCGGGCGAAGCGCTGATCTCGGTCGACACCTATCGCGAGGAGACGGCGCGGCTTGGGGTCGCCGCCGGCGCGCATATCGTGAACGACGTCTGGGGGCTGCAGCGCGAACCCGGTATCGCGCGCGTCGCCGCGGAGACCGGCGCCGGGCTCGTCATCATGCATACCGGGCGCGAACGGCAGAAGCTGCCCGACGTGATCGAGGACCAGTTCCTGTTCCTGCGCAAATCGCTGGAGATAGCGCGTGCCGGCAAGGTCGCCGACAGCCAGATCGTGCTCGATGCCGGCTTCGGCTTCGCCAAGGAAACGGCGGAGGAAAACCTCGACCTGATGGCGCGGTTTTCCGAGCTTCAGGCGCTCGGCTATCCGCTGATGGCGGGGACCTCGCGCAAGCGCTTCATCGGCAACGCCACCGGGCGCGAGCCCGCCGAACGGGCCGCCGGCACGGCGGCCACCAGCGTCATCCTGCGCTTGAAAGGAGCCGACCTGTTTCGCGTCCACGATGTCGCAATCAACGTGGATGCGCTGGCGGTGACCGATGCTATGCTTCAACGCGAAACCGAGCTTCCTCCCGGACACTGATCATGTACGTCATCCGTATGAAGAACTGCGCCTTCTTCGCCCGCCACGGCGTGCTGGACGAGGAGGAGACGCTTGGCCAGCGTTTCTATGTCGACGCCGAGCTGACCGTCGAGCCCAGCCGCCCGCTGACGGAGGATTCCATCGAGGATACCGTCAATTACGGCGTCGCCTTCTCGGTCATCGAGGAGATCGTGACCGGACATCGCCGCTTCCTCATCGAGGCGCTGGCACTGGAGGTAGCGAAAGCGCTGGCTGCCAGGTTTTCTCAGATCAGGAAAGCCGCGATCACCGTGCGCAAACCGAACGCCCCGGTGCCGGGCGTGCTCGATCATGTCGAGGTGACCGTTGTCTGGCCGGAATAGCGCCGTCTACCTCAGCCTCGGCGGCAATCTGGGCGACCCGGCTAGGTCCATGGGCGCGGCATTGCGCATGCTGGACGGCGACGACGCGACGCGCGTCACCGCCGTCTCCTCGCTCTACCGCACGCCGCCCTGGGGCAAGCTCGACCAGCCCGATTTCCTCAACGCCGCCGCGGCGATCGAGACGGCGCTCTCGCCTCGCGCGCTGCTCGAGCTTTGCCTCGATGTCGAGAGGCGGTTGAAGCGCGTGCGCGAGGAGCGCTGGGGGCCGCGCCTGATCGACATAGACATATTGGTCTTCGGCGACCGGGTGATCCACGAGACCGGGCTCGAAGTGCCGCATCCGCGCATGCTGGAGCGCGCCTTCGTGCTGGCGCCCCTGGCCGAGATCGCGCCCGCGCTTTCGGTCGGCGGCAGGAGCGTGTCGGAACGGCTCAAAGCCGTCGATATTTCCGGCATCGAGAGGCTGCCCTCGGGCCACGAATGGTGGTTGGCTTAACGTCGTCTAATTCTCGACAACGAAAGTGCCGTCGGCGTCCTGGTAGACGAACAATTCGACAGCGTCGTACTTTTGGCGGTCAATCGATATCGCGAGGAAATCATGCTCGCTCAAATGCAAGATGACCTCTTGCTTAGTCGATGTAACGCGCTCGATTCTTGCCGCTGTATCGCTCATGCGCAGCGATACCTCCGAATGGACAGCGAGCCCGGTGCCGTCGGTGAAAAGAACGCTGATCCCAAACCCCGGTTCGTTCCTTTCGACAGATCGGATTGACTTGCCAATCATTCGCGCTTCGAAGCTTTTCACAACATGCTTCCCAATCTGTGGTTAGCCGGCATCAACCGGAAAAACCGCCGCCGTCCAAGAACGCCTGTTCCTCGGCGGTCGTCGCGCGGCCAAGCATGCGGTTACGATGCGGGAAGCGTCCGAAGCGCCGGATGATCTCCAGATGCTCCTCGGCGTATTTCAGATACTCGGGCGCTCTGGCGGCCGTCACCTCGACTGACCGTTGCTGGTCCGCCAGCAATTCGGAATGCTCGAAGGGCAAATAGAGAAAGACGCGAACCAGCTCGTCCAGTTCCAGGTCCTGGCCCGCGGCGATTGCCCTGTCGGCGAAGTGTCTGGCGAGCGGATCGGTGGCGTACATGTGGCCGCTGCCGCGGAAGCAGTTGCGCGGGAATTGGTCGAGCAGGATCATCAGCGCCAGCGAGCCTTCGGCATGCGCGTTCCAGTCGTCGCATTCGCGCCGCGCGGCTGCGTAATGCAAGTCCAGAAAGCGGTTGCGGAAATCCGCGTCGAAGGCGTCGTTCTTCTCGAACCAGGCATCTTCGCCGGCAGCGCGCCAGAATTTGGTGACCGAAAGCGCTCGCGGATCGAGCTCTGCCATGCCTTGCCCCTCAGTTCTTCGTTTCTGCCTGGTTCAGCACGACGGCGGTTTCCTGGTTCAGCGCCCGGCCGGCGCGGCGCGGTTGCGTCAGCGGCGTCGGGATCGGTGTGCCGATATTGCCCTTCAGGAAACGCTGGCCGGCGCGCACGCCTTCGGCCAATTGCGTCTCGAAGCGCGCTTCGTCGCGGCGCCGCACGTCCTCGATGACCTCGGCGACCTCTTCCGGATCGACGCCCAGCGCCTCGAGCGCTGAGCCGCCGAAGACCAGCGCCGATTCGAAGGTTTCACGCAATTGGTAGTCGACGCCAGCGCGCACGAGCTGCAGCGCGGTGCCGCGGTCGAAGGCGCGCGCCAGAATGGTGACCAACGGGAATTCGGCCTTGATCAGCTGGGCGATGCGCACGGCGGCGTCCGGCTTGTCGACGCAGATCAGCACCGCGCGGGCGCGCCCGGCGCCGGCCGCATGCAGGATGTCCAGCCTCGTGCCGTCGCCGTAATAGACCTTGAAGCCGAAATCGGCCGCCGCCTGGATCATCTCCACCTCGTTGTCGATGATCGAGACGTCCAGCCCGCGCAGCAGAAGCGGCTGGCTGGCGATCTGGCCGAAGCGGCCGAAGCCGATGATCAGCACGCTGCCGGTGAGGCCCTCGGCGATGTCGACGCCGTCGAGCGACTGCTCGTCGCGCGGGGTGAGGTAGCGCAGCGCCACGATCGCAAGCGGCGTCAGCACCATCGAGATGATGACGATGGCGGTCAGCGTGGCGTTGGCCTGGCCGTCGATGATGCCGACCGCGGCGGCGGACGAATAGAGCACGAAGGCGAACTCGCCGCCCTGCGCCATGAAGACGGCGCGTTCGAGCGCCTCGCGGTGGCCGCTCTTCAGGATACGCGCGACGACGTAGATGCCGACGGCTTTCATGACCATGTAGGCGACGACATAGACGGCGACGAGCCGCCAGTTCCGGGCGACGACGCCAAGGTCGAGCGACATGCCGACGGCGAGGAAGAACAGGCCGAGCAGGATGCCGCGGAACGGCTCGACATCGGCTTCGAGCTGATGGCGAAAGGTCGATTCCGATAGGAGCACGCCGGCGAGGAAGGCGCCCATCGCCATCGACAGGCCGGAGAGCTGCATGGCGAGCGCAGATCCCAGCACCACAAGCAGGGCGGCGGCGGTCATGACTTCGCGAGCGCGGGCGTCCGCCAGGATGCGGAAAAGCGGATTGAGCAGGTAACGGCCGGCCACGACCAGCCCGACGATCGCGGCGATGCCTATGCCGACTTCGGTCAGCCGCTCCGAAAAACTGGTCTCGGCGCCGCCCGGCGCGAGGAACGCCACCAGCGCAAGCAGCGGCACGATCGTCAGGTCTTCGAGCAGCAGGATGGAGACGATGCGTTGGCCTTTCGGCGTGGCGATCTCGCCGCGCTCCTCCAGCAACTGCATGACGATCGCCGTCGAGGTCAGGACGAAGCCGGCGCCGGCGACGAAGGACTGCGCGATCGGAAAGCCGCCGGCCAGTCCGACGAGAGTGAGCAGGACGGCGCAGACGCCGACCTGCAGCGCGCCAAGTCCAAAGATCTCGCGGCGCAGTCCCCAGAGCCGTGACGGCTGCATCTCCAGGCCGATGATGAACAGGAACATGACGACGCCGAGCTCGGCGACGTGGAGGATCGCTTCCGATTCGGAAAAGATGCGCAGGCCGAACGGGCCGATGACCACGCCGGCTGCGAGATAGCCGAGGATCGAGCCGAGCCCCATGCGCTTGAAGATCGGCACGGCGACGACGCCCGCGGCGAGCAGCGCCACCACCTGCACCAGATCGCTGCTCGAGGCTTCAACCGCCATGCCTGTCATCCCGTTGGTCTAAGGCGCGTCGCCTGAAACAGATTCAGGCGATGCGCCTTAGGTCTTTGCTTGATGCATGTCGCCCAGAACCGCTGCACACTTCTGGGCGACATGCATCAGAAGCACTCCTTGCATGCCCCGGGAGCGGGAGGCAAGGGCGCGGGGACTGGTCGAAAGGGCAGGATGCGCGCCCCAGGATACGAAGTGGCAGGCTGCGCGGCAAACGCCTGTTGCAGCTCCGTTACAGAAGTTTACGCGGCCGGGTTGTTGCGTGCGGCCACAATCAGAGGTTATGGCACGCTCGGCTTCGGCCATTGGAAGGCAGCCGCGATGGGCGGCTGCCTTTTTTGAGGAGATGATTGACATGAAGAAGTTTTTGCTCGTTGCCGTGGGTGTTGCGGCGCTGGCCGGTTCGGCTTGCTCCAAGGGGCCGGAATGTACGCAGGAAATCGCCGCCAAGAAGGCGCAGGACATGGCTGCCGCCCTCCAGGAAGCCATCACCAAGGATCCGAGCAAGGCGGCCGATCTGACCGCCAAGGTGCAGGCCGTGACGACGAAATATCAGGGCGCGACGACGCTCGACGAAGCCTGCAAGGCCTATGACGAGCTGACCGCCACCATCAAGGGTTGAGCGCAGCCGTCGACAGATGCGAAGGCGGTGGCCGGACGGCCGCCGCCTTTTTCGTTGCGTGGCGCTCGGTCGGCACCTTTCCGAGATGCGCTACGCGATACCCATCGTCCGCTTGTGGTCGGCAATCTCGGCGAGCAGCCAGTCCTGGAACAGGCCGGTGCCCGGCTTGTTTCCGATGCTGCGGCGTTGGTGCAGATAGATTCCGGCGGGATAGGTGTGGCGGGCGCTGAAGGGGGCGACAAGCCTGCCTTGCTGCAGAAGGTCCTGCGCCATCATGGTGTCGGCCAGAGCGATCCCCGCGCCGTTTATCACCTCGCGCATGATCAAGGTGCAGTCATCGAGCGTCGTGCTGGATTTCGGCGTGGTCTCCAGAACGCCTTCCTGTTCCAGCCAGCGCCGCCAACGCATGCTCTCGCATTCGTGGATCAGGTGATGATTGACCAGATCTGCCGGCGTCCTGAGCGGCACCGGTCCTTCGAGCAGCGAGGGCGCGCAGACCGGGGTCAGGACCAGCGGGATCAGCAGCGTCAAGGCCGGACCGGCCTTGTAGACGAACTCGTCGACAATGGCCAAATCGAAGTTGGCCCGCTTGCCCGACGTCGAGATCTCCAGGTCCACGGATGGATGCAGCTTGCGGAAATTAGGCAAGCGGTCGGCCAGCCAAAGGTTCAGGACGGCAGGCACGCAGAGCACCCTGACACGCTGGGTCCTGCCGTGCCCATGGACGAAGCTGACATCGTCGGTGGCGCGCCAGATGGCCTCGAATGCCTCGGAGAGGGAGCGCGCGTAGTATGAGCCCCTGATGGTCGGGGTGATCTGGCGAAAGCCACGCTCGAACAGGTCCTGGCCAAGGTTCCTCTCAAGCGCGCGGATGTGGCGGCTGACGGCCGAAGGCGTCAAATGCAGCTCTTCCGCCGCGTCCTTGATGCTGCCGAGGCGCGCGGCGGCCTCGAAGGCGCGCATGCCGTTGAGTGAGGGTAGGGCCATTGGCCGATCATGAATTGTCAGTTGAGTTTTTGTCAATCGACTTGGGCAAAATTGGCGTTTGATCGCCCGGCCGGTTCGGGGCTACCCAAATGGCAAGAGCGACTAAGTCGCCGTCAGAAAACAATTATTTGGGTACTCCGATACCATTCCCCAACGGCGCGAACCGGCCTCACCGGTCTTCACCGGTGGCAGGGAAGGTTTTGCGCGTAACGCAGCCGACTTGGCAGGAGCCGCCCCGCAAATGGGAGAACGAGCTTTATGCCTCAGTCGCCGGTGCCGGTCTTTGAAGCGGCGGACGAGATTTCTGCGGAAACCTCCGTGGTCGTGGTCCTGCAAACCGCTCAAAACGGTTTTGGTCCCCGTGCAGCGGCGCTCGATGCTGAAATGGACGGGATCTTGTCCCGCGCATGCTCCGACCCGGCCGCCCTTGAGGAGTCCGGCGCCTGCGTCGACGTCATCGCTCCCAAGGCCGTATCGGCCCGGCGCGTGGTGGTGCTGGCCTTGGGCAAGGCCGAGGCTGTGACCACGCTTTCTCTGGCGCGCGCCGGCGGTCTGCTTGCCGCGCATCTGGAAGGCAAGGGCGAATGCGCGGCTACCCTCGTGCTGGACCAACTCGTTGGTGTCGAGCTTCCGGCTGCGGAAGTCTTGGCGCGGGTCGCGCTCGGCATGCGGCTGCGGCGCTATCGGTTCGACATGCGCAACCGGCGTCAGGGGGCAGGCGCCGACCGCACCTTGCGAGTGCAATTGATCGGCGCGGCCGGTCCGGAACTGAAGGCGGCGCTGGCTCGGGTCAACGCCATCGCCGACGGTGTCGAATATGCGCGCACGCTGGTCAACCTGCCGCCGAACCATCTCCACCCCGACAATTTCCATGACCACCTGGAGCCGCTGCGCGAGGCCGGCATCGATGTCGAGATCCTCGACGCGGCGCGGCTGAAGGAGCTCGGCATGAATGCGGTCCTGGCCGTCGGCTCCGGCTCGGCGCGACCGCCGCGCGTCGCCGTCCTGCGCTATCGCGGCAAGGGCGCTCCCGCGCAGCCGCTGGCCTTCGTCGGCAAGGGCGTCTGCTTCGACACCGGCGGCCTGTGCATCAAGCGCGGCGAGCAGATGTTCGACATGAAGGCCGATATGGGCGGCGCGGCCGCCGTGGTCGGCCTGTTGATTGCGCTCGCACGGCAAGGCAGCCCGGTGCATGCCGTCGGCGTGCTCGGCATTGCAGAGAACATGCCGTCCGGCACCGCTCTCAAGCCACGCGACATCATCACGACGGCGTCAGGGCAGACCGTGGAAGTGTTCGACACGGATGCGGAAGGCCGGCTCATCCTGGCCGACTGCCTCTACTATGCCGCTTCGCGTTTCAATCCGTCGGTGATCGTCGATCTGGCCACGCTGACCTATTCGGTGATGCGGGGCCTCGGCTCAGTCTTTGCCGGCCTTTTCAGCACCGACGACACCATCGCCTCGCGCATGATCGCGGCCGGGGAAAAGGTCGGCGAGAGGTTCTGGCAGCTGCCGCTCGACCGGGCCTATGACGAGGGGCTGCAATCGCCCTTCGCCGACATCCGCCATCACGCCAAGGATATGGAAGACGGCGACGCGCCCTATGCGGCTGCCTTCCTGCGCAATTTCACCGAGGACCGCCCGTGGGTGCATCTCGACATTGCCGGCAAGGAACTGGCCGACAAGGACCGGCCGCTGGGCCGGGAAGGCGCCACAGCCTTTGGCGTGCAGATGCTGGAAGAGTGGGTGCAATCCGGCCGGGCGGCGAACTAGGCAACGAGATGTCTTCAACCAAGCAGGGAACCGCAATGCCGTCCAAGATCGTCAGCAAGGAAGGTCGGGCCGGCTTCGGCGCCTATGAAACCTGGTATCGGATCAGCGGCGAGCTCGATGCCGGCAAGGCTCCGGTGGTGATCCTGCATGGCGGGCCGGGCGCCGCGCATAATTACGTCGATGCCTACAAGCTCCTTGCCCGGGACGGCCGCGCGGTCATCCACTACGACCAGTTGGGCTGCGGCAATTCCACCTTGCTGCCGGAAAAGGGCGCCGATTTCTGGACGCCCCAACTCTTCATCGACGAGCTGGAAAACCTCATCGACCATCTCGGCATCCGCGGCGGCTTCCATGTGCTGGGGCAGAGCTGGGGCGGCATGCTGGGCGCCGAATATGGCGTGACCCGGCCGAAAGGCCTGAAGTCGCTGACTATCGCCAACTCGCCGGCTTCGATGAAGCTTTGGGTCGAGGAGGCCAACCGGCTGCGCACCGATCTGCCCAAGGACGTGCAGGAGACGCTGACGAAGCACGAACAGGCCGGCACGACGGACGATCCGGCCTACCAGGAAGCGACGATGCGGTTCTACGAACGGCATGTCTGCCGGGTCGTGCCGTTCCCGCCCGAGGTGACGGAAACCTTCGCCCAGATCGTGCGCAATCCGACCGTCTACAACGTGATGAACGGCCCGAACGAATTCCATGTCATTGGGACGCTGAAGAGCTGGAGCGTCATCGACCGACTGCCGGCGATCGATGTCCCCACACTTCTCATCTCCGGCCGTTACGATGAGGCCACGCCGGCGACCGTGCAGCCCTTCAAGGACGGCATCAAGGGATCGCGTTGGCAGATATTCGAGCATTCCAGCCACATGCCCCATGTCGAGGAGCAGGACCTGTGCATGCGGGTGGTGGGAGACTTCCTGGACCACAACGACAACTGAGAAAAGGGGAATGACGACATGAAGAAACTGCTTTTGGCGGCGTCGGCCGCGGCATTGCTGGCCGGCTCGTGGCTCGCTCCGGCGCAGGCCGAATATCTCAAGGAGCACCGTGGCGGCACCATTCGCCTTCTTGCCCGCTCGGCGGCCGGAACGCTCGATCCGCACATCAACTACACCGACCAGGGCTGGCAGATGTACCAGCCGATCTATGACGGCCTGGTCGCCTTCCGAAAGGCCGAAGGCGTCGACGGCTTTTCCGTCGTTCCCGATCTGGCCGAGGCGCTGCCCACGGTCAGCAATGACGGCAAGACCTTCACCTTCAAGCTGCGCAAAGGCATCAAGTTCTCCAACGGGCAGGACCTCGGCGTGAAGGACGTCGTCGCCTCGTTCCAGCGCATCTTCAAGGTTTCCGGCCCGACCTCGGGCACCTTCTATGCCGGCATCGTCGGCGCCGACAAATGCCTGGCCGACACCAAGAGCTGCACGCTGGAAGGCGGCGTCGTGGCCGACGAGGCGGCTGGCACGATTACCCTCAACCTCACCAAGCCGGACGCCGAGATCCTCTACAAGCTTGCCTTGCCGCATGCCGTGATCCTGCCGGCGGACACGCCGACGGAGGATATGGGCTCCAAGCCGATCCCCAGCACCGGCGCCTACATGATCTCGGCCTTCGATCCCAACAAGGGCATGACGGTTTCCCGCAACCCCAATTTCAAGCAGTGGAGCGAGGAAGCCCAGCCGGACGGCTATCCGGATGTCGTGCAGTATGATTTCGGCCTGTCGGAAGAGGCGGCCGTGACGGCCATCCAGAACGGCGAAGCGGACTGGATGTTCGACGCGCTGCCCAGCGACCGTCTCGGCGAACTCGGCAGCAAGTCCATGGACCAGCTGCATATCTCGCCGCTTTCGGCCTGGTGGTACGCGCCGCTCAACACCCGCATGGCTCCATTCGACAATGAAAAGGCCCGTCAGGCCGTCGCTTACGCAGTCGACCGCAACACGCTGGTCAAGCTGTTCGGCGGCAAGGTGCTGGCTTCGCCGGTCTGCCAGGTTCTGCCGCCGGACTTCCCCGGACATGAGGACTATTGCCCCTTCACCAAGAACCCTGGCGCCAAATGGTCGGCTCCGGACGTCGACAAGGCAAAGCAGCTCGTCGAGGAATCGGGCACCAAGGGCCAGAAGGTGACGATCATCGTCGAGGACACCGCGATCTCGCGGTCGATCGGCGTCTATCTGCAGAGCGTGCTGACCAACATCGGCTATGTCGCCGACGTCAAGCCGATCTCGTCCAACCTTCAGTTCACCTATATCCAGAACACCAACAACAAAGTGCAGATGTCCGTCACGCAGTGGTACAAGGACTACCCGGCGGCGTCGGACTTCCTGAACATCCTGTTCAGCTGCGCGTCCTATCGCGAAGGCTCGGACGCTTCGATCAACATTTCCGGCTTCTGCGACAAAGATATCGACGCCCAGATGCAGAAGGCGCTGGACCTCGGCGTGACCGACCAGAAGGCGGCCGACAAAATGTGGGCGGCAATCGACAAGCAGGTCACGGACAAGGCGCCGGCGGTCGGTCTCTTCACGCCGAAGCGGCTTGATTTCGTCAGCAAGCGCATCGGCAATTTCAAGTTCAACCCGCAGTTCAACTGGATTATCACCCAGTCCTGGGTGCAGTAAGGGGCCTGGATGCAGTAACGAACCGCGAAGGACATAAACGTGTCCAGCCAAGTCGCAGCCATGCCGCGCAAGACGCGAGGGCCTTGGGCCGTCGCGTTTGCGAAGCTGGCAACGGACAGGGCCGCCATGGCGTCCCTGACCGTGTTCCTCATCATCGTTCTCGCCTGTTTCAGCGCGCCGCTCTACGCGAAATGGGCGGGCACGGATCCGTTCGCCTCGACGCTCGACGCCGTCATCCAGATCGACGGCGCCGACGTTCCGGTGATGGAACAGTCGACCGAAGGACTGGGGCTTGGCTACACGCCGATCGGTCCGACCTGGCGGCTCGGCAATTATTTCCTCGGCGCCGACAGCCAGGGACGGGACGTCATGGCAAGGTTGCTTTATGGCGGCCTTAACTCGCTTTTGATCTCGGGTGCTGCCACCATCTTCACGCTGATCTTCGGCACGATGGCGGGACTGATCGCCGGCTATTTCGGCGGCATCACCGACACGGTGCTGTCGCGCTTCCTTGACGTGCTCTGGGCATTTCCGATCTATCTCCTGGCGATCTCGCTTTCCATCGTCACCATCGCGCAGGGCATAGCGATCGGGCCGATCGAGATCCAGTCGGGCAGCCTATGGCTGCCGATTATCATCATAGGCATCGTCTATATACCCTATGTCGCGCGCCCGATCCGCGGGCAGGTCCTGGCGTTGCGGCACAGCGAATTCGTGCTCGCCGCGATCAATCTCGGCGTGCCGGGCTGGCGCATCCTGTTGCGCGACATCCTGCCCAACATCACCACCACGCTCATCGTCTTCGTGCCACTGATGATGGCGCTGAACATGCTGACGGAATCAGCGCTTTCATTCCTGTCGATCGGCGTGCAGCCGCCGGCTGCAAGCTGGGGCACCATCATCCAGGACGGGCAGGCGCTGCTCTACACGCGGCCGCTGGTGGCGCTGGTGCCGGGGCTGGCGATCGCCGTTTCCGTCATGGCACTCAATGTCTTCGGCGACGGTCTGCGCGATGCGCTCGACCCGCGCTCGAAAGTCCGGCTGGGGCGCGACTGATGATCTACGCGATCCTGCGCCGTTTCGGTCAGATGCTGTTCGTGATGTTCGGCATCTCGGTCATCGTCTTCCTGATCTTCTTCGCCACGCCCGGCGCCGACCCCGCCGCACGCATCGCCGGCCGCAACGCGTCGCCTGAAGTGCTGGCGGCGGTGCGCCACAGCTTCGGCTTCGACCAGCCGCTCTATGTGCAATACACGCGCATGATGGAGAAGATCTTCGTCACCGGCGACCTGACCTCCTTCGTCAATCGGGGCTGGAAGGTGGTGCCGGCCGTCATGGATTCGATTCCCGTCACGCTCTCGCTGGTGTTCGGGGCCGCGGTGCTATGGGTGGTCGTCTCGATCATCATCGGCATCGTCGCCGCGGCCACCCGCGACAGCTGGCTGGACAAGCTTCTGATGGCGCTGGGCCTGCTCGGCATTTCCATGCCGGTCTACTGGCTGGGCGAGGTGATGAACCTGATCACCCAGAGCCGTTATCACGACAGCTGGGCGTTCTCCTGGGTGCCGCCGCTCGGCTACAAGAACTTTTCGGACGATCCGAAAGGCTGGTTCCTGACGCTGATTATCCCGTGGATCACGCTGGCCATCCTCTATATCGGCATCTACGGGCGGGTGTTGCGCGCGGCCATCATCGAATCCATGCAGGAGGATTACATCCGCACCGCCCGCGCCAAGGGCCTGTCGGAGACCCGCATCCTGTTCCGCCACGCGCTGCGCACCTCGCTGATCGCCTTCGTCACGCTGTTCGGCCTCGACTTCGGCGCGCTGGTGGGCGGCTCGGCCTTGCTGACCGAAGTCGTGTTCGGCCTGCACGGCATCGGCAAGCTCACCTATGACGCATTGCAGAACCTCGATTTGCCGATGATCATGGCGACGGTCATGTATGCGTCCATGTTCGTGGTCGTCGCCAATGCCGTGGTCGATTTCGTCTACATCCTTCTCGATCCGCGCCTGAGGACATCATGATACTGTCGGTGCGCGATCTCAAAGTGTCCTTCCGAACCCATGACGGGCCGGTGCGGGCCATCGACGGCGTTTCCTTCGACCTCGAGGAGAGCGAGATCCTTGGCGTCGTCGGCGAATCCGGCTCGGGCAAGACGGTGTCGCTGCTCGCCGTGATGGGGCTCATCACCGATCCGAACGCCACCATCGAAGGCTCGATCCGCTACAAGGGCCGCGAGCTGGTGGGCCTGTCGCCGCGCGAGCTGAGGCGCCTGCGCGGCAACGAGATCGCGATGATCTTCCAGGATCCGATGACGGCGCTGACGCCGGTCTACACGATCGGCTGGCAGATCGCCGAGCAGATCCGGGCGCATCGCGGCGTCAGCAAGGCCAAGGCGATGGAGCGCGTCGAGCAGCTCTTGGCGGAGGTAAATTTCCCCAATCCGCATGAGGCGATGTCGCGCTATCCGCACCAGCTTTCAGGCGGCATGCGGCAGCGGGCGGTGATCGCGATGGCCTTGTCCTGCGATCCGGCGCTGCTGGTGGCCGACGAGCCGACCACCGCGCTCGACGTCACCGTGCAGGCCGGCATCCTTGATCTCGTGCGCAAATTGCGGGCGAAGCATAAGTCGGCCGTGGTCTTCATCACGCATGACATGGGTGTCGTCTCCGAGCTCGCCGACCGCGTCATGGTCATGTATGCCGGCCGCGTGGTGGAGCGCGGCACCCGCACTGAGCTGTTTTCCGATCCGCGGCATCCCTATACGCGCGCGCTGCTCGGCTCGATCCCGCCGCTCACCGGCCAGAAGCCGCGCCGTCTGCCGGCCATTCCCGGCTCGCCGCCGTCCTTACTGCGGCTGCCGCAAGGCTGCGCCTTCGGTCCGCGCTGTCCCGTCCGCTACGAGCCTTGCGAGGCCGGCAAGCCAGGACTCGGCAGCGGCGCGCATGCCGCCGCATGTTTTCGGGTGGCATAGGCATGAGCGAAGCAATGATTGACGCCGACCGACCGATCCTCGAGACGCGCTCGCTGGCCAAGCGCTTTTCGATCGGCACCTGCTTTTCCGCCGAGGGCAGGCGGACCGTGCATGCGGTCGACAACGTCTCGCTGACCGTGCGGCGCGGCGAGACGGTCGGCCTGGTCGGCGAATCCGGATGCGGCAAGTCCACGCTGGCGCGCTGCCTGGTCCGGCTCTACGACATCACCGACGGCAAGCTTCTGTTCGAAGGCGACGACATCACCGCGAAGTCGTTGTCCGAGCTCAGGCCGCTGCGGCGGCGCCTGCAAATGGTCTTCCAGGATCCCTCGGCCTCGCTCAATCCGCGCCGGCGTGTCGGCGACCTCGTGGCCGAGCCGTTGCGCATCCACGGCAAGCTTTCATCCAAGGAGGTCACCGCGCGCGTGGCGGAGCTGTTCGATCTGGTGGGGCTGCTGCCGGACCACGTGATGCGCTATCCGCATGAATTCTCCGGCGGCCAGCGCCAGCGCGTCGGCATCGCGCGGGCGATCGCGTTGAACCCCGACCTTGTCGTGCTGGACGAGCCCGTCTCGGCGCTGGACGTGTCGGTTCAGGCGCAGATCGTCAACCTGCTGGCCGACCTGCAGGAGAAGCTGAAGCTCACCTATATCTTCATCGCCCACGACCTCTCGGTGGTGCGTCAGGTCTCGACACGCATCGCGGTGATGTATCTCGGCTCGATCGTCGAGGAAGGACCGGCGGAAGACGTGTTCGCGACGCCCGCCCATCCTTACAGCCAGGCGCTGATCTCGGCCGTTCCGGTCGTCGAGACGACGCCCACGGGCGCGCGCAAGCGCATCATCCTCACCGGCGACGTGCCGAGCCCGCTGAAGCCTCCGTCCGGATGCCGTTTCCACCCGCGATGCCCGATCGCGGTTGATCGCTGCCGCTCGGAACGGCCGGAACTGAAGGAATACAGTCCAGGCCGCAAAGTGGCTTGCCACTTCCCGACTTTGACTTGAGCCGTCTATTTTCGTGAGTGTAGGCGCGGTTGCCGGGACCGCGCCGGTCAGTTCTTGGCGATGGCGCCGACCTCGACCGAGTCGATCCGCTTCAGGCTCATGCCGATCACCGGCACCAGCTGATTGTTGACGCGCACGGCCACCGTCACGGTCATCGAATTGCCGTCGGGGACGCGCGCCTGCATGACGCCGTTCAGCTGCTTGCGGTTGATGGTGAAGACGACCTTCTGGGCATCGACGACATTGCCGCCGACAATGTCCATTCCGCTTTCGGTGGAGCCGCCCATGAAGGTGCCCCTGTAACCGTCGCGACCCTTACGCTCGACGCTGGCCGACATCTTTTGCGTGAACACACCGACCCTGCAGCCACCGTCAAGCGTCATGCCGAGCTTGCTGGCCGGCGTCGAGCCGTTGAAATCGCAGGTGAATTTGGTACCCTTGTACTTGCCGGCGATGATCTCGCCAGGGCCGACCCATCTGCCTTCGACCGAATGGAAGAACTGCTTGTCCGGTTCCGCGCCGAAGGCCTTTTCGACCAATCCGAGCGGCGCGGCAATCGCAACCGTCGCAGGCAGCACGCAGGACAAGATCACGCTTCTCATGGACGACACCCGGCACGACAGAGTCTATTCTTGGGACCAGGCTGACCATGGAGAAGATTGGTTAACGCTTCGTCACTACCGGCGGCATTCGCGTTTACCCTATTCGTCTGCCTGACCGTCCTTTTTTGCCGCAAAAGAGGTCAGCGCCGAGAGGAAATCGCCCAGGCCAGGGCGCTTGACGGCGATGAACGGCAGGGGGCGGGCGGTTTCCATCGCGGCGATGCCGATGCGCGCCGTCATCATACCGTTGACCACGCCCTCGCCGAGTTTTGCCGAGAGCTTCGCGGCAAGCCCATGGCCGACGATCTGCTGCACGAAGCTGTCGCCGACCGCGATCGAGCCGGTCACCGCCAGATGCGCGAGCACACCGCGCGCCAGCCGGAAGAAACCGAGCGTGCCTGGGCGGCCGCCATAGAGCTCGGAGAGCCGCCGGATCAGGCGCCCGGCTTCGAACACGACATAGGCGATGTCGACCAGCGCGCGGGGGCTGACCGCCGTGATCAGGGATACGCGCTTCGCCGCCTCGAGGACCATGATCTTGGCGCGGGCATCGAGGGGCGACAGGATCTCGGTCTCGGCCAGCCGCACCAGATTGGCGCCGTCGATGATCTCGCCGCGCAATTCGGCGAGCGAACGGCGGCCGGCCGCCGTCTCGGGCTTGGCGGCGACGAAAGCCGAGAGCTCGCCGACCAAGGCGCGCGCGGCCTTGGGATCGTCACGCGCGACCGCATCCAGCGCCCGCTTCTGCATCTTCTCGACTTCGGCCAGGCGGGCGATGGCGAGGAATTCGCGGATGAGGATGACGATCAGCGAAAGCAGCGCGATCGCTGCAAGGCCGGCCGCCAGCCAGCCGAGCCATTCGGCGCGTGCGAACAGGTCGCGGATGAGCTGATCGGCCCACAGGCCGACCGCCAGCGAGACGAGCGCGCCAAGAGCGCCGAAGAACAGCCGCGCCAGCAGCGAACGCTTTCGCCGCGCCGGCGGCGGAACCGCGGCCTCGATGTCCGGTTCGTCGAAGACGTCGACTTCCGAGGGGATCACGACTGCCACATCCGACCTCGCGGCGCGTGGCCTGCGCGCCGGCTGCTCCTCGGCGACGCGGTTTTGCTGTTGTTGCGGCGGCGCCTCGGTCTCAGGCTCGATGCGGAAGGCCGCCGGTTTGCGGGGCGCGGTCATGCCAGATGGTCTCCGATCAGGAACTGCAGCGCGCGGTCGAGCCGGATATGCGGCAGGGACAGCGTGACGCCTTCGGCGGTGCGTTCGAGCTTCGGCGGACGGAAACGCACGAAGCGGATCGCCGGTTCGGCGCTGTCGGGCGCTCCGGACATGTCGAACACCGCATCGACCTTTTCCGGCAAATCGCCCGGGAATATGGCGGTTTCGGTCTTTCCGTCGAATGTCTCGCCGTTGATCTTCTCGCCCTTCAGCGGCGTGCCGATGATGACCGGCAGCGTCTCGCGGCCCTGCTTCACCGTGCCCTCGCGGGTCGAGCGAACCGCGGCCATGGCGACGACATCGACGGCGGCGCCGCTGAAATTCGCCCGCGCGACGGCGCGGTCGGTCAGCCGGCGCACGATCGCCTGCAGCCGGTCGTGGCTTTCATGGTGCAGATGGTCGGCCTTGGTCGCGGCGACCAGGATGCGGTCGATGCGGCGCGAGAAGAAGTCGGTCAGGAAATTGCCCCGTCCGGGCCGGAAGCAGGACAGGATCTCGGTGACCGCGCGCTCCAGATCGGCCATGGCGGCCGGGCCGGCATTGAGCGCCTGCATGGCGTCGATTAGCACGATCTGCCGGTCGAGGCGGGCGATGTGCTCGCGAAAGAACGGTTTGACGACATGCGTCTTATAGGCCTCGTAGCGGCGCTCCATCATCGCCTGCAGCGATCCGGAGCGCGGCCGGCCTTGCGACAGCGTCATCAGCGGCGCGAAGGTGAGGGCCGGAGAGCCTTCCAGATCGCCCGGCATCAGGAAACGGCCGGGCGGCAGCGTCGACAGCGCGCGTTCGTCGAGCTTGCAGGCCTTGAGGTAGGCGGCAAAGCTCTCGGCCAGATGGCGCGCCGTCATCTCGTCTGCATCGGCATCGGGGCTGATGGTGGAAGCCAGCTCGCGCCATGCCTGCGACAGGTCGGAGCGGACGGGCAGGGCGGCCAGCTCGACCGCCTCGCGCGAAAAATCGGCGAAGGACTTGCCGAGCAGCGGCAGGTCGAGCAGCCATTCGCCGGGGTAGTCGACGATGTCGATGGATAGTTTTCCGGCTGAGAACAGCCGGTTCCAGCCGGAAGCCGACTCATATTCGACGGTGAGCCGAAGCTCGGAGATGGCGCGGGTCGAGTCCGGCCAGACGCGGTCGTTCACCAAAGCCGCGACATGGTCTTCATACTGAAAACGCGGAACTGCATCGTCCGGCTGCTCCTCGAGGAAGGCGCGGGCGATGCGGCCGGATTTCTGCGCTTCGAACAGCGGGAGGCGTCCGCCATGGATGAGGTTGTGGACGAGGGCGGAGATGAAGACGGTCTTGCCGGCGCGGGAGAGCCCGGTGACGCCAAGACGCAACGACGGAGAGAAGAGCCCGGCGGCGCGGCCCGACAGCGTGTCGAGCGCAATCCTTGCCTCGTCGGTGAAATTCGTCAGCGATGATGCCAAATCAGGTCTCGGGTTGCGCGCCAGCGTCCGATATAGGCTTTGGGCCGCGGGTTTGAAATGGCCTCAAAGGGCGGCGGGCGTGAGAAAGGCTTCGAGATAGCCGCTGCCCTGCGCCGCTTCGGCAAGGTTGCCGGGAAAGCGCACCACCGCGAGGCCGGAGGTCGGAAAACCGTGGTTCATCATGCCGCGCGCCGCCTCATCGCCGTCGCCCGACACCGCCACAGCCAAGTCCTCGGTCATGGGGTTGTGGCCGATCACCAGAAGCTGATCGGCGCCGCCATTTTTCCGGATGATGTCGAGGTAGCCGGCCGCATCCTCGCTGTAGAGGGTGTCGAAGAACAGGACCCGGCCGGTGTCGATGCGCCCCGCCAGGCCTTCCAGCGTCTGCCTTGCGCGCTTGGCGTTGGAGCAAAGCGTGACGTCCGGCACATAGTTGCGGGCCCGCATGGCCTCGCCGATCGCTTCGGCATCGGCCATGCCCGATTCGTCGAGCGGGCGGTCGAAATCGCGCACGCCGGGCAGCGCCCAGCCGGCCTTGGCATGCCGCAACAGATAAAGCCTGCTCAACCGGACCCCCATGGCACCGCCTTCGTAGCAAAGCGCGATTAGTCACCAGAACGATGTCATGCACAATGGTTGGGGCCAGCAACTGCAACGAATCATGTGCGAATTCGTTGTCTGCGGTTGAAACAACGTCGTCGAGAGGAGCCGCCGATGCGAGACTAACAATTGCGTGAAACTCTGTCCGATAACGCTTGTGCAGGCTGTTGTCCCCTAATATATAGGCGCCAAATTTTGGGGTTGTTGGGTGAGTCGAATGAACGACATCGTTACCGCCGATTACGTACCCTCCGAAGACGAGCCGTTCATGAACGAACGGCAAAAATCGTACTTCCGCCAAAAGCTTATCACCTGGAAGAACGACATACTGCGCGAAGCGCGCGAGACCCTCGAAATCCTGCAGCAGGAAAACGCCAACCACCCCGACCTGGCCGATCGCGCCTCTTCCGAAACCGACCGCGCCATCGAATTGCGCGCCCGCGACCGCCAACGCAAGCTCATCTCGAAAATCGACTCTGCGCTCCAGCGCATCGACGAAGGCACCTACGGCTATTGCGAGGAAACCGGGGAGCCGATCGCGCTGAAGCGACTTGACGCGCGCCCGATCGCGACGCTGTCGATCGAGGCGCAGGAGCGCCACGAGCGCCGCGAGAAGGTCTATCGCGACGACTGACGCGAACCGAATAGGCAAGAAAACGTAGAGAATGGCCGGATTTCCGGCCATTTTGTTTTTAGCGCCAAAGTGTTTCACGGAGACCGTGAAACGTGTTGCCGTTAGGTCAGCGCTTATGGCTGCCCAATTCGCCAAGCAGCTTGGTCATCTCGTCATCGAGGGAAGGCTTGGGCGCTGGTTTGCTTGCCGCCGGCTGGGAGTGCGTCTCGTCGAGAGAGGTCTCGAGTTCGTGCATCAGCGTATCGTCGATGGAATCGTTCGAGGGCGGCGGCGTGTATCTGGTGCTGCCGTTGGCCGTCCCGTAGCCCGGCAGCGGCATGACCTTGGCCGTCGGTTGGCTTGGCGCCGCCGGCTTGGGCGCGGGAGCGGGCGCCGGCGCGCGCGGGCGTGTGGCAGCTGCCGGCTGGGCGGCAGGCGGCGATGGTTGCCTGACGGGGGCAGGTGCGGGAGCCGGCGCCGGTTGTGGGGCGCGGGGACGGGGAGCTGTGGCTGACGCCTGCTGCTGCGTGCTGTCGCCGGTCAGAGCAGGTCGGCGAGGTGCTGCCAGCCGGATATCGCGCTCGACCACGACATCGGTCGGGCCGCCGATCAGGATCAGGTGCTCGATGTCATCGCGGCGTACCAGCACCAGCCTGCGATGGCTGTCGACGGCGGTGGCATCCATGACCGCAAGGCGCGTCTTGCGGTTCCTGCCGCCGGCCACGAAGGTGCCGAAGGTCAGGTTGCGCACCACCTTGATAACGAGCAGGACGACGACAAGCAAAATCAGCGCCGCGAACGTCCACAGGATTGCAGCGACATAACCCGGACCCGCCACGTTATCCAGCCACTGCAGCATCGGTGCACCCAATTGCCTCTTCGAGTGAGGCGACACTAGACCGCCACGGCGGCCCGCCGCAAGTTCACATCACCTATCGTGAACAGTTTGAAACATGAATCGTTGATTTTATCGGACATTTGCCGCCGAGGCCTTTTCCGTTACAGGAGAATGTGATTCAACCGGCCGTCCGCGCCCATCGGACACCGGAATCACGAGCAGGGGGAACATGGCCAAGGAAGCGCGCGGCGATTTCTATCCGGTACCGATCGTCGACCAGAACACGCGTCCGGGCGCCGTCGCCAGGCTCATCGTATTCATCGTCGTGCTGACCGGCGCCGCGATCGTCTTCGGACTTTTCCGCGAGCGTCTCGGCGATCCTTTCCTGCTCGGCATGCTCGGCGTGCTCGCCATGATCGGCGTCGGCTTCCTGTTCGCGACAGCGATCGGCTTCGTGCAGATCGCGCCGCGCTCGACCGGCGACGAATTGTCGAAGGCCTTCGTCGACTCGATGTCGCAGGGCCTGCTGGTCACCGACACCAAGGGCCGCGTCGTCTACGCCAACCGCGCCTATGCCGATATGACGGGTGCTGCCTCGGCCGCCGATCTCAAGACGGTCGAAGGGCTGCTGTCGGATGTTCCCGAAGCCTCGATGACGATCTACCGGCTGGCATCGGGCCTGCGCGACGGCCAGGCCGGCGATGGCGAGTTCCGGCTGGCGCAGTCGATCAAGCCGGGCGCCGAGCCCGGCGCGCGCTGGTACCGGGCCCGCGCCCGCGCCTTCAGCATGCCCGGGCAAAGGCTGCCGATGCTGGCCTGGCAGCTCGCCGACATTTCGCAGGAACGGGCGGAGCAGGAGCGTTTCTTCCTCGACCTGCAGAAAGCCATCGACCATCTCGACCATGCGCCGGCCGGGTTCTTCTCGGCCGATCAGGAAGGCCGTGTCACCTATATCAACGCCACGCTCGCCGAGTGGCTGGGCATCGACCTTGCCTCCTTCACGCCGGGCGCCATCACGCTGCCGGAAATCATCGCCGGCGACGGCATGGCGCTGGTGCGTTCGGTCAAGGCCGATCCGGGCACGACCCGCAACGCCGTCATCGACCTCGACCTCACCACCATGAGCGGCCAGGCGCTGCCCGTGCGCTTCATGCACCGGGTTTCGGCAAGCCGCGAAGGCGTGAACGGCCCGACCCGCACGATCGTGCTCAACCGTACCCAGGGCGAGGACGCTTCGGCCGAACTCAGAGCGTCGGAGGTTCGCTTCACCCGCTTCTTCAACTCAACGCCGATGGCCATTGCCGGCGTCGATGCGAGCGGACGCATCCTGCGCACCAATGCGCCGTTCCTGCAGCTGTTTTCATCCGTGGTCGATCGCGACGCCGTCGACCGGCGGGTGCGGTTCGAGACCATCGTCCACGAACGCGACCGGCCGGCCTTCGCCGCCGCCTTCGAGAAGGCCCGGCAGCGGCAGGCCAATATCGAGCCGATCGACTCCGTGCTGCCTGGCAACGAGGAGCGCCACATCCGCTTCTACGTCAACGCCGTGGCCGACAGCGCGGGTAGTGAGGGCGCCGAGGAATCGGCCATCGTCTACGCGGTCGAGACCACCGAGCAGAAGGCGCTCGAGGGGCAGATGGCGCAAAGCCAGAAGATGCAGGCGGTCGGGCAACTCGCCGGCGGTATCGCGCATGACTTCAACAACGTGCTGACCGCCATCATCATGGCGTCCGACCTTCTCTTGACCAATCACCGGCCGTCGGACCCGTCCTTCCCCGACATCATGAACATCAAGCAGAACGCCAACCGGGCGGCCTCGCTCGTGCGGCAATTGCTGGCCTTCTCGCGCAAGCAGACGCTGCGGCCGGAAGTGCTCAACCTGACCGATGTCCTGGCCGATCTCCGGATGCTGCTTGCCCGGCTGGTCGGCAACGATATCAAGCTCAAGATCGATCACGGCCGCGACCTGTGGCCGGTCAAGGTCGATATCGGCCAGTTCGAGCAGGTGGTGGTCAATCTCGCGGTCAATGCGCGCGACGCCATGCCAAGCGGCGGCGACCTTACCGTGCGCACCCGCAACGTCACGGCGGAAGAGTGCAAATCCTTCGCCTATCGCGAATTGACGCCGGCCGATTATGTGCTCGTCGACGTCGAGGACACCGGCAGCGGCATCGCGCCCGACGTGCTGAAGAAGATCTTCGAGCCGTTCTTCACGACCAAGGAAGTGGGCAAGGGCACCGGCCTCGGGCTGTCGATGGTCTACGGCATAATCAAGCAGACGGGCGGCTTCATCTTCTGCGATTCCGAAGTCGGCAAGGGCACGGTGTTCCGTATCTTCCTGCCGCGCCACATCGCCGAGGTGAAGAAGCAGGCCGAGCCCAGCGAGGCGCCGGCCGCCGCCGCGACGGCGCCGGCCAGGCCGGCCGACACGGCCAAGGATCTCTCCGGCTCGGCCACCGTGCTCCTGGTCGAGGACGAGGACGCCGTGCGCATGGGCGGCGTCAGGGCGCTGACCTCGCGCGGCTACACCGTGCACGAGGCATCGTCGGGCGTCGAGGCGCTGGAGGTGTTCGAGGCGCTCGGCGGCAAGGTCGATATCGTCGTGTCCGACGTGGTGATGCCGGAGATGGACGGGCCGACATTGCTCGGCGAGCTGCGCAAGCGTCAGCCGGACATCAAGTTCGTGTTCGTTTCGGGCTATGCCGAGGACGCCTTCGCGAAGAATCTGCCGGCCGACGCGCATTTCGGCTTCCTGCCGAAACCGTTCTCGCTCAAGCAATTGGCGACGATCGTCAAGGACGTTCTGGAATCCTAGATCGTTTCAGCGTTTCCCTGGACCTGCTCTAAATAAGCGATCGCTTGCGGATTGCGGCCACCCTGTCATGATGGCGACCGGATGGGTCTATCATGGGGGTGATAGCGCGTGACGCCGCATATCGAGGCGGACCGGGGGGATTATGCCGAAACCGTGCTGTTGCCGGGCGATCCCGAGCGTGCCCAATGGATGGCGGAAACCTTTCTCGAGGCGCCGCGCCGCGTCAACCGCCGAAGGGGCGCGCTGGGCTTCACCGGCCGGTTCCGCGGCAAGCCCATCAGCATCCAGGCGACCGGCATCGGTGTTTCGTCCTTCCTGATCTACGCCCACGAACTGCTCGATTATCATGGCGCCAAAACGCTGATACGCACCGGCACCTGCGGCGGCTTGTCGGAAGAAGTGCCCCTGCGCGGCGTCGTGATCTCCAGCGAGGTGCGGGCGGAGGGCGCAATCAGCGGGCAGGTGTTCGGGCTATACCAGCCCGCGGGACCGGACCCGGCGCTGCATGCGCTGGCGCTGCGACGCGCGGCCGAACTCGGCATCGCCAGCGTCGCTGGACTGACGATCTGCAGCGATGTGTTCCACCATCCCGGCGGCCGCGCCCGGTTCGACGAGCCGATGGCGCTCGGAGCGCTGGCCGTCGATATGGAGACCAGCGCGCTCTATCGCATCGCGGCGCAATTCGGCGCACGAGCGCTGTCGCTGCTCACCGTTGTCGATCATATCGCCACCGGTGAGATGACCGAGTATTCGGAGCGCCAGGCTTTGTTCACCGACATGACCCGGCTGGCGCTTGAAGTCGCCGCAGAGAGCTAGGCGGCTTCGCGCTTCAACGCGGCCCGCTCCTCGGCGTTGGGCCGGTGGCCCCGCAGATAGAGCGCGCAGGTCGTGCGCAGCATGGAAGCGAAGTTCGGGATCTGACCATTGATCTCGATCGCCTCGTCGTAAAGCTTCGAGATGAATTTCGGGGTCGTCAGTCCCTGGCTGTCGGCGATCTCGTCAAGCAGACCCCAGAACGTCGCCTCGAGCTGGATGCTGGTCGAATGGCCGTCAATGCGGATCGACCTGTTGATCTGCCGATAGCCTTCCGGGTCTTGCCCGGCGAAGACTCTGCACATCGGTACCTCCCGTTTGTTATTTGTCTTGGGCGCCGATTGAGCTGGCTGGCGCCTCTTTGAACACTGCCTGCGTCGGTCATCTTCGATCCGATAGCCGGCAACGGCAATCGGACTTTCGTCCTTAAAGCGCGTCGACCGAAACCGTTTCGGCGCAACGCGCTCTAAGCTTTTGTTTGCTGCATGCCGTTCCCCAAACCGCGGCACACTTTTGGGCGGCATGCAGCTAAAACTGTAGCGACACTAGCCGTTTTCCAGCCCCACGCGTGGTAATCGGCTGCCACCACCATTTTTCGCAGGCGCGCATAATCAGCTTCGAGAGCACGAAGAGCTGCGGAGTCCGATTTGGCGAAGACGATCCATTCCATGATCAGGGTTCTCGACGAGGCGCGGTCCGTCGATTTCTACAACAAGGCCTTTGGCCTCGAGATCGCGCAGCGGCTCGATTTCGAGACCTTCACGCTGATCTATCTCAGCAATGCCAGTTCGCCTTTCGAGGTGGAGCTGACCGTGAACAAGGGGCGCACCGAACCCTATGCGCTCGGCGACGGCTACGGCCATCTCGCCGTCTCGGTCGCCGATCTCGACAGCGAGCACGACCGTATCGGCGCGCTCGGTCTCAACCCGAAGAAGATCGTCGAGTTCAACCGCGACGGGGCGCAGATCGCCCGCTTCTTCTTCATCGAGGATCCCGACGGCTACAAGATCGAGGTCCTGCAGCGGGGAGGGCGCTTCCAATAGGGGACATCTGCCGCGGAGAGGCGCGGCGCCAGCAACGGCACTCCCACGGGGGTGCGAACAGCAAGCAGGGAGGAAATCATGGTCACAGTCTACGAGAAGACACCGGATTACGAGCAGAAAGCCGGGCTTTCGCGGCGCGAGCTTCTCAAGCGCGGCGGCGCGGGCGCGCTGCTCATCATCTCCGGCAGCGCCATCAACAGCCCGGAACACGCCTGGGGTCTCGAAACCTCGGCGCTGAAGCCCGAGACGATGGCGACGCTGATCCAGGTGGCGCGCGACATCTATCCGCACGACCAGGTGCCGGACAAATATTACGCCATTGCCGTCAAGGGTCATGACGAGACGGCGGCCAAGGACCCGGCGCACAAGGAGCTGATCGAGAAGGGCATCGCCGAGCTCGACAAGAAGGCCGGCAAGGGCGGCTATCGCGGGCTTGGCTGGGAGGAGCAGCGGGTGGCGCTTCTCACCGGCATCGAGAAGACGCCCTTCTTCCAGGCGGTTCGCGGCGGGCTTGTCGTCAGCCTCTACAATCAGAAGGAGGTGTGGCCGATCTTCGGCTACGAGGGCGAGTCCTATTCCAAGGGCGGCTACATCGCGCGCGGCTTCAACGACATCGAGTGGCTGTAGGCCGCTCTGTCACGAACCGCTTTTCGACGGATTTCATGGGAGGAAACCATGGCAGCTTCATTTGATCTCAACAATGACGGCGTGGTCGTCATCATCGGCTCCGGCGCGGGCGGCGGCACGCTCGGCAACGAGCTCGCGCAGAAGGGGATAGACGTCGTCATCCTCGAGGCGGGCGCCCGCCACGAATATGAGGACTTCATCAACGACGAGTGGGACTCCTTCGCCCAGCTCGCCTGGAAGGACAAGCGCACCACCTCGGGCGACTGGCGCGTCGCCAGGGATTTCCCGAACCTGCCGGCCTGGATCGTCAAATCGGTCGGCGGCTCGACCACGCACTGGGCAGGCGCCTCGCTGCGCTTCCAGGAGCACGAGTTCAAGACGGCCACGACCTACGGCAAGGTCAAGGGCGCGAACCTTTTGGACTGGCCGGTGACGCTGGCCGAGATGGAGCCCTATTACGCCAAGGCCGAAGCCAAGATGGGCGTGACCGGCACCAACAACTGGCCGCGGCTGCCGGGCAACAACAACTTCAAGGTGCTCAAGGCCGGCGCCGACAAGCTCGGCTACAAGGAGTGCCACACCGGCAACATGGCCATCAATTCGGTGGAGCGCGACGACCGCAATTCCTGCCAGCAGACCGGCTTCTGCTTCCAGGGCTGCAAATGGGGCGCCAAATGGTCGACGCTCTACACCGAAATCCCGAAGGGCGAGGCGACCGGACATCTGGAGGTTCGGCCGAACTCGATGGCGATCAAGATCAACCATGACGCTTCAGGCAAGGTGACCGGCGTCGTCTACGCCGACAAGGACGGCAAGCTGCAGGAGCAGAAGGCCCGCATCGTCGCCGTCGCCGGCAATTCGATCGAGAGCCCGCGGCTGCTGCTCAATTCGGAGTCGAGCAAGTTCCCGCACGGGCTCGCCAACTCGTCGGGGCAGGTGGGCAAGAATTACATGCGCCACACCACCGGCTCGGTCTACGCCATCTTCGACAAGCCGGTGCATATGTATCGCGGCACCACCATGGCCGGCATCATCCGCGACGAGGCGCGCCACGATCCTTCGCGCGGCTTCGTCGGCGGTTATGAGATGGAGACCTTGTCGCTCGGCCTGCCGTTCATGGCGGCCTTCCTCAATCCGGGCGGCTGGGGCCGTTCCTTCACCACGGCTCTCGACCATTACGACCATATGGCGGGCCTGTGGATCGTCGGCGAGGACATGCCGCGCGAGGAGAACCGCATCACGCTGCACAAGGACGAAAAGGACGAGCACGGCATGCCGATCGCCGACGTCCATTTCGACGATCATCCCAACGACGAGGCCATGCGCAACCATGCCTATAAGCAGGGTCAGGCGCTCTATGCCGCAGTCGGCGCGACCAGGACCTTCCCGACGCCGCCTTATCCCTCGACCCACAATCTCGGCACCAACCGGATGAGCGAGAAGGCGGAGGACGGCGTCGTCAACAAGCACGGCCAGTCGCACGACATCAAGAACCTGTTCGTTTCCGACGGCAGCCAGTTCACCAGCGGCGCGGCGGAAAATCCGACGCTGACCATCGTGACGCTGGCGATCCGGCAGGCCGACTACATCGCAGCCCAGATGTCGGCCAAGACCATCTGACCTCCCGACTGCCTGCTGGCGCGGGACCCGCGAGGGTTCCGCGCCTTTTTTATGCGGGCTATCTTCTGGTGCAGGTCGAGGCCGTGAAGGCGCCGTCCTGCTGCTTCATGATGATGTCGAAAGAGGGGCCGCTTGGGTCGTCCAGCGTCGCCTGGGTCATTGAGATCGAATTGCCGCCGCTGGTGTAGCCGCCGAGCGGACCAAGCCAGGTGATCTCGCCATTGGGGTTCATCTGGTAATTGTAAGGCGGCGGCGCGGCGCCGAAGGTCACAGGGCCGCTGTAGAGGCTGCCCTTGATGGTGATCTCGCCGAGGTTGAGGAACAGGCCGAGCAGGTAGACCTCGCAGTGATAGACGCCGTCCGGCAGCTTGCCGTCGGCGAAATCGGCGCGGGCGCCGCCGGCGACGGATATGAGAAGCAGGAAAGTCAGGATCGTTCGCAGGGCCATGACGTCGCTCGTTTGCACGGCGACCTTGCCCCATTTCGCCATGCGCCTGCAACAGGGCCAACTGGACTGGTTTTGACTGCGTGATGAAAGCTTGAGCATTTTTATCATTTGGGCAAAATCTAGGCGGCATTGCGTAAACTTTTCTCAGCTCACCGCATTGCAGCGAAGGCGAAAAGTTTTCCGGCTACCCGATAACCGACTGTAATCTCTTCGTTATCCGGAAATTACGATGGGTGCATTCCTATCTGGCACGTCGCTTGCACCGCTAATATTGCGATGCAAACAACCATGCTTGGGAGTGTGTCATATGAGGGGTAACTTCGCGAAGATAACAAAAACCTTGTCGGCGGGGGTCGTCGCGGCTGGCCTGCTGGCGTCGGCTTCCGCCCGGGCGGCGGAAGACACGATCAAGGTCGGCATCCTCCATTCGCTGTCGGGGACCATGGCGATTTCGGAGACGACGCTGAAAGACGTCATGCTGATGCTGATCGACGAGCAGAACGCAAAGGGCGGACTGCTCGGCAAGAAACTGGAAGCCGTGGTCGTCGATCCGGCGTCCAACTGGCCGCTCTTTGCCGAAAAAGCGCGGGAGCTGATTTCCAAGGACAAGGTCGCGGCCGTGTTCGGCTGCTGGACCTCGGTGTCGCGCAAGTCGGTGCTGCCGGTGTTCTCGGAGCTCGACAACATCCTGTTTTATCCCGTCCAGTATGAGGGCGAGGAGAGCGAGCGCAACGTCTTCTACACCGGCGCTGCGCCGAACCAGCAGGCCATTCCGGCCGTCGATTACCTGATGGGCGCCGATGGGGGTTCGGTGAAGCGCTGGGTGCTCGAAGGCACCGACTATGTCTATCCGCGCACCACCAACAAGATCCTCGAAGCCTATCTCAAGTCGAAGGGCGTGCCGGCCGAGGACATCATGGTCAACTATACGCCGTTCGGCTTCTCCGACTGGCAGACCGAGGTCTCCGCAATTAAGAAATTCGGCTCGGCCGGCAAGAAGACGGCGGTGGTTTCGACCGTCAATGGCGACGCCAACGTGCCGTTCTACAAGGAACTCGGCAACCAGGGCATCAAGGCCGAGGACATCCCAGTCATGGCCTTCTCCGTTGGCGAGGAAGAGCTCGCCGGTCTCGACACCAAGCCGCTGGTCGGCCATCTCGCCGCCTGGAACTATTTCGAGAGCGTCAACACGCCCGAGAACAAGAAGTTCATCGCCGACTGGCACAAGTTCATCAAGAACAACAAGCGCACCACCAACGACCCGATGGAAGCTCACTATATCGGCTTCAACATGTGGGTGAAGGCGGTCGAGAAGGCCGGCACCACCGATCCGGACAAGGTCATCGACGCCATGGTCGGCGTTTCGGTGCCGAACCTGACCGGCGGCTATTCGACGATGATGCCGAACCACCACATCACGAAGCCGGTGCTGATCGGTGAAATCCAGGCCAATGGCCAGTTCCAGACGGTCTCGAAGACGCCCGGCTTGGTGATGGGCGACGAATGGTCCGATTACCTGCCCGATTCCAAGGACCTGATTTCCGATTGGCGCGCGCCGCTCAGCTGCGGCAACTTCAATGTCAAGACCGGCAAGTGCGGCGGCAAGGGCACCAACTGATCCTCCCCGGGCTGGACCATCAGGTCCATGCCCAAGACTGCGCGCGTCCGGACGGGTTCCTCCACCGTCCGGACGCCCATTAAACCCTCAAGGGCCACCAAAGACCGATGAAGATCTTCCGTGCGATTGGCCTCACGCTGTTGTTCCTGCTGACGACGCTGTCGTCCTCGGGCGCTGCGGAAGCCGATCTGCGTGCCATCATCGCCAAATTCGCGACAGCTGCGGACTTTTCCGAGACTGGAGTTATCGTTCGCGAGTTGACAGCCACAGGCGATCCGGCTGTCGAACGGCCGCTTGCTGCATTGGCGGAAGGCAGTCTTTACATTCGCGCCGCCGACTCGATGGTGTTTGTCGGCAAGGAAGGGAGCGACAGCATCCAGCTTTTCGATCCTCTGAGCGGCGAGGCAGCGGGCGAAGCTTCCGCAGATGACTTAACCCAGATCGGCGTCAACAACACTTTGCGCCGCACCATCCGCGATGCATTGGGCACGTTGACGCTCGGTTCCAAGGATCCGACTGTCCGCATCGCCGCCGCCAACACTATGTTCAAGACACCAGATGCCGCCAACATCGAGCCGCTCGACGCAGCGATCGCCGGTGAAACCGTGGCGAGCGTCAAGGCTTTGCTGGAGCAGGCGCGTGGGGCTTCCATACTGGTTTCGGACAAGCCCGATACGGACAAGCTCGCCGCAATTGCCTTGATCGGGTCCCGCAGCGACCGCGACGCGATCTCGCTCCTCACCTCCGTCGAGGCCAACGCCTCCGGAGCGGTCAAGGAAGCGGCGACGGCAGCAATCGCGAGTATCAATTCGACGCTAGCATTTTGGGATGCCGGCCAGAACATCTGGTACGGCATCTCGCTGGGATCGGTGCTGCTGCTCGCCGCGATCGGGCTCGCGATCACCTTCGGCGTCATGGGTGTCATCAACATGGCGCATGGCGAGATGGTGATGCTCGGCGCCTACACCACCTTCGTCGTCCAGCAGGTGATCCGCACCTCGTTCCCCGGCCTGTTCGACTGGTCGCTGGTCATCGCGCTGCCGCTCGCCTTTCTGGTCGCTGCACTTGTCGGCCTCGCAATCGAGCGCGGCATCATCCGCTTTCTCTATGGACGCCCACTGGAGACGCTCCTGGCCACCTGGGGCGTTTCGCTGATCCTGCAGCAAGCGGTGCGCACCATTTTCGGGCCGACCAACCAGGAGGTCGGCAATCCGTCCTGGATGTCCGGCTCGTTCGACGTCGGCCAACTGGCCATCACCTGGAACCGGCTCTGGATCCTGGTTTTCGCCCTGCTGGTCTTCGCGGTGCTGCTCTATGTCATGAAGCGGACGCCATGGGGCCTGCAGATGCGCGCCGTCACCGCCAATCGCCGCATGGCCGCGTCGATGGGCATCAAGACGCCGTGGGTCGACGCGCTGACCTTCGCGCTTGGATCCGGCATCGCCGGCATTGCCGGCGTGGCGCTCAGCCAGATCGACAATGTCTCGCCCAATCTCGGCCACGGCTATATCATCGACAGTTTCATGGTCGTGGTCTTCGGCGGCGTCGGCAATCTGTGGGGCACGCTGGTCGGCGCCTTCTCGCTCGGCATCGTCAACAAGTTCCTCGAGCCCTATGCCGGCGCGGTGCTGGGCAAGATCGTCGTGCTTGTGCTGATCATCCTGTTCATCCAGAAACGCCCGCGCGGCCTGTTCGCGCTGAAGGGCAGGGCGGTGGAAGCATGATCGCGCACCGCTTCTTTGCCGCCGACCGCCGGATTGGCGTTACGATCGTCGCGCTGCTCGCGGCAGCCATCGTCGTGCCGCTGCTCAACCTAGCGGTGTCGCCGCAAAGCGCCTTCTACATCCCGCCCTACATCGTGGCGCTGGTCGGCAAATATCTGTGCTACGCGCTGCTGGCGCTCGCGCTCGACCTGGTCTGGGGCTATTGCGGCATACTTTCGCTCGGCCATGGCGCCTTCTTCGCGCTCGGCGGCTATGCGATGGGCATGTATCTAATGCGCCAGATCGGTTCGCGCGGCGTCTACGGCAATCCGATCCTGCCCGATTTCATGGTGTTCCTGAACTACAAGGAACTGCCCTGGTTCTGGTACGGCTTCGACCATTTCTGGTTTGCGGCGCTGATGGTGCTGGCCGTGCCCGGCCTGCTCGCTTTCGTCTTCGGCTGGTTTGCCTTCCGCAGCCGCGTCACCGGCGTCTATCTGTCGATCATCACGCAGGCGATGACCTATGCGCTGCTGCTCGCCTTCTTCCGCAACGACATGGGCTTTGGCGGTAACAACGGCCTGACCGATTTCAAGGACATTCTCGGCTTCAGCGTGCAGGCAGACGCGACGCGCTCGGCGCTGTTTGCGGCGAGCGCCGTCACGTTGGCGCTTGCCGTGTTTGTCACGGCGGCGATCGTGCGCTCCAAATACGGCAAGCTGCTGATGGCGGTGCGCGATGCCGAGAGCCGCACCCGCTTCCTCGGCTGGCGGGCGGAGAACGTCAAGCTGTTCGCCTTCACCGTGTCGGCCATCATGGCCGGCATCGCCGGCGCGCTCTACGTGCCGCAGGTCGGCATCATCAATCCCGGCGAATTCGATCCGGCCAACTCGATCGAGGTGGTGATCTGGACCGCCGTCGGCGGGCGCGGCACCATCGTCGGGCCGATCATCGGCGCGCTGCTCGTCAACGCCGGCAAATCCTGGTTCACCGGCGTGCTGCCGGAATTCTGGCTCTTCGCGCTGGGCGGGCTGTTCGTCGCCGTCACGCTGCTTTTGCCCAAGGGCATCGTCGGCATGTGGGACAGCTGGCGCGGCAAGGCAAAAGCGCTGCGCGCGGCCTCGCTTGCTGCCGAAGCTGGCGCCGATCCAGAGATGCCGCAGCCGAAGATCGTTCGCTCTGCGGCGAGGACGCCGGGCGCCTGGTCGGCCACCGGCCCCGAACCGCAGCCGGCGGAGTGAGCGATCATGAACAAGTCGAACACCATCCTTTATCTCGACGGCGTCTCGGCTTCCTTCGACGGCTTTCGCGCCATCAACAACCTGTCACTGGTGCTCGACAAGGGCGAGATGCGGGCGATCATCGGACCGAACGGCGCCGGCAAGACGACGATGATGGACATCGTCACCGGCAAGACGCGGCCGGACGAAGGCGAGGTGTTCTTCGACGGCCAGGTCGACCTCACCCGGCATGACGAGGCCGAGATCGCCATGATGGGCATCGGCCGCAAATTCCAGAAGCCGACCGTCTTCGAGAGCCACAGCGTCGAGGATAACCTGATGCTGGCGCTGAAAGGCCCGCGCTCGATCTTCCCGGCGCTGTTCCATCGCCGCTCGCCGGCCGAGACGCGGCGCATCGACGATATCCTTGGCATCATCCGGCTCGGCGACAAGCGCGACGAGCTCGCCGCCAATCTCAGCCACGGCCAGAAGCAATGGCTGGAGATCGGCATGCTGCTCGCGCAGGACCCGAAGCTTTTGCTCGTCGACGAGCCGGTCGCCGGCATGACCGATGCCGAGACCGAGGAGACCGCGCGGCTGCTCAAGGACATCGCGCGCGATCATTCGGTCGTCGTCGTCGAGCATGACATGCATTTCGTGCGCGAGCTCGGCGTCAAGGTCACCTGCCTGCATGAAGGCTCGGTGCTGTCGGAGGGCACGCTCGATTTCGTTTCGGCCGACGAGCGCGTCGTCGAAGTCTATCTGGGGCGGTGAAGCATGGTCTGGCGCGTTCCGTTCTATCGTTTCGATTTCGCGTTCCAGAAGCGCTGGAGAAAGGGCTGACCATGCTCGAAGTCTCCAATGCCACGCTTCACTATGGCGCCGCCCAGGCGTTGCGCGGCGTTTCGCTGAAGGCAGGCGCCGGCAAGATCACCTGCGTGCTCGGCCGCAACGGCGTCGGCAAGACAAGTTTGATGAGATCGATCGTCGGCCACCACCGGCTGACGAGCGGAAGCGTTGCCTTCGAGGGGAAGGCGCTCGACCGGAGCGCGGCGTATGATCGCGCCCGGTCGGGCATCGCATTCGTGGCGCAGGGCAGGGAGGTTTTTCCGCTGCTCACGGTACGCGAGAACCTGGAATCCGGTTTTGCGCCGCTGCGGCGCGCAGACCGCACCATTCCGGCCCATGTCTTCGAGCTGTTTCCGGTGCTGAAGCAGATGCTGTCACGGCGCGGCGGAGACCTTTCCGGCGGCCAGCAGCAGCAGCTTGCCATCGGCCGTGCGCTGGTGATGCGGCCGAAGCTCCTGGTGCTCGACGAACCGACCGAAGGCATCCAGCCCTCGATCATCAAGGATATCGGCCGCGCCATCCGCTATCTGCGTGACCAGGCAGGGATTGCCGTGCTTCTGGTCGAGCAATATCTCGACTTCTGCCGGGAACTTGCCGACGAGGTCAACATCATGGATCGCGGCCAGATCGTGCATACCGGTCCCGCCGAGGACCTCGACCGGGCTGATGTGCGGAAGTTTTTGACAGTCTAGAATCGTTTGCTCGACTTCGGTTGACATCGCGAGGCGACAGCAGGCCCAATATTTCTCTCCGCCGGCCTTCCCCAACTCTGGCGCGTCGAATACCGCATGCTAGTCTTTTCTTGGCCTTGGTGAGTCGGCCGCTTTCCGTACCAGTCGCGAATAAGGGGGAAGGCGCGCGGCCACCGCCCGCAAGTTCCACGCAAGCGAGCCTGCCTAGCTTTCCCCGCAGTGATTGTCGGTCAACGCGTCCAAAAAGATTCGTGCCAGGGGACGGCGATGGAACGTTTTGTCGAGGACTATCAGAAGCGGCGGCTCACCGATCGCGTCGATATCATGACGGCGATCAACATCCTGATGTCGCAAGGCTATGACGAGGATGATCTGCTGGGTGAAATGACCAAGGTCTTCTATGTCGATCTCGACGCATTCAACGAAGTGATCGCCCACCACTGAGACTTCTTACGCGGTCCTCCGGAGCTCACCCGGCGCGTCGGAAATCCAGCACGCGGTTGCGGCCGCCGCGCTTGGCGGCATAGAGCGCCTTATCGGCGGCACTGAGCACCTTGTCGAAGCTCATGCCATCGCTGCTGCCGAAGGCGAAGCCAGCGCTGACCGTGCAGCGCAATGGTCCGGTCTCGGTCTCAATCGTGCGCGCAGCGAACGCGGCCCTGACACGTTCGGCCGTGGCTTCGGCCGTCTCGGGCAAGGTGCGCCTCAACACCATTGCGAATTCCTCGCCGCCCATGCGGGCGACGGAGTCGTTCGGGCGCAGGTCGGCGGACAGCACCTGGGCAAAAACCTTCAGCACCTCGTCGCCGGCGGCATGGCCGAACTGGTCATTGATCGCCTTGAAGCCGTCAAGGTCGAACACCACCACAGCCGTGAAGGCGCTGACCGGCGTCCTGCCGTGCAGGTCGAACAGAGCGCGGCGGTTGAGCAAGCCGGTCAAAGCATCTGTCTGCGCCTCGCGCTGGTGGTGGCGGGCGAGCCGCCCCTGGTTGAGCGCCAGCGACAACGCGCCGATGCCGGTCATGGAGGCGATGACGATGACGAGGCTCAGATCCTCCGCCCAGTTGCTCGGCGCATGGCCGAGGACGAGCTTGCCGTCCCACGCCAGCACAGCCGCGCACGCGACGAAAGACGCCGCGGTCAGCGAGTAGAGCAGCGCCACGCCGATGAGGTGGACGGGCGCCTCCGCACGGCTCCGCCAATATTGATACGCGGTGCCGAACAGGAGCAGCGCGGCCAGCGCGTTTTCGAGCATGAAGCCCAGGCCGTCATAGCCGAGCGCCATCGGCGGCAGCGCGATGGCATAGGAAATGCCGACGCCAAGCGCGATAAGCGGTAACGGCGAACGCCTGGTCCTGAATTGGTGGGCAGCACCCAGCATGACCGAGAAGCCGAGCAAGAGCAGCGCCAGCGTCAGCACGCCAAGGGCCGTTCCGGGCCTCTCGATGTAGGCGTCGTAGACAAAGACCTCGACCACCACGATAAGCACGCTGATTGCCCAGGTCAGCAGAAACGTGTCCGAGCGCGCAGCCAGCCAGGTGCCGAACAGCGTGAGGCTGAGGCAAGCGGCGGAGAAGCCGACGGCCAGAAGCAATGAGTTGTAGTCGAGCAGCATCCACGCGTCCTTGCCGGCGCCGGGCTTCTGCAACCTGACGTAGGTTCATTAGTGCCGCAAGGAAGTATCGATTGCGTTACGATCGCCGCGAAGATTGCTGGATTTGCCTTGTCAGTCTGCCACCCGCTTCATCAGCGCCATGGCGCCGAAAGGCGCGCGCACCTTGCCCTCGGTGATGAAGTAGGCGAACACGTCGCGCGGCTTGACCGGCGCATCGGTCTTGGGATCGGCGCGCGGCAGGTCGGCCGGCTGTTTGCCTTCGGCCCAAGTCTTCACCCGGGCCGCCCAATCGTCGAGCCCTTTCGGCGTGTAGCAGTCGGGATTATCGTCGCTGCCGGTCTGCAATCGCGCATAGACGAAATCGCCGGTGACGTCGGCGATCGCCGGATATTTGGCGTGGTCGGCATAGACGATTGCCGCCTTGTATTTTCGCGCCAGCGCCGGGAATTCCGGCACGATGAAGCTATCGTGGCGGACCTCCAGCGCGTGGCGCAAAGGCACGCCATCCTGCTTTTCAGGCAGGAGTTTCAGAAAAGCTTCGAAATCGTCGGCGTCGAATTTCTTGGTCGGCGCGAATTGCCACAGGATCGGGCCGAGCTTCTCGCCGAGCGCGGCGACGCCGGAGCCGAGGAAACGCATCATGGATTCGCCGGCTTCGCCGAGCACGCGGCGGTTGGTGACGAAGCGGTTGCCCTTCAGCGAGAAGACGAAGCCCTCCGGCGTGTCGTTGGCCCATTTGACGAAGGTCGGTTCCTTGAAGCTGGAATAATAGGTGCCGTTGACCTCGATGCTCGGCACCTGCCGGCTGGCGTAATGCAGCTGCTTGGCCTTGGCGAGCTTCTCCGGATAGAAGGAGGTGTCCCAGGGCTCGAAAGTCCAGCCGCCCATGCCGGAGCGGATTTTTCCTTGGGCAGTCATCGTCTTCCTCCTCCGTGTTTTTGAAATACGATCAGGCGGCCCTGCCGACCGGCTTCACCATGTCGACCAGCGTCCATCCTGGCCGGTACGGGTTGGCCCGGCGACCCGTTTCGCGATAGCCATAAGCCGAATAGAGCGCGATGTTCCGCTCCATGCGCGCATTGGTGTAGAGCCGCACCTCCGGCACGCCCCATGACCGCGCCTGCCCGTCGGCGAAGTCGAGCAATTTGATGCCGAGCTTCCTGCCTTGGAAAGCCGGCGCGACGGCGACACTGAAGATCATGGCGTGGCCTGAATGGCGCTCAAGCACGATCAATCCGGCGAGCTTTGAGTCTTCTTCCAACAGCCAGACCTCGCCGCGCTCGATGCGCGGCGCGTAATCCTCGGTGACCGGGATCGGCGGCGCGTCGAACACGGCGGTGTAAGGCGCGTAAGCTTCGGTGGTCAGCTCGACGACGGCGAGAAGGTCCTGGGGGGTGGCAATTCTAGGCTTCATGGCAGGCTCCCTGTTCGCGGAGCCGGAGCCAATTCGAAAATTGCGACCGTCTCCTGACGACGATCGTGTTAGGAACCGTCATGATCGGTGGGAAGGGCCACTTGCGGATCACCAGATCGCCAGCTTTGCCGTATTTGCCCAGCCAACTCCGGAAGGCCGTCGCGGCAGCGCTCTGATCCAGCACGATAACCATCAGCCATATGTTACTGGCGCCGACTTTCCGCCCCTCCCAGCGCAGGATGGCTTCGCTCCAATGCTTGCGCAGGTAGCGAAAACGAACTCTGGATCGTCGGCGTAAAATCGAAAGATCTCGTCGGTCATGATCCGTGGCTCTCACAACGTGGCCGGCGCAGCGCCCGCGGCCGCGGAGATGACCTTGTGCACGCCGAAGCCAATCGCCGCGACGGCTTCGCGGCTGGCGTTGCCGAGGCCATGGCGCTCGGCCAGCCAAAGCGCATCGTTGTAGGATAGCCAGACCTTGCCTTGCTCATCCTCCCAGGCCAGCGCCTTGATCGGCAGATCGATGCCGGCAAGCTGCCGGTCCTGCATCAAGGGTGTGCCGCCCTTCGGGTGGCCAAAGATCAGCAATTCGGTCGGGCGCAACGGCGCGCCGATCTCACGCGCGCCGGCGGCATGGTCGATGCGCGCGAAGACGCGCAATCCCGCGCTGGTGACCGTCTCGACCAGCCGGTCGATGGTTTCACCGACGCGGAAGCGGCTTTCGACGGAGATCAGGCCGTTGTCCGCCATCACTCCGCCGCTTCGCGTTTGCCTCCGGGGCGGCGTTCCAGAAGCTCCTTCAGGAACTGGCCGGTATAGCTGCGCTTCTCGCGCACAATGGCTTCCGGCGTGCCCGACGCCACCAGCTCGCCGCCGCCATCGCCGCCCTCGGGGCCGAGATCGAGGACCCAGTCGGCGGTCTTGATGACTTCGAGATTGTGCTCGATGACCACCACCGTGTTGCCCTGGTCGACCAGCTCGTGCAGCACTTCCAGAAGCTTGGCGACGTCGTGGAAATGCAGGCCGGTGGTCGGCTCGTCGAGGATGTAGAGCGTCTTGCCGGTCGCCTTGCGCGACAGTTCCTTGGCGAGCTTGATGCGCTGCGCCTCGCCGCCGGATAGCGTCGTCGCCTGCTGGCCGATATGGATGTAGCCGAGGCCGACCTGCTTCAGCGTCTCCAGCTTGTCGCGCACGCCGGGTACCGCGGAGAAGAAGTCGACGCCTTCCTCGACCGTCATGTCGAGCACGTCGGCGATCGACTTGCCCTTGAACAGCACATCGAGCGTCTCGCGGTTGTAGCGCTTGCCGTGGCAGACGTCGCAGGTGACGTAGACGTCGGGCAGGAAGTGCATCTCGATTTTTATCACGCCGTCGCCCTGGCAGGCCTCGCAGCGGCCGCCCTTGACGTTGAAGGAGAAGCGGCCCGGCTGGTAGCCGCGCGCCTTCGCTTCAGGGAGGCCCGCGAACCAGTCGCGGATCGGCGTGAACGCGCCGGTATAGGTGGCCGGGTTGGAGCGCGGCGTGCGGCCGATCGGCGATTGGTCGATGTCGATGACCTTGTCGAGGAACTCGAGCCCCTCGATGCGGTCGTGCTCGGCCGGATGCTCGCGCGAGCCCATGATGCGGCGCGAGGCCGCCTTGAACAGCGTTTCGATCAGGAAGGTCGACTTGCCGCCGCCGGACACGCCGGTGACCGCCGTGAAGGTGCCGAGCGGGATCTCCGCCGTCACGTTCTTCAGGTTGTTGCCGCGCGCGCCGACCACCTTGATGCGCCGGTTCTTCTTGGCTTCGCGGCGTACAGCGGGCGTCGTCACCTCGAGCTCACCCGACAGGTACTTGCCGGTGATCGAGGCAGGTGTCGCCATGATCTGCTGCGGTGTGCCTTGCGCGATGATGCGGCCGCCGTGGATGCCGGCGGCCGGACCGATGTCGACGACATAGTCGGCATGCAGGATGGCGTCCTCGTCGTGCTCGACGACGATCACGGTGTTGCCGATGTCGCGCAGGTGCTTCAGCGTATCGAGCAGCCGCGCATTGTCGCGCTGGTGCAGGCCGATCGACGGCTCGTCCAGCACATAGAGCACGCCGGTGAGGCCCGAGCCGATCTGCGAGGCAAGGCGGATGCGCTGGCTCTCGCCGCCCGACAGCGTGCCGGAGCTGCGCGACAGCGTCAGATAGTCGAGGCCGACATCGTTGAGGAAGCGCAGCCGCTCGCGGATTTCCTTGAGCACGCGGACCGCGATCTCGTTCTGCTTCTCGTTGAGCTTGGCCGGCAGGTCGGTGAACCACTGGTCGGCCTTGCGGATCGACAGCTCGGTGACCTCGCCGATATGCTTGCCGCCGATCTTCACGGCGAGTGCTTCCGGCTTCAGGCGGTAGCCGTTGCAGGCGGGGCAGGGCGTGGCCGACATGAAGCGCTCGATCTCCTCGCGCATCCAGGCCGATTCCGTTTCCTTCCAGCGCCGGTCGAGATTGGGGATGACGCCCTCGAAAGTCTTGGTGGTCTTGTAGGAGCGCAGGCCGTCATCATACTGGAAGGTGATCTCGCGCTCGCCGGTGCCGTGCAGCACCGCTTCTTTAGCCTCCGCGCTCAAATCCTTGAACTTGTCGCCGAGCTTGAAGCCATAGGCTTTGCCCAGCGCTTCAAGCGTCTGCGCGTAATAGGGCGAGGTCGATTTCGCCCACGGGCTTATGGCGCCGTCGCGCAGCGAGACGTTCTCGTCCGGCACGACAAGGTTGGGATCGATGGCGCGCTGGCTGCCGAGGCCATCGCAGGTCGGGCAGGCGCCGAACGGGTTGTTGAAGGAGAACAGCCTGGGCTCGATCTCGGGAATGGTGAAGCCGGACACCGGACAGGCGAATTTCTCCGAGAACAGGATGCGTTCATGCGTCTCGTTCTTCGACTTGTTGACCGAGTCCTCGCCGGTCAGGCTGGCGTCGAGCGGCCGGTCCGCGAACTCGGCCACGGCAAGGCCCTCGGCGAGCTTCAGCGCCGTCTCCATCGAGTCCGCCAGCCGGGTCGCCAGATCACTGCGCACGACGATGCGGTCGACGACCACGTCGATGTCGTGCTTGTACTTCTTGTCGAGCGCCGGCACGTCGGCGATCTCATAGAAGACGCCATCGACCTTGACGCGCTGGAAACCCTTCTTCTGCAGCTCCAGCAGTTCCTTGCGGTACTCACCCTTGCGGCCGCGCACGATCGGCGCAAGCAGGAACAGGCGCGTTCCTTCGTCCAGCGCGAGCACGCGGTCGACCATCTGGCTGACCGTCTGGCTCTCGATCGGCAGGCCGGTGGCCGGCGAATAGGGGATGCCGACACGCGCGAACAAGAGGCGCATGTAGTCGTAGATCTCGGTGACGGTGCCGACCGTCGAGCGCGGGTTGCGCGAGGTGGTCTTCTGCTCGATCGAGATGGCGGGCGACAGGCCGTCGATCTGGTCTACGTCCGGCTTCTGCATCATCTCCAGGAACTGCCGGGCATAGGCCGACAGGCTTTCGACATAGCGGCGCTGGCCCTCGGCATAGATGGTGTCGAAGGCGAGCGACGACTTGCCGGACCCTGACAGTCCGGTCATGACGATCAGGCTGTCGCGCGGCAGGTCGAGATCGACGTTCTTGAGATTGTGTTCGCGCGCCCCGCGAATGGAAAGGTATTTATGGTCGGCCATCGCCGGTCGCCGCCTCAGATCTGGAATTTGCTGGATTGGGCGGGATCGTCCCGGCCATCCCTTATGTAGGTTGTTTTGCCGCCGCGTCGAGAGACGCCACAAATCTCGACGGAGGTGGCCGATGATGGGTTTAACCGTCTTTCGCGCGAGCGGGCAAGCGGAAAGAACAAAGGTCGAACATGCTCCTGACAAAGCGCTGTGGAAACAGTCGCGTTAAGCGCTGTGGAAACAATCGCGCCAAGCGGTGTGGAGACAATCGCCGCATGCGCTGCGGAAACAGGTGCCACAGGTGCCCGCCGCCTTGATCCACAGAGACGCTGACTTACCTTCACGTAACCTCCTTGCGATCACATTTTTCGGTAACCGGCTATCGACGGTTGACGCCAGCGACCCACGGGAGCAGTCTCAAAAGCGTCAGCGAAGCCGGTCGTCTTTCGATGGCCTCGCCGCCCAACTGGCGGCCTGCGAGACGCCGCAGGTGATAGCGATTAGCGCTTCGAACGACATTGTCGCAACGGACCCAGGAGCGGAGCATGACGCCACCGGACAGTCCCTTGAGGCTCCACACGGAGATGGAGCCGCGGCGGGTATAAGTGCCAGGGCAGACTTGAAACGCCAGCCCGACAAACCGTGACTTGCCGATTCCTTACAATTAGAGACCATAGTCGGATCGTCGGCTGAACGCCGCGTTGCATCCGAAACAGAACGCTGGCAGTCCACTCCCGGCTAAAGTTGGATTTCAAATCCATGAAGCCCCATCCATCTGCAAAGCAGGGATGGGGCTTTCATTTGTGGGTGCTTCGGCTTGCGAACAAGCGATGCAAGCGTCCTCAGTGGTTCGGCAGCTTCATGCCGCCCGTCGCCATGTCGATGCTGATGCTGCCGCCGATCCTGACATCGGTGTTGCCGATCTTGAACGAGCCGTCGCTGCCCGCCGGCAGCGCGTCATCGGGCTCCGGCTGCGGCGCCGGTTTGGCTATGCGGTAGTCGCCGCTGACGCCGGGCAGCTTCTGCGCCGTGTTGTCGTCGGCGAGCGCGTTGCCGGCCATCAGCACACCGGCAAGCGCGGCCAAGGCGGCGCATAAATATCTGGACTGAACGGACCTGATCATGCGCGGACTATAGGGGCGCGGCCGGAGCGATGCCAGACGCGAGGCAATCAAATTGCCGCGCGCCGTCAGCTTGGCTCGCACCGCTTTCCCTCGGGCAGCTTTTGAAGATATTTTTCAACTTATTCTAATATAGTTGAGCAAACAACCGAGATATTACCGGCAATTTGTTTTATTACGGCGCAAGGTTATTCTGAATTAGACGATCGCCGACTCGCGCCGTGCGCCAAAGCATCGTTTTCCGCGGCAATTTCGGCAGCGTGAAAATTCGTTCAGCTCAGCACGCGGCGACAGGCACTTCTCGACGAGCCGGGACAATGTGTCAAAACCTTCCCGGTCACTGTGCATTTTGGCATGACCGTCATATCGGGGCGCCTGGAACCGGAATGGCGGTTCGCCGACCTGACGGAGGAGACATCGCGATGGGCCTGAACAATCTCCTTGCGAGCTTCGACTGGCGGTCCGAGGCCGCCTGATATGGACGGCGCGCCTGTAAGCCATGATGTCTTTGTACATGTGCGCATCATTCTCGGCATGGTGCTTGGCCTCAGCATGACGCCTCTCGTCACGGGTTTGACCCGCTTCGTGCAGCACCCGAAACGCGAGCAGATCTACCCGATCCATATCGCTTGGGCCGTATTCATGCTGCTGGCGATCACGCATTTCTGGTGGTTCGAATTCGGCCTGTCGTCGCTACAGGGTTGGACTTTCGAGGTTTATTTCTTCCTCATCCTTTACACGATCCTGTTCGCCGTCCTGTCGGCTCTGCTGTTTCCCGACCGGATGGACGAGTACAAGGGATTCGAAGACTACTTTCAGTCGCGACGCCAATGGTTCTATGGCTCGCTGACGCTGATCTTTCTTTTCGATTTCGTCGATACGCTGATCAAGGGTGTCGAGCATTTTCGCTCGTTGGGGATGGAATATCCTGTCAGGCAGGTGGTCTTCGCACTCTGCTCGGCCGTCGCCGTAATCATCCCGAGCAAGCGCTACCAGGGGGCTTTCGTGACCATAGGACTGATCTATCAGGTTTCCTGGATCCTCCGCCAATTCGAGGTGCTGAAATAACCCGTCGTGCCATGAGGAAACTGCACGGTCTCTGCCCTCTTGGATTCTCTCGTCATGACCCTGTCGTATCGCCAGGGATTGCCGGCAGACTTGTGCCTACGCCGCCTTCTTGCGCGTGTCGTAGACGTGGTCGACGAGGCCCCAGTCCTTGGCTTCCGCCGCGCTCATGAAATAGTCGCGGTCGAGCGTGCGCTCCACCTCCTCGTAGGTCCGGCCGCAATGCTTGGCGTAAAGCTCGGTCATGTGCTGCTTGGTGCGCACGATGTCCTCGGCATGGCGCTGGATGTCGGAAGCCTGGCCCTGGAAGCCGCCGAGCGGCTGATGCAGCACGATCCTCGTGTTGGGCAAGGCGATGCGGCGTCCTGGGGAGCCTGCCATCAACAGGAAGGAGCCCATCGAGGCGGCAAAGCCCATGCATACCGTCGACACCGGGCAGGAGATGTACTGCATCGTGTCGTAGATGGCGAAGCCGCTGGTCACCATGCCGCCCGGCGAGTTGATGTAGAGCGAGATCTCCTTGTCGGGATGGTCGGATTCAAGCGACAGAAGCTGGGCACAGACCAGCGCCGAAACATTGTCGTTGATCTCGCCATTGATGAAGACGATGCGCTCGCGCAGCAGCCGCGAAAAGATATCGAAGGAGCGCTCGCCGCGGCTCGACTGCTCGATGACCATCGGCACCAGATTGGCAATGCTCATGACGGGTTTCCTCTGTTTCTATCGATCAGGCCGCGCGCAGCATCATTGAGGGCGCGTTGGCGGCGGTCGGGATCTTGCGCGCGTCGAGCGAGAGCCCGCAGCCGGCGCCGGCAATGGCGACAACAGGCTCAGCCACCGGCACGAAGCCGTCATGGACGATGCGGAGATGCGTGCCGCCCGAGGCGGTGCCGGCGAGCGTGAAGGTGACGATGCTGTCGAAGGCGGGGAACTGGTCCGCGTCTTTCGCGCCGGGCCGCTCGCGCCAGGAATAGCGCAGCAGCCTGCCGGGCTCGGCCTCGAGCACCTCGCATTCGATCGGCGCATCCGGTCCGGCAAAGGCGAAGCGGCTGCCGGCTTCAGCCTTCATGTCGTTCGGCATCATCCAGGCGGCGAGCAGCTCCGGCTCGGTCAGTGCCCGCCAGACTTTTTCCGGCGGATCGGGAAGGTCGCATTCGAAGCTGAGCGGCGCTTCATTGACCGTCGGGGTTTCGGTTGCAGTCATTGGTCCATTCCCTTCAGAACCGTCTTCAACTTCTCGATGCGTTCCGGCCAGAAGGCGCGGTAGCGCTCGATCCAGCCGAGCAGGGGGTCGAGCCCTTGCGGATCGGCGCGGTAATAGGCGTTGCGGCCGGCGCGCCGCTCGACCACCAGGCCGGCGCTGCGCAGCACGGCAAGGTGCTGCGAGACCGCCGGCTGCGACACGCTCATCCCGGCGCGCAGCTCGGTCACGCTCATCTCGCTGGCGGTCAGGCGCTCGTAGACGGCGCGACGGGTAGGGTCGGCGAGCGCCCGGAAAATCTCTGCTTCGATCATGGATAAAGCATAAGTCTACACTTATTGATTTGGCAAGCGCTTATTTGATCGCCATATGGAGATGCATGTTCAAACCCTGCCTTTGCTGACATTCCTTGACAGAACAGGCCGCCGGGATTAGAACGAAAAGAGAACAAAAACCTTGTGGGAAAAGCCAGCCTTTGTGGGCATAGGCAGCCCGCAGGCTGTAAGGTGAGCGACTTAAAATTTGTTTCGGATGAGCGCGGAGAAGTAAGATGGCGGGTAGCGTCAACAAGGTCATTCTGGTCGGCAATCTCGGGGCGGACCCTGAAATCCGCCGCCTGAATTCCGGCGATCCGGTCGTCAACATCCGCGTCGCCACCTCGGAAAGCTGGCGCGACAAGAACTCGGGCGAGCGTAAGGAAAAGACCGAGTGGCATAATGTCGTGATCTTCAACGACCAGCTCGCAAAGGTGGCCGAGCAGTATCTGAAGAAGGGCATGAAGGTCTATGTCGAGGGCCAGCTACAGACCCGCAAATGGCAGGACCAGACCGGCAACGACCGCTACACGACCGAGATCGTGCTGCAGAAATTCCGCGGCGAATTGCAGATGCTCGACGCGCGCGGCGAGGGTGGCGGCGGCCAGGTCGGCAACTATTCCGGCGGCGGCAGCAGCCGCGGCTCGGATTTCGGCCAGTCCGGCCCGAACGAAGGTTTCAGCCGTGGTGGCGGCGGTGGTTCCAGAGGCGGCGGTGGCGGCGGCTCGTCGCGCGAGCTGGACGACGAGATCCCGTTCTAAGAGTTGTTTTTTGCGCAATTCCGGGCGGAAAACCGCTATGCTCTTTTCCTGGAATTGCTCAAAGCGTCCCGAAACGGGCATTTGAAGGGAGGCGCGATGTCGCTCGGACCGCTTCTGTCGGCGCCTCCTCCCATCCCATGGCATGCCTTCGCGGCCTTCGCCGCTTTAGCCATCGGTGGTGCCCAGTTGGCGTTGCCGAAAGGCACGATGCGTCATCGCGTGCTGGGCTATACCTGGGTGGCGCTGATGCTGATCATCGTCATATCCAGCTTCTGGATCCAGCAGATCCGCCTCATCGGGCCGTTCAGCCCGATCCATCTGTTGTCGATCCTGGTGCTGATCACGGTGCCGCTCGCGGTCTGGCACGCGCACAACCATCGGGTGGCAAAGCATCGCAAGGTGATGATCTCGCTCTATGTTTTTGCACTGATTGGGGCAGGCGTCTTCACGTTGCTACCTGGCCGGATCATGCACGCCGTGGTGTTCGGCCAATAGGGCGGCCAGTTCAGTAAGGAAGGCTACAGTGAAAGCACGCGTCAAATGGGTTGAGGAACGCACCTTTGTCGGCGAGTCCGGCAGCGGCCACAAGGTCGTGCTGGGCACCACGCACGGGCCGGATGGCAAGACGCCGGGACCAAGCCCGATGGAGCTGGTGCTGATCGGCACCGGCGGCTGCTCCGCCTTTGACGTCGTCCACATCCTCGAAAAGGGCCGTGAGGCGGTCGAGGACTGCGTGGTCGAGCTCGACGCCGACCGGGCAGAAACCGATCCCAAAGTGTTCACCCGCATCCACATGCATTTCATCGTCAAGGGCCGAGCCCTGTCGCACGACAAGGTGAAACGGGCGATCGACCTGTCGATCGAAAAATACTGCTCGGCCAGCGCCATGATGGCCAAGACAGCGACGATCACCCATGATTTCGAAGTGGTGGATACGGCGGCGAAGTAGGGCAGTAGGGCAGTAGGGCAGTAGGTCAGGCCGCCATCAGCGCCCTCACGCCGTCGGCCACGAACTGGACAGCCAACGCCGCCAGGATCACGCCGAGCAATCGCGTCAGGATCGAGCGGCCGGTCTGGCCGAGGATGCGGTCGATGCGTTCCGACAGCACGAACACCAGATAGGTGATGACGAGGCAGAGGAAGATGATGCCGACCAGCGCGGTCTGCGCGGCGAAGCCCTCGAAATGTCCTGACAAGAGCACCGTCGCCGAGATCGCGCCCGGGCCGGCGATCAGCGGGATCGCCAGCGGGAAGGCGGCGATGTTGTGGATCATGTCCTTGGTGATGGCGACGTCGCCAATCTTCTCCTTGCGGTCCTGGCGGCGCTCGAACACCATTTCGAAGGCGATGAAGAACAAGAGGAAACCGCCGGCAACGCGAAAGGCCGGCAGCGTGATGCCGAACACCGACAGGATCGAGGCGCCGGCAAGGGCGAACAGGGCCATGACCAGGAAGCCGATCACCGAGGCGCGCACAGAAACCTGCTGTCGCTCCTCGCGGTTCATGCCGCGTGTCACGGCGAGGAAGAGCGGCGCCAGCCCCGGCGGGTCGATGGTCACCAGTATGGTGACGAAGGCGTTGAACAGGCTGTCGAAACTCGGCATCGCTGGTCCCCTCCCGCCGGGCGAAGCCCAAGCTCCGCAATTGGTAGAGCAAAGCCCGAGCGCTGGAAACAGGAAGATGGTCTCGCGAGCCTCGTAAGGCCGGCGGGACAGCGCCCCTCTCTGTCCTGCCGGACATCTCCCCCACGAGGGGGGAGATCAGATGTCTCCCGGGCTTTCGCCAATCTCCAGCGTTGCAGGAAGAGCGCCGGCGCCAAAGCTGCCAATCTCCCCCCAAGTGGGGGAGATGCCCGGCAGGGCAGAGGGGGGCGCGAAGGATCGCGACGTTTCGATCGTCATCGAGGTTCATTCGCGCGGCGCGCCAAAAATTCGACCTCCATGCGCCAAGTCGCGCCGCCGTCATGCGAACGCTCGCCCAGCCAGTGGAACGAGTTTTCGGTGATGCGCGAAAAGCTCCAGCGCACCGAGGCGCCGGTGCCGTCGGCGCCGATCTGGACGATCGTGTCGTCCTCGGCGCGACCGAGCTGGCGGCTGTAATACTGGCTGCGCGGATCGCTCCAGAAGATGTGCCAGGCATCGGCGCCGGGATCGTAGACGCGCAATGTCGTGCCGTAGAAGGTCCATGGCCCGAGCGACGGGGAGGGACCTGCGTCGCGAGCGGGCAGGATCCAGACGTCCTGGACGGCCCTGCCTTCGAGAACCCAGCCGAAATGCACCTCGCCGCGCCCCGTGAGCCTGGTGCCATCCTCGAGAGTGCGGGTGGCGTCGAATGTCCAGGCGCCGATGAAGCGGCCATAGAGCTCCAGCTTTTCGGCGAGGTCCGGTTTGGGCCCGTCGCTGTGCAGGGCCTCGGCAAAGGAATCGGTCATTGTTGCTGCCTCGTTTGTCAGGAGAGGGCAAGCAATAGGGGCACGGCAGGGTTTGTCGCTTGGGAAAAATTGCTATCTTTCACGCATGACGACAGCGCAGAGAACTCTGGCTTCCGGATCAGGCTGGCACGTGTCCGACGTGGTATGCACGGCCGCCGCCGGCGACAGGCCATTCGAGGAAGAGCATCGCGGCTTCTGCGTTGCCGCGGTGACCAGAGGGGCGTTCCGCTATCGTACGCGCCAGGGCACGGCGATGCTGGCGCCGGGCGCCATCCTGCTCGGCAATCCCGGCGCCTGCTACGAATGCGGACACGAGCATGGCGCCGGCGACCGCTGCATCTCGTTCCATTTTTCGCCGGCCTATATGGAGCGCGTGATGGCCGACTTGCCCGGCGCGAAACGGCTCGGCTTTGCCGATCCGCGCCTGCCGCCCTCGCCGGCGCTGGCGCCTTTGCTCGCCGAGGCGGAGGCGGCGCGGGAAACGGGCGACGGCGGCGCGTTCGAGGAACTCGGCCTGCGCATGGCCGGCGCGGTGGTTGCAGCCGCGGCCGGTTCTTCCAGAACGACACGGACACCCAGCCCTCGCGACCAGAAACGCGTTGCCGAGGCGGTGCGACTTATCGAACTCAACGCCGATCGACCCTTGTCACTGACCGAAATCGCCGACACGACGGCGACCAGCCCGTTTCACTTCTTGCGCACGTTCCGGCGCGTCGCCGGCATGACGCCGTATCAGTTACTGTTGAGGACCAGGCTGCACCGCGCCGCTGTGCGCCTGCGCAGCTCGGACGCGACGATCTCGACGATCGCTTTCGACGCCGGCTTCAACGACCTGTCGACCTTCAACCGCCGGTTCCGGCGCGAGATGGGGGAGGCGCCTGGCGCATACCGAGCCAGGATATCCCAGATGCGATAGGGCCGGAGGTGTTTGATTTGGACCCGCAACTTCGCCAATAACCGGGCGTCTCTGGTGCCCGATCGTCATTGCTTGAAAACGTAGATCGCGCCTCCGGCATCGTCGGATACGAGGACGGAACCATCCGGCGCTTCCTTGACATCCACGGGGCGACCGACGCCTCTGACGAATGTCGCTACCGAAACAGGGCGTCCGCCCCGGAAGCGCACGCGCACGACCTCGCGGCCGACCGGGACCGTCCTGTTCCAACTTCCGTGCTCGGCGACCAAAGCGTCGCCGCCGAGACTGCGGAAGAAATGGATTCCTAGCGTTGCGACATGCGCCTGGAAGTCGAAGACGGGCGGAATCTGCTGCGCGGGTGGCTGCAGGCCCTCGAATCCCTTGAGCCGGATTCGGCCACCGAAATAGGGAAAGCCGTAGAAGCCGTCGGGCCGAAGCTCGTTCAGCTCGTCGGGTGGAATGTTGTCGCCCATCCGGTCAGCGCCGTTGTCGGTGAAGAACATAGTGCCGCCGTTCCAGTCGAAGCCGACCGAATTGCGCACGCCCCAGGCGACGCGCCGAAAATCGGACCCGTCCTGCTTCATGCTGACGATCGTGCCTTGCAGTCCGTGCGTCCGGCAAATGTTGCAAGGTGAACCCAACGAGACATAAAGCCGGGAATCAGGGCCGACGCCGATATAGCGATAACTGTGGACCCCCGAATTCGCTAACCCCTGGCGTATGTCGCGCCTGCCGCTCAGGGCGCCGCCAGCGCCGATATCGAAGGCGGTCACGCTGTTCCTCGAGGCTACAAACAGACGATTGCCAGAGCATGCGACACCGTTCGCAGCCGAGAATCCGGAGGCGGCCACTTGGGCGCGCCCGCCGGACACTGGCAAGGAATAGACCGAAGAGCCTTTGGTGCCGACGAACAGCATGTGGCCGCAGACCGCCATTTCACGCGCGGCTGGAACACGGGCAAGAAGCGCAGCCCGCGCCGCGCCGAGGTCCAAACCGGAGGTGACCGTCGCAACCGAAGCGAAAGCGAGAAATCGAATTCCAGCGGAAAGCAATCCGGTCTTGAGGGAAAGGACATCCATGGCCGCCTCCGCACGCAAGCAGGGTCTGCTGGAGGGAATTGGAGCGGCTCATTCTGGTTTCAAGTCGGAGCCGCCGGCTCGGCAGCGGCAGGCGGTACGCCGAATGATCTTCAGCAGCGCGTCTGGCCCTGCCGCCGTCAGTCCGACGTCGGCCCGCACCATCCGGGCAGATAGTCCGCGTCCTTGCTCTTGGCGAGCGCGAGCGCGTCCTTCATCGCCTTGTCGAAATTCTTCTCGATCGCGTTCCTTTCGATCCGCCGGCGCATGAAATCCGCCCAGATGAATTCGCTGAACGGCGTCGTGTCCTTGGCGAAGCCGCCCTGCCGGCGCAGTTCGCCCGCCATGCTCCGGTAAGGATCATCGACAAGAGCGCCGATGGTCTTTGGGATGGCCGAATAATCGCGGCGCCGGCCGTTCTCGTCGAAGGGGTGCATCCAGCCGCGATTGTCCAGCACGAAGAAAAAGGCGTCCTTGTCGAGCGCGGACAGGTCGCTGATTACTGTCACCAGCACATCCTTGACACCCTCCTCGAGCAGGGCGCGGGCAAGATGATGATGATCGGTGACGTAGTTGCGTTTTTTGGGACCGAGCACCACCGGCACCATATGTCTGCCGAGAAAGGCGCCGGTCTTCTTCTTGGCATCCTGCGCCCGGATCATCTGGCGCTTCAGCTCAACCTCCCTCATGCCGACCGTTATCTGCGTCGGCCTCAGGTCCTCGACGGGGACCGGGGTGACAATGGGTTCTCGGGGGTCAATCATGGCACTCCATCCTGTGTTTGCTGCTGCGGTTTCCCCGGACCAAGTGATTTGATCGCCGCGTCGACGCTGTGGAATATGCGCTCAGTGCCGACAATTTCGGCGATGCCGAACCGCTGCAGCGCCGCCTGGGCGCGCAGCGATTCCATGCGTGCGATAGCAAAGACCGCGCCTTTGTCGCGACAGTGGCGGATGGTGTCGATCAGCGCCTGGGCGGCGGTATAGTCGATCTCGACGATGTTGCTGGCCTCCAGCACCACCAGCTTCACGCCTTCGCTGGCGTCGATAAGGTCGCTCAGGCCACGCTTGAAACGGTCGGCGTTGACGAAGGAAAGCGGCGCCTGGAACGCCGCCACCAGCACGCCGGGCTGCTGCTCGCCAGCGCTGGAACTGCTCGGCGGCCACCAGACCGAGGTGCCCGGCACCTGCACCAACTCGATCGGCTCCGTGCGCGTCGAGCCCCAGATGCCGTGCAGCAGCGATAGGCCGATGCCAATCGCGACGCCTGTTTCGATCGGCAGCACGACGATGGCGATCATGGTGATCAGGATCAGCGCGAACTCGACCTTTGCCTGGCGCCAGACCTTGGTGAATACCTGCCAGCGCAGGATGTGCTGGGCGACGAACATCAGCACGCCGGCAAGGGCTGCCTGCGGCACATTGGCGAGCAGGCTTCCCCCGAAGACACTGAGCACCAGCACGATGGCCGCGGCGATCAGGCCCGAAAGCTGCGAGCGACCGCCGGTCTGGGCGACGATGGCCGTGCGCGGCGGGCTGGCGTTGACGGCGAAGGCGCCGAACAGGCCGGCCACGATGCTGCCGGCGCCGACACCGACGAAGTCGCGGTTGACGTCGGGGGCTTCGCCATCCCGCGGCGGGAAAGAACGGCTGGTGGCCGCCGTCTGCACCATGACGACGATGGCGATCAGCAGCGCGAGCGGGACAAGAGCCTGCGCGTCGTGGAAATCGGCGGTCGGCATGCCAGGAGCCGGCAACCTGTTCGGCAAGGCGCCCAGCACCTCGACGCCCCGGTTCTTCAAGTCGAAGGCGATAACGCCAAGCGTCGCGAGGATCATGCCGATCAAGGCCGCTGGGATCCGCGCGCTGACCTGTCCGGCGGCGAAGACGATGGCGAAGACGCCGAGACCGATTGCAAGGCACCACGGGTTGGTGAGGTAGAGATTGGCGGCGATCTCGCCGACGCGCCGCACCGTCTCGCCGCTTTCGGGCGGCAGGCCGAGCAAGGAAGGCAGTTGCGAGACGATGATATGGACGGAAATGCCGGCGAGGAAACCGGTCGTCACCGGCACGGACAGGAGATCGGCAATCCAGCCGAGACGAAAAATGCCGCTGAGCGCCACCAGCAGCCCCACCATCAGCGCCAGCATGGCCGCCAGCGCCAGGTAATGTGGCGAGCCCGAGGTGGCGATCAGCGCCAATCCGCCGGCGAACAACGGCGTGATCGTCGAATCCGCCCCCGCCGACAGTTGGCGGTTGGCGCCGAGCAGCGCGAAGGCGACCGAGCCGGCGATGAAGGTGAAAAAGCCGATCTCCGGCGCGAAACCGCCAAGGCGGGCCGTTGCCATCTGCTCGGGGATGGCGATGGCGGCCAGGGTGATGCCGGCCGCCAGATCGCCGTTGAGGTCCTTGACGCTCCAGCCGCTCAGCGCCCGCAAAGGCAGCCACGAGGCCAGGTTCACAGCACTTGCGGTTTTTGCCTGATCCATGACCGACCTTGCCGCGTGGCGGCGAAAACGACCGTGGCCATATCGTCGCAATCACCGGTATCCATTTGAAATTACCATCAAAATTGTCTCTGGAAAAGTCCGGCCGACATTGGAGTTTCGGCAACGCATCCTATATAAGCATGCAGTGATTCCCGACTGGATTGTGACCTGATTTGACCGACCAGAAGACACCGCGCGGGCCGGAAGACGGCCCCTCCGGCATCGAACCCATCTCCATCATCGAGGAGATGCAGCGCTCCTATCTGGATTACGCCATGAGCGTGATCGTCAGCCGCGCGCTGCCCGACGTGCGCGACGGCTTGAAGCCGGTGCATCGGCGCATTCTCTATGCCATGCAGGAAGGCGGTTACCACTGGAACCGCAAGCATGTGAAATCATCCCGCATCGTCGGCGACGTGATGGGTAAATACCATCCGCATGGCGACGCCTCGATCTATGACGCGCTGGTGCGCATGGCGCAGGATTGGTCGTTGCGCGTGCCGCTGATCGACGGTCAGGGCAATTTCGGCTCGATCGACGCCGATCCGCCCGCGGCCATGCGCTACACCGAGTCGAGGCTCACCAAGGTCGCGCATGAGCTCTTGGAGGATATCGACAAGGAGACGGTCGATTTCCAGGACAATTACGATGGTGCCGAACAAGAGCCGAAGGTGCTGCCGGCACGCTTTCCCAACCTGCTCGTCAACGGTTCAGGCGGTATTGCCGTCGGCATGGCCACCAACATTCCGCCGCACAACCTGGCCGAAGTGTGCAACGGAGCGATGGCGATCATCGACAATCCGGCCATCGACCTGCCGGCGCTGATGGAGATCGTGCCTGGCCCGGATTTCCCGACCGGTGGCATCGTGCTTGGCCGCTCCGGCATCTACAGCGCCTATTCGACTGGGCGCGGTTCGATCGTCATGCGCGGTCGCGTCAATATCGAATCCCGCGGCAACGACCGTGAATCGATCGTCATCACCGAGATCCCCTATCAGGTGAACAAGGCGGCGATGATCGAAAAGATGGCCGAACTGGTGCGCGAGAAGCGCATCGACGGCATCTCCGACATCCGTGACGAGAGCGATCGCCAGGGTTACCGCGTCGTCGTTGAATTGAAGCGCGAGGCCGTCGCCGACGTCATCCTCAACCAGCTTTACCGCTTCACGCCGCTGCAGACCTCGTTCGGCGCCAACATGGTGGCGCTCAACGGCGGCAAGCCGGAAGTGATGACGCTGATCGACATGCTGAAAGCCTTTGTCGGTTTTCGCGAGGAGGTGATCAGCCGTCGCACGAAATACCTGCTGCGCAAAGCGCGTGAGCGGGCCCATGTCCTTGTCGGCCTTGCGATCGCGGTCGCCAACATTGACGAGGTGATCAAGCTCATCCGCACCGCGCCCGATCCGCAGACGGCGCGCGAGCAGTTGATGGAGCGGCGCTGGCCGTCCCATGACGTCGCGCCGTTGATCAAGCTGATCGACGATCCGCGTCATCGCATCAACGAGGACGGCACCTATAACCTTTCCGAGGAACAGGCTCGCGCCATCCTCGACCTGCGCCTGCAGCGCCTGACCGCGCTCGGCCGCGACGAGATCGCCGACGAATTGAACAAGATCGGCGCCGAAATCGTTGATTTCCTTGATATTTTGTCGTCGCGTGCGCGTATCCAGCAGATCGTTAAGGACGAGCTGATCGCGGTCCGCGACGAGTTCGGCACGCCGCGTCGCACCGAGCTCTCCGAGGGCGGGGCGGACATGGAAGACGAGGACCTGATCCAGCGCGAGGACATGGTCGTCACCGTCAGCCATTCCGGCTACATCAAGCGCGTGCCGCTCTCGCTCTACCGGGCGCAGCGCCGCGGCGGCAAGGGCCGCTCCGGCATGTCGACCAAGGAAGAGGATTTCGTCACCCGGCTGTTCGTCGCCAACACGCATACGCCGGTGCTGTTCTTCTCCTCGCGCGGCATCGTCTACAAGGAAAAGGTCTGGCGGCTGCCGATCGGCAACCCGCAATCGCGCGGCAAGGCGCTGATCAACATGCTGCCGCTCGAGCAGGGCGAGCGCATCACCACGATCATGCCGCTGCCGGAGGACGAGACCAGCTGGGGCGAGCTCGACGTGATGTTCGCCACCACGCGCGGCACCGTGCGCCGCAACAAGCTGTCCGACTTCGTCCAGGTCAACCGCAACGGCAAGATCGCCATGAAGCTGGAGGAAGAGGGCGACGAGATCCTCGGCGTCGAGACCTGCACCGACAATGACGACGTGCTTCTGACGGCGAATTCCGGCCAGTGCATCCGCTTCCCGGTCTCCGACGTGCGCGTCTTCCAGAGTCGCAATTCCGTCGGCGTGCGCGGCATAAGCATGGCCGAGACCGACCGCATCATCTCGATGTCGATCATCGAGAACGTCGATGCATCACCCGCCGAGCGCGCCGCCTATCTCAAGCGCGCCGCGGCCGAGCGCCGGCTTGCCGCAGGCGGCGCCGGCGAGGAAGAGGAGATCGCGCTCACCAATGAAGAGATTGGCGAGGAGGCCGAGCTCTCCGACGAGCGTTACGAGTTCCTCAAGGCGCATGAAAAGCTTGTGCTGACGGTGACCGAATATGGCTATGGCAAGCGCTCGTCGTCCTACGATTTCCGCCTGACGGGTCGCGGTGGCAAGGGTATCCGCGCCACCGACGTGTCGAAGACGGCCGAGATCGGCCGACTGGTCGCGACCTTCCCGGTCGGCAATGACGATCAGATCATGCTGGTTTCCGACGGCGGCACGGTCATCCGGGTGCCGGTCAACGGCATACGCTTCGCCAGCCGCGCCACCAAGGGTGTGACGATCTTCAACACGGCCGAAGGTGAGAAGGTTGTGTCGGTGGAGCGGATTTCGGAGCCGCAGTCTGACGAGGAGGCGGATGAAGCGCCGTCTGGCGAGGCAGGCACCGACAATACGGGCGAGGGTGAATAAGTCTCGGCTTAGACACCGGCCCTCTGGGCCGGTGCGGTAATGGTGGGTCAGTGGCGACGGTAGACGTTGCGGTGAGCGAAACCATCGAGCCGCTTGGTGTTGGCCTTGACGCGCACCCGCGCTGCTTCCTGATGCAACCCGAATGCAGTCGCGATCAGCATCACGATGGTCATTGCTGTGGCAAGCATGTAGATCAGCATTTGCGTGTTCTCCTGGGCTTACAACGATGACATGGGGATTTGGTTTCATCCCTTGAAGCGGCAACCTAGTGAACGCTGCGTGAAACGTTCGTGATTGCCGCGTTCATCTGTCGTTCATCGGCGCGAAAAGGTTCACGGCCGGCCAATCGATGGGATTTGCCATCGTTCGAGAGGCTCGCTAAAGCGTTTCGTCGGAAACGGCGGACCGCTCTATCTTTTTGTTTTGCGCAATTCCGGACGGAAACCGCTCACACTTTTCCTGGAATTGCTCTAGAAGCCTGCCATGACCGAACGCACCGCCCTTTACGCCGGCTCCTTCGACCCGCTGACCAACGGCCATCTCGACGTGCTGAAAGCCTCGCTGGCGGTGGCCGACACCGTCTATGCGGCGATCGGCATCCATCCGGGCAAGAATCCGTTGTTTTCCTTCGAGGAACGGGTGCAACTGATCGAAGCCGCGACCAAGGCCGAGTTCGGACGCGACGGCGCTCGCATCAAGGTCGTTTCCTTTGACGGGCTTGTCATCGACGCGGCCCGCAAGCACGGCGCGTCAATCATGATCCGCGGCCTGCGCGACGGCACCGACCTCGACTACGAGATGCAGATGGCCGGCATGAATGAGACGATGGCGCCGGAATTGCAGACGGTTTTTCTGCCAGCGAGCCCATCTGTGCGCACCATTACCGCCACACTCGTGCGCCAGATTGCTTCTATGGGCGGCGACATCCGCCCATTCGTACCAGCGGCCGTCGCCGGCGCGCTCAACGCCAAGTTCACCAGATAGGCTTTTCCGGAGATCCCCATGCAGCTGAAGAAGCTCGCTTCGTTCCTTGTCGTGCTTGCCGGCCTTTTCGCGGCATCCCTTTTCTCGGTATCCGGGCCGGCCGTCGCCGCCGACAAGGAAAACACCATGATCATCACGCTCAAGGATGGCGACGTGACCATCGCGCTGCGCCCCGATCTGGCGCCCAAGCATGTCGCGCAGATCAAGAAGCTGGTGCGTGACGGCGCCTATGACAATGTCGCCTTCCACCGCGTCATCGACGGCTTCATGGCGCAGACCGGCGACGTCAAGTTCGGCAACATGAAGAAGGGTTTCAACCCGCAAGCCGTCGGCACCGGCGGTTCCGATCTTCCCGACTTGCCGGCCGAATTCTCGCAGAGCGAGCAGTTCACCCGCGGCGTCGTCGGCATGGCGCGTTCGCAGGACCCGAATTCGGCGAATTCGCAATTCTTCATCATGTTCGCGCCGGCGCCGAACCTCGACGGCCAATACACCATCGTCGGCAAGGTCGTCGGCGGCATGGACCTCGTCGACAAGATCAAGAAGGGCGACGAGGCCGACAACGGCACGGTCACCGACCCCGACCGCATGATCAAGGTTCGCATCGCCGCCGACGGCAAATAACTCCCTCAATTTTAAAGGATTTTCTGACATGGCTGAGATCAAGGATCGCGAGAACGCGCTCATCATGGAAACGACCAAGGGCAAGGTCGTCATAGAGATGTATCCTGAATTGGCGCCCGGCCACGTCGCCCGCATCAAGGAGCTGGCGCGTGAAGGCGCCTATGACGGCGTGGTGTTCCACCGCGTCATCGACGGCTTCATGGCGCAGACCGGCGACGTCAAGTTCGGCAATTCCTCAAAGCCCACCTACGCGCCGTCTCGCGCGGGCATGGGCGGCTCCGACAAGCCGGACCTGAAGGCCGAGTTCTCCAACGCCAATCACGGCCGCGGCGCGTGCTCGATGGCTAGGGCCCAGAACCCGAACTCGGCGAACTCGCAGTTCTTCATCTGCTTCGACGACGCCGCCTTTCTCAACCGCCAGTACACGGTGTGGGGCCAGGTCATCGAAGGCATGGAGAATGTCGACAAGATCAAGCGCGGCGAGCCGGTGCAGGATCCCGACAAGATCGTGTCGCTGAAGGTCGCGGCCGACGTCAAGTAAGGACAAGCGACGATGGGCGCAGTCTGGTCCCTGCTCGGCATCCTGTCCGGCGCCTTCATCGCCGTCCAGGCGCCGATCAATTCACAATTGGCAAAGGGCCTCGGCCTTCCGGTCGCGGCCGCTGCCTTTTCCTTCCTGTCCGGCGCCATCGTGCTCGGCATCATCGCGGTCTCGGTGGTGAAGCTGCAGGGCATCTCGCTCGACTGGAAGGCGCCGGCGCCCTGGCTGTTCGTCGCCGGCGGCATGCTCGGCGGCTTCTATGTGACACTGTCGACGATCCTGACGCCACGTATCGGCGCGGCGGCGCTCATGGCCTTCCTGGTCGCCGGCCAGCTGATCGCCGGCATGCTGATCGACCGCGCCGGTTTCCTTGGCGTGGCGGTGCGCGAAATCTCGCTTGGCCGCGTCGCCGGCGCGGTGCTCTTGCTTGCCGGGGCGCTGCTCATCCGGCTCTACTGATGCGCGTCGACCTGTTCGACTTCGAGCTGCCGGAGGAGCGCATCGCGCTTCGTCCGGCGGAGCCGCGCGACAGCGCCAGGCTGCTGGTCGTCAAACCGGGTGAAACGTTAGAAGACCGCATCGTATCCGATCTGCCGTCGCTGCTTCGCGAAGGCGACGTGCTGGTGTTCAACGACACCAAGGTCATCCCGGCGCAGTTGAAGGGCATGCGCAAGCGCGGCGAGGCGATAGCGCAAGTCGAGGCGACGCTGCATATGCGGGTGACGCCGGACCGCTGGCAGGCCTTCATGCGGCCGGGCAAGCGCATCGCCGCCGGCGACCGCATTCATTTCGGCCATGACCAGAATTCATGCTTCCTCGGCCAGCTCGACGCGACGGTGATCGAAAAGGGGGAGGCGGGCGAGGCGCTGCTCGGCTTCGACCTTTCCGGCCCGTTCCTCGACGAGGCGCTGCACGCCGTCGGCCATATTCCGCTGCCGCCCTATATCGCCTCGAAGCGCGATGACGACGAGCGCGATCGCGCCGATTACCAGACGATCTATGCCAGGGAAGAGGGCGCCGTCGCTGCACCGACCGCCGGCCTGCATTTCACGCCGGAGCTGTTTGCCGCGCTTGATGCCAAGGGTGTCGAGCGCCGCTTTGTCACGCTGCATGTCGGCGCCGGCACCTTCCTGCCGGTGAAGGCCGACGACACCGCCGATCACAAGATGCATGCCGAGACCGGCTCGGTGAGCCACGAGACCGCGGCGGTGCTCAACGCGGCGAAGGCGCGGGGACGGCGGATCATCTGCGTCGGCACGACGTCGCTGCGCCTGCTCGAGAGCGCCGCGCGCGATGACGGCAGGATCGAGCCCTGGTCCGGACCCACCGACATCTTCATCACGCCCGGCTACCGGTTCCGCACGGCCGATATGCTGATGACCAATTTCCACCTGCCGCGCTCGACGCTGTTCATGCTGGTCTCGGCTTTCAGCGGGCTGGACACGATGCGCGCGGCCTATGCGCACGCGATCGAGAACCGCTACAGGTTCTATTCCTATGGGGACGCCAGTCTGCTCCATCGCGCGGAAACGGGCGAAAAGGAACGCAATGGCTGAGACTTTTTCCTTCAAGCTGCTTGCCACCGACGGCAAGGCGCGGCGCGGTCTTGTCTCGATGCCGCGCGGCGAGATCCGCACGCCGGCCTTCATGCCGGTCGGCACCGGCGGCACCGTCAAGGCCATGTATATGGACCAGGTGCGCGGCGTCGGCGCCGACATCATCCTCGGCAACACCTATCATCTGATGCTGCGGCCCGGCGCCGAACGCGTGGCGAGGCTTGGCGGGCTGCACGAGTTCGCGCGCTGGCCATATCCGATCCTGACCGACAGCGGTGGCTTTCAGGTCATGTCGCTGTCGAAGCTCAGGAAGCTGACCGAGCACGGCGTCACGTTCCGCTCGCATATCGACGGCGCGCCCTACGAGATGTCGCCCGAGCGGTCGATCGAGATCCAGGGACTGCTCGATTCCGACATCCAGATGCAGCTCGACGAATGCACGGCGCTTCCGGCCAAACCCAAGGAGATCGAGCGCGCCATGGAATTGTCGCTGCGCTGGGCCGAGCGCTGCAAGGCGGCCTTCGGCGACCAGCCGGGCAAGGCGATGTTCGGTATCGTTCAGGGCGGCGACAGCGCGCCGATGCGTATCCGCTCGGCGCAGGCGCTGAAGGCCATGGATCTCAAAGGCTATGCCGTCGGTGGGCTGGCGGTCGGCGAGCCGCAATCGGTGATGCTGGAGATGCTCGACGTCACCTGTCCGGAACTGCCGGCCGACAGGCCGCGCTACCTGATGGGCGTTGGGACGCCGGACGATATATTGAAATCGGTGGCGCGCGGCATCGACATGTTCGACTGCGTGATGCCGACGCGCGCCGGCCGCCATGGCCTGGCCTACACGCGACGCGGCAAGGTCAATCTCCGGAACGCCCGCCATGCCGACGATCCGCGGCCGCTCGACGAGGAAAGCGACTGCCCGGCCGCGCGTGATTATTCTCGCGCCTATCTGCATCACCTCGTGCGCTCGCAGGAAGCGCTCGGCGCCATGCTGCTCACCTGGAACAATCTGTCCTACTATCAAAAGCTGATGCAGGACATCCGGGCGGCCATCGAGGCGCAGGCTTTTGAAGCGCGCGCCGCCGAGATCACCGAAGGCTGGGCGAGAGGCGATATCCCGGCTTTGTGATATTGCTCAGGCACTGACCGAAGTCGAAGCGCGCAGGCTGCAGCCGGTGATCTTGAAGCTGCCGTCCGCCTGCTGCTGCAGCGTGTAGACCGCCTCATAGTCCTTGCCGTCGGGCCCGACGATCAGCACCTGCTGGACGATCGAGCCCGGTCCGGTCTCCTCGACCTTGCCGAAGGAATAGGATTGGGGTTTTCGCACCGGCGCATAGCCGTTCGTCACCATGTTCATGAAGGTATCGACGGTCGGAAAGATCTGCTTCACGTTCGGCGCGGCGAAACTGTAGGCGGTGGCCCCGTCATCGGCGATGAAGGCCTTCAACTGGCTGTCGATGACGGTCTGCGCGGCCTTGATGTCGGCATCGCCGGCGAAGGCAAGCGAGGCCAGAAGCGGAACAAGAGCTAGTGCGAACAATGCGCGGCGCATGGCCTACCTCTCCGGAATTTGCTTGGCGGGTACAATCTAAAGCGCGTCGCGATCTTTCAGATTCGCTCCATGCGCTTTAGGATCTTACGCATGTCTTTATCCCGAAACCGGTTCCCACTTTCGGGAGACATGCTTTAACATACGTGCTTCGATGCCCGACGGTTTCATCCGTCGCAAGATTTCGCCCTTTTCGACGCCGGAGCGCCAATTCGGCCAGCCAGCGGGCATGCCGGCGGGCGAGTTGCGGCAAGCCGTCGCCGCGGCGCATGCCGGCTGATGCTTGAAAGCCGGGCGGCAGTCTGCCACAAGGGCCGCTTATTCGTTGGAACGGATATGCTCCTGGAATCGCCGATCCGTTCCAACGGTTTGTTTTGACGCAATTCCGGACGGAAAACCGCCAGGCATTTTCCTGGAATTGCTCCGAGGCTGGCAGGACCGGGCAATGAAGGCATTTTTCGTGCAGATAAAGTGCGATCTGGGCAAGGCCTATGAGGTCGCCAGCGCGCTGGCCGATGCCGAGATCGCCTCGGAAATCTACTCGACCGCCGGCAATTACGACCTGCTCGCCAAATTCTATGTCGACGACGAGGAAGACATCGGCCATTTCGTCAATGAGCGCGTGCAGATTCTGCCCGGCATCAAGGACACCTTCACCATTGTGACCTTCCGGGCGTTTTGACGGGACCTTGCTGATGCCCTGCCGAGAAGCAGGAACTGACCCGGCCTTGCCACCCATGCCTTAAATTTAGGCATTTTGCATAGAGTGGCCGCCGCCGCTCCCTAAATCACCGATTGCGCTTGATTTTCTCCGGCGGGGCCAGTGAAATGGCCTCAGAGGGGAGTACGCGATTGGCAGCCTTCGACGAAATGCTTCCGGAAGTCTCCGGATTGAGAAGACCTTATGAGGCTTACGATCGCTGGCTGAAGGAGCAGGACCCGGCCAGGCTTACCCAGAAAATGCAGGACGCCGAGCGCGTCTTCCGCAAGACCGGCATCACCTTTGCCGTCTATGGCGAGCAGGAAGCTTCCGAGCGGCTGATCCCTTTCGACATCGTCCCGCGCATCCTTTCCGGCCAGGAATGGCGGCGGCTGACGCAGGGCATCGAGCAGCGCGTGCAGGCGCTGAACGCCTTTCTCGACGACATCTATCACCGCCAGGAGATCCTGCGCGCCGGGCGCGTGCCGAAGGATCTGATCGCCAGGAACGAGGCCTTCCTGCCAGAAATGATCGGGGTGAGGCCGCCAGCCGGCGTCTACACCCACATCATCGGCGTCGACATCGTCCGGATCTCGGAGAACGAGTTCTACGTGCTGGAGGACAACGCACGCACGCCGTCCGGCGTCTCCTACATGCTGGAGAACCGCGAGACGATGATGCAGCTCTTTCCGGAGCTGTTCCAGAAGATCAAGGTGCGGCCAGTCGAGAACTACCCGCAGCTTTTGCGCCAGTCGCTCGCCGCGGTGAGGCCGCAAAGCAGCAAGGGCACGCCGACCATCGCGGTGCTGACGCCGGGCTCCTACAACTCGGCCTATTTCGAGCATGCCTTCCTCGCCGACCAGATGGGCGTGCAGCTCGTCGAGGGGCAGGATCTGCGCGTCGTCGACGGCCATGTCGCGATGCGCACGACCGAAGGCTACAAGCAGATAGACGTGCTCTACCGGCGCGTCGACGACAACTTCCTCGATCCGCTGACGTTCCGGCCGGACTCGGCGCTCGGCGTGCCGGGCATCATGGATGTCTACCGCGCCGGCAACATCACCATCGCCAATGCGCCGGGCACCGGCATCGCCGACGACAAGGCGATCTATTCCTACATGCCCGAGATCGTCGAGTTCTACACCGGCCGCAAGGCGATCCTCGGCAACATCCCGACCTGGCGATGCTCGGAGCCGGACAGCCTGAAATATGTGCTCGAGCACATCGGTGAGCTGGTGATCAAGGAAGTGCACGGTTCCGGCGGCTACGGCATGCTGGTCGGCCCGGCCGCGACCAAGAAGGAATGCCAGGAGTTCGCCAAGAAGCTGCAGGCGAAGCCCTCCAACTACATCGCCCAGCCGACGTTGGCGCTCTCGACCTGCCCGATCCTGACCGAAAAGGGCCTGTCGCCGCGCCATGTCGATCTGAGACCCTACGTGTTGGTCTCGGATCGCATCCAGATCGTTCCAGGTGGCTTGACCCGCGTTGCGCTGAAGCAAGGCTCGTTGGTCGTCAATTCCTCGCAAGGCGGCGGAACGAAGGATACGTGGGTGTTGGATGATTGATGTGAGTGAGTAGGGAATAGTGAGTAGCCAGTAGTCAGTAGTCAGTAGGGGACAGAGCAATGCCGTATTCAATCGAAATTCGAATTTTTACTACTCACTACTGGCTATTCCCTACTCACTAGCCCGAAGGGCCTTCCCATGCTTCTCGGCCGCACCGCTAACGGTCTTTACTGGATGAACCGCTATATCGAGCGGGCGGAAAACATGGCGCGCCTGGTCGATGCTGGATTGCGGATGGCGCTGACCCGCACACAGGATGCGTCCGAAGAGTGGAACTCGGTGCTGCTCAGCGCCGGCTCGGACATCGCCTTCAGCCAGAAATACCAGGACTATACCGCCGCCAACGTCTCCGATTTCCTTTTGCGCGATACCTCGAACCCATCGAGCACGATGTCGTCGATCGAGACGGCGCGCAACAATGCCCGCATGGTGCGCACGGCACTGACGCGCGAGACGTGGGAAAGCATCAACGAAGCCTGGATGTCGCTGAAGCGCATGCTGGCAAGGCCGATCGACGAGCGCGACTTGCCGACGGTGCTCGATGCCATCAAGCGCGAGACGGCGCTGATCCGCGGTTCGTTCTACGGCACGATGCTACGCAACGAGATTTTCGATTTCTCGCAGCTCGGCACCTATGTCGAGCGCGCCGACAATACGGCGCGCATCCTCGACGTGAAATATTATGTGCTTCTGCCTTCGCTGTCCTGGGTCGGCTCGACGCTGGACAACTACCAGTGGGAGTCGATCCTGCGCTCGGTGTCGGCGCACCGCTCCTATCGCTGGGTCTATGAAGCCGACTACAAGCCGACGAATATCGCCGACTATCTGATCCTCAACGTGCGCATGCCGCGCTCGCTGACCTTCTGCTACCGCTTCCTCGGCGAGCATTTGAGATTCCTTGCCGACGATTACGGCGAGCGCCACGCCTGCCATGCAACGGCCGAGAAGATCCAGGCGATGCTCAGGAAGGGGTCGATCAAGGATATATTCGATCACGGCCTGCACGAGTTCCTGCACGAGTTCATTCGCGACAACACCAGGCTGGGCGACGAGATCGCCCAGGACTACCGGTTCTATTGAGCACAGCCGAGGGCGAGCGCTATGCGGCTCAAGATCACTCATCGCACGGAGTACCGCTACGAGCAGCCGGTGCAGTATCTGCTGCAGCGGCTGCGCCTGCTCCCTTCCAGCGGGCGCACGCAGACTGTCGGCTCCTGGGCGATCAAGGTGGAAGGCGCGCGCGAAGAGGTGCGCTTCACCGACCATTTCGGCAATGACACGCGGCTGGTGAGCGCCGAGAGCGGCCAGAACGCGATCACCGTCGAGGCGTCTGGAGACGTGACCACGCATGACACGGCGGGTGTAACGGGTCCGCATCAGGGCTTTGCGCCGCTCTGGCTGTTCGCACAACGGACGCCGCTCACCACCGCCGGCGAGGGCATACGCGAATTGGCCGGCGCGGCCGGGCAGGGCACCGAGATCGAGCGGTTGCACCGGCTGATGGGCATGATCCGCGAACGCGTCGCCTACAGACCGGGCACGACCAGCGTCGTGACGCCGGCGGAGGAGGCGCTCGCGCTGAAATCCGGCGTCTGCCAGGACCACAGCCACATCTTCATCGCTGCGGCCGGCGCGCTTGGCTTTCCGGCCCGCTATGTCAGCGGCTACCTGATGATGGATGCAGCCGTGGAGCAGGCCGCGAGCCATGCCTGGGCCGAGGCCTATGTCGTCGGGCTCGGATGGGTTGCCTTCGACCCGGCGAACGGTATCTCTCCCGACGAACGCTATGTGCGGGTGGCGACGGGGCGCGACTATCGCGACGCCTCGCCGGTGTCGGGGATACTTTTGGGGCAGGCGCAGGAGAAGCTTGCCGTCAGCGTCACGGTAGAGCAGTAATCTGCGCTGCAATCGCCGGAGCGGTTCAGCGTTTGATAGAATCGCAAAGCCGCTCTATCTCTTTGTTTTCACGCAATTCTGGACGAAAAACCGCTACACGCTTTCCTGGAATTGCCTTAGCAGAAGAGCAACCATGACCTATTGCGTCGGCCTCAAGATCGATCGCGGGCTCGTGTTCATGTCGGACACGCGCACCAATGCCGGCATGGATTCGATCTCGACCTTCAAGAAGATGCATGTGTGGGAAGAGCCCGGCGAGCGCGTCATCGTGCTGATGTCGGCGGGCAATCTCGCCACGACGCAGGCGGTGGTCAGCCTTCTCGACGAACGCAACAAGGCGGTTGGCGACCGTCATCCGAAGCTGCTCGAAACCCCGTCCATGTACCAGACGGTGCGGCTGGTCGGCGATACGGTCAAGGAAGTCATCGAACATGCCTCGCCGAACGGCGACAAGGCGGATTCCTATTTCAATGCCTCTTTCATCCTTGGCGGCCAGGTCAAGGGCAGCCCGCCCAGGCTGTTCATGATCTATCCGGAAGGCAATTTCATCGAGTCGACCGATGACACGCCTTTCTTCCAGATCGGCGAGACGAAATACGGCAAGCCGATCATCATCCGCGCCTACGACCGGACAATGAGCCTGGCGGAGACGGTGAAGTTGCTTCTGGTGTCCTTCGACTCGACGCTGAAATCCAACCTTTCGGTCGGGCTGCCGCTCGACCTGCTGTTCCTGGAACAGGATGCGCTCAGGGTGGGGCTGAACCGGCGGATCGGCCAGGATGATCCTTATTACCGCACCATTTCGGACGGCTGGTCCAGCGCACTGAAAATCGCTTTTTCGAACCTGCCGGATTTTCCGGGGTAGGGCTTTCCGGGAGCGGTTCGACCGGCCGGTATCCTTGACGGCCGCAGGGAGGAAAACATGGATAATGAGGAATTCCGCGATTGGTCAAGGCGGGCGGCCGATTGGGGCGTCGACTACCGCGCCGGCCTGCGCGACCGTCCGGTGCGGCCGGCGATCGCGCCGGGCGAGATCTTCAGGAGCATCGAGGCCTCGCCACCCGAATTGCCGGAGTCGATGGAGACGATCTTCGCCGACTTCGAGGAAAAGATCGTGCCGGGCATGACGCACTGGCAGCACCCGCGTTTCTTCGCTTATTTCCCGGCCAATGCAGCGCCGGTTTCGGTGGTGGCGGAATATCTGGTCTCGGCGATGGCCGCGCAATGCATGCTATGGCAGACCTCGCCGGCGGCGACGGAGCTTGAGACGCGCATCGTCGACTGGATGCGCCAGGCGCTTGGCCTGCCCGAGGGCTTTTCCGGCGTCATCCAGGATTCGGCCTCGTCGGCGACGCTTGCGGCGGTGCTCACCATGCGCGAGCGGGCGCTTGACTGGCAGGGCAACAAAAAAGGGCTGGCCGGGCAAAGCAAGCTGCGCGTCTATTCCTCCGACCAGGTCCATACCTCGATCGACCGCGCCATCTGGGTCTCAGGCATCGGCGAGGACAATCTTGTCCGCATCCCGGTCTCCGGACGTTTTCGCGCCATGGATACTGCCGCGCTCGAGGCCGCGATCCTTGCCGATCGCGAGGCCGGCCTGCTCCCGGCCGGCATCATCGCCTGTGTCGGCGGCACCAGCATCGGCGGCACCGACGACATCGCGGCGGTGGCCGCTGTGGCGAAGCGGCACGGGCTTTATCTGCATGTAGACGCAGCGTGGGCCGGGTCGGCGATGATCTGCCCGGAGTACCGGCATTTCTGGGCCGGCGTCGAAGGCGCCGATTCCATCGTCTTCAATCCGCACAAGTGGCTCGGCGCGCAGTTCGACTGCTCGATCCAGTTCGTGGGCCAACCGGAAGACCTGGTGCGCACGCTGGCCATCAAGCCGGAGTTTCTGAAGACGCTGGGTCATGACGGCATCATCAACTATTCGGAATGGTCGGTGCCGCTCGGGCGCCGCTTCCGCGCGCTCAAACTCTGGTTCCTGCTGCGTGCCCATGGCCTCGAGGGCCTGCGCACCATGATCCGCAATCATGTCGCCTGGAGCGAAGGACTGGCCAAGCGGCTCGCCGGGGAAGAGGATTTCGAGCTCGTCAGCGAGCCGATGCTTTCGCTGTTCTCGTTCCGGCACCAAGCGCCTTCGGGTACCGATCCGGACGAGCACAATCTGCGCCTGGTCGACGCCATCAACACCGATGGCCGCATTTACCTGACGCAAACGCGGGTCGATGGGCACGTGGCGATCCGCTTTCAGGCGGGGCAGTTCGAATCGACGGCGGCCGATGTCGATGCGGCGTTCGACGTCATAACCGAGATTGCGCGGCGCCCAGCCTGAGGCAGCGCTGGTTTGCCTTTGCAATCAGGTGATTTTCGTTAGCCGGCTTATGCCTTTTCTTGGCTTTCGTTTTCCGATATAGACGGGAAAAACGAAAATGGAGGATGCCGGATGTTTCTTTCGCCACGCCATGCCGAAATCATCCAGATGGCGAAAGACCATGGCCGAGTGCTGGTCGATGATCTGGCGACGCATTTCAATGTGACGCCGCAGACCATCCGCAAGGACCTCAACGATCTCTGCGATCAGCGCCTGCTGACGCGCATCCACGGTGGCGCGCTCTTCCCGTCCGGCATCGAGAACATGGAATACGAGGCGCGCCGCAAGATAGCCGCCGCCGAAAAGGAGGCGATCGGCAGCGCAGCGGCGCGGCTGATCCCGGACAATGCCTCGCTGTTCATCAATATCGGCACCACCACGGAGGCCGTCAGCACGGCGTTGCTCGACCATAACGGGCTCATGGTCATCACCAATAACATCAATGTTGCCAACAGGATGCGTATCTATCCCACAATCGAGGTCGTGATCGCCGGCGGTGTGGTGCGCGGTTCAGACGGCGGCATTGTCGGCGAAGCGGCCGTCGATTTCATCCGCCAGTTCAAGGTCGATTACGCCGTCATCGGCGCCTCGGCGATCGACCATGACGGCGCGCTGCTCGACTTCGATTTCCGCGAGGTGAAGGTCGCGCAGGCCATCATCGCCAATGCGCGCCATGTCATCCTGGTCTCCGACCGGACCAAGTTCGAGCGCACGGCACCGGTTCGGATCGGCCATCTTTCGCAGGTGAACACCTTCATCACCGACCGCTGCGACATCCCGTCGGTCCGCCGGATTTGCGAGGAAAGCGAGGTCCGGCTGATCGAGACGGAGCTCGAATAGGCCCGTATCATGGCTGCCTCGCGCAGCTGCGATATTTCGTTTGACATTCGGTTTGAGTTCGAAATAATTCCGTCACGGTTTCGTAAAAACGCAAAAATGGTGCAATGCGAAATCGTTGGAGAACCCCTTGGACGCATCCCCGATCCATGACATTTTCGTCATCGGCGGCGGCATCAATGGCTGCGGCATCGCCCGCGACGCCGTTGGCCGCGGATTTTCAGTTTACCTCGCCGAAATGAACGATCTGGCGAGCGGGACTTCCTCCGGCTCGACCAAGCTCATCCATGGCGGCCTTCGCTATCTCGAATTCTACGAGTTCCGGCTGGTGCGCGAAGCGCTGATGGAGCGCGAGGTTCTGTGGAAGAATGCGCCGCACATCATCTGGCCGATGCGCTTCGTGCTGCCCTACGCCAAGGGCCTGAGGCCCGCCTGGCTGATCCGGCTCGGGCTGTTCCTTTACGATCATATCGGCGGGCGCAAGCTGCTGCCGGCGACGAAGACGCTCGACATGGCCAGAGATCCGGCGGGCAAGCCGCTCAAGCCGTTGTTCCACAAGGCTTTCGAGTATTCGGACGGTTGGGTCAACGACGCGCGCCTTGTGGCGCTGAATGCCCGTGACGCCGCCGACCGGGGCGCCATTATCCGCACCCGCACCAAGGTCGTCAGCGCGCGGCGCGACGGTTCGACCTGGACCATCAAGGTGCAGAACGTGCTTACCGGTGAGACCGAGGAGGTGCGCGCGCGGCTTCTGGTCAACGCCGCCGGACCCTGGGTCGATCACGTGCTCTCGGCCGCCGTCGGCCAGAACGAGGTCCACAATGTCCGCCTCGTGCAGGGCAGCCACATCGTCGTCGCCAAGAAGTTCGACGATCCGCGCGCCTATTTCTTCCAGAACAAGGATGGCCGCATCATTTTCGCCATTCCCTACGAGGAAGAATTCACGCTGATCGGCACCACCGATCGCGACTATCCCGGCGACCCGCATGACGTGAAGATCTCCGACGCCGAGATAGACTATCTGTGCGCCGCGGCGAGCGAATATTTCGCGCAACCCGTGAAGCGCGCCGACATGGTCTGGACCTATTCGGCGGTGCGCCCGCTCTATGACGACGGCGCCTCCAAGGCGCAGGAGGCGACGCGCGACTATGTGCTGAAGGCCGATGGCGGGGAGGGCGTTGCTCCGCTTGTCAACGCCTTCGGTGGCAAGATCACGACCTTCCGCCGGCTGGCGGAATCGATGCTGGAGAAGATCGAAGGCTTCCTCGGCAAACGCGGCAAGCCGTGGACGCATGACGCGCCGCTGCCGGGCGGCGATTTTCCGGCGACCGGTTTCGATGCGCAGGTCGCCAGGCTGAAAAACACCTATCCGTTCCTGGATCAGCGGCTGGCGCGCCGCCTCACCCGGCTCTACGGCACGCGGGCGGAAAAGCTGCTCGGGCTTGCAAAGTCGAATGCCGATCTCGGCCGCAATTTCGGCGCCGACCTTTTCGAGGCGGAAGTTCGCTATCTGGTCGAGAACGAATGGGCCGTCACCGCCGAGGACGTGCTGTGGCGCCGCACCAAGCGCGGCCTGCATTTCAGTCGCGAGCAGGCGGCGGCGCTGGAGGAATTCATGCGCGGACTGAGCAACCGTCACGTCGCGGCGGCGGAATGAGGATCGACCGCTGATGCGCAATGCCCGGGAGGAGGCGCGATGCTGGAAGATCGACAACGAGAGGGAAAAGCCAATCACCATCAACTACGACGAGTTGGTGAAGAGCTGGCAGCAGCAATAACTGCATGACGCAGGGCTGCGAGCGTGTGTAGGAAATGCAGGGGAGGCGGCTTGGCCGTCTCCCCTGTTGCATGAGAAGTGGAGGGACGGAATGAGCGGTTTTGTGCTGGCGATCGACCAGGGGACGACCTCGACCCGCGCGATCCTGTTCGACGACAAGATGAAAATCGCCGGCGCTGGTCAGCAGGAATTCGTGCAGCATTATCCGGCCTCCGGCTGGGTCGAGCATGACCCTGAAGACATCTGGGCAAGCGTTCTCGCCACGGTGAAGGCGGCGCTGAAGTCCGCCGGCCGCGCAGCGTCCGACGTGGCGGCGATCGGCATCACCAACCAGCGCGAGACGGTCGTGATCTGGGACAAGGCGACGGGCAAGCCGATCCACAACGCGATCGTGTGGCAGGATCGCCGCACCGCGCCGCTTTGCCAGAAGCTCAAGAAGCAGGGGCTGGAGAAAAAATTCACGAAGAAGACCGGCCTGCTGCTCGATCCTTATTTCTCCGGCACCAAGATCGCCTGGGTGCTGGACAAGGTGAAAGGCGCGCGAAAACGCGCCGAGAAAGGCGAACTGCTCGCCGGCACCATCGACAGTTTCCTAATCTGGCGGCTGACCGCTGGCCAAGTGCACGCCACCGACGCGACCAACGCTTCGCGCACGCTCGTCTACAACATCGAGAAGAATGTTTGGGACGACGAGCTGCTCTCGATCCTGAAGATACCGGCCGGGATCCTGCCTGAAGTGAAAGATTGTGCCGACGATTTCGGCGTCACCGACAAGAGTCTTTTCGGGGCCGAGATGCGGATCCTCGGCGTCGCCGGCGACCAGCATGCGGCGACCATCGGCCAGGCCTGTTTCGAGCCGGGCATGATGAAATCCACCTACGGCACCGGCTGTTTCGCGCTGCTCAACACCGGCGCCGACCTCGTGCGGTCGAGGAACCGGCTGTTGACCACGATCGCCTACCGGCTGAACGGCAAGACCACCTATGCGCTGGAAGGTTCGATCTTCATCGCCGGCGCCGCCGTGCAGTGGCTGCGCGACGGCATCAAAGTGATCGGCAAGGCCGAGCAAAGCGGCGCGCTCGCGGCGACCGCCGATCCGGCGCAAGCCGTCTATCTGGTGCCGGCGTTCGTCGGCCTCGGCGCGCCGCATTGGGACGCGGATGCGCGCGGCGCGATCTTCGGCCTGACGCGCAATTCGGGCCCGGCCGAGTTTGCGCGCGCCGCGCTCGAATCCGTCGCCTTCCAGACGCGCGACCTGCTCGACGCCATGCGCAAGGACTGGAAGGGCGCCTCGGCCAAGACGGTGCTTCGCGTCGACGGCGGCATGGTGGCGTCCGACTGGACCATGCAGCGGCTGGCCGACATTCTCGACGCGCCGGTCGATCGTCCGACGATCCTGGAGACGACCGCGCTGGGCGCGGCCTGGCTTGCCGGGTCGAAGGCCGGCGTGTGGCCGAAAGCCAAGGAATTCGCCAAGAGCTGGGCGCTGGAGCGGCGCTTCAAGCCGCAGATGGACGCCGCAACGCGCTCGGCCAAGCTCGCCGGATGGCGCGATGCGGTGCGCAGGACTTTGAGTGGGCAATAAGGATTTGCGAGCGAGATGCAGCCGGATTGGTATCCTGCCTGGCGCGACGAGGCCTTTGAACAGCTCACCGCCAAGAATGCGCGCCTGGCGAAGGATTTCGGCCTCGGTAGCTGGTCGCGCTACAACTACGACTTGACGGCCGGCAAGCTGCTGTTTTCCGACCAGAGCGGCGTCAAGGTCGTTTCGGAAATCCAGATTGCTGGCTCCATCAGCACCAAGGCAGGCAATTGGCTCTGGGCTTGGGCAAATTCGAACCTGCCTGGCGACCTTCTCGGCGACGCGAAACTGGTGCGGTCCTTCGGCGAGGAAAAGGGCGTAGACGAACTGGCCCAGGCCTATGTGGACGATACCACCGGCGACCTGGAAGCACTCGGCTGGGAGCTGACGGCGGCGATGGTTCGGGTTTGCAACGCGCTCGGCGCTTACCGCTCTCCGCGCGGTGAAGGCGGCGCTCTATATTTGGTTTTCAAGAATATACGATGGACGAACTGATCAAGTTCTTCGTCAAAGCAAATCAAACGAGAGAGCCCGCGCCTGCGGCGCGGGCTCAGCTAACGACTCTGGATACTAACGGGAGGCCGTCAGTAGGGCGACTCGCACTGCCGACGCGGACCGCTGTTAGGCTGGAAGGTGTTGTCCGAGGCGCGATAAGAGCGGTAGCGGTCGTAGCACCACTGCACATGCGAGTTGCCGCGATAGACGCGGTTGTTCTCGCTGTTGACGATGGCGCCGGTGATCAGCGCGCCGGTGGCGAAGGCTGCCAGCGGGAACCAATAGTCGCCATGCCGGCGATAGCCGCGGCGATATTCACGATAACCGCGATGGCCGTTCCAGTAGGCGCCGCCATCACGACGCGAGAAATCGCGGTTGAAGCCGCGGTGCCTTCTCCAATCCCGATACTGCACGGTCTGGACATCCGACGACAGGCCCTGGGGTTGCGGCACATAGGCTTGCTGAGCGTTGACCGGCACGATCTCCGCCGCGACGAACGACGCCGATAGAACGGCTGCCAGCAGTCCCGATGCGATCTTGTTCATTCATCTTCTCCTCAAGGTTGATCGACGTTCCTGGTGCGAAACGGGCCCGGGTTGCAAATTGTTCCCGTTCAATATCAACCCATTGTTGTAGAGCTTTCTGAAGCAGCGCCGAGCCGGGCAATTGGCGCGGGCATCGAAAGCCGTTCGCAAACACCCTCGGCGCCGCTTCGAATCCGTTCAAGAAATCCGCCTTGGAAGCCCATCTTTTTCCGGTTGACCGGTCGCGGCACTCTCCCTATGTTCCGCGCAATTTCGAGGGCGGCGTTTCGAGCCCGCGGGAGCGCGTAGCTCAGCCGGTAGAGCAACTGACTTTTAATCAGTAGGTCATGGGTTCGAATCCCATCGCGCTCACCAAAAACGACCGCCCAACAGCCACCCCATATTTGCCCGGACTGCCGCGATGCCCGTCGCCACTGCGACATGCGTTGCTGCCCGTCCGTTCTTTACATTTTTGTAAATTGCCTGGGCATGCGGTTCGCGATAGGGCGGGCCTGCGGCTTGGTTCGAGCATCCGACTTGTTGAGCAACAGAACTGGTTCTGATGAACGGACCTAGCCGTCCTTGAAGTCTTGCCGTCGGCGATCACCAGAGAAGTATTATCCTTGGCGTCGCGCCGAATAGAATTATGGGGCAGCGGTGTCGTCACGTCGAGACAGGCGAGCGCCTTCCGCTTTCCGTCGCAGGCTTAACGAGGGGGTTCATACGGTCAAGTGGGCCGCCCTTCGGTGGTTCTATCGTCGGGATATCGCCGATGTCGGGCTGAAGCTCGGCGCCGAGCCCTTCGCTCCAATCCTCGATCGTTATCCGGAGATCCCACTCAAGGTTGTCCGCCCCTATCTGACAGTGGGATTGAAGCGCGGCAATCGCGCCGCGGCTGTGGTCGGCCACTACACCGCAGCGGCCCGTTTGCTGAGCGATGCCGCGCTGGTTGAGAGCCACACCAACGGTCTGGAATTGTTCGCCGTCGACACCTCAGCAGGGAAAGTTACGGTGGAACTGGGCGGCCAGGACGGCCTCTACAGGGAGGCGGAATGGCGTCTCATCCTTTGTCTGGATCACCGGCCGATTACCGAAATGGGATTGGCGATCGTCGACAGGTCGCTGCTGTGTATCGAGGGAACAGGCGAGGCCCTTTGGATCGGTGTGCTCAAGAGTGTTGCGGCCGGAGCACAAGGCCTTGAGGACGCCCGTATCCTGACGAGCGCCATGGAGGGCATGCGGCCGAAAACACTGCTCCTTCTCGTGGCGCAGGTGCTTGCCCGGTCTCTGAACCTTTCCGGTCTCTTTGCCGTGTCGAATGCGGGTCATGTTTTTGCAACCGACTACAGTTTGCGTCGGCGCATCTCCGCCGACTATGACGGTTTCTGGACGGAGTCCGGCGGGCTTCGGACAAAACCCTCGATGTTCGCCATGCCCACCGCAAAAGCGCAGCGCGAGATTGCCGAGTACAAGCCCAACAAACGGGCACGGGTTCGCAGGCGATGGCGTCTGGAGGATCAACTTACCGATCAGGTAAGGGAGGCAATCCAGCCCCTGCTCCGGAAATAACCGCGCTTCGCGTCATTGCTGGCCTGCTTGACGCCCTTGGCAATCGGAACAAAAACCACTCGCGCCCGTTCAATTGCGGAAGGGACCGCAATTTGGGATGCGGATACAGTGGACGTACTGAATTTGGAACTGGCCAGGGCCAGGCAGAGCGTAAAGCGCGCAGAGACTTCTCTCAATCATGCAAAGGAAATGCTGGACGGGGACTGTGGCGTAGGGATCAACCTTGCGCTGTGCAGTCGCATAAGGTCGGAACAGAGGCGCGTGGCAGAAGCCAGAAAGCGGCTGATGAAGATCGCGCCCGCCACCTCGACCTGACCCGTTTGGCACCCGAACCGGCGTACCTAGTCCATGGGCCAACCTTGTCCATGGGAAGAGGTCATGGTTAAACTCGGGCCTCCGAAGGAGGAGGCTCCAGGATGGCACTTGACCTTTCGGTAGAGACCACGGCCCGTAAAGCGGCGACGCCGCCTGGCAAATATCTGTTCAGCCCGGTCGCCGATTTCCTGATGCTCGGCGGCAGCGCGTTTCTGATCCTGCCGGTGCTCTTCTTCGTGCCGCGTGAGTACGAAGGTCCATTAGCCGCGACGATGGTTGTCGTGGCCTATCTGGTGAATTATCCGCACTTCGCCCATTCCTATCAGATCTTCTATCGCAATTTCGGCCGCAAGGCGCGTGGCGACGGCTACGACCGAAGCCTGCAGCTTCGCTACATTTTCGCCGGCGTCATCGTTCCGGCGATCATGGCCCTGTTCTTCGCCTATGGCGCGGCAACGTCGAACACGCGGCTGCTCGGCTTCGCGGCCAACGCGATGTTCTTCTTCGTCGGCTGGCACTACGTCAAGCAGGGCTACGGCATGCTGATGGTCGACGCGGTCTTGAAACGCAAATTCTTCGATGGGCGCGATAAGAAGGTGCTGCTCATCAACAGCTACGCTGTGTGGATCCTGGCCTGGCTGCAGACGAACACGGCCGTGACGCAAGGACAATATTACGGCCTTCAGTATTACACCTTCGCCGCGCCTTCATGGATCACCGACATTGCCTTGGCGGCAGCTGTCGCATCGACAGCGGCCACGCTCCTGATGCTGGCCAGCCGTTGGCGAAAGAATGGCGGCGGCCTGCCGTATAACGGCATCGTTGCTTATGTCGCGTCCCTCTATCTCTGGATCCTGATTGCCAGGATAAACCCGCTCTGGCTGCTGGTGGTGCCGGCGCTGCACTCGCTGCAATATCTGGCCGTGGTGTGGCGCTATCAGACCAATGTCGAGCGTGACGTCTCGGATGCGGCGCGGGATCCGGAGCCAAAAATACTATCCGTCCTCGGCCCTCGCTACAGGTTGCGGGTGCTGGGATTCATCATCGGCGGTGGGGCGCTTGGCTATCTCGGCTTCTGGCTGATTCCGTTCCTGCTGACCGCGCTGGTGCCCTACGACAGCCAGGTGCTTGGTTCCTCGCTGTTCTTCTTCATCGTGCTGATCTTCATCAACGTGCACCACTATTTCCTCGACAATGTGATGTGGCGTCGCGGCAATCCGGAAGTGTCCAAATATCTGTTCCGGTAGGACCTCAAACCCGAACTGAGGGCTGCAGGTCACGCGATCAGCGACACATTCCCGCCGGCGTGACGCTCGATCCGTCCCGCCAGGTCGAGTTCCAGCAGAACCATCGCAATCTGCGCGGCGCTGAGGCCGGTGTGGCGGATGATGTCGTCCACCGCGGTCGGCGTAGGCCCAAGCGCTTCGAGCACATCGGCGCGGTCGTTCTCGCCGGGCGGCGGCATGGCCGACATGTCGGGCGCCTCGGCAAGCGGGAGGGTTCTTGGAAGCCGGATGCCGGCAAGCGGCGCCAGCGCGCCGAGCACATCGGCGGCTTCGGTGACGAGCGTGACGCCGTCCTTGAGCAGCGCGTTGCAGCCGGCCGCACGCGGATCGAGCGGCGAGCCCGGCACGGCAAAAACCAGCCGGCCCATTTCATTGGCGAGGCGGGCGCTGATCAGCGAACCGGAGCGCTGCGCCGCCTCGACCACCACGAGGCCGAGCGCCATGCCGGCGACCAGGCGGTTGCGGCGCGGAAAATCCTGAGCGCGCGGCTGCCAGGCGAAGGGCATTTCCGAAACGATGGCGCCGCCGCGATCGGCGATCTCGTCGCACAGGCCGGCATTTTCAGGCGGGTAGGGGACATCGATGCCGCCGGCCAGCACGCCGATGGTGCCGGTCGAAACGCTGCCTTTATGCGCGGCCGTGTCGATGCCGCGCGCCAAGCCGGAAACGATGGCGTAGCCTTCGCGGCCGAGATCGGCCGCCAGCATGCGCGCCATCTTGATGCCGGCCAGCGAGGCGTTGCGGGCGCCGACAATCGCCACCGCCGGCAAGCGGAAGACCGCGCCTTCGCCTTTCACCGCCAGCAGCGGCGGCGGATTGTCCAAGGTCTTCAGCAAGGGCGGATAATCGGCCTCGCCGATGCCGACGAAGCGGGCGCCGGCGCGCCGGGCGGCTTCCAGCTCGGCTTCGGCCTCGGCGGCGGAGGGGACGCGGACGATGCGATTGGCGCCGCCGGAGATCATCAGCTCGGGCAGCATCTCGAGCGCCGCTTCGGCCGAACCGAAGCGGTTGATCAGTTCGCGAAACGAGGCAGGGCCGACATTGGGCGTGCGGATCAGACGAAGCCAGGCAAGCCGCTGCCGGTCGCTGAGGCGCGGGCCGGCGGCCGGAGCGCTCATCCCTTCGCCCCGATCTTGCCTTCGGCGCCTGCCAGCAGCCGCGAGATGTTGGCGCGGTGCTTGATGAAGACGATCAGGCTCATCAGCGCGAACAGGCCGGCAATCTGCGGCGTGCTCATGAAATAGAGCGCGATCGGCACAACCACCGCGGCCGCCAATGCGGCCAGCGAGGAGTAACGGAACAAGAAGGCCATAGCGAGCCAGACGACGGCGAAGACGAGCATGCCTTGCCAGGCAAGGCCGAGCAGCACGCCCAGATAGGTTGCGACGCCCTTGCCGCCCTTGAAGCCGAGCCAGATCGGGAAGAGATGGCCGAGGAAAGCGCCGAAGCCGGCCAACAGCCCGAAGTCGGGCGAAAAATGTCCGGCGATCAGTGCGGCAGCGGTGCCTTTCAGCGCATCGAGCAGCAGCGTGGCGGCAGCTAGCCCTTTATTGCCCGTCCTCAGCACATTGGTCGCCCCGATATTGCCGGAGCCGATCTTGCGGACGTCGCCGAGCCCGGCCGCACGGGTGATCAGGAGCCCGAACGGGATCGAGCCGAGCAGATAACCGAAGATGAGCGCAATCGCGTAACCCATTGTTTCCCCCTTATTTCCTGTCGCTCCAACTGCCCTCTATGGTTGAGATATAGTGCATTGCGCAACTTTAGTTTGCAAGGGCGGGCGCTGCTCAGGCATCGGTTGGCCATAATGGTAGAGTCGGGAGGGTTCGCCAAGCAACTCCGTGCGGGCAGGCTCGGCAGAGTTCAAAGCGACGGGTGGTCTAGATCAGGATGACGTTTCGTTGAACCGCCATCCTGATCTAACTCTTTGTTGGAGCATGATCTTCTCCGAAAAACCGGTTCCCACTTTTCGGGATCAAGCTCTAAGCAGAAAACACCGTGCGGCCCGCGACCATCGTTTGCAAGACCTTGCCCTGCAGGCGCGCGCCTTCGAAGCAGGTGTTCTTCGAGCGCGAGTGAAGGCCGCTTTCGCTGACGATCCACGGCTCGTCGAGATCGACGACCGCGAGATCGGCCGGCGCGCCCGGCTGCAGCGTGCCGCCCGGCAGGCCGAACAGTTTTGCCGGCGCGGTGGACAGCGTCTCGATCAGCCTCAACAGCGGCACATCGCCATTGTGGTAGAGCCGAAGTGCGGCGCCAAGCAGTGTCTCCAGCCCGATCGCGCCGGCGGCGGCATCGGCGAAGGGCAGGCGCTTGGTGTCGACGTCCTGCGGGTCGTGCGAGGAGACGATGATGTCGATCGTGCCGTCCTTGATCGCCTCGATCATCGCCAGCCGGTCGTCATCGGCGCGCAAGGGCGGGGTCAGCCGGAAGAAGGTGCGGTATTCGCCGACATCGTTCTCGTTGAGCGACAGATTGTGGATGGCAACGCCGGCCGTGACGTTGGCGCCGTCGGTCTTTGCCCGGTTCACTGCGCCGGCCGCCATCGCGGACGAGATCTTTGCCGCGTGGTAGGCGCCGCCGGTCAGCCGGGCCAATGCAAGGTCGCGCTCGAGCGGGATAAGCTCGGCCTCGCGCGGAATGCCTGACAGGCCAAGCCAGCTCGCGTAAAGGCCCTCGTTCATCACGCCGGACGAGGCGAGGTCGGCATCCTGGGTCTCATGCGCGATCACGCCGCCGAAATCGCGGGCATAGGTCAGCGCGCGGCGCATGACCAGCGCATTGGCGATCGTGTGGCGGCCGTCGGTATAGGCGACGGCGCCGGCCTCGCGCAGCAGGCCGAACTCGGTCATCTCGCGGCCTTCGAGACCCTTGGTGATCGCGGCAGCCGGAAAGATGTTGACGCTTGCGGTGTCACGCGCGGTGCGCAGCACGAACTCGACCAGCGCCACATTGTCGATCACTGGGTCGGTGTCGGGCATCATGACGATCGAGGTGACGCCCCCCGCTGCCGCCGCCACGCTTGCCGAAGCGATGGTCTCACGATGCTCGCCGCCGGGCTCGCCAATGAAGACGCGCGCGTCGACAAGGCCTGGAATGATCGTCTTGCCGGCGCAGTCGACGACGGTGGCGCCTTCCGGCACGCCCTGGTTCAACGCGGCTTTTCCGGCCGCGACGATCTTGCGGCTGTCGACGATGACGCTGCCGATCTCGTCCACGCCGCGCGAGGGGTCGACAATGTGCGCCTTGCTGAAGACGGTCATGCTCATGCGCCGCGCCCCTCATGGTTGCGGCCGTCATTGTTGCGACGAGGGTCAAGCAGCGCTTCCATCACCGCCATGCGTACGGCGACCCCCATCTCGACCTGTTCCTGGATGACGCTTTGCGGTCCGTCGGCGATCTCGGAGGCAATCTCGACGCCACGGTTCATCGGGCCGGGATGCATGACCAGCGCATCGTCCTTGGCCGCTTTCAGCTTTTCCGCATCAAGGCCGAAATAGCGGAAATACTCGCGGATCGACGGCACGAAGGCGCCTTCCATGCGCTCACGCTGCAGGCGCAGCATCATGACCACATCGGCGTCTTTCAGCCCTTCGGCCATCGAGCGCGCGACGATCACGCCCATCCTGTCGATGCCGGACGGGAGCAGTGTCGAGGGTGCGACGACGCGCACCTGCGCGCCAAGCGCGTTCAAGAGCATGATGTTGGAGCGGGCAACGCGCGAATGCAGGATGTCACCACAGATCGCCACGATCAGCTTCGACAGCGGCCCCTTGGCGCGGCGGATGGTCAGTGCGTCGAGCAATGCCTGCGTCGGGTGCTCATGCGCGCCGTCGCCGGCATTGACCACCGAGCAGCCGACCTTCTGGGCGAGCAGCGCTGCCGCCCCGGCCGACTGGTGGCGGATGATGAGGATGTCGGGACGCATGGCGTTGAGCGTCATGGCCGTATCGATCAGCGTCTCGCCCTTCTTCACCGAGGAGCTTGCCACCGACATGTTCATGACGTCGGCGCCGAGACGCTTGCCGGCTAGCTCGAAGGACGACTGCGTGCGGGTCGATGCCTCATAGAAAAGGTTGATCTGGGTGCGGCCGCGCAGCGTCGAGGTCTTCTTTTCCGACTGCCGTGAGATCGCCACGGCTTGGTCGGCCCGGTCGAGCAACAGCTCGATGTCGGCCGGGGAAAGATCGCGGATGCCCAGAAGATGGCGGTGGGGAAAGAGCGGCAGGGACGAAGCGTCGGTCATCTCAAGGCGCTGCTATAGGGTGCGGTCCGGCCTGCCGCAAGCGCCAGCTTTGGATTGCGGGCGTTCTCCCCGGTATTTTCGTCGCGCGCCTTGTGTGGCTTGGGCTATAAGGCCCAATGGCTTCGGATTCGCGACCGCGGCCCTGGAAATGGTAAGGACCTCTCGGCCAACTTGTAGGATTGGGCAACTGAAGGATTGGGCGTGACCGACGAGGTGATCAACCAGCCGCCGCCTTTGGCGGGCGGCAACGCATGGCGGGGCGATCCGCTGCTCATTCAGCTTGCCGAGCGTTTTTCCGATCCCGTGCGCAAGGATCTCGACGGGCTTGGCCGGTTCGTGATGACGCAGGAGGCGCAGGAGCTTGCCCGCCTCGCCAACACCGACACGCCGAAATTGCGGACGCATGACCGCCAGGGCCGGCGCCTCGATCTGGTCGAATACCATCCGGCCTATCATGCCCTGATGCGCCGCTCGATTGCCGGCGGCCTGCATTCTTCCGTGTGGGAAAACGGCGATGCCGAGATCGGCCGCCGCCATCAGGTGAGGGCTGCACGCTTTTATCTGACCGCGGAACTCGAGACAGGGCATCTCTGCCCCATCACCATGACCAGCGCCTCGCTGGCGGCGTTGATGGCGAGCCCGAAGCTTTTTCGCGAATGGGCGCCGCGCGTGACGACGCGCAAATACGACCAGACGCAGAAGCCGCCGGTGCAGAAGACCGGGCTGACGCTCGGCATGGGGATGACCGAGAAGCAGGGCGGCACCGATGTGCGCGCCAACACCACCAGGGCGGAGCGCACGGGCAGCGGCTTCTACCGGTTGACCGGGCACAAATGGTTCATGTCGGCGCCGATGTCGGATGCCTTCCTGGTGCTTGCCCAAGCATCGGAGGGACTGTCCTGCTTCCTCGTTCCGCGCATCCTGGGCGACGGTTCGGGCAACGGCTTCCGCTTCCAGCGGCTGAAGGACAAGCTCGGCAACCGTTCCAACGCCTCCTCGGAGGTGGAGTTCGTCAATGCGATCGGCGAGATGGTCGGCGACCCGGGCGCCGGCGTGAAGACGATCATGGACATGGTGACGCTGACCCGGCTCGACTGCGCGGTCGCGTCTTCGGCGCTGATGCGGGCAGGGCTCGCCGAGGCCGTGCACCACACGCGCCATCGCCAGGTGTTCGGCTCCAACCTGATCGACCAGGCGCTGATGCAGCGGGTTCTGGCCGACATGGCGCTCGATGTCGCTGCGGCCACGGCCCTGTCGTTCCGGCTGGCGCGCTCCTTCGACGAGGCGGCCAGCGATCGCGGCGAGGCGGCCTTTGCCCGCGCCATGACGCCTGTGGTCAAATACTGGGTCTGCAAGATCGCGCCGGCGCTGCTTTACGAGGCGATGGAATGCCTTGGCGGCAACGGCTATGTCGAGGAAGCGCCGCTTGCCCGCTATTATCGCGAGGCGCCGGTCAACGCGATCTGGGAGGGCTCTGGCAATGTCATGGCGCTCGACGTGCTGCGCGTGCTCGGCCGCGCGCCCGGCCTGTTCGAGGAAGTGCTTGCCGGCATCGACCGTGATCTCGGCACCGGCGGGCGCGGCACCATCGGCGTATTGAAGGCTGCCATGCAGGTCGCCGCGACCGACCAGGGATCGGCGCGGCTGCTCACCGAACAGCTTGCGCTGTCGGCCGCGGCGGCGGAGCTTCGCCGGCTGGGAGCAGGGAGGATCGCCGACGCCTTCGTCGAAACGCGCCTCGGCGGCCAGTGGCGCACCACCTACGGCATGCTCGATTCGCGCCACGACGCGCGCATGATCATCGACACGCTCTACCCGCCGGTGACGTGATCCGGCTTTAAATCAAAGAGCATGTTGCCGAGAACCGCTTCGCACTTTCGGCATCATGCTCCAAAGCTGATTGCCGATCTGTGGATAGCTGTTAACCTTAACAAATGGTTTCCATTGCGGTGGGCTGCTGCAAGGCCCAATCTCCGCCTGCTGGAGTAGGGAAAGGTTAACCATGACGTCCCGGGCTCCGCCAGCGGGAAGCATATGCGGCACGTGTTGAGCTCAGTTCTGGCCTTGCATTGGGCGGTGGTTTTCGCCCTGCTTGCCTATATCTGCATGGACGGCAGCCGCGGCTTAGCGGCGGCACTTGGTGTGCTTGGCCTCCCGGTCCAGGCCAACCGGTTTCCCGGGCTTGAAAATGTTGCCGTGCTGGCGCCGCTTTCGATCGCGCTCCTGACCGTCGCGGTGTTGTTCTGCTGGGCCTTCGTCGAAACGCTGCTGAACGCGGCGGCAAGGCCGGACGCGGGCGAGAGCGTGGCGCGGATCGCCTTCATCGCGGCATCGTTCCTCCTTTCGCTGATCCTCATCGGCGGCGTGGCGCAAGGCATAAACGGCCTGTTCATGATTGTCGCCATCCAGATGACGGCGCTGCTTGCTTCCTACGTCGCCGTGCTGGCCGAACGCCGCTCCACCTTCGCTGCGATGAATTTGCCCGAGGGCGATGTTCGCGCCGCCTCGCGCATGGCGATGGGCGCTGCGCACAGTTCGCTCCTTTCCCGCATATCCGGCCGTCCGGAAAGCAAGCCAGGAGGCAGCCGCTGATGCGCACGATATTCACACTCTGGGCTGCTCCAATGGCCATCTTCTGGGGATGGTTCTTCCTGTCGGCCAACGATATGAATTTCGGCTACGTGATGCTGAGCCGACAGGTGCACGATTTCGCCTTCCAGCTTTATGGCCAGATGCTCGGCATCGATCCGGCTATCATCCCGGGCATGGTGGCGCGGACCTGCGTTTTCGACTTTTTCCTGCTCATGGGGCTCTGGGCCTTCCGCCGCCGGCGCGACATCGCCGCATGGATAAGGCAGCGCCGGCAGGGCGATATCAGTTCCGATCGGCTCGGCCGAGCGACTGAAGCCGGTCCAACGCTCCCTGCAGAATAAAGGCGGCGGCCGCCGAATCGATCTTGCCGGCGCGCTTCCTGCGCGAGAAATCCATCTCGATCAGTGTCCGCTCGGCCGCGACCGTGGACAGCCGCTCGTCCCACAGCACGAAGGGCAGGTCGGAAAGCGGCGCCATGTTGCGGACGAAGGCGCGCGATTTTTGCGCACGGGGTCCTTCCGACCCGTCCATGTTGACCGGAAGGCCGAGCACGATCGCGCCGACATTGTCCTTATCGAGCTGAGCGAGCAGTTGGGCGGCATCGGCTGAGAATTTCTTGCGCAGGATGACCGGGCGCGGGTGGGCGAAGGACAGGCCGCGGTCGGAAACGGCCACGCCGATCGTCTTGTCGCCGAGATCGAGCCCAGCGAGCGTCTTGCCGCCGGCAAGCCGCTCCGGCAGATCCTCGATTGAAATAATGCCCAAACGGCTTTTCCTGACATCCAGGCGCCACACATCCTTTTGACGGTGGAGAGCGCCGCGCTACTTTCAATTTGCAGCCAGCGTTCTATCCTTCGACAACGGAAAAATCGAGGAAGCATTCATGAAACTGACTTGGTATGGACATTCGGCATTCCGCGTCGAGACCAAGGACGCCACCATTCTCATCGACCCCTATCTGGTCGGCAATCCGTCCTGGACCGGCGGCTGGGAAGGGCCGGCGGAAGGCGTGACCCACGTTCTCCTGACCCATGGCCATAACGACCATGTCAGCGGCTCGGTCGAGGTGTTGAAGAAAAGCGGCGCCATGCTGGTCGCCAATTTCGAGATCTGCATGTTTCTCGTCGGCCAGGGCGTCAGCGGCGACAAGATCAATCCGGGCAATATCGGCGGCACCGTCGATTGTGGCTCGTTCACCACGACCTTCGTCCAGGCGCTGCACTCATCCTCTTTCGGCGGCGAAGGCGGCAGCAATACCTATCTGGGGAACCCGGGCGGGCTCGTCCTGCATTTCCCCGAAGACAAGACGCTCTACCATATGGGCGACACCGACATCTTCTCCGACATGGGCCTGATCAACGAGTTGCACGAGCCGAAGGTCGGCATCGTGCCGATCGGCGACCGCTTCACCATGGGCGGCGCGGTGGCGGCCCTTGCCTGCCGCCGCTTCTTCGGCTTCGATACCGTCGTTCCCTGCCATTTCAGGACCTTCTCGATGCTCGACCAGACCGCCGACAAGTTCGTCGCCGGCATGGAAGGCTCGGGCGTCAAGGTGGCGCTGCCGGAGATCGGCAAGGCGATCACCATCTGAGCCGCGCTCTCTGAAAGCGCGTTGCGATCGTTCGATCCGCTTCATGCAGCTCGGGTTTTGGTTACGGATGACTTGTCTCGAAGCCGGCTCCCACTTCAGGAGATCTGCTTCAGGCGACGCTGGGGCTGGCCGCGGCCCCAACATGATCCATGTTGCGCGCCAAGCGCCGCGCCGCTATAGCCCGCACTGGTTTTTCCCGAGGCGATAGAACATGTCCGTTGATCTTCAGACCGTGAAGCGCGTCGCGCACCTTGCCCGTGTTGCGGTGAGCGAGGAGGACGCCGAGCGCATGACCGGCGAATTGAACGCCATCCTCGGCTTCGTCGAACAATTGAACGAGGTCGATGTTTCGGGCGTCGAGCCGATGACCTCCGTCACGCCGATGGAGATGAAGAAACGCCACGATGTCGTCACCGACGGCAACAAGCCCGCCGACATCGTCGCCAACGCGCCGGCAACGGAAGAGAACTTCTTCCTCGTTCCGAAGGTGGTGGAGTAGGCCGTGGCTGTCGAGATCGCCGTCGAAACGCCTTTGCAGGACGACGTGCGCGCGCTGGTCGCCGAGCTCAATGCCGCGCTGCTCGAGCTGACGCCGCCCGAGCACTGCTATCATCTCACTGTCGAGCAGATGGCGGGCAAGGATACGACGGTGTTCATCGCCCGCGACAACGGCCTTGCCGTCGGCTGCGGCGCGCTCAAGCGCCATGATGATGCGGTCGGCGAGGTCAAGCGCATGTATACGCGGCCTTCGCATCGCGGCCGCAAGATCGGCGCCGAGATCGTCGGACGGGTCGAGGCGCTTGCCCGGCAGGAAGGGCTGACGCGCCTGGTGCTTGAAACTGGCGATCGGCACCCCGCCGCCTGGACCGTCTATGAGCGCGCCGGATTCTCGCGTTGCGGACCGGTGCTGGATTATCCCGACTCCGAGTGGTCGGTGTTTTACGAAAAGAGCCTTGCCCGATGAGCGATCTCACACATCTCACCATTTCCGAGGCCCGCGCCAAGCTGCGTGGCAAGGAGATCACCGCGGCCGAGATCACGGAGGCCTATCTTTCGGCGATCGATCGCGCGAATCCCGTGCTCAATGCCTATGTGGCCGTCACAGCCGACAAGGCGCGCGACATGGCGAAGAGTTCCGATGCCAGGCTCACCAAGGGCGAGGGCGGCGCGCTGGAGGGCATTCCGCTCGGCATCAAGGACCTGTTCGCCACCGAAGGCATCCACACCCAGGCCTGCAGCCACGTGCTGGACGGCTTCAAGCCGCGCTACGAATCGACCGTGACCAGCAATCTTTGGGCAGACGGCGCGGTGATGCTCGGCAAGCTCAACATGGACGAGTTCGCCATGGGCTCGTCGAACGAGACCTCCTATTACGGCCCGGTGATCAATCCGTGGCGGCGCTCGCGCCTGCAGACCACGGTCAAGCCGACCATCCATGACGGCGGCGGCGGCTTCGTCGTGCCCGGCGGCGTCGAGCAGAGCCGCACCTACGACAACATGCAGCTGGTGCCGGGCGGCTCGTCCGGCGGTTCGGCAGCGTCCGTAGCCGCTTTCCTGTGCGCCGGCGCAACCGCCACCGACACCGGCGGCTCGATCCGCCAGCCCGCGGCGTTCACCGGCACGGTCGGCATCAAGCCGACTTACGGGCGCTGCTCGCGCTGGGGCATCGTCGCCTTCGCTTCCTCGCTCGACCAGGCCGGGCCGATCGCGCGCGACGTGCGCGATGCCGCCATCCTGTTGAAGTCGATGGCGTCCGTCGATCCGAAGGACACGACCTCGGTCGACCGCCCGGTGCCGGACTATGAAGCGGCGATCGGCAAGCCGATCAAGGGCATGAAGGTCGGCATTCCGAAGGAGTATCGCGTCGAGGGCATGCCCGAAGATATCGAGGCGCTCTGGCAGCAGGGCATCGCCTGGCTAAAGGACGCCGGGGCCGAGATCGTCGACATCTCGCTGCCGCACACCAAATATGCCTTGCCGGCATATTACATCGTGGCGCCCGCCGAGGCCTCGTCGAACCTCGCCCGCTATGACGGCGTGCGCTACGGCCTGCGCGTGCCCGGCAAGGACATCGTCGACATGTATGAGAAGACACGCGCCGCCGGTTTCGGCCGCGAGGTCAAGCGCCGCATCATGATCGGCACCTATGTGCTGTCGGCGGGCTATTACGATGCCTATTACCTGCAGGCGCAGAAGGTGCGCACGCTGATCAAGCGCGACTTCGAGAACGTCTTTGCCGCCGGCGTCGACGTCATCCTAACGCCCGCGACCCCATCGGCCGCCTTCGGCATCGCTGACGAGGACATGGCCTCCGATCCGGTGAAGATGTATCTCAACGATATCTTCACCGTGACGGTGAACATGGCGGGCCTTCCCGGCATTTCCGTGCCGGCCGGCCTGGACGGCAAGGGTCTGCCGCTCGGCCTGCAGCTGATCGGCCGCCCGTTCGACGAGGAAACGCTGTTCCAGACGGCCAACGTCATCGAGCAGGCGGCGGGCAAATTTCAGCCGGAAAAGTGGTGGTAGTGTCGTCCCCTCCGACAAGAGGGTGAGGGATGTTCTACTATCTTTCGAAAATCTTCTGGTTCTTCGGCCAACCGATCAACCTGGCGATCTTCCTGCTGCTCGCCGGCCTGTTGGCAGCGCTGTTCGGACGCCGCCGGCTGGCGGCAACGGGCAGCGTGCTCGGCATCGCGATCCTGGTTCTTTCAGCCTGGACGTCGGTCGGCGCGATGATGCTCAATCCGCTGGAAGAACGCTTCCCCAAGCCGCCACTACCTGAAAAGGTCGACGGCATCGTCGTGCTTGGCGGCGGCTTCGAGGGCGCCATCAATCTCGTGCGTGGCGGCTATGAGCTGAACAGCGGCGGCGATCGCATGGTGGAGACGGCGATCCTCGCAAGGCGCTTTCCGCAGGCGAAAATAGTCGTGTCCGGCGGCAATGGCTCGCTTTTCCTCGACGGCGAGGGCGATGCGGATACGGCACCGCGCCTGCTAAGCGCGCTTGGCGTCTCCGCAGATCGCATGATCCTCGAGGACAAATCGCGCAATACCTACGAGAACGCGGTGTTCTCGCGACGGCTCGTCGAGCCGAAGCCGGGCGAGACCTGGCTGCTGATAACCTCTGCTTTCCACATGCCGCGCGCCAAGGCGCTGTTCGACAAGGCAGGTTTTGCGACCATCCCATGGCCGGTCGATTATCGCACCTCGGGCAAGGAAGGCGTCGGATTCTTCCGCGACAATCCGGTCGACTCGGTGCAGGCGACCACCATCGCTGTCCGCGAATGGATCGGGCTTTTCGCCTACCGGCTCTCCGGCAGGATCGATCAGTTCTTTCCCGGACCGGGCGGCTGACCGAGCACGGCCTGCCGCGCCGCCGAGAAGAATTGGCGGCGCACCAGCACGGCCAGAAGCACCAGCGTCGACACCACGAACACGATCGGGTCGACGAACCAGCCGAGATAACCGATCGAGAAGAAGACGGCGCGCAGGCCGGAGTTGAAGTGCTTGCCGGCGAGCACGTTCATGCGCGTCGCCCGCCACACCGCCGTTTCGCTGACCGGATTGCGCGAAGCCGGGCCATGCGGGGTCGGCACCGCGCCGATCAGGATCGAGCAATAGTTGAACAGCCGGTAGGCCCAGCCGAACTTGAAGAAGGCAAAGGCGAGAATCAGCACCAGGCCGAACACCTTGGTCTGGAAGGCTTCGCGCGACGAAGCCGCGCCGAAGGGCAGGTCGGCCAGAACCTGCAGCACGCGGTCGGAGGCGCCGAGCAGGGCAAAGCAGCCGCCGAGCGCGATCAGGGAAGACGAGGCAAAAAAAGCGGTGCCTTGCTGCAGGCCGCCCATGATGGCGGTGTCGACGATGCGGATTTCGCGCTCGGCCATATTGCGCATCCAGGCCTCGCGCTGGGCGTTCATCGCGGTCGTCAGCGAGACGCGGCTGATCAGCCTGCCGTCAGAGGCCTGCGTATGCAGCACCCAGACGACCAGGAAGAAGGTCAAAGCCGCCAGATCTGCCATTGAAAGGTGGAGTGAGTCGCCCATGCGTTCTTGTAACACGGGCCGAGCCGGCGCTTCGACAGGGGCGTCCAAGCTGTCGGCAGCGATGTCGCTGGCAGAGCAAACAAGGTCGGTAGCCGCCGCGCCGCAATTTGCAAAACAGCGGAAACATCCCGGGAATTCCTATATGTAAGCCTTGATCGGCCTCCAGGAGACAACGGCCCCGTGTTCCTTTCGGTTTTCGACCTGTTCAAGATCGGCATCGGCCCATCGAGCTCGCACACGATGGGCCCGATGACGGCCGCGCGCCGGTTCCTCGACGAGATCCTGACCGGCGATTGGCCACGGCCGGCCGGCGTCAAGGTCGATCGCATTGGCGCCAGCCTGCATGGCTCGCTTGCGTATACCGGCATCGGCCACGGCTCGGACCGCGCTGTCATCCTCGGCCTGGCAGGCCAGACGCCGCAGACGGTCGACCCGGACGAGGCCGACGGCATCGTCGCGCGCATCGGCGCGGAGAAGCGGATTTCACCGCCAGGGCACCCGACATATCGTTTCGATCCCGCCAAGGATCTTGCGCTCGACCGCAAGACACCGCTGACCGGCCATGCCAACGGCATGGCCTTCTATGCCTATGACGCATCCGACCGGCTGCTGCTCAAGCGCATCTACTACTCGATCGGTGGCGGCTTCGTCGTTTCCGAGGAAGAGCTGCAGCGCATCAAGGCCAAAGGCTCGGTGACGACCGAGGGCAAGAAGGTGCCGTATCCGTTCAAGAATGCCGTCGAGATGCTGGCGATGGCGGCAAAGAGCGGGCTTTCGATCGCCGAGATGAAGCGCGCCAACGAAGAAAAGCACATGTCGCGCGAGCAGCTCGACGAAGGCCTCGACGCGATCTGGGGCGCGATGAAAGGCTGCATCGACCGGGGCCTGTCGCAGGACGGCATCATGCCGGGCGGGCTGAAGGTGCGCCGCCGCGCGCGGCAACTGCATGACAAGCTGCAGGAGCAGTGGCAGCAGAACCGCCCCAATCCCTTGCTCGCCAATGACTGGCTGTCGATCTACGCCATGGCGGTCAACGAAGAGAATGCCGCCGGCGGGCGCGTTGTGACTGCGCCGACCAACGGTGCTGCCGGCACGCTACCGGCGGTGCTGCGCTACTGGCTGCATTTCCATCCCGAAGCCGACCAGCCGAGCATCCGCGACTTCCTGCTGACCGCTGCTGCCGTCGGCGGCATCATCAAGTCCAACGCCTCGATCTCAGGCGCCGAAGTCGGCTGCCAAGGCGAGGTGGGTTCCGCTTCGGCCATGGCGGCGGCGGGCCTGTGCGCCGTCATGGGCGGCACGCCCGAGCAGGTCGAGAATGCCGCCGAGATCGCGCTCGAGCATCATCTCGGCATGACCTGCGATCCTGTCGGCGGCCTGGTGCAGGTGCCCTGCATCGAGCGCAACGCGCTCGGTGCGGTGAAGGCCGTGACGGCCGCCTCTTTGGCCATCAAGGGTGACGGCACGCATTTCGTGCCGCTCGACGCCGCGATCGAGACCATGCGCCAGACCGGCCTCGACATGAACGAGAAATACAAGGAAACCAGCCTCGGCGGCCTGGCCGTGAACGTGGTCGAGTGCTGAGGCCTTACCGAGAGCCCAGACTGGCCCTGTGGAGAAGTCGCTCAAGACGTTGACGCGTCGACCCTTGCGGCTAAATCTTGGGGCATGTCACTCAATCTCATCAAACTGTGTGTCGGCTGCGATAGCGTCGAGGACCTCGAGGAGTGGATCGCCTTCCGTCTCGATGAGCGGCGTCGCGCGGGCGAGCCGGCCGAGCATTGGCACACCACGCGCATGGTGCCGACGCGCGGCGGGGAGATCACCGATGGCGGCTCGCTCTATTGGGTGATCAAGGGCAGCGTGCAGTGCCGGCAGCTGATCACCGAGATCAGGCCCTTTACAGACGGCGAAGGCATCGGCCGCTGTCATCTGGTGCTCGATCCCGAGGTGGTGCGCACCGACTGGCAGCCGCGCCGAGCCTTCCAGGGCTGGCGTTATCTCAAGCCCGCCGATGCGCCGGCCGACCTCGGCAAGGGCAGGGCGGCGCTCGCCGAGATGCCGCCGAAGCTCAGGCTGGAACTCGCCGAACTCGGTCTGCTCTAACGCGGCTTGAGTATTGTCCCGGAGCTGGCCCTTCGGCTCGCCCGATGTGGGACTTGCAAGCGCGGGAGCTCGGTCCCATCCTATTCTATGCTCAGTCATTTCCGTGGCAGTGCTAATCGATGGGCGTGATCCTTGTTTTGGCAGCGGTGCTCGTGGTGCTTTTCGGCGCCGCGTTGCTCTTTGTGCGCGCGGATGCGGCAAGGATGGCCGACGGTCTGAGATCGCTTGGCCCTGCCTTCCTTGGGCTGGTCGGCGCGCCCATGCTGATCTTCGGTCGCAGCCTAATCGGCGGACTGCTTCTGCTGGCAGCGCTGGCCTGGGTCGGCTGGATACGCACGAGGCGGCCGGCGGCAAGGGCGGCGGCGTCCAAGCACTCGACGGTGCGCACCGCTGCGCTCGAAATGGACCTTGACCACGACAGCGGCAAGCTCGAGGGGCTTGTCCTGGCCGGACGTTATGAAGGCAAGATGCTGGGAGCAATGGGGCTGACGGACCTGCGCCAGCTTCATGGCGAGCTCAGCCCCGATCTGGAGAGCCGCCAGCTTTTAGAGACGTATCTTGACGGCCGTTTTCCCGTCTGGCGCAAGGACGCGCAGCCGCACGGTGGCGAAGGGCTGGGTGTTGCGCCAGGTGCGGGCGCCATGACTAAGGAGGAGGCCTACAAGGTCCTTGGTCTTGAAGCGGGGGCTGCCGCGGCGGATATCCGCAAGGCGCACCGCCGCCTGATGCAGCGCTTGAACGCCGATGTCGGTGGCACGTCTGTCCTGGCGGCGCGGATCAATGAAGCCAAGGATGTCTTGCTCTCCAATCACGATTAGTCTCCTTCGACGCCGGACCTTCCGGGAGATTTCAACGGCCGCCTACTGCTCGACGGCGTAGCACGAGATTTTCTTCCGCTTCAGCGCATCGCAGGCCTTCCAGGCGGCGTCCTTCGAGCCGAAGCCGCCGAAGCGGGCGCGATAAAAGGTGGTGCCGTCCTTGTCGAAGGCGACGGTGAAGCCCGATGCATCCGCCAGGACCCTCGGCGCCTGCTTGGCTGTCTGGTCGAGAAGGCTCTGAGCTCCAGATTTCGTGGGCGAGGATGCAACCTGAACCACCCAGCCGGACGGCACCGACGACGTCTTGACCGGATCGATCGCCGGCGCGGCAGGCGCCGGCTCGGCATAGGCGGCGACGCTGGTGTCCTCGGATTTGGGAGCCGGCGCCATGGCTGCTACCGCGACAGTCTTGACCTTCCTGGCCTGGAGCACCGGCTTGGTCTCTTCCGCGACCTGCTGGGTGTCGTCCTCGACGTCATCGGCTGAGGCAACGACAGCGTCATCCGTTGCCGGCTTGGCGTCCGGCGTCGGCGCGTCATGCTTGGGCAGGAAAACCTTGGCCAGCGTCTTAATCGGGTTGTCGTTGCCCTTGGCGATGAGATCGCCGCTGCCGCGCGTCGAGGCGCGCGGCAGATAGGTGTTGATCAGCGCGGCCATCTGGTTGTCGCGGCTGCGCCCGGAGGCGCCGCCCATCACCACCGCGACGAGGCGGCGATCGCCATCGGCGACGGAGGAAACGAGGTTGAAGCCCGAGGCGCGGGTATAGCCGGTCTTGATGCCGTCGACGCCCTTGATGCGGCCAAGCAGGCGGTTGTGGCCGTTGATGCGCTGGCGGCCATACAGGAACGAGCGCTGAGAGAAGTAGCCGTAATATTGCGGGTAGTGCTCGCGCAGCGCGATGCCCAGCATCGCCATGTCGTGTGCCGTGGTGAACTGGCCGGGGTCGGGCAGACCGTTGGCGTTGCGGAAGACGGTGCCGTTCATGCCGAGCTGGCGCGCCTTGGCCGTCATCATGCGGGCGAAATTGTCTTCGCTGCCGCCGAGCATCTCGCCGAGCGCAGTGGCCGAGTCGTTGGCCGACTTGGTCACCATCGACAGGATCGCCGTCTCGACCGGAACCGAGCCGCCGGCGCGCACGCCAAGCTTGGTCGGAGGCTGGGCCGCGGCATGCGCCGAGTACGGCACCGGCGTGCTCTTGCTGATCCTGCCTTTCGCCAATGCCTCGAAGGTGAGGTAGAGCGTCATCATCTTGGTGAGCGAGGCCGGATAGCGCCGGCCGTTGGCATCGGCCGAATAGAGCACCTTGCCAGTCTTGGCGTCGACGACAATGGCCGAGGACCTTGCGGCCATCGCTGACGCCATATCGGCGACGACAACCGTCACCGCGAGCGCGGCGATCATGATTGCCTTGAGGGAGAAAGATTTGGAGACAAGCCCCGACAACGCCTGACGCACCGCTACAACCCTGAAATTTTCGTTGCCCCGGAGGCGGCTAACGGAGTGCCCACCTCGCTTCCGGCCAAGCTATCGCGCCCAGCGTTACCAATCCGTTTATGGTAACCGTCGCGTTCACTATTTTTCGGCAAATCGAGCTTCTCTTTAATCGAATTTTATCGGCCGCCGGCCTCGAAGCCCATGCGTGCCAAGGGATTCTTGACTTTTGTGCGTTGCACAATATATTGGAGTGCATTGCACAAGGGCGCCCGGGGCAAAAAGGGCGTTTCAACCAAAGGGAAGTATGAAATGACCCAGACCTATGAGGACTTCGCGAAATACGGCAAGGAGTTCACCGACACCGGGCTGAAGAGCTTTGCGTCGCTCACCAAGGGCGCGCAGGCGATCGCCACCGAAGCCGGCGAATACACCAAGAAGAGCTTCGAGGCCGGCAGCGCCGCCTTCGAGAAGCTGTTCTCGGCCAAGTCGATCGAGAAGGCCGTCGAGATCCAGGCCGATTACGCCAAGCAGAGCTATGAGAGCTTCGTGGCCGAGGCCAGCAAGATCGGCAACCTCTATGCCGAGCTCGCCAAGGAAGCTTACAAGCCGTTCGAATCGGTGGTCGCCAAGGCGAAGTAATTTCGTCCGGCAATAGCCGATACGGCCAGCCGGCCTACGGAAAGGACCCGGTCGCGGAAACGCGGCCGGGTTTTTTCATGCGCGGTCGCAACCCAACGCACCTTGCAGCATTCACGATTGAGAAATTCGCTGAGGTTTGCCCACCTAGCCATATTGTCAGCTAAACAGAAGGGCTTAAAATCGTCCATCGAGAACCTACATGTTGAACTCGCATGAGGATTCGAAAAGGCTGGACTACGTGACGATCGGTTTGACTGCCACGACAGACGTCGTGCGAATGCAAGGTGACGGAGACCGCAACGATCCCGGTCGCGGCACCGCTGTCATCACACGCACCAAAACCAAGACCAAGAAGCCCAGTCTCTACCGGGTCCTCATCCTGAACGACGACTACACTCCGATGGAGTTCGTCGTTCACGTCCTGGAACGCTTTTTCCAAAAGGACCGCGAAGCCGCCACACGCATCATGCTTCATGTTCACAATCATGGAGTGGGCGAGTGCGGCATCTACACATTCGAGGTGGCCGAGACCAAAGTGTCCCAGGTCATGGATTTCGCCCGACAGAATCAGCATCCGCTGCAATGCGTGATGGAGAAGAAGTGAGGTAACATGCCGGCTTTCTCCCAAGGCCTGGAAAAGGCGCTACATCAGGCGCTGACATTCGCCAACGAGCGGCATCATGAGTATGCGACGCTCGAACATCTGCTGCTCGCCCTGATCGACGACACCGAGGCGGCCGCCGTCATGCGCGCCTGCAACGTCGATCTCGACGAGCTCAAGCATACGGTTCTCACCTATATCGACACCGAGCTCGACAACCTCGTCACCGGTTACGACGAGGATTCGAAGCCGACGGCAGGCTTCCAGCGCGTCATCCAGCGCGCCGTGATCCACGTGCAGTCGTCCGGCCGCGAGGAAGTGTCCGGCGCCAATGTGCTCGTCGCCATCTTCGCCGAGCGCGAGAGCCACGCCGCCTATTTCCTGCAGGAACAGCAGATGACCCGCTACGACGCGGTCAACTACATCTCGCATGGCATCGCCAAGCGCCCAGGCGCTTCGGAATCGCGCACGCCGCGCGGCGCCGAGGACGAGCAGGGCGGCCAGAACGGCGCCGAGCCGCAGGAAGAGGGCGGCAAGAAGAAGCAGCAGGACGCGTTGACGGCCTATTGCATCAACCTCAACAACAAGGCGCGCGCTGGCAAGATCGACCCGTTGATCGGCCGCGACAGCGAGATCAACCGCACCATCCAGGTGCTGTGCCGCCGTTCCAAGAACAACCCGCTCTATGTCGGCGACCCTGGCGTCGGCAAGACGGCGATCGCCGAAGGGCTGGCCAAGCGCATCGTCGAGGGCGACGTGCCGGAAGTGCTGCAGGACGCCACCATCTTCGCGCTCGACATGGGCACGCTCTTGGCCGGCACCCGTTATCGCGGCGACTTCGAGGAGCGGTTGAAGCAGGTCGTGAAGGAGCTCGAGGACTATCCGGGCGCGGTGCTGTTCATCGACGAGATCCACACCGTGATCGGGGCCGGCGCCACTTCGGGCGGCGCCATGGATGCGTCGAACCTTCTGAAGCCGGCGCTGTCGTCCGGCGCGATCCGCTGCATCGGCTCGACCACCTACAAGGAGTTCCGCCAGTTCTTCGAGAAGGACCGCGCGCTGGTGCGGCGCTTCCAGAAGATCGACGTCAACGAGCCGACCATTGAGGACGCCATCGAGATCATGAAGGGCCTGAAGCCCTATTTCGAGGAGTTCCACAAGGTCCGCTACACCAGCGAAGCCATCAAGGCCTCGGTCGAGCTGTCGGCCCGTTACATCAGCGACCGCAAGCTGCCGGACAAGGCGATCGACGTGATCGACGAGACCGGCGCCTCGCAGATGCTGGTGCCGGAGGCCAAGCGCAAGAAGACGATCGGCATCAGGGAGATCGAGGCGACGATCGCCACCATGGCGCGCATCCCGCCGAAGACGGTTTCGGCCGACGACGAGAAGGTGCTGCAGGGCCTCGATGTCGAGCTGAAGCGCGTCGTCTACGGCCAGGACACCGCGATCACCGCGCTGACCTCGGCGATCAAGCTGGCGCGCGCCGGCCTGCGCGAACCGGAGAAGCCGATCGGCTCCTACCTGTTCTCAGGGCCGACCGGCGTCGGCAAGACGGAAGTGGCCAAGCAGCTTGCCGCCTCGCTCGGCGTCGAGCTGATCCGCTTCGACATGTCGGAATATATGGAACGCCACACCGTCTCGCGGCTGATCGGCGCGCCTCCCGGCTATGTCGGCTTCGACCAGGGCGGCCTGCTCACCGACGGCGTCGACCAGCATCCGCATTGCGTGCTGCTGCTTGACGAAGTCGAGAAGGCGCATCCGGACCTGTTCAACATCCTGTTGCAGGTGATGGACCACGGCAAGCTGACCGACCACAACGGCAAGCAGATCGACTTCCGCAACGTGATCCTGATCATGACCACCAATGCGGGCGCGTCGGATGCGCAGCGCGCGGCGATCGGTTTCGGTTCGACCAAGCGCGAAGGCGACGATGTCGAGGCGATCAACCGGCTGTTCACGCCGGAGTTCCGCAACCGTCTCGACGCGATCATCCCGTTCGGCTCGCTGCCGGTGCCGGTGATCCATCAGGTGGTGCAGAAGTTCGTCATGCAGCTCGAGGCACAGCTCTCCGAGCGCGGTGTCACCTTCGACCTGTCGCCGGACGCGATCGCCTGGCTGGCCGACAAGGGTTATGACGAGCGCATGGGCGCGCGTCCGCTCGGCCGCGTCATCCAGGAGCACATCAAGAAGCCGCTGGCCGACGAGGTGCTGTTCGGCAAGCTCAAGAAGGGCGGCACAGTGCGTGTCACCGTCGAGAAGAAGGAAACCGGCGAGTCCGGCCTGAAGCTCGAATCGCTCGCCGACGAGTCGCCCGTGCAGCCGAAGAAGGAAGAGCCGGAAGACGCGCCGAAGCCGAAAAAGGCGGTGGCCAAGAAGCCTGCGCCCAAGAAGGCCGTGGCGCAGAAGCCGGAGCCGAAGGGCAAGGACGGCAACAAGCGCAGCCTTGTGCCTCAGCTGCCGCGCAAGGGCTGACAAGCGCTCGCTTGAAATACAAAGGCCCCGGAAACGGGGCCTTTGTCGTTGAAGGGAGCACCGCATGGAAGCCGGACGGATCATCATCCTCAACGGCGCGCCGCGCTCGGGAAAGTCGAGCATCGCCGTAGCGATCCAGGAGACGTTCGAGGGCGTGTGGATCAATCTCGGCGTCGATGCCTGCGCCCATGTCACGCCGCCGCGGCTGCGTCCGGGGATCGGCCTGCGTCCCGGCGGCGAACGCCCGGACATCGAGGCTTTCGTGCCGCTGCTCTACGCCGCGCTTTACGAGGCAATAGCGGCTCACAGCCGGCTTGGGCTCAATGTCGTCGTCGATATCGGTCACCACGACGCCTATTCCCGCCCGCTGAACATCCTTCCCGAATGCGCGCGGCGTCTTGCCGGCCTGCCGGTCCTGTTCGTCGGCGTCCGCTGTCCGATCGAGGAGATCCTGCGAAGGCGCGCCGCAGATGGGGCCAACACGCCATATGTGATGGGCTCGAAGGATGATCCTGTACCGCTGCCCGTCCGCCTCTGGCAGGAGGAAGTGCACAAACCCGGCCTCTATGACCTGGAAGTCGATACGTCGCGGCTCAGCCCGCAGGCATGCGCGGAGGTAATCCGGGAGAGGCTCATTGCAGGACCCGAGCCAACGGCCTTCCGGACATTAGCGGGCCTGTCGACCCGCTGAGCGCGCGGTTCAGCTTCCCAGCGCCGCCCGAATCTTGTTGGCGTTCTCGGCCAGCACCTCCGGCTTCTCCATCTGGCCGGAATGCGGCTTCAACGGTACGCCCTCGAAGCGCGGGACGACGTGGACATGGAGATGGTAGACGGTCTGCCCGGAAGCCGGCTCGTTGAACTGCATGATAGTGACGCCGTCGGCGTCGAAGGCCTTTTTCACCGCGACCGCGACTTTCTGCACGACGCCAAACAATGGTCCGAACGTTGCCGGATCGGCGTCGAGGATGTTGCGCGACGGCGCTTTGGGCACCACCAGCGTGTGGCCCGTGCCTTGCGGCATCACATCCATGAAGGCGACGACTGCGTCATCCTCATAGACGCGCTGCGAGGGAATCTCGCCGCGCAGGATTTTGGCGAAGATGTTGCCGGGATCATAGGCTTCGGCCATGGGGTGACACTCCCAATTGCATTCGCCGTCCGGTGTAGCGAAGCCGCCGACGGGCGGCAAGGCGCTCAGGCGAGATCGACCATGCCCGCTTCGACAAGAGCCCGGTGGAAGCGTTTCTTGCGCAGCGATTCGTTTGCGAAATAGGGTGCGGCACAGTCCGCACTTTGGGCCACATGCACCAGGCCGGCGTCATTTGCTTGGCCATCACTATCGGCGGCTCTCGTACGCACGCGCTGCTATTGCATGGGCATCCAGGTTTGTTGTCTGATGCGGTAACCGGGTGTGTTCCACCGTTTCACAGAAACGGCGAAACGCACTATCTCTTTGTTTTTACGCAATTCCGGACGGAAAACCGCTCACACTTTTCCTGGAATTGCTCTAGGACGGAGCAATCATGAAGTGGGTCGTCGCCGGTTGGCTGATGTTCATCGTGTCGGCGCTGTTCTTCATCGCCGCGGCATGGCGCGCGGGCGATCTGCTGGCGCTTGCCGGCGCGGTGCTATTCCTGGTGGCCTGCTTCTCGTTTCTGGTCCCGATCGCGGCCGGCAGGGCGGACTGACCGCGCGCCCTTATTCGCTTAGATCCTTGCGAAAGGGCGTGTGCTCTTCGAGATATTCGCCCATGCGCTCGACCTCGCGCCGCTCGCGCCTGAGATAGTCTGCGACGGCATTGCGTAGACCGGGATGCGAGATGTAGTGCGCCGAATGCATGGTCACCGGCCGGTAGCCGCGCGCCAGCTTGTGCTCGCCTTGCGCGCCTGCCTCCACCACCTTGAGCTTGCGTTCGATGGCGAAGTCGATCGCCTGGTGGTAGCAAACCTCGAAATGCAGGAAGGGGTGGTCCTCGATGCAGCCCCAGTTGCGGCCGTAGAGCGCATCGGAGCCGATGAAGTTGATGGCGCCGGCAATGTAGCGGCCGTTGCGCTTTGCCATCACCAGCAGAATGTCGTCGGCCATGCGCTCGCCGATCAGCGAGAAGAATTGCCGGTTGAGATAGGGCCGGCCCCATTTGCGGCCGCCCGTATCCATGTAGAAGGCGAAGAAATCGTCCCAGGCGCTTTCGGTGATGTCCTTGCCGGTCAGCCAGTCGATCGAGATGCCGTCGACCAGCGCCTCGCGACGCTCCTTCTTCATTGCCTTGCGCTTGCGTGAGGCAAGCGTGGCGAGGAAGTCGTCATAGCTGGAAAAGTCTTCGTTGAAGAAATGGAACTGCTGGTCGGTGCGATGCAGGAAGCCCGCCGCTTCCAGCGTCGCGACGTCGGGCTCGTTGGCGAAGGTGACATGCGCGGAAGAGACGCCGAGCTTGTCGGTCACGAGCTTCAGGCCTTCCGCCAGCCCGGCTCTCACGGCACCTTCATTCTCGCCTTTGCTGGCCAGAAGGCGGGGGCCGGTGACCGGCGTGAACGGCACCGAGCATTGCAGCTTGGGATAGTAGCGCCCGCCGGCGCGCTCGAAGGCGTCCGACCAGCCGTGGTCGAAGACATATTCGCCCTGGCTGTGCGATTTGAGATAACAAGGCACGGCGCCCAGCAGCTTGCCTTGCACAGTCTCTAGCCTGAGGTGGTGGCCTTGCCAGCCGGTGCGCCGGACAGCACATCCGGAGTCCTCCAGCGCGCTCAGAAAAGCGAATGAAACGAGTGGGTTGTAGCCGTTTTCTTTATCGTCGCGTGTAGTGCCGGCAAGGCCGTCCCATTCCTCGCAGGTGAACGCGCCTATGCCTGCCGCGACGCGGATCGCATAGTCCGCGTTCGCTGCCCGTCCATCATCTTCGTCACCCTGATCCATGGGGCTTATTTAAGCGTCCTCAAGGTGGCTACAAGTCACGTTTCGGGCATTCCTCAGGCGACCTTGACCAGATCGGGCTCAAAGCCCTCGAAGGTCATCTGGTCGGCATATTTGAAGGTGAGGTCGACAGCCGGCTGGTCATGCACGGTCCAGGTGATGACGGGCATCTTCAGCTTCTCGCGCACGAAGCTGACGAAGGGGTTGGGCAGGTCGCCGGCGGCGTAGGAGGTGAAGGCGAGGTCGTGCGCGAGCATGGCGAAATGCGCTTCGATCAACTGATTGTCCCGGCCATAGGCGGTCAGCCCGCCGGGGATGCCCGGCGCGTCCTTGGCGAAGTCGCGGATCAGCCAGTGATCGAACGACATGATCGCCACCTTGCCCGTGTAGCGCTTGAGCAGCCGGCCGACGCTCGCCACCAGGCCCGCGTCATGACCGGGAACGCCTTTCAACTCGACCACCAGCGGCACGCGGCCGTCGATCAGGTCGAGCGCTTCCTTGAGCGTCGGCACGTGGTCCTTGGTGCCGCCGATCCTGAGCGTCGCCAACTCGGCGGCGGTGCGCTGCCAGACAAATCCGTCCTGGCCGGTCAGGCGTTTCAGGTCGCCGTCATGGATGATGACGGGGACGCCGTCGGACGAGATATGAACATCGCATTCGATGGCGTAGCCGCGCTCGGCCGCCGCGGCGAAGGCAGACAGCGTGTTCTCCCAGCGGGTCTTGTTCATGTCGTGGAAGCCGCGATGTGCGACAGGCTGAGCGACCAGCCAGGAAAGATCGGTCATCGTGAACCCTCACTCGACTTCGAAGATCGCTTCGATCTCGACCGCGGCGTTGAGCGGCAGCGAGGCGGTGCCGACGGCGGAGCGAGCGTGCTTGCCGCGCTCGCCGAGCGCTGCGACCAGGAAGTCGGAGGCGCCGTTGGCGACCAGATGCTGCTCGACGAAGTCCGGCGCCGAGGCCACGAAGACCGTGATCTTGACCAGGCGGCGGATCTTTTCGAGATCGCCGAGCGCCGCCTTGGCCTGCGCCAGGATGTTGATGGCACAGAATTTTGCGCCTTCCTTGCCGGCGGCGGTGTCGATGTCGCGGCCGAGCAGCCCGCTTGCCTGCAGCTTGCCGTCCTTCAGCGGCAGCTGGCCGGCGGTGAAGAGCGTGTTGCCGGTGCGGCAATAGGGCACGTAGTTCGCGGCGGGCGCGGCGGCGGCCGGAATAGTGACGCCAAGATCGCTTAGCCGCTTTTCGATTGTTTCGCTCATTGGTTTTCCCTATTGCTGAAAGACGCCGCGTTGGCCGGGCCGAAATTGCTATTTTTGCCTCGCTTCCGCCACGACTTTTTTTAAGCTGGACCATCTTTACCTGCGGCCTGCCTCGCGGCCGCGACGATCGGAGCAACGCATGCGCGCAACGCGCCTTTTCCTCGCCGCCGCCTGTATCTCGGCAGCGTTCCCGTTGGCGCCGGCCTTTGCGGTGCCCGCGCTGCAGGCGCATCGCGCCGTCTACGACCTGACGCTCAACAAGGCCTCCGACCGTTCAGGCATAACCGGCATCACCGGCCGCATGGTCTACGAGTTCAACGGCTCCGCCTGCGAAGGCTATACGGTCAAGTTCCGCTTCGTCACCCAAATCGTCACCAATGACAACACCAGGCTGACCGACCAGCAGACGACCACTTTCGAGGACGCCGAAGGCAAGACCTTTTCCTTCGTGACGAAATCCTTTGTCGACCAGAATCTCGACAAGGAGGTCAAAGGCACGGCCACCAGGGAAGCGAAGGGCCTCAAGGTCGATATCGACAAGCCGGAGAAGAGCAGCCTCGAGCTCGCGGCCACGCAGTTTCCGACCCAGCATCTGGTCGAGCTCATCGGCAAGGCCGAAAAAGGCGAGAATTTCTACCAGACCAACCTGTTCGACGGCTCCGAGGACGCCAACAAGGTGATGACCACCACCGTCATCGTCGGCAAGAAGGCTGAATCCGACAAGACGGATCCGGAAGCGCCGGCGCTGGCCAAGCTCGCCTCCGACAAATACTGGCCCGTCGACATCGCCTATTTCGACGATACAGACAAAAGCGGCGAGGAAGTGCCGGAATACCGGATCAGCTTCAAGCTGCACGAGAACGGCATCACACGCGACCTCGTCATGGACTATGGCGACTTCTCGATGACCGGCAAGCTGGTGAACCTGTCGCTGTTCGACCAGACCAAGCCTTGCCCCGCTTCGAAATAGCAGCGTCCCAACGGTAGGCGATCAGGCTTGCACGCTTCGCTTCAACTCGCCATGTGTCGGGATGACGAAGTGCGGCGAGCCTGATGGCGGTCTATGTCGATGCGGCGATCTGGAAATGGGCCGGCCACCGCTGGTGCCATCTCCTTGCCGACGACACGGATGAGCTGCACCGCTTCGCCACCGAGCTCGGCCTCAAGCTTTCCTCCTATCAAGGCCCGCCCAAGACGTCGGCGCCGCATTACGATATCACCGGCTTCGAGCGCGACCGCGCGGTCCGGCTCGGCGCGATCGAATGCAGCCGCGAGGAGATCGTCGCGATCTTTCGCCGCGTCAGGGTGCCGAACGGCAAGGTAAAACGCTGAGTTTTGGGCGGATCGCCGCAGGCGAGGGCGTTTTCCGGCGCGCGGCTTGCGTTTATGGGACTTCCCCTCTATATGCGCGCTCATTCCACACACGGACTTTGGTGTCTGCCCGGGAGAAATCCGGCTGAAACCTCCGGTGGCATCAGGACATCCCGTCCGAAATGCCTGTGTCCGTGGAGGCCAACCGGAAAGGAACTAAAGAATGGCTCTGCCAGATTTCAGCATGCGCCAGCTTTTGGAAGCTGGTGTTCACTTCGGCCACCAGACCCACCGCTGGAACCCGAAGATGGCGCCCTACATCTATGGCGCCCGCAACAACATCCACATCATCGACCTGTCGCAGACCGTGCCGCTGCTGCACCAGGCCCTGAAGCAGGTTTCCGACACCGTCGCCAAGGGCGGCCGCGTGCTGTTCGTCGGCACCAAGCGCCAGGCGTCCGACATCGTCGCCGACGCCGCGCAGCGTTCGGCCCAGTACTATGTCAACTCGCGCTGGCTGGGCGGCATGCTCACCAACTGGAAGACGATCTCGAACTCGATCCAGCGCCTGCGCAAGCTCGATGAGACGCTCGCCGGCGAGGCCCAGGGCCTCACCAAGAAGGAGCGCCTGAACCTCGACCGCGAACGCGAGAAGCTCAACAAGGCTCTCGGCGGCATCAAGGACATGGGCTCGACGCCGGACCTGATGTTCGTCATCGACACCAACAAGGAAGCGATCGCCATCCTCGAGGCCAAGCGCCTCGGCATCCCGGTCGTGGCCATCATCGATTCGAACTGCGACCCGGACAAGATCGACTTCCCGATCCCCGGCAATGACGACGCGGCCCGCGCCATCCAGCTCTATTGCGACCTGATCGCCAAGGCCGCCATCGACGGCATCGCCCGCCAGCAGGGCGCGCTCGGCGTCGATATCGGAGCCTCGGCCGAGGCTCCGGTCGAGCCGGCGCTCGACACTCCGGCTGCCGAAGCTCCGGAAGCTTGATTATGAAGGCCGGATCCCGGCCTTCATCTTTCCAATAAGTTGGCGCGCTAAAGCGCTTTTGCCGAGCGCATCACCCGAGTCCCGGTTGGTGCGTCGGCGCATTTGAGACAAAGAGGCGACAATGACAATTTCGGCTGCACAGGTCAAAGAACTCCGCGACTTGACCGGCGCGGGCATGATGGACTGCAAGGCGGCGTTGAACGAGACCAACGGCGACATGGAAGCGGCTGTCGACTGGCTGCGCAAGAAGGGTATCTCGAAGGCCGACAAGAAGGCCGGGCGCACTGCCGCGGAGGGCCTGATCGGCGTCGACGCCGGCGTGCGTGAAGCCGCGGTCGTGGAAGTCAATTCCGAGACCGACTTCGTTGCCCGCAATGCGGCCTTCCAGGAAATCGTCGCCAACGTCGCCAAGGTCGCGCTCGCCTACGGCACGACCGAGGCCGTTGCCGCCGCCAAGTATCCGGGCTCCGACAAGTCGGTTACCGACACCATCAAGGACGCGGTCGGCACCATCGGCGAGAACATGGGCTTCCGCCGTTCGGCCAAGCTCACCGTGCCGCATGGCGTGGTGGCGACCTATGTCCACAACGCGGTTGCCGATGGCCTGGGCAAGCTCGGCGTGCTGGTGGCGATCGAGACCACCGGCAACGAGCATGCGGCCAACGCCTTTGCCCGCCAGGTGGCGATGCATGTCGCCGCCAGCAACCCGGTCGCGCTGACCGCCGAGGAAGTCGACCCGGCGCTCGTCGAGCGCGAGAAGGCGATCTTCTCCGACCAGGCGCGCCAGTCGGGCAAGCCGGAGGCCATCATCGAGAAGATGGTCGAGGGCCGCCTGCGCAAGTTCTATGAAGAGGTCGTGCTTTTGAAGCAGGCCTTCGTGCTCAATCCCGACATCACCGTCGAGAAGGCGCTGAAGGATGCCGAAAAGGAGATCGGCGCTCCGGCGAAGATCACGGCCTACCTGCGTTACGCGCTGGGCGAGGGCATCGAGAAGGAAACGACCGATTTCGCGGCGGAAGTCGCGGCCGCGGTCAAGAAATAGCTCCGATCCGGGGAGCGCCTGGCGTTCCCTTAAGGTGAAGAGCTCACGAACTCAGGCAACTCGGCCGGGTGTCCGCATGGATGCCCGGCCGATTTCTTGTGCGGTGTCGATAAAGGCCCTGAGCTTCGGCGCCATCGACGCGCGGCGCGGGAAGTAAAGGAAAAGGCCGGGCTCCTCGATCGCCGTCTGCGGAAGGATCTGGACGAGGCGACCGGCGGCAAGGTCGGCGCGCACCAGCGGCTCGAAGACATAGGCCAGACCGACGCCGGCCAGCGCCAGATCGATGGCGCCAAGCGAATCCGTGACGGTGGCCGTGCCACGCGTTTCGACGACGACGTCCTTGCCTTTGTCGTTCAGGTCCCAGCGGTAAAGCGCGCCTGATCGAACCAGCCGGTAGCCGATGCAGTTGTGATTGGCGAGATCGGCCACGTCGCGCGGACGGCCGTGCTTTGCGACGTAGCCGGGAGAGGCGACGATCACGGCTTTGAACGGCGGCGTCATCCTGACGGTGACCATGTCCTGCGCGATCATCTCCCCCAGCCGGATGCCGGCGTCGAAACCTTCGCCGACGATATCAATAAGTCCCTGGTCGGCAACGATCTCGACCGTCACATCGGGGTAGCGTTCGGCCATGGCTGCGATCACCGGCGTCACCGCTAGGGGGATCGCGATGTTGGAGGCGTTGATCCTGAGCAGCCCAGCCGGCCTTCCCTTCACGCCGCGGATGCGGTCCATCCGCTCGGCGATGTCCTGCAGGGCAGGGGCCGCCGTCTCCACCAGCGCCTTGCCGGCTTCCGTCAGCGAGACGCTGCGTGTCGTGCGGGCAAAGAGCGGCTGGCCGACGCGCTCTTCCACCAGCCGCACCGCATGACTGACGGCGGACGGGCTCATGCCCAGCTCAGCCGCGGCAAGCGCGAAGCCGCCGCGCCGCGCCACGGCGACGATGACCGGCAGGTGTGTGAGCAGATCACGATCCATTCATGAATGATATCGCACAGTCTTTGCGAACAATGCAATCTTATCGATGCCCCTGAGCCAGCTCATATTGGCGTCAACACATTGGCGGCGGGCTGATGCCAAGGGAGAAACGAAATGAACGCGTTGAGACATGTAACTTTTGCAACAGGCATGGCGCTGGCGCCGGTCGATGCCGGCGGCGCCGAACCGGCCGGCTGGCAGGCGCTTGCCGACGAGCGCGCCGTCATCCGCATCGCCGATGCCATCGACCGCGCGGTGGATGCGCAGGATTGGAAGCTGGCGCGCAGCTACTTCGCCGACCGCGTCACCGCAGATTTCAGCAGCTTGTCCGGGCAGCCTGCGGCCAACATCGCCTCCGACGATCTGATCGGCGCCTGGGCGGGCAACCTCAAGGGCAGCAAGACCAGCCTGCATCTGCGCACCAACCATCAGGTCGCACTCGAAGGCGGTGCCGCGACCGTCCGGTCCAACGGCTATGCCTGGAACCGGATGGAAGGCAATGGCGATCCGCTCTGGGAAGTCTGGGGCACCTATGAGCACCACCTGACGCGCTCGGCTGCCGGCTGGAAGGTCGACGGCTTCACCTTCCGCATGACGCATGAGCGGGGCAATCCCTGGGTCAAGGCGACCCCCGGCCAGTGACCGGCAGCAAATCAATTCAGAATCGGAAGACCACCATGACCATGACCTATTACACGCTCGGCAACAGCGGCCTGCGCGTCAGCCGGCTTGCGCTCGGCACCATGACCTTCGGCACCGAGTGGGGCTGGGGCGCGGACAGGGATACCGCCCGCGCAATGTTCGACGCCTATGTCGAAGCGGGCGGCAACTTCTTCGACACGGCCGATCTCTACACCGGCGGCACCGCCGAGACCTGGCTCGGCGAACTCGTCGCCGAGCGCGGCCTGCGCGACAAGGCGGTGATCGCCACCAAATTCACCATGAATTCCGAAGCCGGCAATCCCAATGCCGGCGGCAACGGCCGCAAGAACATCATGCGGGCCGTGGACGCCTCGCTGAAACGGCTCGGCACCGACTATATCGACCTTTACCTTCTGCATGTCTGGGACAGGATCACTCCGGCGGAGGAGGTGCTGCGCACGCTGGACGATCTCGTTCGCGCCGGCAAGGTGCGCCATATCGGCCTCTCCGACGTGCCGGCCTGGTATGCCGGCCGCGCCCAGGCGATCGCCGAACTGCGCGGCTATGAGCCGGTCTCGGCGCTGCAGCTCGAATATTCGCTGGCCGAGCGCGCGATCGAGCATGAGTATGTGCCTTTCGCCACCCGTCATGGCGCGGGCATCATGGTGTGGAGCCCTCTGGCCAGCGGCCTGCTCAGCGGCAAATACAGGCCGACCCAAGCTGGAAACGCCGGTAGGCTTGACGGTTTCCGCAACACCACGCATCCCGGCTTCCAGAAGTTCAGCGACCGCAATTGGGCGATCGTGGCGGAGCTCGAGAAGGTTGCGGCCGAGCTTGGCCGCAGCATGGCCCAGATCGCGCTCAACTGGGTGGCGACGCAGCCAGGCGTCGCCTCCGTCATCCTTGGAGCGACGAAGCTCAACCAGCTCGACGACAATCTCGGCGCGCTCGATCTTTCGATTCCCGCCGAGCTTCGCGCCCGGCTGGAAAAGGTCAGCGCCACGCCCGCGCCGTTCCCGCATTCCTATTTCGGCTCCGAGGTCCAGGTCCGGGTGACCGGCGGGGCCGTCACCGGCGACAAGCCCGCCGGCTATTGGCCACCTGTCATGATCGAAGGCGAGGCGGTCAGCATCTCAAGTAACTGATCAGAAGACGGCAACTGATCAAAAGGCGGCAACCGACCGAAAAAGCCTGGAATTTTGCACGAGGGCGCGGCGTGACATCGCCGCGCCCTTCGTGTATCGGGTCAACCCGTCATGACAGCATCGCCGGATGAAGCGGGGGCGGTTCGCCTCCAAATTTGCCGCGCCGAGATTTCGAGGAATGAGATGACGGTGAAGCCCCTCTATCGACGTGTCGTGCTGAAAGCGTCCGGCGAAGCGTTGATGGGCGAGCAGCATTTCGGCATCGACGTCTCCGTGGTCGACCGCATCGCCGCAGACATCGCCGAGGCGCGGGCGCTAGGCGTCGAAGTCGGCGTCGTCATCGGCGGCGGCAACATCTTTCGCGGCGTGGCCGTCGCCTCCAAGGGCGGTGACCGCGTCACCGGCGACCACATGGGCATGCTCGCCACCGTCATCAACTCGCTGGCGCTGCGCACGTCGCTCAACAAGATCGGCGTCGACGCCATCGTGCTTTCGGCGATCGCCATGCCGGAACTCTGCGAGAGCTTTTCGCAGCGCCAGGCGACAGCCTATATGAACCAGGGCAAGGTGGTCATTTTCGCTGGCGGCACCGGCAACCCGTTCTTCACCACCGATTCGGCCGCGGCCCTCCGCGCCGCCGAAATCGGCGCCGATGCGCTGTTCAAGGGCACGCAGGTCGACGGGGTCTATTCGGCCGACCCCAAGAAGGACCCGAACGCTGTCCGCTTCGACCGGATCAGCCACGCCGAAGTCATCAAACGCGGGCTTGCGATCATGGATACGGCAGCGATTGCACTTGCGCGCGAAAACAACATTCCGATAATCGTCTATTCGATCCACGAAAAAGGTGGTTTCGGCGATATTCTGAGGGGTGGCGGCCATTGCACGGTCGTCACGGACAAGTAACAGGCGTCTGGATCCGTTAAGCGACTACGGACCGCGGACCAACAACGAAGCAGTGAACCCGGCGAACGGGTCGAGGAGATGATCATGAGTGGCGAGTTCGAAGACCTGAAGCGACGCATGGATGGGGCGATCGCCGCCTTCAAGCACGACCTGGCTTCGCTGCGCACCGGCCGGGCCTCCAGCAATCTGCTCGACGCCGTCCAGGTGCAGGCCTATGGCACGGCGATGCCGATCAACCAGGTCGCCAATGTCTCGGTGCCGGAGCCGCGCATGATTTCGGTGTCGGTCTGGGACAAGTCGATGGTCAGCGCGGTCGACCGCGCGATCCGCGAAGCCAATCTGGGCTTTAACCCGATCGTCGACGGCACCACGCTCAGAATTCCGCTGCCCGAGCTCAACGAGCAGCGCCGCAAGGAACTGGTCAAGATCTCGCATGGTTATGCCGAGAACGCGCGCGTCGCGGTGCGCCATGTCCGCCGCGACGGCATGGATTTCCTCAAGAAAGCTGAGAAGGACGGCACCATCAGCGAGGACGACCAGCGCAAGCGGTCCGACCAGGTTCAGAAGCTGACCGACGAGATGATCAGCAGCATCGATCACCTGCTTTCCGATAAGGAAGCTGAAATTATGCAGGTTTAGGGTCGGGTTTTCCGGCTCGAAAGCGAGATCATGACAACGCCCGCGCATGTCGCGATCATCATGGATGGAAACGGACGCTGGGCCAAGGCGCGCGGCCTGCCGCGCCTTGCCGGGCACCGCGCCGGCGTCGAGGCCCTGCGCAAGACGGTCCGCGCCGCGCCAGAGCTCGGCATCTCCTATCTGACCGTCTACGCCTTTTCCTCGGAGAACTGGTCTCGGCCGAAATCCGAGGTCAGCGACCTCATGGGTCTTTTGAAGCTGTTCATCCGCCGCGATCTCGCCGAACTGCATCAGAACGGGGTGCGGGTGAGGGTGATCGGCGACAAAGAAGGTTTGCAGCCCGACATCAGAGGCCTGCTGCAGGAGGCCGAATCCCTGACCGCTGGCAACGAAGCGCTGACGCTGGTGATCGCCTTCAACTATGGCGGCCGCGACGAGATCGTGCGCACCGCGCGCAAGCTGGCGGATGCCGTCGCGCGCGGCGACATGGCGAGCGACGCGATCACGGCCGAAAGCTTCGCGGCGTCGCTCGACACGAAGGGCATTCCCGATCCCGAGCTGGTGATCCGGACCAGCGGCGAGCTCAGGCTGTCGAACTTCCTTCTCTGGCAGGCTGCCTATAGCGAGCTTGTCTTCCTGCCTTGCTATTGGCCAGACTTCAGCCGCGAGCATCTGGCCGACGCCTTGCGCGACTTTGCCGGCCGTGAACGCCGCTTCGGCGGCCTCGCCGCCCGCGATGTCGCGCTTTAGGCGCTGCCGCGAATGAGCAATCTCCAGCAGCGCGTCATCTCGGCAATCGTGATGGCGGCTCTGACGCTTGCGCTCACCTGGCTCGGCGGATTGCCGTTCCGGCTGTTTTGCGGAGGAATCGCGGCGCTGATCTTCTATGAATGGACGCGCATGGCGCGCCGCGGCAATGGCGTGGCGCTCGGCTTCCTGCCGGAAGCGCTGATTCTGATCTTCATCGTCGCGCTGGTCGCCGGCCTGCCGGCCTTGTGGCTGCTCCTCCTTGTCGCGATCCTTGTGGCGGTCGCGGCCATAGCCGCTCGGATCCGGGGGGCTGCGCCGTGGGAAGCCTCCGGAGTGGCCTATGCGGCTCTTTCCGGCTTTTCGCTCGCCTATCTCCGTGACGACAATCATTCCGGGCTGATTGCCATTCTCTTCCTGTTCGCCGTGGTCTGGGCGACCGACATAGCGGCCTATTTCGTCGGCCGCGCGGTCGGCGGCCCGAAGCTCGCGCCATCGATATCGCCCGGCAAGACGCAGAGCGGCGCGCTGGGCGGCGCGGTCGGCGGCGTTATCGCCGGAGTTTTGCTCGCAATCGCGGCCGGCGCCGGCAATCTCGTCCAGCTTGGCCTCGTCGCGCTGACGCTCTCGATCGTTTCGCAGGTCGGCGACCTGTTCGAATCATGGGTCAAGCGCCGGCACGGCGCTAAGGATTCCAGCAATCTCATCCCAGGCCATGGCGGCGTCATGGACAGGGTGGACGGGCTTGTCGCGGCCGCGTTCGCGCTGTACGTCATAGGCTGGATCGCGGCGGGCGCCGAGCATCCGGCATTGGGGCTGTTTCCAAACTGAACGACGCAGCAGTAAGGCGAAAAATGGCCCGGGCCACGGATTCGCCCGGATTGCTGCCACAGTCGCGGTGGAATGTCGCGTGCGGGCGAATTTGAGGGCATGACTTGAACGACATCTTTCACGCGGTCTTCAGCACACAGGGCTTCGTCCTTGGCACGCTCGTGCCGTTTCTGTTCGTGCTGACCGTGGTCGTGTTCGTCCACGAGATGGGCCACTACCTGATCGGCCGCTGGTGCGGCATCGGCGTGAAGGCCTTTTCCATCGGCTTCGGCCCTGAGCTCTTCGGTTTTTACGACCGCCGCGGCACGCGCTGGAAGCTTTGCGCCATCCCGCTCGGCGGCTACGTCAAATTCGTCGGCGACATGAATGCGACGTCGAGCCAGCCGAGCACGGAAGAGCTCGAATCGCTGACGGAAGCCGAGCGGGAGGTCGCCTTTCACACGCAGCCCATCTGGAAGCGCGCCGCCACTGTCGTCGCGGGACCGCTGTTCAATTTCCTGCTGACGATTGCCGTGTTCGCGGTGCTGTTTTCCCTCTATGGCCGTCCGGTCCTGGAGCCGACGGTGGCCGAAGTCACCGCCGGCAGCCCGGCGCAAAAAGCCGGAATCCAGCCGGGCGACCGATTCGTCAAAGTCGACGGCAGCAAGGTGGAGACCTTCGCCGACGTGCAGCGGCTGGTTTCCGGCCGGGCGGGCGACGCCATCACCTTCACCATGCAACGCGACGGCAAGGAAATCGACGTCACGGCGACCCCGGAGCCCATGGAACAGCAGGATGCGCTGGGCAACAAGGTCAAGGTCGCGGTGATCGGCGTCGTCAACAATGCCGAGCTCGGCCAGCCGCGCCTGATCTCCTACACGCCGGCAGGCGCCGTGGTGGCGGCGGTCGAGGAAACCGGGCATGTGATCGAGCGCACCGGCCAGTTCCTGCAGCGGTTTGCGCTTGGACGCGAGGACAAATGCCAGTTGGGCGGCCCGATCAAGATCGCGAAGATGTCGGGTCAGGCAGCCAAGCTCGGCTTCGAGTGGCTGGTGCAGCTTGTTGCATTTCTGTCAGTCGGAATAGGATTTCTCAATCTCCTGCCGATTCCCCCCCTCGACGGCGGCCACCTGTTGTTCTACGGCGTGGAGGCCGTCATAAGGCGGCCCGTTTCGGAGCGGACGATGGAGATGGCCTACCGGACCGGGCTGTTCCTGGTGCTCGGCTTCATGGGCTTCGTCTTTTGGAACGATCTGTTTGGGTGCTGAAATCATGAAGAAATTTGGCTTCAGCGCCGGTCATATTGAGATGCCGTTTACCATGCGTGGGGATATGCGTGACGCGAAAGCCACGCGGTACGGTTAAGTAAATACAAATTAACCGGGAGCCTTGCGTGTAGGGAAAATCCGGTTAATACGGTAAGGGAAAATACCGCACGTCCGGTTTTCTCGCCGTGGGGACTACGAGAAAAAGGTACAAAAGCCCGATGAAGGCAGCATCCAAGTTTCTGAGCGCCGCTTCCGCGGCGGCTTTGTCCGCCGCTCTGGTCGTGCCAGGCGCGCTCGCAGTGCAGTTGACCGCCACATCCGTGGCCGAGGCCGCGGTCATCTCGCGGGTCGAGGTCAGCGGCAACCAGCGCGTCGACGCGGAGACCATCCGCAATTACATCTCGATCAAGCCGGGCAAGCCTTTCTCCAGCTCCGATATCGACGATGCCGTCAAGGCGCTGTTTGGCACTGGGCTGTTTTCCGATGTCCAGATCAACCAGGTCGGCTCTAGCCTTGTCGTCAAGGTTTCCGAGTACAAGGTCGTCAATCAGGTCCTGTTCCAGGGCAACAAGAAGATCAAGGACAACGCGCTCCAGGCCGCTATCCAGTTGAAGCCGCGCGCGACCTTCTCGCAGCAGGCGCTCGATGCCGATGTCGAATCGATCAAGACCGCCTACAAGCGCATCGGTCGCGACGATGCGGCCGTGACCACGCAGATCATGGATCTCGGCGACAACCGCGTGAACGTGGTCTTCAACATCAACGAAGGCGGCCGCACCCAGATCGCGGCGATCAATTTCGTCGGCAACCACGCCTATTCCAGCCGCCGCCTGTCGGACGTCATCAACACCAAGCGCTCGTCCTGGCTGTCCTTCGTGCTGCGCGACGACGTCTATGACGAGGACAAGCTGCGCGCCGACCAGGAGCTGCTGCGCCGCTTCTACTACAATCACGGCTATGCCGACTTCCAGGTCGTTTCGGCCGTCGGCGAGCTCGACGACACCACCAACAAATACACGGTCACCATCACCGTGCAGGAAGGCGATCGCTACACATTCGGCGACGTCAGCGTGGAAAGCACCATCCCCGAGGTCGATTCGAAGTCGCTGGAATCGGTCGTCGAAACCCATAAGGGCGATGTCTACAACGCCAAGGACGTCGAGGATTCGATCGTCGCCTTGACCGAGAAGGTCGCGGGCTCGGGCTACGCCTTCGCCCAGGTGACGCCGCGCGGCGACCGCAATTTCGAGAACCACACCATCTCGGTCGTCTACACCATCGACCAGGGCACCAAGGCCTATATCGAGCGCATCGAGATCCGCGGCAACGACCGCACGCGCGACTATGTCATCCGTCGCGAATTCGATGTCAGCGAGGGCGACGCCTTCAACCAGGTTCTCATCCAGCGCGCGAAGAAGCGGCTGGAAAACCTTGATTACTTCCAGTCCGTCGACATTTCGACCGTTCCTGGCTCGGCTCCGGACCAGGTCGTGCTGGTGGTCAACGTGGTCGAGAAGTCGACCGGTGAATTCTCGGTCGGCGCCGGCTATTCGACCGGCGGCGACACGCCCGGCCCGTCCGTCGAGGGCTCGATCACGGAGCGCAACTTCCTCGGCCGTGGCCAGTACATCAAGCTGTCGGCCGGCGGCGGCAGGCATTCGCGCGACTTCGCCGTTTCCTTCACCGAGCCTTACTTCCTTGGCCGGCGCATCGCCGCGGGCTTCGACATCTACAAGTCGACCCGCCAATACGATCACTATGATACGGACACAACCGGCGCGACCGTTCGCTTCGGCCTGCCGATCACCGACAGCATTTCGACGCAGTTGGCGTATAACATCTCGCAAGAGAAGTATTCTCTCGCCGACGGATGCGTGACCAACGGGATCTACGACCAAACCAAGTGCACCATCTCCCAGGCAATTCGGGATGGCGTTGCAGAAAGCCCTTGGCTCAAGTCATCGGTCAGCCTCGGTCTGGTCTACAACACGATCGACGATATGAAGAACCCACATGAAGGGCTTTATGTCACCGGTACGACCGAGTTTGCTGGTTTGGGCGGCGACGCCAAATGGGTCAAGGTGACCGGGCGCGCAAGCGTCTACCAGACTTTGTCCGAACAGCTCGATGTCGTCGGCCTGGTTTCGGGCGGCGCAGGCTACCTTGCAGGCTACGGCAACGGCGATCTGCGTATCTTCGATCTCTTCCAGAGCAACGATCGCATGATCCGCGGCTTCGAATATGGTGGCATCGGTCCGGTTGCTGGCGACGGCAGCGGTGATCATCTTGGCGGCACGACTTATTTCAATGCCTCCGCAGAAGCCCAGTTCCCACTTCCGGTCATTCCGGAAAGCTTCGGACTGCGTGGCGCCGTCTTTGCGGATGCGGCGACGCTTTATGGCAACAAGCTTGAGGGCGTAAATCCGGATTCGGTCGGCATGAAGCTGCGCGCTTCGGTCGGTGTCGGTCTGATGTGGGCTTCGCCGTTCGGCCCCATCCGCATCGACTATGCGATCCCGGTCAAGAAAGAGTCGACCGACAACGTGCAGGAATTCAACTTCGGTATCGCGACCCGCTTCTAATTTCGTGGTTGCGATGGTTCCGGGCCGGCTGACGGCCCGGAGTGGACTTATCCGACCCAGCTGGATATTGCTTCTGGAATGACCGATCCGGTGTTCTTCGCGCCTTCACGCCGGTATACGGCTGCCGAGGTCGCGAATCTGACCGGCGCCAGCCTGTTCGATTCCGCGCAGGCCGAAATTGCCATCGAGGCGCTGGCTCCCGCCAACGAAGGTGGCAACGGCGCGCTCGTCTTTGTCGACGGCAAGCGCAATTTCGCGCTTATGCCGTCGCTCAGGGCGGCCGCGGTACTGTGCCCAGCCGATTTTGCGAGCAAGGCGCCGCCGGGCATCGCCGTGCTCATGCATCCGCGTCCGCAACAGGCTTTCGCGATGGTCGGACGCCTGTTGTTTCCGCAAGCCGCGACTCCGGGGCCGATGACCAGCGAAACCGGCATATCGGCGCATGCGTTCATCGATCCGTCCGCGCATGTCGAGGAAGGGGCGATCGTCGAGGCCGGCGCCGTGATCGGCCCAGATGCGTCCATCGGCAGCGGCACGGTCATTGCGCCCCACGCCGTTGTCGGCCGTTCGTGCCAGATCGGTCGCGACGGCTACATCGGCCCCGGCGCCAGCATTCAATATGCGCTTGTCGGCAACCGCGTCATCATCCATGGCGGCGCGCGGATCGGCCAGGACGGCTTCGGCTTCGTCGGCGGCGCCAAGGGGCCTGAACGGGTGCCGCAGATCGGCCGCGTCATCATCCAGGACGATGTCGAGATCGGCTCCAATTCGACCGTCGACCGCGGCGCCATGTCCGACACCATCATCGGCCAAGGCACCAAGATCGACAATCTGGTGCAGATCGCCCACAATGTTCGCATCGGCCGCAATTGCATTATAGCCGGGCTTTCGGGTATTTCCGGTTCCGTCGTCGTCGGCGACAACGTCACCATGGGGGGCGGTGTCGGCCTCGCCGATCATCTGACCATCGGGCCCGGGGCCAAGCTTGCTGCGAGAAGTGGATTCATGAACAACGTGCCGGCAGGCGAGGTCTGGGGAGGTTACCCGGCGCAGCCCATGGCGGAAGCCATGCGCGAGATAGCGATGCTGCGCAAAATGGCCAGGACGCGCAAGCAAGGCGACGGAAATGGCTGACATGGTGGCAACGACACTCGAGGCGGTCGACATCATGGGGCTCATGAAGCTCCTGCCGCACCGTTATCCGTTCCTGCTGATCGATCGCATCGTCGATATCGACGGCGACGAGTCCGCCGTCGGCATCAAGAACGTGACCATCAACGAGCCGCATTTCCAGGGCCATTTTCCCCAGCAGCCGGTCATGCCCGGCGTGCTCATCATCGAAGCCATGGCTCAGACAGCCGGTGCGATATGCATCCGCAGCCTCAACACCGAGAAGCCGTCGCTGGTTTATTTCATGACCATCGACAACGCGAAATTCCGCAGGCCGGTGGTTCCGGGGGACCAACTCAGGATCCATGTCAAGAAGATCAAGAAACGCGGCAACCTGCTGAAATTCGCCTGCGAGGCGATGGTTGACGGCGCGAAAGCCGCCGAAGCCGAGGTTTCAGCCATGATGGTTACCGGCTGACGGTACAAAATGCTCATGAAAGTCGAGACATCCATTCATCCTTCCTCGGTCGTCGAAGAAGGAGCCCGGCTCGGCAAGGGCGTCCGCATCGGACCCTTCTGCCATGTCAGCGCCGATGCAATTCTCTCCGACCGCGTCGAACTGGTCAGCCATGTATCGGTGATGGGCGCCACGACCATCGGGGCCGGAACGAAGGTCTATCCGATGGCGACGCTCGGCGCGCCGCCGCAGAACACCAAGCACAAGGGCGGGCGCACCACGCTCGTCATCGGCGAGAACTGCACCATCCGCGAAGGCGTGACGATGCATGTCGGCACCGATTCCAGTCGTGGCGAGACGAGCGTCGGCGACAACGGCAATTTCCTCGCCTACGCCCACATCGCCCATGATTGCGTCGTCGGCAAGAACGCAACCTTCGCCAATGGCGCGACGCTTGGCGGCCACTGCGAGATCGGCGACAATGTCTATATTGGCGGCCTGACCGCCGTTCACCAGTTCGTGCGCGTCGGCGACAACGCCTTCATCGGCGGTTGCTCGGCGGTGGTCGGCGATATCATCCCCTATGCGATCGCCGCCGGCAACCGCGCCAAGTTGCGCGGCCTGAACATCATCGGGCTCAAGCGGTCCGGCCTGCCGCGCGCGGAAATCTACCTGCTGCGCAAGGTTTATCGGTCGATTTTCGACCGTTCCCGGAGCGTCGCCGAAAATATCGAGCTCGCCAGGGCGGAATTCGCCTCCTCGTCTCCCGCCGCCACGAAGATGATCGACTTCATCGCCAGCGGCGGCAAGCGTCACTATGCCATGCCGCCGTTGAAGGGCGGCGGCGATGATGACAGCGGCGATGACGAGGTCTGAGCGAGCCGCATCAGGGTTACAACTCGCGCCGGGCTCCAGGGTCGGCATCATTGCCGGCGGCGGCAGCCTGCCGGTCGAAGTGGCGGAGGGGCTTGCGCGGCAGGGACATTCGCCTTTCATCATCATGGTCGAAGGCGAGGTCGATCGCGAGGCGGATTTCGCAAGGTATGAGCAGGCGACGCTCGCGCTGGAGAATGTCGGATCCCTGGTTCCGCTGCTGAAACGCCAGGATATCAGCCATCTGGTTCTGGCCGGCGAGATCCGGCGCAGGCCACGGCTGGCCAGGATCCGCCCAGCCCTTGGCCTGCTGGCGATAATCCCTTCCGTGATCTTGGCGCTGGCGCGCGGCGATGACGGGCTTTTGAAGGTCATCACACGCGGATTGGAGAGGCGGGGCATCACGGTCGTCGGCGCGCATGAGTTCGTGCCGGAACTCGCCGCCGGCAAGGGCACGCTGACGGTCACGGCGCCAAAGCAATCGGACTGGCGCGACATCGAGGCCGGCCGCGCGGCGGCCAAGGCCATCGGCGCGCTGGACATCGGACAGGCGGCGATCGCGATCGGCGGGCGGGCGATAGCGCTCGAGGGGGTGGAGGGCACGGCCGCGCTGCTCGAGCGGACAAGGGAATTGCGCGGCCACGGCAGGCTAGCCGGCAAGACGCGCGGCGTCCTTGTCAAATGCGCGAAGCCCGGCCAGGAGCTGCGTGCGGACCTCCCCTCGATCGGCCCGCAAACGGTCGAAGCCGCGCATGCCGCCGGACTGGCCGGCATCGCCCTGGAAGCTGGCCGCTCGCTCATTCTCGAAGGCCCGGAAACGCTGGCGCGCGCCAATGCGCTTGGCCTGTTCATCGTCGGCCTGCCCGCAACGGAGTTGGCTGATGGGGAGCCGGCTAATGGCCGCTGACAAGCCGCTCAAGCTCGCGATCGTCGCCGGCGAGGAATCCGGCGATCTGCTCGGCGCCGACATCGTGCGGGCGCTTGAGCGCACGACCGGTCGCAAGGTGCAACTTGTGGGCATTGGCGGCCGGCATCTGCAGCAGCTGGGGCTGACGCCGCTTTTCGAAGGCAGCGAGATCGCCCTGATGGGTTTCAGCGCGGTGCTGCGCGACCTGCCACGGCTGATGCGCCGGATCGGCCAGACGGCGGCGACGATCGCGGCGGAGCGGCCGGATTGCCTCGTCACCATCGACAGCCCGGACTTTTCGCTGCGCGTCGCAAAAAAGGTCCGCGCAACGGCGCCGGCCATCCCGATCGTCCACTATGTCTGCCCAAGCGTATGGGCCTGGCGGCCGGGCAGGGCGGTGGCGATGAAGCCGTATGTCGACCATATCCTGTGCATCCTGCCGTTCGAGGTGAAGGCGCTCGCCCGTCTCGGCGGCCCTCCTGGCACCTATGTCGGTCACCGGCTGACGCAGGATCCGGGCGTGCTTGGCGCCGCCAAGGCCCAGGGCCAGCCGCGCGATCTCTCCGACGACCGCGTCAAGACGGTGCTGGTGCTGCCCGGCTCGCGCCGCGGCGAGGTCCGCCGGCTGATCGAACCCTTCGGCAAGGCGATGTCTGCGCTGCGCCAACGCGGCCACCGCCTGCGCCTCATCCTGCCGACGGTGCCGCATGTTGCCGAGCTGGTGAAGGCGTCGGTCGCAAGCTGGGACGACAAGCCGGAAATCATCACTGAGCCGGAGCGCAAATGGCAGGCCCTCGGCAAGGCCGATGCGGCGTTGATCGCGTCTGGAACGGTTTCGCTCGAGCTGGCGCTTGCCGGCGTTCCGATGGTGTCCTGCTACAAGCTCGACCCGATCGCGCGCCAGCTTCTGCAGCACATGGTGACGACATGGTCGGCGCTGCTGCCCAACCTCATTTCCGATCGCGCGCTGGTTCCGGAATTTTATGACCAGTATGTCCGTCCGGAAAATCTCGCCAGGCAGTTGGAAGCCCTGTTTGCCGATACAGGCATGCGCGCCTGGCAAAAGGCGGGCTTTGCCGAGATCGAGCGACGCATGGCGACCGAACGGCCCTCGGGCGAGATCGCGGCGGAAGTGGTGATGGGGTGTATCAAGAAAGGGAATAGGGAGTAGTGAGTAGTTGGGAGCGACAGCTCACTACTCACTACTGACTTTTTCACTACTCACTCAACGCTTCGCAATCGGCACGTAATCGCGTTCCGTGGCGCCGGTGTAGAGCTGGCGCGGGCGGCCGATCTTCTGGTGCGGGTCCTCGATCATTTCCTTCCACTGGGCGATCCAGCCGACGGTGCGCGCGACCGCGAACAGCACGGTGAACATGGTGGTGGGGAAGCCGAGCGCCTTCAGCGTGATGCCGGAATAGAAGTCGACATTCGGATAGAGCTTCTTTTCGATGAAGTACTCGTCGGTCAGCGCGATCTTCTCGAGCTCCATCGCGATGTCGAGCAGCGGATCGTCCTTGATGCCGAGCTCGCCCAGCACCTCATGCGCGGTTTTCTGCATGATCTTGGCGCGCGGATCGTAGTTCTTGTAGACGCGGTGGCCGAAGCCCATCAGCCGGAACGGGTCGTTCTTGTCCTTGGCGCGGGCAATGAACTCCGGAATGTGGTCGACATGGCCGATCTCGCCCAGCATGTTCAGCGCCGCTTCGTTGGCGCCGCCATGCGCCGGCCCCCAAAGACAGGCGATGCCGGCGGCGATGCAGGCGAACGGGTTGGCTCCGGAAGAGCCGGCGAGGCGAACCGTCGAGGTCGAGGCGTTCTGCTCGTGGTCGGCGTGCAGGATGAAGATGCGCTCCATCGCGCGCGCCAGCACCGGATTGATCTTGTATTCCTCGCACGGCACGGCAAAGCACATGTGCAGGAAATTGGCCGCGAAGCTGAGATCGTTCTTCGGATAGATGAAGGGCTGGCCGATATGGTATTTGTAGGCCATCGCCGCGATGGTCGGCATCTTGGCGATCAGGCGCATCGAGGCGACCATGCGCTGATACGGGTCCGAGATGTCGGTCGAGTCGTGATAGAAAGCCGACAGCGCGCCAACCACGCCGCACATCACGGCCATCGGGTGCGCGTCGCGGCGGAAGCCGGTGAAGAAGCGCGACATCTGCTCGTGCACCATGGTGTGGCGCGTCACGCGATAGTCGAAATCCTCCTTCTGCGCCTTGGTCGGCAATTCACCGTAGAGCAGCAGATAGCAGACCTCGAGGAAGTCGCCATGTTCGGCGAGCTGGTCGATCGGATAGCCGCGGTGCAGCAGGATGCCGGCATCGCCGTCGATGAAGGTGATTGCCGACTCGCAGCTTGCCGTCGACGTGAAGCCGGGATCGTAGGTGAAGGCGCCGGTGGTGCTGTAGAGCGCGCCGATGTCGATCACGTCAGGCCCGGTCGATCCGCTTCGCACCTTGAATTCATGCGTCTTGCCGGCGAGTTCGAGCCTGGCGGTCGACTCGTGCGCCTTGCCGCCAGGTTCCAGTTTTGTCGCAGCTTCGCTCATTCCCAAACTCCTTTATGTTTCCTCATGCCGGCAAGGCAATTCCTGCAAACGACACGTCGAAATCACCGTAAAGGGCGAACTTGCCACCGCATTTTAGGAGGTGCGTGCCAGATTGGGCCAAGGCCTAATGTTGCACTGCGAAACACACCTTTCAATGCCAATCTTCTTGGGCCAGTTCGCTCCTAATCGATTTGATCTCCAATCCTCGCCAGGCTTTCCTGGCGGCCCAGCACGGCCAGCACGTCGAACACGCCTGGCGAAGTGCTGCGGCCGGTCAGCGCGGCTCTGAGCGGCTGGGCCACCGCGCCGAGCTTGTGTCCGCCGGCCTGCGCAAACTCGCGGATCGAAGCCTCCGCCGAAGCGGCGCTCCAGTCGCCTTGGATGGAAGACAATGCGCCATGCGCGCCGCGCAGAATCGCGCGCGCATCCGCGTTGAGCAAGCCCGCCGCCTTCTCGTCGAGCGGCAAGGGCCGCTCTGCGAACAGGAAGGCCGCGCCGTCGACCAGCTCGACCAGGGTCTTGGCCCGCTCCTTGAGGCCGGGCATGGCGGCAAGCAACTGCGCCTTGCGCTTGTCATCCAGCTTTGCCGCGAGCGCCGGGCCGCCTTCGAGATAGGGCAGAGTGGCGACGAAGATGTCGAACAGCGCGCGATCGTCCATCTTGCGCATATGCACGCCGTTCATCGCCTCGAGCTTGGCAAAGTCGAAGCGGGCAGCGCCCTTGTTGACGTCGCCGATGTCGAACCAGGCGATCATGTCCTTGATCGACATCACTTCGTCGTCGCCATGGCTCCAGCCGAGCCGCGCCAGGTAGTTGAGCAGCGCTTCCGGCAGATAGCCCATGGCGCGATAGGCCTCGACGCCGAGCGCGCCGTGCCGTTTCGACAGCTTGGCGCCGTCGGCGCCGTGGATCAGCGGGATGTGCGACATCGACGGCACCTCCCAGCCCATGGCGTTGTAGATCACCGTCTGGCGCGCAGCGTTGGTCAGGTGGTCGTCGCCGCGAATGATATGCGTGACGCCCATGTCATGATCGTCGACGACAACGGCATGCATGTAGGTCGGGACGCCGTCGGAACGCAGAATGATGAAGTCGTCGAGATCCTTGTTCGGGAAGCGCACCTCGCCCTGCACGCGATCGTTGACGATCGTCACGCCCTCGATCGGCGCCTTGATGCGGATCGCACCTTTGACGCCTGCCGGCGCCTCGGACGGATCGCGGTCGCGCCACTGGCCGTTGTAGCGCGGCGGCAGGCCCTTGGCGCGTGCGGCCTCGCGCACCGTCTCGAGCTCTGCCGGCGTCTCATAGGCGTAATAGGCCTTGCCCATGCGCACGAGCTCCTCGGCCACCTCGCGATGGCGCGGCGCGCGCTCGAACTGCGAGACGGCATCGCCATCCCAGGAAAGGCCAAGCCAGGTCAATCCGTCGAGAATGGCGGCCGTGGCGGCTTCGGTGGAGCGCTCGCGATCGGTGTCCTCGATACGCAGGAGCATCGTGCCGCCGGTGTGCTTGGCATAGAGCCAGTTGAACAGCGCCGTCCGCGCCCCGCCAATATGCAGGTAGCCTGTGGGCGAGGGGGCAAAACGGGTGACGACCTTGTCGGACATGGAACTCTCGAAGAAGCACTGAAACAGCATATTCCGCGCGGGCTTCCACGCGATCGGCGTTCATGTAGCATAGGCGGTCTGGGGCGCAAGGGGCAGACCCGATGGCTGTACGTGGCCGGGGCGTGGACGAGGGCGGGGGAACGACAGCTGGCGTCAGCGAGCGCCTGATGTTTACCCATGCCACGCCCGCTGAGACCGCGCCGGTTCCGCTGCCGGAACTTAATCCACCCGTCGAGCTACCGCCGCCCGGTGGCGGTGCGCTGCAGCCAGCCTCGCCAACAGCCATCGTCAGCAGGATACGCAGACAGCTTGGCCGCGTTTCGCTTCCTGTGCTGCGCCGAAGCGTTGCGGTCGCTGCCACCACCGAGCTGGACCGCGGCGTCGGCTTTCTGCTGGTGCCGGTGTTCCTGGCCGCCGGCGTGATCTATTACTTTTCGCTGAGCACCGAGCCGGATCTCTACAGGCCGCTTGCCGCGGTGGCTCTGATGGCTGCCTGCGCGGCGGTGTCGCGCTCCTGGCAGAGAACGCATCTTCTCTTCATGGCTACGCTTTTCTGCGCCTTGGGCTTTCTCGCGGCCAAGGTGGAGACCTGGCGGATGGCCACCCCAATGCTGGGATCCGAAATCCAGACACGGCTGACGGGTCGCCTCGTCACCGCCGAGGCGATGGCCAATGGCCGTGTCCGGCTGACCATCGATCTGATTTCAACGGAGCATCCGAAGCTGCGCTACGCGCCGGACCGCGTCAGGCTGTCGGCACGCAGGATCCCGCCCGGCATGACCGCCGGCTCGATGCTGACCGGCTATGCCAAGCTGCTGCCGCCGACCGGCCCGGTTCGGCCGGACAGCTACGACTTTTCCTTCGACAGCTACTTTGCCGGCATCGGCGGCAGCGGCTTTTTCCTGGGCGATCCGAAACTGATTGCGCCAGCGGAGGCGCCCTTTGGCGCGCGCGTCGCATCGGCGGTCGAAAACGCGCGCGAAGGGATCGCCGATCACATCAGGAGCAGCATCGGCGGGTCCGAGGGTGAGATCGCGGCGGCGCTGATCGTCGGCGTGCGCGCCGGCATTCCGGAAGCGATCAACGAGTCGATGCGGCGCACCGGCATCTACCACATCATCTCGATCTCCGGCCTGCACATGGCGCTGGTCGCCGGCACGATCATGGTGCTTTTGCGCGGCGTCTTCGCGCTGTTTCCCGATTTCTCGTCGCGCCGGCCGGTGAAGAAATATGCCGCTGGAATAGCACTGATCTCGATCGCCGCTTACCTCGTCATCTCCGGCATCGTGGTGGCGGCCGAGCGAAGCTTCATCATGCTGGCCGTGATGCTCGCCGCCGTACTCTTCGACCGCGCGGCGCTCACCATGCGCAACCTGTCGATCTCGGCCATTGCCGTGATCCTTGTCTCGCCGCACGAAGTGGTCGGCCCGAGCTTCCAGATGTCCTTCGCCGCCACAGCAGCCCTGGTCGGCGCCTATGCGGGCTTTGCCGACTATCGCGCCGGCAAAACGACCGCGCCACCGGCAAAACGTTCGTTCCTCGGGTTCCTGTCGCGAAAACTGGCGGTCGGCGTGGGCGGCGCCGCCATGACGTCGCTCATCGCGGGAAGCGCGACGTTGCTGTTTGCGATCTGGCACTTTCAGCGCGTGTCGCCGCTTAGCCTGCTCGCCAATCTGGCGGTCATGCCGATCGTCTCGCTGATCGTCATGCCCTTTGCCGTGTTGAGCGCGCTAGCCATGCCCTTCGGCTTCGATGGACCCTTCCTCTTTGTCATGGGCAAGGGGCTGACGGCGATGATCGCCATTTCGGCATGGATATCCGAGCGCTCGCCGGTCGACGCCGTCGGGCTGATCTCGATCCAGTCGGTGCTGCTGGCCACGATCGCGCTGGTCATCGCGACGATGGCCACCACCTGGCTGAGGCTTGCCGCCGTTCCCTTCGCGCTCGCCGCGCTGCTGGCCATACCTCATGTCCGCACGCCGGATGTGCTCATTTCGGAGGACGCGCATCTGGTGGCGATGCCGATCGGCGGCGGCCAGCTTGCCGTCAATCGCGCACGCTCCAACGAGTTCACCACCGACAATTGGAAACGTGCGCTGAAAGCCGAGGAAATCGTGCCGCCGGAAATGTTCGCCAAAGATGCGCTGGACATCGCCGATCCCGTCGACCTGCCGCCCGGCTCGCCCTTCTATTGCACCGGCGACCTCTGCATCGGCCGGCATCCATCCGGCGCCATCGTTGCGCTCGCCGAAAACCGCGACAGCGCCCGGCCGGCCTGCGGCTTCGCCGACCTCATCATCATCAACGACGCCACCGCCTACAATCCCTGCCGCGATCCGCGCGTGCTTGTCGTCACCAAGCGGCAGCTGGCGCGCGACGGCAGCGCCGCCGTCTTCTTCGATCCGCAATCGGCAACCGCGCGGCCGGCGATCCAATATGCTGTCGAGCAGCCGTACCGGCCCTGGCACGAACAGCGGAAGTATACTCGAGAGGCGAGAGGACTGGCGCCTTATCAAAAGCCTGAGCGGGCGGATGCGAAACCTTCGCAACCGGATCAGTAGCGGCGGATCAGCCCGACGAGCTTGCCCTGCACCTTCACCCGATCCGGTCCGAAGATGCGGGTTTCGTAGGCCGGGTTGGCCGCCTCCAGCGCGATCGAGGCACCCTTGCGGCGGAAGCGCTTGAGCGTCGCTTCCTGGTCGTCGACCAGCGCCACCACGATCTCGCCCGGGCTTGCCGTGTTGGCATTGCGGATGATGACGGTATCGCCGTCGAAGATGCCGGCCTCGATCATCGAGTCGCCTTTGACCTCCAGCGCATAATGCTCGCCGCCGGCGATCATGTCCGGGGGCACCGTGATCGAATGCGTCTGGTGCTGGATGGCGTCGATCGGCACGCCTGCGGCGATGCGGCCCATCACCGGAATGGACACAGCCGAGCCGGCATCGTCGTCATTGCTCGGCGTCGGCGTGCGCGAGGGGGCTGCGGGCTTGACCTGACGGCTGAGATTGCCCTGGCCGCCCTGGATGACGCTCGGCGAGAACTTCCTCGCCGCATTGAGGCCTGGCGCGATCGAGTCGGGCAGGCGCAGCACTTCCAGCGCACGCGCCCGGTTCGGCAGCCGGCGAATGAAGCCGCGCTCCTCCAGCGCCGTGATCAGCCGGTGGATGCCGGACTTGGAGGCGAGGTCGAGCGCTTCCTTCATCTCGTCGAAAGACGGCGGAATCCCGCTCTCCTTCAGCCTTTCGTGGATGAACATCAGAAGTTCATGTTGTTTGCGCGTCAGCATGGCGGCCCCCATGGGTTCTGAAACCAGAATCAGAAAAACAAACCCAGAACAAACACTATCTGTTCCAGTTGTGTTCCGCAACCGTTTAAAGTTTAGTGAATTTGTTGACGTTTTGTTCAGCGTAACATCAGAACGCTGCACTCGGCGCCGGTCTCGGCAGCCGGCGCGAAGGGCTCGCGCACGATCAGGGCGTTGGCGTCGGCGAGCATCCTGAGCATCGAGGAGTCCTGGATGCCGAATGGAGTCGCGACGAGCGTGCCGTCATTGTCTCGCACCACGGCGCGCACATAGTCCTGCCTGAGGTCGTTGGCGTGCATCGCGGCCCCCAGCCGGGCGGTCCGCACGTCCTGCCTGTGGTCGCGGCCGCCGAGCCGGCCAAGCAGCGGCTTCAGGAAGAGTTGCGAGCAGACGATGCTTGCCACCGGATTCCCAGGCAGGCCGACGCAGCGGACATTGCCAAGCCGGCCGAACATCAGCGGTTTGCCGGGGCGCATGGCGATCTTCCAGAAGTCGAGCCTCATGCCTTCGCCGGTCAGCACGTCGTGGATCAGGTCGTGATCGCCGACCGAGGCGCCGCCGAGCGTGACGATGACATCGGCATTCGCCTCGACCGCTTTCCGGACCAGCGCGGCGATCGCCTCCTTGCGGTCGGCGGCGATGCCGAGATCGAGCGCGCGCGCGCCGACCGACTGGGCTGCGGCGACGACGCCATAGGCATTCGATGAAATGATCTGGTCGGGGCCGAGTGTGCTGCCCGGCGGCAGCAATTCATCGCCGGTGGCGATGATTGCGACCAGCGGCCGGCGCACGACGTTCAAGGCAGGGTGGTTGGCCGAGGCCGCCAGCGAAAGCGCTGCGGCATCGAGCACGCGACCCTTTTCGAGCAGAACGTCGCCCTGGACGAAGTCGAGTCCACGGCGGCGCACATTGCGTGCTTCCGCGGTTGGTTCCGTCACCTCGATCCTGCCATTGCCGAGATCGCGCACGTTCTCCTGGATGACGATGGTGTCGGCGCCTTCAGGCAGCGGCGCGCCGGTGAAGATGCGCACGGCCTGGCCTTCGCCGACGGTTCCAGAGAAACCGCGCCCGGCGGGCGCCATGCCTATGACCTGGAGCTCGGCCGGCGCCGAAGCGACGTCGCTGGAACGCGTGGCGTAGCCGTCCATGGCCGAGGCGTTGAAGGGCGGCTGCGTGCGCAGCGCCACGACCGGTTCCGCCAGGACCCGCCCGGCCGCTTCGGCCAGCGGAATGCTTTCGCTGGGCAATGGTGCCGCGCCGTCGAGAAGGCGTTCGAGCGCTTCGGCGACCGGAACCAGGGCCATCAGGCATCCACCTTGTAGTCGCCGGACTTGCCGCCGGTCTTCTCGACCAGCCGGATGCCGGAAATCACCATGCCGCGGTCCGCCGCCTTGGCCATGTCGTAGATGGTGAGGCAGGCGACCGAAGCGGCGGTCAGCGCCTCCATCTCCACGCCGGTCTTGCCGGTGACGCGCGCAAGCGCGGTGACCTTGAGACCGGGCAATGCCTGGTCCGGCTCGATCTCGACGGCAACCTTCGTCAAAAGCAGCGGATGGCAAAGCGGGATCAGCTCGTGCGTCTTCTTCGCGGCCATGATCCCGGCGATGCGCGCGGTGCCCAGCACGTCGCCTTTCTTGGCGTCGCCGGCGAGAATCATCTCCAGCGTTTCAGGCCGCATCGACACAAAACCTTCGGCGATCGCGGTGCGTGTCGTCTCGGCCTTGCGGCCGACATCGACCATGTTGGCTTCGCCTTTGGCGCCAAGATGGGTTAGGGCCATCTCAGATGGCCTCGGCCGGCGCCTTGCCCGTCAGCAGAAGCTCGGTCGCGGCAGCCACGTCGGCCTGCCGCATCAGGCTCTCGCCGACGAGGAAGGTGCCGATCCTGCTCTTCTCCAGCCGGCGGCAATCCTGATGCGTGAAGATGCCGCTTTCGCTGACCAGCAGCCGGTCCGCCGGCACCATGGCCGCCAGCCGCTCCGAAACATCGAGGCTTGTCTCGAAGGTCCGCAAATCGCGGTTATTGATGCCGATCAGGCGCGAAGACAGACCAAGCGCGCGCTGCATTTCCTTTTCGTCATGCACCTCGACCAGAGCGTCCATGCCGAGCTCGAAGGCCGTCGCTTCAAGCTCCCTGGCGAGCGCGTCGTCCACGCTCGCCATGATGATCAGGATGGCGTCTGCGCCCCAGGCGCGCGCTTCGTAGACCTGGTAAGGGTCGAACAGGAAATCCTTGCGCAACGCGGGCAGGGTCACCGCCTTACGCGCATTGGTGAGAAATTCCGGCGCGCCCTGGAAGGACGGTGCGTCGGTCAGTACAGAAAGGCAGGCCGCGCCACCTTTCTGATAGGCTCTGGCCAGCGCCGGCGGATCGAAATCGGCGCGGATCAGGCCCTTGGAAGGGCTGGCCTTCTTGATTTCGGCGATTAGGCCGAAGCTCCCCGCTCTGCGCTTCGCCTCGAGCGCCGCCAAAAAACCGCGCGTCGCATCGGCATCCTTCGCCCGCGCCTTGATCTCGGCCAGCGGTACTTTCGCCTTCGCCGCTGCGATCTCGTCGCGCTTATAGGCTTCGATCTTGCGCAGGATATCCGACAAGGCCTTATCCGTTCGAAATCTCGATGAGCTTGTCCAGCACGCCGAGCGCACGGCCGCTGTCGATCGCTTGCGCCGCCGCCGCGATGCCGTCTGCCAAAGTCGTCACCTTGCCGGCCACGACCAGCCCGGCGCTGGCATTCATCAACACCGTGTCGCGATAAGCACCGGCCGCTCCGCCCAGCATATCGCGCAGTTCCTTGGCGTTGTAGGCCGCATCGCCGCCGCGCAGCTCTTCCTTGGTGTGCCGCTTCAGCTCGACGGCTTCCGGCGTCAGGGTGAAGCTGCGGATCTCGCCGCCAGCAAGCTCCGCCACCTGGGTCTCGCCCGTCGTGGTGATCTCGTCATAGCCGTCGCCATGGACGACCCAGGCGTGATCGGCGCCCAGCGCCTTCAGCGTGTCGGCCACCGGCATGATCCATTCCGGCAGGAAGACGCCGACCACCTGGCGGCTGACGCCGGCGGGGTTCGACAGCGGTCCGAGCAGATTGAAGATGGTGCGCGTGCCGAGCTCGACGCGGGTCGGTCCGACATGCTTCATCGCCGGATGGTGCGCTGGCGCGAACATGAAGCCGATACCGGCCTCGCGGATGCAGCGGCTGATCATCTCCGGCGAGATGTCTATTTTGACGCCCAGCGCCATCAACACGTCGGCGGAGCCGGTCAGCGAGGACAGGCCGCGATTGTTATGCTTGGCGACCGGCACCCCGGCGGCGGCGATGACGAAGGCCGAAGCGGTCGAGATGTTGAGCGAGTGCGAATTGTCGCCGCCGGTGCCGACGATGTCGATGGCGCCGTGCGGCGCCTCGACACGCAGCATCTTGGCGCGCATCGTCGCCACCGCGCCGGATATCTCGCTCACGGTCTCGCCGCGCACGCGCAGCGCCATCAGGAAGCCGCCGATCTGGCCGGGCGTCGCATCGCCCGACATGATGATGTCGAACGCCTCGCGCGCTTCCTCGAAGGAAAGCGGGGTGCCGGCGGCGACCTTGGCTATGTGTGTCTTCAGCGCGCTCATCGTGTCTGTGCTTGCGAAACGGCGTTCGGATCGATGCGAACGTCATATTGCGATTGCAGCTGCGCCACCAGCTGGTCGAGCAGGTCGTCGGACATGCCGGCGCCGAATGATTTCTGCGCGTCGTCCGGGACCGCGCTGCCGTCGGCACCCGCCGGCTCGAAGACCTCGGCGACCTTGAACAGGATCTGGCCGTCGCCGGTGGGCGAGGGGATCAGACCGGTGCCGCCTTCGCCGACGCCGAACATCGCCGCCGCACCCTCCTTGCCGAAATCGGCATCGTCGGCTTCGCGCTTCAGGCCGCGCTTGGTCTGTTTGTCGAGCTTGAGCTCGCCGGCGATGACGTCGAGCGTGGTGCCGGCCTTGAGGCGCTTCTCCAGATCCTGAGCCTTCGCGTCGAGCCGCTTGTCGGTCTCGGCCCCCGTCCAGTCGGCCACGACCTTCTTGCGGACTTCGTCCAAAGTGCGGTCGCGCGCCGGCGTGATCGACTGCACCTCGTAGAAGACAAAGCCATTGTCCGCGGTGGTCAGGCCCTCGTTCTCCGTATTGGGCTCGGCCGCGAACACCGACTTGATGAGCTCGGCCGATTCCGGCAAATCCTTCACGATCGTGCCGTCCGGCCGCTGTCCGGTGCGGTCTATGGCATCGATGGTGACGACCTTGAGCTTCAGCTTGTCGGCGGCCTCGGCAAGCGAGGCGCCCGAGGCGCGGGTGTCCTCATAGCTGTCATGGACGTCGAGCAGGATGCGGCTTGCTTCGCCGAGCGCAAGGTCCTTGCGGATCTGGCCGGACACTTCCGCAAGCGGCTTCACCACCTGCGGCTTGATCTCGGTGACGCGCAAGAGCACGGGACCGAAGGCGCCCTGGACGACATGGCTGACCTCGTTGGCGTTGAGCGAGAAAGCCGCATCGGCGACCGCCTTGTCGGCGATCTTGTCCTTGGACAGCGTGCCCAGCAGCGTATCTGCCGGCGTCTTGCCTTCGGCGGTTATGAGCTTGTCGAAAGTGGCGCCTGCCTTCAGCGAATCGTAGGCGGCCTTCGCCGCATCCGGCGTCTTGAACACCAGCTGCTCGATGGTGCGCATCTCGGGCGTCGTGTAGCGCGCGATATTCTTGTTGTAGTCCTCGCTGACTTGGGCGTCGGTCACCGCGGAAGGATCCGAGATGTCCTGCGGCTCCAGCCGGACATAGGAGAATTTGCGGTATTCCGGCGCCGCATAGTTCTTCTTGTTGGCGTCGAAATAGGCGTTGAGGGCGCTGTCGGACGGCGCCTCGATCGGCTGCACCAGCGTCTTCGGCAGCACGAGATAGTCAATCGTGCGATCCTCGCCGCGGTAGAGCGAGACCGCCTTCAGGAAGGTCTGCGGGACCTTGAGGCCGTCGGAAATCGCCTCGACGATCTGCTGGCGCACGGCAACTTGCGAGCGGTTCTTGAGATAGTCCTCGGGCCGCATGTTGAGCTGGTGAAGCAGGTATTCGAAGGTCCGGCGGTCGAACTGGCCGCTGGGGCCTTTAAAGGCCGGGTCCTCGCGCGTTAGGTCGGCCAGCCGATCCTTGGAGAGGCCGAGGCCGAGCTTGCGCGCCTGTTCGTCGAGCACCGCGCCCGACACGAGCTGCGCCAGCACCTGGTTGTCGACGCCGAGCAGCTTGGCCTGCTCGTGGGTGATGCGCTGGCCATATTGCTGCGACAGAAGGCTGAGCTGGCGGTCGTAAGCGAGGCGGTACTCGTTGATCGAGACCTCCGTGCCGCCGGCGGTGATGACCGCATGATGGCCACCCAGCACACCGCCCACCATGCGGGTGGTGATGCCCCAGGCGGCGAAACTTATCACCAGCAAGGACAGCAACGCCTTCGCGACCCAGGTACCCGCCGCGCTTCTCAATATACCAAGCATGCATACTTCCGATTTTTGCGCATTTTCGCATGCGCCGAGTCTGAAACAAGCGCAATAGCGCCCTTCCGGTCCACTGTCGATTGCTTTGTGACCTGATTTTGGTAGTGAGGGCGCTGCTTAATGTCGCTCGGAGAACGCCCCCATGACCCCTGGAATCCGCCCTCTTGTCGCCGGCAACTGGAAAATGAACGGCACCAGCGCCTCGCTCAACGAGCTGCGGTCGATCGGCAACGGGTTCATGAGCGGACTCGACGCGGAGACCGAAGCCCTGGTGTGCGTGCCGGCGACCTTGCTCCAGCGCGCCGCCGAGATCCTGTCGCGCACGCCGGTGCGGGCTGGTGGAGAAGATTGCCATCCCAAGGAGAGCGGCGCCTTTACCGGCGAGATTTCGGCGGAGATGCTCAAGGATGCCGGCGCAAGCCACGTGATCGTCGGTCATTCCGAGCGCCGCGAGCTGTTCGGCGACAATGATGCGACGGTCCATGCCAAGGCATCCGCCGCCTGGCGGGCAGGGCTTGTGGCCATCATCTGCATCGGCGAGACGCGCGCCGAGCGCGAGGCGGGCGCCACGCTCGATGTCCTGTCGCGCCAGCTCGAAGGGTCGGTTCCGAGCAGCGCTACCGCGGCGAACACCATCATCGCCTATGAGCCGGTCTGGGCGATCGGTACCGGCCTGACACCGACGGCGGCCGACGTCGCCGAGGCGCATGCGCATATCCGCGGCAAGCTGACCGGGTTGCTCGGCGATGCCGCGGCCAGGATGCGCATTCTCTACGGCGGCTCGGTCAAGCCTTCCAACGCGGTGGAGCTGCTCGGCGTCGAGAATGTCGACGGCGCGCTGGTCGGTGGTGCCAGCCTGAAGGCGGCCGACTTCCTGGCTATCGCGGAAGCCTACATGAACATGGCCTAGAGAACGTTTGAAAATTCTACTCCAGCGGTCATCTGGCGGCGTTTTCTGCGCTACTGCAGCGCCGCGCGTCCTCTTGGACGCGCAAAGGACGCTGCAGCAATTTTACTTGGCGCATGATCCTTTCCGAAAATCGATTCCGATTTTCGGGGTCATGCGCAGGCTCACAGACCTGAATGTCCGCTGCGCTCCGGCCTTCGCCGGCCAAAGCCCTCACAAGTGTCTCCATTCCATGAAGGCTACGGCCGGCGTAGGCCGGTTCTTGAAAACCACCACCATATTGCTCGCCGGAGCGAATTTCGAAACGGTCTCTGGGCTTCCGCGGCATAAATCGTTGTATTGGCCGCATTGCTTCCCATATTCCCGGCCACGGGCTTGGAAATGCCGCCAAAGCATTGTAAGGAGCCGCCTCCAAAACACCGGTCATATGCGCGGTCGCGCAAGGCCTCGCCAGGATAAATTATGGAAACCGTACTGATCGTCATCCACCTCATGGTCGTGCTCGCCCTTGTCGGCGTGGTGCTGCTGCAGCGCTCCGAAGGCGGCGGCCTGGGCATCGGCGGCGGTTCGGGCTTCATGACGGCGCGCGGCGCCGCCAACGCGCTGACCCGCGCCACCGCAATCCTGGCGGCGGCCTTCTTCGTGACGTCGCTGGCGCTGTCGATCATTGCCCGCTACGGCGAGAAGCCGATCGATATCCTCGACCGCCCGGCGACGTCGAGCCAGGGCAACGGCGTGCTCAACCAGCTGCCGGGTTCCAATGGGCCGGTGGGTACTTCCAAGCCCGCGGCTCCGGCAGGCGGCACGGCTCCCGCTGCTCCATCGGGCGGCGCAACGACCACCACGCCGCTCGCCAATGGCACCGCCACGCCGGCTCCGGCCCCGGCAACGACGCCCGCTCCGGCTGCGCTGGCGCCCGCGAATCCGGCCACGCCGCCGGCGGCCAATGGCGTCACCTTGCCGGTCACCCCGCAGGTTCCGAACCAGTAGCCGGACAAGCATCGGGCCGCGATCTGTTGTTCTTTGAACACAGTCGCGGCAAATGCGCGCCCGATCACGAAGATTCAACCGGGCGTAGCGCCTGCCTCAGCTTGAGGCGATGACGGCTAATCGATTATAGATTGCGCGCGGCACTTTTCGGCGTCCTTGGGGGGCGCCGGGCGACGCCGTGGGCAACTTGCTTTGAACAATCGGATCTTCGCCATGCAGCTTCGCAGCTTCATCCTCCTGGGATTCTGTGCCGTCCTCGGCATGGGTTCCGCGGCCCTTGCCGGACCGGCAAATCTGGCCACTTCCCCGTCGGTTGAGAAGACCGACGCAATTCCTGTCGCCGCCAAGAGCGACGCGTCGCAGCTGAGGCTTCTCAAGAAGAAGAAAAACCCGACTTCGGAGGATCTTGCGCAGATCAGCAAGCTCGAGGCCAAGATCGCGGCCGACAAGGAAGCCGCCAAGCAGAAGGCGCTCGACGCTCGCAAGATGGCGATGCGCGAGGCGGCCAAGGCCAAGGCGGACGCCGCGCGCCAGGAATGGCTCGCCAAGAAGGGCGGCAGCGCCGCCTCGACTGAAGTCGCCGACGCCAAACCGGCCAAGAAGACCGTCAAGGTGATCGAGCCGCTGACGCCGATCGCCCCGATCCAGACCGCCGAGCCGATCCCGGCTGAGGCGATGAACATCACGGCCACGGGCAACAATGGCGAGCTGCGCAGCGAAAACCCGGGCCAGAAGCAGACGAGCAGCGGCGGGCTGTTCGCCGGCCTCTTCGGCGGCGCCCAGGCGACTTCCATCAGCTATCTGCCCGAGACCCGTGCGCTTGATTCGGCGCTGGCCAAGAAGGACGCCAAGCGGCCGTTCAAGGTGAAGCCGGAATTCGTCCCGCAGGACGTTTCCTTCTCGGGTTACGAGCCGGGCACCATCGTCATCGACACCAGTGCCCGCCGTCTCTACCTCGTCGAGTCGTTTTCTACCGCCCGCCGCTATGCTATTGCGGTCGGCCGCGAAGGCCTGCAGTTCAAGGGCACCGTGGCGGTCGGCGACAAGCAGGAATGGCCGCGTTGGATCCCGACGCTCGACATGCAGAAGCGCGAGCCGAAGCATTACGGCCAGTACAAGGACGGCATGCCCGGCGGTGGCGAGAACCCGCTCGGCGCGCGCGCCATCTACCTCTATGACGGCAAGAAGGACACGCATCTGCGCATCCATGGCACCATCGCGCCGAACTCGATTGGAACCAGCGCCTCCAATGGCTGCTTCCGCATGATCAACGAGCACGTCATGGACCTCTACAGCCGCGTCAGGATCGGCACCAAGGTCGTTATTATCTAAGGTTTTCCATCAAACTGCCGAAAGGGCCGGCATCGCCGGCCCTTTTGTTTTGACTGCCCGTGCGGGCACCGGTGCCATTTTGGGAAAAAGCCTTCGCGGCGGTTTTTTCTCTGGCGGAATCAATCAGGCCGCGTTAAGCGATGACTCCCATGGCGCGATATGTATTCATCACAGGCGGCGTGGTTTCCTCACTCGGAAAAGGCATCGCCGCAGCAGCTCTTGGGGCACTTCTGCAGGCGCGAGGCTATCGCGCGCGGATCAAAAAGCTCGATCCTTATCTCAATGTCGACCCCGGAACGATGTCGCCATACCAGCATGGCGAAGTGTTCGTGACCGACGACGGCGCCGAGACCGATCTCGATCTCGGCCACTACGAGCGCTTCACCGGCCGCTCGGCCAACCAGCAGGACAACATCACCACCGGCCGCATCTACAAGAACATCATCGAGCGCGAGCGGCGCGGCGACTATCTCGGCGCGACCGTGCAGGTGATTCCGCACGTCACCGACGAGATCAAGCATTTCGTGCTGGACGGCAATGATGACTACGATTTCGTGTTGTGCGAGATCGGCGGCACGGTCGGCGACATCGAGGCGATGCCGTTCCTGGAAGCGATCCGCCAGCTCGGCAACGATCTGCCGCGCAACAACGCGGTCTATGTGCATCTGACGCTGATGCCCTACATTCCGACGGCCGGCGAGTTGAAGACCAAGCCGACGCAGCATTCGGTCAAGGAATTGCGCGGCATCGGCATCGCGCCCGACATCCTTCTGGTGCGCGCCGACCGGCCGATCCCGAAGGAAGAGCGCAGAAAACTTTCGCTGTTTTGCAACGTGCGCGAAAGCGCGGTCATCCAGGCGCTGGACGTGCCGCATATCTACGACGTGCCGATGGCCTATCACCAGGAAGGGCTCGATTCGGAAGTGCTGGCCGCTTTCGGCATCGACCCGGCGCCGAAGCCTCGCATGGAGCCGTGGCAGGCGCTGTCCAAGCGCATCCACAATCCGGAAGGCGAGGTGACGATCGCCGTCGTCGGCAAGTACACCGGCCTCAAGGATGCCTACAAATCGCTGATCGAGGCGCTCTCGCATGGCGGCCTCGCCAATCGCGTCAAGGTCAAGCTCGACTGGATCGAAAGCGAGATCTTCGAGAAGGAGGATCCGGCGCCGTGGCTGGAGAAGGTGCACGGCATCCTCGTTCCCGGCGGCTTCGGCGAGCGCGGCTCCGAGGGCAAGATCCTCGCGGCGAAGTTCGCCCGCGAGCGCAAGGTGCCTTACTTCGGAATCTGCTTCGGCATGCAGATGGCCTGCATCGAGGCGGCCCGTTCGCTGGCGGGGGTCGATCATGCCTCGTCGACCGAGTTCGGCCCGACCGACGAGCCGGTCGTCGGCCTTATGACCGAGTGGTTGAAGGGCAACATGCTGGAAAAGCGCAGGGCCACCGGCGACCTCGGCGGCACCATGCGGCTCGGCGCCTACCAGGCGGAGCTCGCCAAAGGCTCCAAGATCGCGGAGATCTATGGCGACACGCAGATTTCCGAGCGTCACCGGCACCGCTACGAGGTCAACATCGACTACAAGCAGCGACTTGAGGATTGCGGCCTGGTGTTCGCCGGCATGTCGCCCGATGGCGTGCTGCCGGAAACGGTCGAATACCCGGATCACCCCTGGTTCATCGGCGTGCAATATCATCCTGAACTGAAGAGCCGGCCGCTCGACCCGCATCCGCTGTTCGCGAGCTTCATTTCGGCGGCGGTGGATCAGTCGCGCCTCGTCTGAACCATCGGCTGGCGAACCAGCTATGCAGACATATGTCGCGTTGCTCTACAGCATTGGCCTCGGCGAAGGCCGGCGCCTCGTCATGTCCGACTTCAAGGCGATGGCCGAAGGCCTCGGCTTCAGAAATGCCCGCACGCTGGTGTCGACCGGCAACCTGGTCTTCGAGGCGCGCGCGACCAAAGTTTCCGCTCTCGAGCAGCGACTGGAGAGGGCGTTCGAAAAGAGCTTCGGCCGCCATGTCGACATTATCGTGCGCGACGCCGAGGATTGGCTGAAGCTTGCGGCTTCCAATCCGTTCCCTGGGGAATCGGCGCAAGCCGGCGACCAGGTCGCGGTTCGGGTGATGCGCCAAGCTGTCGCCGACGAAGCCCTATCGGGACTTCAGGCCCGTGCCGCCGAAGACGAAAAGGTGCTTCTGGTCGGCGGAGATATCTGGCTCGTCTTTTCGCGCGAGCGGCCAAGCTCGCGGCTGCTCGCAGCCTCAAATCACAAGCGCCTCGGGATTGGCACGTCGCGCAATTGGAACACCGTGCGCAGGCTGGCGGAGATGGTGGGCAGTAGGCAGTAGGTGGCATTTTCTATTGCCTGATCCCTACCGCCCACTGCCTTATTTCAGGCCTTCGCCACTTTCGCACCCGCGCCCAACGCCATGCTGCGCAGCACGTAGTAGATGGCGCCCGCGATCGCCACGCCGAAGAACCAGCCATAGACGCCCCACCAGGACGGCAGCCAGTTGGTGAAGTTGGGCAGGATCGAGGAGAAGATCGCGCCGATGCCGGCGGCGATGAAGGCGTTGACGTGCCAGCCTTCCTGGAAGCGGAATTCGCCGTCTTCCCGGTAGAGCGCCTCGACATCGACTGCGCCTTTGCGGATCAGATAGTAGTCGATCATCATCACGCCGAAGATCGGCCCCATCGTAGCGCCGATGACGTTGACGAACGATGCGGCGCTGCCTTCCCAAGGCGCGAAGGGATAGAGCACCAGCGCGATCAACGCCGCGATGTAGCCGCCCTTCTTGAAGTCGATCTGGCGCGGGAAGACGTTGGAGAAGTCGAAAGCCGGCGAGACGAAATTCGCCACGACGTTGATGCCGAGCGTCGCCACCGCGAAGGTCAACGCAGCGAGAGCGGCCAGGAACCAGCTGTCGAACTTGGCCGAGATCTGGTCGGGATGGAGCAGCACCTCGTGGTAGACGTCATATGCGGCAATCGTGGTAACGCCAGCGACGAGCGAGAACAGGATGAGGTTGATCGGCAGGCCCCAGATGTTGCCCTTGCGCACCGCCGCATAGTCCGGGGAGTAGCGGGCGAAGTCGCAGAAGTTGAGGTAGAGCGCCGAGAAATAAGTCACCCAGATCGCCGCCACCGCGAACAATGACGTCCACGAGCCCGGCGTTCCTGGCACGCCCGCGTCCTTGGTCTTTTCGAGCAGCACATCCATCGGGATGTCGCTGGAGAAGGCGAAGGTGCCGGACTTCACGCAAAGATAGACGGCGAGGAGCAGCATCATCACCCACACAGCGGGACCGGCCCAATCCTGGAAGCGGCGTACGGTTTCCATGCCCTTCTGGATGATCAGCAATTGCAGTGCCCAGATGACGACGAAGCAGATCACTTCCAGGGTGGAATGGCCAAGAAGATGCGAGGTCTTGTTGAACTCGTCGAACCATTGCAGGCGCGTCAGCAGCGCTACAATCGCGCCCGATGCCGCGGCCGTCTGGGCGCCGTACCAGAAGCAGGCGACGACTGCGCGCACCAGCGCCGGGACGTTGGCGCCCCAGATGCCGAAGGAGGCGCGGGCAAGCACGGGGTAGGGCACGCCGGTCTTCACCCCGGCATAACCGACGAGGTTCATCAGGAAAAAGATGATCAGCGAGCCGATGCCGATGGCGATGATGAAGTTGACGAAGCCGCCGCAGAACAGGAACAGACTTGCGGCGAGGTAATAGCCCCAGAGGCTGTGGACGTCCGACGTCCAGACGTTGAAGATCGAAAACGGTCCCCAGTTCCTGACCGTTGCGGGAGCGAGATCCTCGTTATAGAGGTCGGGCGATGCGCCTTGAATGGTCATTGCAAGTGTTCCCCTTTTTGCAAAACGCGCCCTCACGCGTTTGACCGCAGAGGTTAAGCCTGACGTTGGGGAACCGGCAAGCAACCTATTTGCTGGCTTTCGCCTTAAAGATATTCAATGAGAATAGCCGTTATCGGCGACTTCGGGCCTGCGTGGAGACTGAGTCGTCGCGGTCTTCGCGGAAGGGGTGGCCGACCCTTCCGGTTCCGGACTTTTTCCGACGGCAACCAAATTTGTTTGGAACTGATTCGCGAGACGTGCGTTTAGTGGGGTTCGACTGCGCTTGCGGTCGACCGGGAGGATAATCATGGATCGCTTGCATTTCTTTACCTCAGTGCGAATTGCGCGTGGGCAGGGATACCCTGTGGAGGAAGTCGATAGCGTCTCCGAAGCGATGGTGTTCCTGCGGAAGTGGCCGACTGGACGGCGCGGACCGGTTTACCAATGCGCCTTGAATTGCTGCGCGGCGGCTCTGTCGGGCAAGATGTCGGCCGAGGAAGCGCGCAAAGCCTTTGTCGGCTTTGCCCGCATCACACGGCTGCTCGATGATGACATGGCGCTGCCGCTGGGTGGCGTGTCCATGGACAATGTCCACGCCTTGAGGCGTTAGGATAGTCCGATTCCCGGGCAGCGCCCGGCTGCTGGCGATAGACTGGCGAGACGTTGGTTCTTCCGGCCAACGTGCGCGTATGGTTTTGATTTTCGCGAGCACCGCGGGCACGATCATGCGATCGCGTCATCTCTCCCTGAAAGCCTCCGAAGTGACCTTGGCGAGCGGCGAGAGCAGGTAATCGATCACGCGGCGGCTGTCGGTCTTGATTTCCACGCTCACCGTCATGCCCGACGTCAGAGGGATCATCGCCCCATTTATGTTCATCGCCTGCTCGTCGAGCGCGATGGTGACCGGGAAGACGAAGCTCTGGGGCTGCCCGGCCTGGCTGGCGGGCGCGGCAGTCGTGTTGGCGGCGGCAGCGGCGTTGGCGAGGCCGCGCTTGGCCTCTTGCTCCTCGATCGCTTCGGGCGCGACGCGGGTGACTTTGCCGTGCAGCACGCCAAAACGGGTGAAGGGGAAGGCATCGACCTTGATGGCCGCGCTCTGGCCGGGCTTGATGAAGCCGATGTCGAGGTTGGCGACGAGCGCCTCAACCTGCAGCGCCCCTTGCGTCGGCGCCACGACCAGCAGCTGCTGCCCGGTGGTCACGACCTGGCCGACCGTGGTCACGGCGATCTGCTGGGCGATGCCGTCGGTCGGTGAATAGAGCTTGGTGCGCGCGAGGCGCGCGTCCGCCTTGACGACCGCTTGTTTGGCTTCGTCCGCCTTGCGTTCGGCGTCGGCGAGCTTGTTCTCGTTATCGGCTACGAATTGCGAGAGCGTCATGACCTTCTCGCTTTCAAGCTCTTTCAGGGCTGCATCGGTCTCGATGAGCTCACCCTCGTCCGAGGCGAGCGACGATTGCGATTTTTCAAGCTGCTGCGTGGAGTCGTAGAGATTGACCTTGCTGCCGACTTGCCGTTCGAGCGCCTCCTGGCGGGTGCCGACGAGCTGGGTCAGCGTTTCGATCAACTTGTTCTGGTACGCTATGCTCATATCGAGGCGCTGGTGCGTCGCCAGCTTCTGCAAGATCTGCTTGTCGAGGCTCTGCAGGGCACCGGAGAGCTGGGTGAGATCGGCCGTCAGCACTGACGCCTCGCGCAGGCGGATCGCCTCCGGCAGCTCGGCGCCCCAGACGATTTGCGGCTCGGGGTCCGCGGCAGCTTGCGCCAGTTGCGCGGCAATGACCTCGCCTGCGTTCGCGTCGTCCGATTTCGCCGGACCGTTGAGCACGGCGCGCGCTGTTGCGATGGCAAGGCGGCGGCGCGCCATTTCGGCGAGGTTCGCGTTGAGCTCGTCGCTCTGTGCGTTTTCCTCCGCCGCCGGCTCCGCGGGATCCAGCTCCAGGAGCAGGTCTCCCGCCCTCACGTGCTGCCCATTCTCGACATGGATTGCGGCGATCTTGCCGGGATCGAGCGGCTGTATCACCTTGGCGTGGCCGGCCGTGTCGATTTTGCCGGGCGCCACCGCGTGCACCTCGAGCTGCCCGTAGAACGACCAGGCGAGCGCGGCTGCGAAGAAGGCGCAAATCGTCAGCATCGTGACGACGGACAGGGGCGGTGCCGGCGTTTCCAGGATTTCAATCGCCGCCGGCAGGAATTCGCGGTCGCGGCCGGAGATGACCGGCGCGGCTCGGGTGACCGGCTGCGGTGACGCCGAGGGGAGCGGCAGCGCGGTTCTCTCGTTCATGCCTCGGCCCTCGCTTGATCCGACTGCAGCGCCCAGAGGCGAGCGTAAAGGCCGCCTTCGCGGGCAAGGAGTTGCTCGTGGCTTCCGATCTCGACGATCTCGCCCCGTTCCATTCCGACGATGCGCGTGCACGGGCGTACGGCAGCCAGGCGATGGGCGATGATCAGCACCGTGCGGCCGCGCACGATCGCGCGCATATTCTCCTGGACGATGCGCTCGCTCTCGTAATCGAGCGCCGATGTCGCTTCGTCGAAAATCAGGATGCGCGGATTGGTGGCGAGCGCGCGGGCGATGGCGATGCGTTGGCGCTGTCCGCCCGAGAGATTGGCGCCGCGCTCCTCGATGAGCGTGTCGTAGCCCTGCGGCATCTGCGCGATGAACTCGTCAGCGCCGGCGAGCCTTGCCGCCTGGATAACCCACGCCCGCGGCACGGCGGGATCGCCGAGCGCGATGTTCTCGTGGATTGACCGGTTGAACAGGATGTTCTCCTGCAGCACGACTCCGATCTGGCGGCGAAGCCACCCCGGATCGAGCTGCGCGATGTCGATGCCGTCGAGCATCACCTGGCCCGCCTGCGGCGAATAGAGCCGTTGCACAACCTTGACCAGCGTCGACTTGCCCGAGCCCGACGCGCCGACGAAGCCGATGACTTCGCCTGCGGCGATCGACAACGTGACATTGCTCAGGGCTTCGGCGGCATCGGCCCGGTAGCGCAGCGACACGCCGCGCAGCTCTATCTCGCCCCGCGGCGGCGGCAGCGTCAGCAGGTTCTGGGGCACGGGTTCCGGCGGCGTGTTGAGGATGTCGCCAAGCCGCGCCACCGAAACCTGCACCTGCTGGAAGTCCTGCCAGAGCTGCGAGAGACGAAGGATCGGCGCAACGACCTGGGAAGCGATCATATTGAACGCGATCAGCTCGCCGACCGTCATCGCGCCGTCGATCACCGCCTCAGCGCCGAAGAGCAGGATCAGCGCCGTCGTCACCTTGCTCACATACTGGATGAGGTTCTGGCCGAGCGAGCCGGTGACGCCGGCGTCGAACGAGGTGCGGACGTAGGACGCCAGCCGCTCCTCCCATTGCGCCTGCATCATGGGCTCGACGCTCGCCGCCTTCAGGGTTGGCGCCCCGACGATCGACTCGACGAGAAACTGCTGCGACCGCGCACCGCGGTTGAACTTCTCATTGATCTGCTCGCGAAGAACCGGGCGGATCAACACCGCGATCAGGAGATAGACGGGGACCGTGCCAAGCACGACCAGCGTCAGCGTGCGCGAGTAGAGAAACATCACAACGAAGAAGACCAGCGTGAAGACGAGATCGAGCAGCGAGGTCAGCCCTTGTCCCGTCAGGAAGTTGCGGATCGTCTCGAGCTCGCGCACGCGCGCAACAGTCTGGCCGGTCGCGCGCGTCTCGAAATAGGCGAGGGGTAGCCGGAAGAGGTGGTGGAACAGGCGCCGGCCGAGCTCGACGTCCATCCGGTTGGTGGTGTGGCTCAGCGTATAGGTGCGCAGGAATTGCAGGACCGTCTCGAACAGTCCCAGCGTCACCAGGCCGACGATCAACACGGTCAGCGTGGATACCCCCTTGTGCACCAGCACCTTGTCGACGATGAGCTGGAAGAACACCGGCGTGATGAGGGCGAACAGCTGCACGAAGAGCGACGCGAGCGCGACCTGGGCGAGAGGCCGCCGGTAACGCAGGATCGAGGGCAGGAACCAGCGGAATCCGAAAGTCCTGGGGTCTGTGCCAGCCCCGCCCAGACGGCGCGTGACCAGCACGACCTCGCGCGAGGACAGCGCCACGATGTCCTCGATCGGCATCTCCCGGGCAAGGCGGGCGATCGGATCGAGCAGCCGCGCGTGCCCTTTCGTGGGTGAGGCCGCCAGCACGGCGAAGGTGCCGTCCTTGAGGCCGATCAGCGCGGGATAGGGAACCGCGGCGAGGCGCTTGGCCGTGACGCCGCGCAGGATGCGCGAGCGCAGCTCCAGATCATGCGCGCCGCGGACGATATCCTCAGCCGCGGCAAAGCGTCCCGTCAGCGCGAGCTGATGGCGCATCTGCGCCGGGTCGGCGGCGATGCGATAGTATCCCGCGATCACCGCCAGCCCGGCCAGGCCAGAGTCCATCGGCACGAATCGCGGCACGGGCAGGGGTTCGACCGTGGGTGGCTCGGGCGGCGCTTGCTCCGCCTTGGCCAGTTCCACGGTCATGTCGCTCTTCACTGGATCCACTGCCGCCTCCAGGTCCGAGCCGGGTTTCCGGCTTGGATGAAGCAGTCTGTCACGCTTGCGTGGGCGCCCGACCTTCGACGGCCTGGTTGGCGCCCGCTCTGCGTCTGGCGGCTCGGCCTCTGCGGCCACATCGGTCACGTCACCCTTCGCCTGGTCCACTTGTCGTCCCCTCAAGGCCGAGCCGGGACCCCGGCTCGGCCGAAGCATCCCTAAGCCGTCACACTTGCGTGGGCGCCGTCAGGTTGATGTTGAGTGTGCCTGTTCCTGCCTCCGTGAGGTTGCTGTTCAATCCGCTGTTGAACGCGTCATAGTCCTGCAGCGCGAGATTGAAGGCCATGTTGACGGGCTGGCCGACATTGAAGGTCGACACCGACACCGCCCCCATGTCGAAGGAGTTCTTGTTGTTGTAAGCAGTACCGATATTGGTCGCCAGCAGGCGATCGAAACCGGTCGCCGTGCTGACCAGGATAAACTCTCCCGGTGCCAGCTTCAGACCTGTCAGATCTACGCCATTGCTGTCGACCGACCCGGCCGTCGGTGCGAAGTCCGCCGTTACGGTCTGGCTGACGCCGCCGGAGGTGAACGTCTTCGACCCATCCGCGGTGAAATCGGCGAGGGTGCCGGTGATGTTGCCTTGGCTGTCCTCGGTCACGATCTTGACCTCGGTGATCTGCTGTTGGTTGGTGTCCGTCGTCTGCAAGGTCGTGGCCGAGGTCGGGACGTTGAACGCGTCGAGGCGGATGTCGACGGTTTTTCCCGTCGGATTGACCTGGCTCAGCGTGAAGCCCGAGTTGTTGACCTCGTAGTGATCGAGGAAGCTGAGCGTGCTTAGCGACTTCAGGGCTGTCGTGGAGGTGATCGAGTGGACGTTGTCGACGAAGTCGAGGCGGATGCCCGTGCCGGGGGCCACCGCCTGCTTGTCCGTGCCGACGCCGATCGAGCTCGGATTGACCGTGTCGGTGCCGGGTTTGAGCCCGGTGAAGACGACCGACTTGCCGGGACTGACGGGCTCTTTCGTCGTTGGGTTGAACGGCAGCGAGAACCACGCGTAGTCGCCGGCGGGCACGTCTGCGAAGTCGCTGAAGGTGAAGTTCGAGCCGTTGCTGATCGCCTGGAGCATGTTGTAGGTGTATGTGCCGGCGTCGGGGTTGAGGGTGATTGTGAACACCTCGTCCGCCGCGATGGCGGATCCGCCCGCGCCGCCAGGAAGCCCAGCGCCGGTCGAGTCGGTCGTCGCCGTTAGCGTGCCCGTGCCGAACCCGAACAGGTAGATGTCGCTGCCGTTCGCTTCGAGGTTCACGGTCGAGCCGCCGCCGAGTTGGCCGGTCAGCTTCGCGCCATCCGTGCCGGTGAAGGTCAGCGCGCCGAAGCCGTCGCCGCCGGCATGCTGCTCGATGGTGAGCAACGAATTCGGATCGACGGTCCCGTCGGCCGAATCCGTATTGACCAGATTGCCGGTGAAGCTCGAGCCGGCGGCGTCCTTGACGTTGTCACCGCTGACGATCGCCTCCGGATTGAAGTTCACCGGCACGTCGTCGATGACCGCGACCGTCCAGGCGTTGGCCGGGGCTGTCGCCGTGTTGCCGTCGGCGTCGGTCGCCTGGATCAGGGCGCTGAAATCGATCGAGGTCTGGCTTGAGTCGTTCGTGCCCGGCGCCTGATCGATGGGGGCCGAAAGCGCGAACGTCCAATTGCCGCTTGTGTCCAGCGTCAAGGTAAACACGGTCGGTCCACCCGAACCCCTGGTAGCAGTCAGGGTCGTATGGTCGCTCGAGACGCTATAGAAGAGCGCTGTACCGTTTGACTTGAGATTTTGGCTTGCCAGGCTGGTCGTTATGCTCGACAGCGTGAACGAGAGCGGCTTGTCTGCTCCCGTCGTGAACAACGAACTGACCGAACCGTTCGCGTCGGCGCTCGTGCCGGTTGCGTCGGGCAGTTTGTTGGTCGACAGCGCGTCCTCATCGACGCTCCCCGACGACGACGAATTGGCGATGAACGTCGGCTGGTCGTCGATGATGGTGAGATTGAGCCCGTTGGCGTTGGCGGCGACGCTGCTGCCGTCGGCGTCGGTCGCCTGGATGAGCGAGCCGACGTTGAAGCCGAACGC
>NZ_JAVIIR010000009.1:0-309095 GCF_033977325.1 Mesorhizobium vachelliae
GCACACCACCTCGTGGCCGACCTCGGCAAGCACAGCGGCCTGGACCAGACCGACATAGCCAATCCCAAACACCGTCAAATTCATTTGGTTCTATTTCCTGTCAAAGGCCGGCCCGCGAAAGCGGTCCGGCCGGTTCAGATGTCCCCCAGGCCCAACGGCCTGGCTGGTTCGGCATGATCTTATCCCAAAACCGGTTCCCACTTTTGGGGATCATGCCTAGTTGGAATTGCTTATGTTGCACGCCAGCGATTCCGGAAACTGGCATGGCTGCCCCAGGGCGGTGAAAGCGACGCGCTTGACCTGCAGGGTCACCTTGCTGCCGGGATCGGTGAAGGCGCCCATCCAGTTGGTCAGCTTGTCGCTGCCCCAGAGGCTGAAGAAGATTTTCTGCGAATGGGCGGGCAGCTCGTCCGGGTTGGTCACTTCATGGACGAGCTTGCCGTTGACATACCAGCGCAGCCGGTGCTTCTCCCAGACGAAGCCGTAATCATTGAAGCCCTTGTCGGCGCCGCCTTCGACGTCGACCAGCTTGCCGTTCTTCGGCTTGCCCTGGATGTAGCTGTTGACCTGCACTTTCGACGGGTCCTTGGTGAGGACCTCGAAGTCGATCTCGTCCCAGGGCTGTTTGTCCTGCGGGCCGATATAGGAGAAGAAGGCGGCGTTGAGGCCGGAGCCGGTACCGGTCTTCATGCGCGCCTCGTAGACGCCGTAACCGTAGCGCTGCTTGGTCTGGATCTCGGCGCAGGCGAACTCGCGGTCCTTCAGCTTGCGCTTTTCGAAGCCCAGCGACAGCACGCCGTCGGAAAGCCGCACGAGGTCCTTCGACCAAGTGCAGTTCTGATGGGCGCCATTGGTCCAGCCGTCCGAGACGAACCAACGGGACTGGTTGAAATTCGAGAAATCGTCGACGAAGGACGGCGCGCTTTGCAGCTCTTGCTGTCCCTCTTGCGCATGCGCGGGGTGCAGGCCCACCGCAAGGGCCACTGCCATCGCAAACAGGCTGCCGACGAAGCCCAGCCGCAGACTGGTTAATCCGCTCCCCGGCGCATGCGACATCGCGCAAGCCGCCGCGGTGGAGGTGTTGTCCGGATTTGCGTTCATAACAAACTCACCTTGTGTTGTTCCGCCCCAACCCAAAGTCATCCTTGGCCCGCGCGAGCGAGCCGCTTCCGATCTTCCGCCCTTGAACTCCTCTCTATTCCTCGTTTTTACGCAATTCCGGACAGAAAACCGCTCACACTTTTCCTGGAATTGCTTCAGTGCCTCGTACCGATGACGGCGCCTGAAGGCGCCATCAGCCTCTGGAGCGTTTCACCGTTTCACGGAAACGGCGAACCGCTCCATCTCCTTGTTCCCACGCAATTCCGGACGGAAAACCGTTTTCACAGTTTTCCTGAAATTGCTCTTGCCGTCGCCTGCTCAGCAGGCCGACCGGAACCATCCTCGACGATCGCGTCGAGCGAATGACGCAGTTCCTTCATCAAACCTTTCTGGCGAGCGAGCTCCGCAATACGCCGCTCGCAATTCAGGATCGAGTTGGTCATCGCGCTGACGTCCGATCCCTTGCTGGCCGATGCCGAACCGTTCTCCATCGCCTCGACCAGAAAGGCCGCGTTGGCGGCCGTCGACTTGTAACGGTTCTCCAGCCCGGTTTTCTCCGCCTCGATCTCCGCCGAGATCTGGTCGAACAGCTTCGCCAGCCGGTCGAAACGCTGGAGATCGGTCTGCCGGTCGCGCGCCGGATCCCGGGATCTGAAGCCAAAAATCGAAGCCATCCTATCGGCCTTTCGAAATTGCTGCATTGCAACATAGACTGCCATTCCAGCAGCGACTAGGCAACATCATAGTTTTCGGAATGCGGATTTTTTGAGGGGCGGCAGCTTCCGGGACGATGCGGATCACTCGTTTGCGGCGCTGGTTGCCGCCATCAGGAACCGCATCGGCGGTATTTGCTGCCGTGCAACAATCCCGGTGCGGCGGAACAGCGCGTCGAGCTTGTCGGTGGCGACGCCGCGGACGATCGGGATCAGATTCGACTGGCTTGCGAAGGCGTAGGCCGCGGCCGATGCCAGCCCACGCTCGGCTTTCACGTCAAGGAAGTTGCGCAGCCGGTATTTGTCGCGGACATGGCGCTCATGGCGCCGCAACGCAGCCTTGGAGCGCTCCGGAAGGCTGTCGATCTGAAGCAGCGCCAGATCGGCATCGGCAAGACGCTTCAAATCCTGCGTCCTGTGGCGGCCGCTCAGCGAATCGGCACGCACGATCGCGCCATAGCCGCAGGACTTGATGACCTTGAAGCGCGCGCCGCAGGCGACAGCGCGGGCGTAGAGCTCGTAGTCCTCGCCAAGCCTGAGGTTCTCGTCGTAGCTCAGCCCGTGCTGCTCGAGGAAAGCCCGGCTGATCACCGGCTTGAGGAAGCCCAGCTCGCCGCGCCGCACACGGCGGCGCGAGATGTTGCCGTCGATGAAGCGCTCGAAATCGAGAAATTCCGGCTCGGCCGCGAAAAGCGGCGCCGCGACCTTGGCGAAGTCGGGCGCGGCATCGTCGCGGATCAGCATGATGTTGTCGGCGGCGAAATCCCAGTCGACACTGGCGAAAAGCCGGCGAAAGCGGCCTTGGAGGAAGAAATCGTCGGCATCGAGAATACTGATGAAGGGCGATCTGGAGGCCCGGATGGCGGCGTTGCGCGCGGCGGAAGGACCGCGATTGACGTCGAAGCGGATGACGGCAAGCCGGCCGCTGCCGTCATCGGCGGCCAAGGCCACATCCCGGGTGTCGTCGGTGGAGGCGTCGTCGACCACGACGACTTCGGCGACTTCCGTCTCGCGCAGCGCCGAAGCGATGGCGACGGAAATCGTTCGCGCCGCATTACGCGCGGCGATGATGACGCAGACTCCCGAGGTCGCCACCGGGGTCACCGCGGGGGTCGTCACAGGCATCGTCACGGGCATGGGCTCACCTTTCGCTTGCATGATTGGCCGCCCCGCCCATGATTTTGATCATTTCGCTCCGCGCCGGCTCGACCGTGGCCGGGCGCTCGAAGATGCGCCGGCTGAGGTCGGCGGAGGCCGCCCAGCCGGCTTCAGCCAGGTAACGGACCGGCTCGCGGCCGCAGAGTTCCCACAACACATGGCGGCGCTGCGGCCAGCGCAGGGAGGCGAGCCACGGCGCCATGACCATGTGGAAGAGATCGGCGTTGTCGATGCGGGCCAGAATGCGGGTGGCGCGATCCGAAAGCAGCGTGCCTGTGGCGCCGAGCAGCACATCGGCCGCGCGCAGGCCGAGGAGCAGCGTATCCGCCAAGCCCTGTCCGGCGGCGTGATCGAGCACCCTCTGCTGCTCGGCTTCGCTCAACCGGTCGGCACTGGCCCTGACGTCGCAGACATAGCCGGCGCAGGGCTCGCGATTGAAAAAGGCCTTGGCGACGCTGATCGAGGACAAAAGCAGCGTGTCGGCCGCCGAGATCACCGGCATGACCGCTCCGGCCACCTCGACTTGGCGCTTGCGACGCAGGAAGCCGTCGATGTCGCGCGGGCTCGGCGAACCCGGCTGCTGCAGCCGGTGATGGAGGTCGACCGTCGATGCCCTCGCGCCGTCTTCACGAACCATGTGCTGCTCGCCGAGGAAGCGGACCCACCAGACGGAACGGGATTTGCCGGCAACCTCGTAGCCGATCGCCCGCAACGCCTCGCGGGCCTTTGCGAAGGTGGCGGGCGAAACCAGTATGTCGACGTCGCCGGATGGTTTCATGAAGTGGTCGCCATAGAGCAGATGCTGCTGGAGCGGCCCCTTGAGGAAGACGAAATCGACGCGGTTCTCGCGCAACGCGCGATCGATGGCTATCGAGTCGCCGATGCAGGCGGCGTTCATCAACATCGTGCGCCGACGGTAGCCGTCGAGCCAGCCAGGCAATTCCGCAGGCGCGGCACCTTCGGGCGCATGCTTGAGCGCCTTGAGCAGGAACACGGCGACCTTGTTCAGCCTGGCGATGTCGGCGACTTTGGCCGCCGAGATTGGGGCCGCCGAGATCGGGGCCGCCGAGATTGGGGGCGCGGCGATCGGGGCGTTCGAGACGGTCGGCGCGGGCACATCGGCCCGGCCATCCGTGATGCTGGATCGTGGCGCGAAAAACAGCCTCAGGCAGGCCTGCACATAGGCGACTTCGTCGGCGCAGCCGGCGGCGCGCAGCCTTTCATAGGAGCCATCCTGCACCGCCATGCCCGATGTCGTTCTCCGCAAAATGCCGCCCAAGGGGCTTATACCGCACCTGCGAAGAAAAGCATCGGGAAAATTGACGCGATGACCCAAAGCCGAGTTGGGATCGCCTCGCGTCTGCAACCCAAGCGTTTAAAACCGCTGTGCGTTCAATCACTTTTGAAGACGATCCCTGAGACGCTCCAGCGGGCCGGAAAGTGGCGTTTTTTTGCGGCAATTCCTTCGCATTTGCGAGATTCTTTTCTCGCCTAAAAAATTATCATAACTAAATCAAATGCTTATTTAAACGGCAAAGACCTGAGGTTGAATTCCTGGATGGGTGAGGTTTAGGATGACGGTGCCCACGGCTTGATCCTCAAGGAATGCGAGCGCAACCAAGAATTGATTAATGGTTGGTAAATCAGGCTTGACTCATGGATGGTGCCGTGCAGCAATCGCGCTGCAGCATAGCGATATGCTGGCGGCATTCTGCAGCCGCTTCCAGTCCTTAATTGGAGAGTAAAATGGAACAGAATGTTGAAAAGCATGAGTACGAAACCCCCAGCCTGACGGTTCACGGTTCGATTGAATCCATCACGCAGGGCGGTGCTGGCACGACGGCGCTCGACGCGAGCTTTCCCGCGCACACGCCGGTCGGCGAGCTGACTTTCTCTTAAAGCTTACTGGCATCCGGGTGTCTAAGTTGGGGCTCCGGATGCTCTCCAACAGGTGAGCCGGGGGGCTTTTGTCCCCCGGGCTTCCTGCCGAGGGTCGCAGGCAGCCGATCCACGGCGAAAGTCCCAAGGGCGCGGTGGCCAGCAACGAGGTTTTAGGATGGACTGGAACCCCTCGGACCATGACCGCGTGGTCGCGACCGGCGAGGCGGTGGCTTGTGAATTCGGCGCCGGACTGGCGCTGCTGCACCTCAAATCCAACGTCTATTACAGCCTGAACGGCGTCGGTGCCTTCATCTGGGAGCAAATCCAGGAGCCGCGATCGGTGCTCGATATCCGCAGCGCCGTGCTTGCGCGCTACAATGTCGATGCCGAGCGCTGCAAAGCCGATGTCGAGGGCTTGCTCAAGGGGCTGACCGAAGCAGGGCTTGCGAGGCTCCACCGTGAGGAACTGGTCTAGGCTCCGCTCGCTGAGCGGCCGGGAGATGCTGTTTCTGGCGCGCTGCCTGATGGTGGTGAGCGCGGTGCGGCTTGCGCTGACGCTGTCTTCCTACAACCGTGTCCGCAGCGCGGTCACGCGGCTGGACGCCAGAAGCGACGCCAGCATCGCCGACCTGCGGCGTGTCGCCTGGGGCGTTGCCGCCGCGGCGCGGCTCGTGCCGGGCGCCACCTGCCTCACCCAGGCGCTGGCCGGGCAATATCTGCTTGCCCGCCAGGGCAACGCCTCGAAGATCAGCATCGGCATCGAAAAAGGGACCGGCAGCACGCTCAAGGCACATGCCTGGCTGATGAGCGGCAACCACATCGTGCTCGGCGGCTCGATCAACGGATTTGCCCATCTGGTCGACCATGGATCATGACCGATGAGCGGCGTCGTCGGAATCATCCATGGTGATAACGGCCGGCCCGCCGGGACCGGCGATATCCAAGAAATGCTTTTGCGCATGCGCCACCGCGCCCTCGACGGCAGCTCCTGGTGGACAGAGGGCGGCGTGGCGCTCGGCCACGCCTGGCTCGACACGACCGGCGAGGACGGACCCGGCCCGCTGACCATGGCCGGCGGCAAGCTCGCCATCACCGCCGACTGCCGGCTGGACAATCGCGACGAGCTTCTGGCGCGGCTCGGCCGGCGCGATCGGTCGATGACCGACGCGGCGCTCGTCATGCGCGCCTATCTCAAATGGGGCGAGGCCTGTCCGACCTATCTGCAGGGCGATTTCGCCTTCGCGATATGGGACGGCGAGCGCCAGGCGCTGTTTTGCGCGCGCGATCATTTCGGCGTCAAACCGTTCTACTATCATTCGAGCGGCAGGCGCTTTGCGTTCGCCTCGGAAATCGGGCCGATCCTGGCGCTGGACGGCGTCGGCAGGCGGCTCAGCGAGCACCAGATTTCCGGCTTCCTCGCCGGCTTGCCGGACGATCCGCAGGCCACGCCCTATGCCGAGATCTTCCGGCTGCCGGCACGGCACAGCATGACGGTCGCGGACCGCCAGGTGACGCTGAGGAGATACTGGCAGATCGAGCCGTCGCAGCGGCCGCCGCGTTCGGACGCGGCCGAGGAATTCAGGCATCTCTTCGCGCAATCGGTGGAGAACCGCATGCGCGGCACGCCTGCCGTCGGCGCCATGCTGAGCGGCGGGCTCGATTCTTCCTCGATCGCTTGCGTCGCCGGTCTTCGCGCGGCGGCGCAGCGCAACCCGAGGCTCAAGACCTTCTCGCTGGTGTTCGACAAGGGCTCGTCAATGGACGAGAAGCCGTTCATCGATGCGGTGCTCGATGACAATCCGCTCGACGCCACGCTGATAGCCGTCGGCAACTACGCGCCCTTCGCCGAATTTGAGCGCATCCTGGAGGAGCAGGAAGGCACGTTCCTGGCGCCCGGCCTGTCCCTGACCCGCGGCCTTTACCGCACCGCCGGCGCAAAGGGCGTCAAAGTGCTTCTCGACGGGCATGGCGGCGACGAGGTCGTCTCGCAGGGCCATGGCCACCTTCACGAACTCGCCAATGCCGGCAGGTGGCTCGAGCTGTGGCGCGAATTACACAGCGCCGCCAATACCTATGGCGAGGGCATGCTTTCCCTCTATTTCAAGTTCCTGACCATCTACGGGCCGGCCTGGCGGGTCGCGCGAATGCGATCGACGGCAAGACGCGTCGTCGGCAAGCTGCGGCGCAGGCCGGCGCAAGCCGCGCGCGTCGCCTGGGCGGGCCTGGTCAACCCTGAGCTTGCCAGGCGCACCGACCTTTCCGAGCGTTTCCATCGCTGCGGCTACATGCCCGCAGCCGTCACCGCCAGCGAGGCGCTGACGCATCGCTGGCTGCTCTCCACCGGGCTGGTGCCGCACGCCTTCGAAGTGCTCGACAAGGCCGCCGCCAATTTCGGCGTCGAGCCGCGCTATCCGTTCTGGGACAAGCCGCTCGTCGAATTCTGCCTGGCATTGCCCGGCGAGGAAAAGCTCAGGGACGGGTTCGGCCGCCATGTGCTGCGCCGGGCCATGCAAGGCATCCTGCCGCCGCCGGTGCAATGGCGGCGCGACAAGATCGATTTCACCGCCAACCTAGTCAAGGGCATGCTCGGCAATCACCGCGAGCTTCTGGACAGGCTGCTGATATCGGACAGCGAGCGGATCGCGCCCTATGTCAACCTGCCGGAAGTGAACGCGGTCTATGAGCGACTGCTCAGCCAGCCCGAGCAGGCGACGCTACCGGATGTCCAGCATGTCTGGCGCTCGGTTTCGCTGTCGCTTTGGCTGCGGCAAGTTGAAGGAAGTCCCGCATGAACCTGCCGATCGCTTCCCTTGCGCGGCCCGAGCCCGCCAGCGAGACGACGGCGCCAGGCGGACGCATCCGCCATTTCTACAAGGCGTACGGGCTGATCGTCAGCTCGGAGGTGGCGCTGCCGGAACTGGAACCGGCGGCGCCGGCGACACCGGACCTGGAGATCGCGGTCGGGCCGGTCGGCTTTCCCGACTCGGCATCGCCGGGCGCCACGGCGTTCCGCTTCGAGCCGACGCGCCAATATCTTTCCTGGCAGGCGGTCGGCGCGTTCATGATCAGCGGCGCCAGCCGGATCGAGGTCGATCCGGCGCCGGGTATCGACGACCCGCTGCTTGCCTTTCCGCTGCTCGGGCCGGTGATGGCGCTCGCTCTTCACCAGCGCGGGCTGCTCGTGCTCCATGCCAGCGCCATTGCCGTAGGCCGCAAGAGCGTGATCTTCATGGGCGACAAGGGCGCCGGCAAGTCGACGATGGCGGGCGCGATGATCCGCGCCGGCCATCGCCTGCTCACCGACGATGTCGTGGCGCTGGATCTGTCCGATCCGGAGCGGCCGATGATCCTGCCCGGATTTCCACAGCTCAAGCTCGCCGCGGACGCCGCCGGCGCCATTCGCCTCGATCAGGTGGAGGTGCGTCCGCAGGTGCATCCGCAAATCGACAAGACGCAGCATCGGCTGCGCGACGGATTTGCCGCTGGAGCGGTGCCGGTATCGCGCATCTATGTGCTCGAGCGCGGCGATCGGGCGGCGATCTCGCCGCTGATCGGGGCCGCCGCGCTGCCTGCGATCATCAAATTCTCCTATGTCACGCGGTTCGGCCGGCAGGCGCTGCCGGGCGATTCCGCCTCGGTGCATCTCAGGCAATGCGCGCAGGTCGCCGGACGGGTCGGCGTCAGCCGCCTCGAAGTGCCGGCCGGGCTCGGCCGGATCGACGAGGCGGTCGCCGCGATCGAAAACGACCTGGCGTCCGGGACAAGGTGAGCCAGGCGCATGGGCTGGTCCTCGAAGCTTCGCCTGTCGCTTTTCCGGGACGTCGCCGGCTTCGGCGCCATGATGGCGCATGTCGGCGGGAGGCGCACGGCGACGGCGCTTGCCTTCCTGATCCTGGGCAGTCTCACCGAAGGCATCTCGATCCTGTTGCTCGTTCCGTTGCTGCGCCTGATCGGCAAGGCCGAGCAGGATTACGCGGTGCGGGTGCCGGAGGCCTTGCATTGGCTGGTGCCCGGCGGAACGCTGTCGCTTGCCACCGTGCTATGCCTGCTTGTCGCGCTGGTGGCGCTGCAAGCGATGTTCAACCGCTTCAAGTCGGTCTACATGGCGCGGCTGCTCTATGACTTCGTCAACCGCGTGCGCATGAACCTGTTCGAGAGCGTCGGCAAGGCGCGCTGGGGCGTTTTCACCCGCATCCGCAGCTCCGACCTCGATCATGCGCTGAACGGCGATGTAGACCGGGTGCAGGTCGCCGCCTTCTCGCTGCTGATGCTGACCCAGGCGACGCTGCTTCTCACCGGCTATCTCGTGGTCTCGCTGTTCATCTCGCCGGTGATGACATCCTTCGCTATTTTCATCGGCCTGGTGCTGCTGGTTGCTCTGCAACCGTTCAGGGCGCGCGCCAGCGCCTATGGCCGCACGCTGACCGGCAACCGCCAGGACCAGTACCGCACGGTCTCCGAGTTCCTCGGCGGCATCAAGGTGGCCAAGAGCCTAAATGTCGAGGCAAGCTATTTTGCCGAGCTCGGCGCGACGCTGGACAGGATGAAGGCCGACAACATCGCCTTCGTCCGCAACAGCTCGCTCGGCACTGCGCTGTTCCAGGTCACGAGCGTGATCGGGCTCAGCCTCTTCATCTATATCGCGCTGGTCCGCTTCCACCTGTCGTTGGCCGAGATCGTGGTGCTGCTCCTGGTCTTCATGCGCGTCGCGCCGCGCTTCATGGACATGCAGCTCCAGACACAGCAGGTGCTGATCAACCTGCCGGCCTATGCCTCGATGAAAAGCCTCCAGGCCCGCTTCGACGCCGAGCGCGAGCCGGAAGAGAGCGTGGCCGGACAGGGCGCGAGACTGTCGCTCGATACCGGCCTCAACGTCCGCGACGTCTCCTTCGCCTATGGCGAGGGCGACGGGAAACCAGTGGTCAGCGATATCACCTTCGGCCTGCCGGCCGGCAAGGTGACGGCGCTGATCGGCCCATCCGGCTCCGGCAAGAGCACGATCGCCGACATGCTGCTCGGCCTGCTCGAACCAACCAGCGGCCGGATCCTGGCCGACGGGGTGGAGATCACCACCCGGAACCGCAGGGCCTGGCGCGATCAGGTCGCCTATGTGCCGCAGGACGTGTTCCTGCTGCACGACACGATCGCCGCCAATCTGCGCCTTGCCGCGCCCGATGCCAGCGATGACGAGCTCTGGGCGGCCTTGCGCAACGCCCATGCGGCCGATTTCGTGGAGCGGCTGGCATTGCGGCTCGATACGGTGGTGGGCGACCGCGGTGTGCGGCTCTCCGGCGGCGAGCGGCAGCGCGTCGCCCTGGCGCGGGCGCTGCTGCGCAAGCCCTCGCTGCTCATCCTCGACGAGGCAACGAGCGCGCTAGACTGGCAGAATCAGTCGCTGATCGCCCAATCGATCGAGGCGCTGCGCGGCGAAATGACGATACTGACCATTGCGCATCGGCCGTCGATGATCGCCTTCGCCGACTGGGTCGTTGCCATTGAGAACGGACGCATCGTCGAGGTCGGACAATATCGGCGGCTGAAGACAAAAGCCGGCAGCTGCCTTGCGAGGATGCTGTCGGGCGAGCAGGCCGAGCGCGAAATCACGCCCCCGGTCGAGGCCGGACAGGCCCCGGCGTCGGTCGAACGATCAGTGGAGGCTGCGCCTGGCGCTTAGCTTTTCGCCTTCGGCGACCTTGTTCAGGATCGTGCCGCGGTCGGCCTCGCGGGCCTTGTCGGCCGATGTCGGCGTGGTTGTGCCGATCATGGCGAAGACCAGAAGGAAATAGCCCGCCTGGATGATGACGGCGCAGACAATGGCACGCAAGAGGATGGTGCCCGCCGAAGCGCCATCGAAATATGACCAGCCGATGACGATCGCCAGCGCGAACATCATGCCGATGATGAATTTTGGCAGAGACATGTTCGCCGGTCCTTCAACCGAGACGAGCATGCAGAAGCTGCGACTTACCCACCCGCGTAACTCCCCGTTGCGCCAAAGAACTCTTTCTGGCTGCCCAAACCGGCCGGTTGCTTCCGGCCTTCCTTACCCATGCAGACTATGACAGGAACAATTTGCGACTCTATTAAGGCGGGCCGATTGGAGCAAGGCCCGACAGGTATGGTTTCCAACCATTTTACGAGATCGGCGCCACCATGCTGCGTCGCACACTCTGGCCGCGGCAGCTATTCAATGCGCTGTCTGTCGCTTTAGTAAAGCGCGTCACTTTGATTAGTATTTTATCTGAATAACTTACCACCGCGAGTGCTTCCAGCGGTGCGCAACCGCGTTTCTTCTGCAGCAAGGAACGCACTGTCCAAAAATGGCCCAAAAGGCGAACTACATTTTCCCGGTTTTCTCTCACCTTGTCATAAACGTGCCACAAAGGTGAAAATTTGGGCACGGCAGGTTTATTATTTAGTCAATTCATGACGAGAACATTTCATCGCGATGGGAAATTGTGTGTTGCGCTGCAGCATTTTTTTGATATCTTGCCGTAAACCATCCGTTCAACGTATGGAGCTTCTGCATGAGGGACGTCGCCAAGTCGGCTAATGCGGGTTTTTCGCAGGTCGGCGTTGATTTTCCACCCCCCATCGGCGGTCTAATCAAACGCAGTTTCGACATCGTCGGTTCCCTGACCGGGCTGGTCCTGCTCAGCCCGCTCTTCCTGATGGTCGCCCTGCTGGTCAAGCTTTCGGACAATGGTCCGATCTTCTACGGCCACAAGCGGATCGGCCGCGGAGGCAGGATTTTCTCCTGCCTCAAATTCCGCACCATGGTTCCGGACGGCGAGCGCGTGCTCGCCGCCTATCTGGCGGCCAATCCGGAAGCCAATGCCGAATGGATCGCGACGCGCAAGCTGAAGAACGATCCGCGCGTCACCCGCGTCGGCCAGGTGCTTCGCAAGCTCAGCCTCGACGAGCTGCCGCAGATCCTCAACATCCTGCAGGGCGACATGAGCCTTGTCGGCCCGCGCCCGGTCGTGCGCGACGAACTGGAGATCTATGGCAGCGCCGCGGTCTATTACCTGAAGTCGCGCCCGGGCCTGACCGGGCTGTGGCAGGTGAGCGGCCGCAACGACGTATCCTACGACACGCGTGTCGCCTTCGACCGCCACTATGTCGAGAACTGGTCGTTGGTCGAGGACATTCGCATCATCTTCAAGACGGTTCCTGCCGTGTGGATGTCGCGCGGCAGCTATTGACCGACGGGCCTGCCCCGCAGAACTCGGGGCAGGTATCCGGAAATGATCTCATCGGGCGGATGGGGCCAAACGGATCGGAAACGTTCATTTGACAAAAAACCTCTTCGGACTGTCTTTCGCCTGCAGTCTCATATCCCGGACACCGGCCCGCTTCGCGGGCTTCGTGCTTGCGGCGTCGCTGGTCATGCCGCAGTTCGCCGTTGCCGGCGATTATCGGCTTGGCCCACAGGACAAGCTCAACATCCGCGTCGCCGAATGGCAGACGGTCGACGGCACGTTCCGCGACTGGTCGGCCATCAATGGCGAGTATTCGGTCGGCCCCGGCGGGACGCTCTCGGTGCCGTTCGTCGGCGACATGCAAGCCGCCGGCAAGACGACAGCGGAGATCGCTTCGGCGATCGGGCTCGCGCTGCAGCGTAAGCTAGCGCTGCCCGACAAGCCGGAAGCCTCCGTCGAGATGGCACAGTTCCGGCCGTTCTACATTTCGGGCGAAGTGCAGAATCCCGGCCAGTTCCCCTTCGTGCCCGATCTGACGGTGCTCAAGGCAGTCAGCATTGCCGGCGGCATAAGGCGTAACGCCGATTATGGTCCCCAGCTTGGCAAGGATCTGGTCACCGCCAAGGGCAGCTATGACATCTATGACGACCAGCGTATCCGCCTGCTCGTCAAGCGGGCCAGGATCGATGCCGACCTCGCCGGGAAGACAACCTTCGAGGTGCCCAAGGAAATCGAGGGCGATCCGAGACTGGCGACGATCGTCGCCGACGAAACGGCGATCCTGGTCTCCGACCAGAAATCGCTAAAGCTGAAGCTCGATGCGCTCGACGATTTGAAGGGCGTGCTGCAGGCGGAAATCGAATCGCTGCAGAAGAAGATCACCAACCAGCAGAAGCAGGTCGACCTCGCCGAGAAGCAGGCCGACAGCATCGGCCCACTGGCTCAGAAAGGCTTGGTCGCCAATGCGCGGCTGCTTTCCTCGCAACAGTCGGTCACCGACCTGCAGGGCAAGATCCTCGACTATGAGACGGCCATCCTCACCGCCAAGCAGTCGATCAGCAAGGCCGAGCAGGACGCCATCGACGCCAGGAATTCGCTGAATTCCACCCTTACCGCCAACCGGCAGCAGGCCGAGGCCGATCTGAACGAGGCGACGTTGAAGGTCGGCATGCAGAAGGGCCTGATCGCGCAGGCGTCGGACCCCGCGACGGCGGCCAGCATGACCAGCGACCAGGAGCCGGCCCTGCTCTATTCATTGGTGCGCGTCGCCGACGGCAAGACGAGCGAGGTCGAGGCCAAGGAAGACACACCAGTCCTGCCGGGCGACGTGATCAAGGTCAAGCTGGCGCCGACGGCCAGCCAGTAGCGCCGCCGACCCGAGCTTGCCCGAAGCGAGCCGGGAACCGGAGGCGGGAGGGACAAGCCAGGCTCGTTCGCGTCGCGGCGCGGGCGGGCGATCTGTTTTGGACCGCTTGAAGGCATAACATGCAGCCCCCAGCCCCGCGTCACGTCTATCTGAACCTCGACGCCATCCGCGGCGTGGCGGCGATCAGCGTGATGCTCTACCACTTCTCGCCATTCCTGGCCGCCGGCAAGGTGCTGCCGTCGAGCTATCTCGCGGTCGATCTGTTCTTCCTGCTCAGCGGCTTCGTCATCGCGCATGCCTATGACCGCAAGATCGAGAACGGCATGGGCTTCGGCACTTTCGTGGCCATCCGCCTGATCCGGCTCTATCCGCTCTATCTCGCCGGCACGCTGCTCGGCTTCTTCTATCTGCTGGTCAAGAACAGGCTGATGCCGGCCGAATACATGCCGTTGTCCGAGATCGGCCTACAACTGACGACCGGCATGTTCTTCATCCCGCTGGTCAGCGATGCCTACCACACGATCTTCCCGCTCAATCCGGCTTCGTGGTCGCTGTTCTTCGAGCTCATCGTCAACATCGCCTATGTTGCGGTCTTCGTGCTTCTGTCACGACGCGTGCTGATGGGGATCGCTGCCGTCAGCCTGGTGCTGCTTGTCGTCGCCTCGATCCTCGCCGGCACGCTGGATTTCGGCATGACCGGGAACACCATCCTCAGCGGGCTGCCGCGCGTCACCTTCTCGTTCTTCCTCGGCGTGCTGGTCTGCCGCTCGATGGCGCGCTGGCAAGGCAGCCTCGGCTTCCTGCGGCGCGGCCTGTGGGTCGAGAGCGCGATCCTGCTCACCCTTGCCGTCTTCGCCATCGCGCCGGCCGGCGGCGCGCGCATCGTCTACGACCTCGCCGCCATCGTCATCGTCTTCCCGATCATGGTGATGACCGGCGCGGTGGCGCCGACCGCGCCGCTTCTGTCAGGCTTCTATGGCTGGCTCGGGCGGATCTCCTATCCGATCTATATCATCCACACGCCGATGCTGATGATCATCGCCGGAGCCGGCAAGGCCTTCTCGATAGACCCGTTCGCGCATCATCCCTGGTTCGGGCTCGTGATGGCAGCCTCAGTCGTCGTCATCGCCGACATCGCCACGCGCATTTATGACGAGCCCGTGCGTCGCTTCCTGCAGCGGCAGATGCAGCGCGCCCGGGCCATGGCGTAGAGCGGCTCACTTAGGAAGGATCCAACGGACCAATCCGGCATGAAGATTCCGAAATCCATTCTGATCGATCCCGATCGAAACGAGACCTACGGCGTCTTCGCCGTCGCGGTTTCCATGATCGCCTTCGCCTACTCGCCCAATTTCGGCCAGATCCTGATCCTCGCCTACTACGCCGTCTGGCTGCCGCTGCTGTTCGTCGACTACCGGCGCTTCACCTGGAAGCTCTCCAGCGCCTGGCTGCCCATTCTGCTTGCGGCCTATGTCTGCTCCTCGGTGTTCTGGTCCCAGGCGGCGGGCATCAGCGCGCGCGCGGCGGTGCAATATTCCTCGCATATCGTCTGCGCCTATGTCGCGGCGCGCACCATCAATGTGCGCACGCTGGTGGTGGGCTCGCTGATCGGCATCTTCTTCGTTCTGCTCTATTCACTGGGAGTCGGCGGTTACGCGCTCGACACGATAGACGGCACGGTCAATTTCGTCGGCGCCTTCAGCTCCAAGAACCAGATCGGCTTCTTCTCCTCGCTCGGCATCTTCTTCTGCCTTGCGTTCCTCGTCTTCTACCGGCGCAACTGGCTGGGCTTCGTGTGGACCGCGCCGATCATGCTTCTGTCGGCCTATATGCTGGCCATCGCCCATTCGGCGACGTCCGTGGCCTCGCTGCCGGCGGTGATCGGCATCGTCATGCTGCTCACCATGACCAAGGTCCTGTCGCTGCGCTATCGCCGCGTGCTGTTCATCGTCGGCGCCGGCGCGCTGGTGACGGGCGTCGTTGCGGCGCTCAATCTCGGCCTGCTGGATGTCGTGCTCGGCGTCTTCGGCAAGGATTCGACGCTCACCGGCCGCACCTATCTGTGGGAGCAGGGCTGGGAGGCAGCGCAGGAGCATCCGCTGCTCGGCTACGGCTACGCCGCCTATTGGGTGCAAGGCTTTGCCGATCCGGAGCGGCTGTGGGCTGAGTTCTACATCTCAACCCGCTCCGGCTTCCACTTCCACAACACCTATGTCGAGACGCTGGTCGAGATCGGCTTCATCGGCGTGACCCTGCTGGCGCTGGTGATCCTGCGCTCTTTCTACGGCCATGTGTCCAAAGTAGTGTTCGGCGAGTGGAGCGCCGATTCGGTGGTGCTTGCCGGCGCGATCGGGCTGATGCTGATCCGCTCCTTCTTCGAGGTCGAACTGCTCGGCCCTTACTTCATGGCGTCCTTCATCGTCTATTACGGCCTGTTCACGCTGACCCCGTTGCCGGCTGTCCGGCGCCGCAGGGCGGCCATTCCAGCCGAGGACGAGCGGCCTGCCAATGGCCGCATGCCAGTCGCCATCTGATCACTGGGACGCAGCCGCCGAGCGTGCGACAGCGGCTTGGATCAACCGGTCGGCAAGGATCGCCAGGAAGGCGATCGACAGGCCGGCGATCAGGCCCATGCCGGCATCGGCCTTGCCGAGCGCGACATAGACCGCCTGGCCAAGATCGCGCGTGCCGACGAGGGCGGCGATAGCCAGCATCGAGAGCGCCGCCATGATGGTCTGATTGAGGCCCAGCATGACGACCGGCAAGGCGAGCGGCAGCTTAGCCTGCAGCAAGGTCTGCATCGGCGTCGCACCCATCTGCTCGACCGCCTCGACGACATCGGCGCGCACATGCCGCAGTCCGTGCTCGACATAGCGGATCGGCGGCACGATGGCGTAGAGCATGATGGCGATCAGCGCCGTGAACTCGCCGACCTTGAAAAACATCAGCGCCGGGATGAGGAAGACGAATTGCGGCATGGTCTGCAACGCATCGCAGATCGGCTTCAGGATATGCGAGACGCGGTCGCTATGCGCCGCCCATGTGCCGAGCGCGCCGCCGGCCAGAAGGCAAAGCAGGACCGCCAGCGTGCAGAGATAGAGCGACTGCACCAGTTGCGGCCATAGGCCGTTGACCAGGATCAGCCCGAAGCCGACCAGCGCGAAGAGGCCGAGGCGCGGCCCGCCCACCTGGCCGGCAAGCAAGGCGACGGCAAGGATGAAGACAGGCCAGGGCAGATCGAGAAAGCCGGTGTAGAGGACGAGGCCGGCGGCCAGCACGGCGAGCCCGCCTCGCCAGCCGAAGGCGCGCATCGCCAGCGCGGCCAAGGCCAGCACCAGGACGACATAGCCGGCCAGCACCGGTGGCGGCAGCGCGAAGCCCCACATGGCCGGCGTCGCCGAGCCCGAAATGCCGACGCGCAGCGGCAGGAGCAGGCAATAGAGCACGGCGTTGCGCACGCCGTTGAAGAACCAGGCATAGTCGCGCACGAGTCCCAGCAGCCACTCGTTGACCGCGCCCATCTGCATGCGCAGCCCGGTTTGCGGCAGAAGCGTCGCATCGGGCATGGCAAGCCGGATGACCACGGCAAGAGCCAGCGCGACCGCCAGCCACAGGGCCAGTCGGCGCGGCGTCATCCAGCGCATGGCGCGCGTCGGTCCGGTCTCCGGCGCCTTGGCGAAGCCGATGGTGAGGCGGTCGATGAGGATGGCGAGCAGCGCGATGACCAGGCCGGACAGAATGCTCTGGCCAAACTCGGCCTTGCGCATGGAGGACAGGACTTCCCAGCCGATATCCTCGAAGCCGCCGATGATGGCGGCGACGATGACCATCGACAGTGCCGCCATCGTCGTCTGGTTGAAGCCGACGAGAAGCTGCGGCAGCGCCGTCGGCACCTCCACCTGCAAGAATTGCTGGCGGCGCGTGCAGCCGCTCATCAGGCCGGCCTCGCTGATCGCCGCCGGCACACGGTCGAGCCCAAGCATGGTGTTGCGCACCATCGGCGGCGTCGCGTAGATCGCCGAGGCGATCAGCCCGACCACCGGCCCGAAACCGAACAGAAGCAGGAGCGGAATGAGATAGGCGAAGGCCGGCACCGTCTGCATCAGGTCGAGCGCGCCGAGCAGCACCGGACGCCAGCGCGGGCGAGCGTAGCCGAGAACGCCGAGCAGGAAGCCGAGCACGGTCGAGATCGGCACCGCCAGCAGCACCAGGGCAAGCGTGTTCATGCTTTGCGGCCAATAGCCGGCGAGCAGGATATAGGCGAGCGTGGCGAGCGCGAAGATCGCCAGCCGCTCGCCGCTCGATTTCAGCGCAAGGGCGGCGACAGCCAGCATCACCGCCGGCCAGGGCAGCCAGGCGAGCGCCAGCCGCGCGCCGCGCATCGGCGCATCGAGCAAGGCTGAGAGCGCCCGGAACCCGGGCTGGATGACGGCGACCACCACGTCGGTCACCGCGTTGATGTAGGAGGCCAGCGGCAGCGTCCATTCCTTGGGGAAATTGACCAGCCAGGGAAGTTCGGTTTTCAGGAGCAGGCAAAGCAGCGTCAGCACGGCCAAACCACACCAGGGAAGAAGGGCCGGCGCGATGGCGAACCTCTGCGGTGACCGTGCGATCGCGGCCGGCGCCGTCATGAGCTTTTGCGCCTCGCCTGCTCGCGCTCCAGCACGGCGAGCACCGCGCCGGCGCTGAGCACCGCCGGCGGGCTGTCGCCGGCGCCCGGCACCGTGAAGGCCGCTACCCCGGATGCGAGCCGCGGGATAAGCGCTTCGAGGCTGGTGTCCGCGGCAACGCTTTGCTCGGGCAGCGGCGCCCCGTTCGCCGGTGAGGCGACGTCGCCTGCCGTGATGACCCGCAGCAGCGGCATATCCTCGGTGAACTGCGCGACATAGTCGTCGGCCGGGCTGAGCACGATGTCGGCCGGGCGGCCGATCTGCACGATCTTGCCGGCACGCATGATCGCCAGCCGGTCGGCCAGGCGGAAGGCCTCGGCGATGTCGTGGGTGATGAAGATGATGGTCTTCTTCAGCATGCGCTGCAGGCGCAGGAACTCGTCCTGCATCTGCTTGCGGATCAGCGGATCGAGCGCCGAGAACGGCTCGTCGAGGAACCAGAGCTCCGGGCCCACAGCGAGCGAGCGGGCGATGCCGACGCGCTGCTGCTGGCCGCCGGAGAGCTGATGCGGGAAGGACGCCTCGCGGCCTTCGAGCCCGACCAGCGCGATCATCTCGCGGGCGCGGGCCTCGCGCTCCTTCGGCGGCTTGCCCTGGATCTTCAGCGGAAAAGCGACATTGCCCAACACGCTGAGATGCGGCAGCAGGCCGAAATTCTGGAACACCATGCCCATGGCGTGGCGGCGCAGGTCGATGAGCTCCTTGCCGCTGGCGGCGAGCAGGTTGCGGCCGTCGAGCAGGATCTCGCCGGCGCTCGGCTCGACCAGGCGCGACAGGCAGCGAACCAGGGTCGACTTGCCCGAGCCGGACAGGCCCATGATGACGAAGATCTCGCCGGTCGCCACCTCGAAGCTGGCATCGACCACGGCCGGCAAATGCGCTTCCGCGCGCAGGCGCTCGGCCAGCGCCTCGGGATCGATCACATAGCCGCGCGAGTCGAAATAGTAGCCCGGGCGCCGGCCATAGACCTTCCAGACATTGCGACAGGCAAGCTTTATCGGACGCGCGGCAGTGTCCATTCCCATCAATCCGTGCCGATTGTTCGCCCGGCTCCGCGCATTGCGGAAGCCGGGCCTTTGTTGCCCTCAGCCCTTGTCAGGCATGTCGGCGAATTATCCCTTGGCGCCATCCAGCCAAGGTTTCCACACCGTCTCGTTCTTGTCGATCCATTCCTTGACGACGGCGTCGAGATCCTTGCCCTGCTTGTCGACCGCCAGCATCAGTTTCTGTTGCTCGGTCGCATCCATCTTGAACGCCTTCAGGAAGGTGTAAGCCGCCGGCCATTTGGCGCCGAAGCCCGACCAGACGATCTTGTCGACGTCAGGCGGCGTGATGCAATGATCGTTGGTCTGCTGCTTGCAAGGCGGCATCGTCACCCAGCCGACATCGTTCTCGGCCAGCGCGTAATGCGGTCCCCAGAACATCATGATCAGCGGCGTCTTGGCCGCTTCGGCCGCTTCGAGCTCCGCCACCAGCGCGCCTTCCGAACCGGACGGCACGGCAGTGTAGGGCATGTTGTTGTCGGCAAGGATGGTCGCGGCGCGCGAGCCCCAGTCGGACGGGTAGTCGAGGAAGCGGCCGTTGGGCGCGGTCTCGGGTGTCGCCAATGCCTGCACGCATTCGGGCTTGTTCAGCGCATTCCAGTCCGGCAGGCCGGGGCAGACCTTCTCCATGAATTTTGGATAGATCCAGCCTTCCTGGGTCTTCAGATCGAGCTTGCCGATATCCTCGATCTGCTTGGCGGCGAGCACCTTCGGATAGATGTCGCCGACATTGTTCAACCAGATCTCGACCGAGGCGCTGAGCGAGCCGTCGGCAAGGCCTGAGAATTGCGGAAAATTGCCGGCGGTGACGTATTCGACCTTATAGCCGAGCTTTTCCAATATCTGTCCGGCGATGTGGGTGGAGACGTGCGCGCCGGTCCATTCCAGCATGGCGAGCTTGATCGGCTCGTCCTTGGCGCCGAGATCGGCGGCGACGGCAGGCGCGCCTGCCGCCAGAAGGGCGGCAAGCGCAATGGCATTCAAGATCGGCTTCCTCAGCATGATGTTCCCCTTTGTTTTTGGTTGGTATCGCTGTTTGCCGCACAGAAGTGTTGCACAATGCCGGCCGGCGACTTAACAAATCTGGACGCCAACTTTCGATCTTTGGACACGTGGCTCCGAGCGCCCAGCCGATCCGAATCCTCATCGTGGTCACGCCCAACTTCAATCTGGCGGCGACGACAGCCTTCATCGATCCGTTCCGGGCGACAAACTATCTTGAGGGGCTGACACGCTTTCGCTGGATGATCGCCTCCGCCCATGGAGGATCATGCCTCGCCAGCAACGGCATGATGGTCCAGACGGAGAAGCTCGCTTCCATCGAAGAGCAGAATTTTGAAATCGTGCTGGTGTCGGCGAGCTGGACACCGGAGACGGCGAGCACTCCGCATCTGCAGGCGCTGCTCAGGAAATGGGCGCGCAACGGCTCCATCGTCGGCGGGCTCGATACGGGAGCGTTTATCCTCGCCGATGCCGGACTGCTCGACGGGCGCCGCGCCACGGTGCATTACGAGCATATCGATGCGCTGAAGGAGCTGCATTCCGACATCGACGTGTCGGAAGACATCTTCGTCCATGACGGCAAACGCTTCACCTGCAGCGGCGGGATCGCTTCGGCCGATGTCGCCTTGCATTTGATCCGGGCAAGCGCCGGCGATGCTTTGGCCAATGCCGCGGCTCGCTACATCTTTCACCCGACCTTGAGGCCGGCCGGAACATCGCAGAACCCCGGTAGCGCGGAACCGCTTGGCCGCTCGGCGCCCAAGACCGTGCGCCAGGTCATATCGATCATGGAGCAGCATCTCGAGCAGACGCTGATCATCCCCGAGCTTTGCCGCAAGGTGGATATCTCGCAAAGGCAGCTCGACCGGCTGTTCAAGCAATATGTCGGCAAGCCGCCGGCGCTCTATTATCGCGATATAAGGCTGGACCGGGCGCGCGGCCTGGTCACCCAGACCGACATGCTCATGTCGGAGATAGCGATCGCGTCGGGCTTTTCGAGCCAGGTCCATTTCAGCCGGGCCTATCGCGAACGCTTTGGCCTTTCGCCGCGTTCCGACCGTGTCGAGGGCCGCATACCTTTCGAGTTCAGGGCCTGGCCGATGCACCGGAAGTCGCCGGACGATGAGGACGAGGCGGCTGGCGAAAAACGATAAACCAGCGGCGAACCGCGCATAGATTCTTCGCCTTTTCGGCAGCAAGCTTCTGCCATCGTGTCCTGTGCAGGCGCACGAAACCAGAGGTGCTTCGATGACGCTGCTTCCTTCGAAAGACGAGTTCACCGCCATCAAGGAGGGCTATTCGCCGAACCCCTCGCGGTCCCTTTCGCTGAAGAGCGACGCCTATACCGACCCGCGCTGGCATCAGGTCGATCTGGAAGCGATCATCGCCAGGACCTGGCAGTGGGTTTGCCATGTCGAAAAAGTCCGCAAGCCGGGCGACTATATCGCGGTCGAGACCGCGGGACGCCCTATTGCCGTCGTCCGCGACCGCGAAGGCGTTCTGCGCGCCTTCTACAATGTATGCAAACACCGCGCCCATGCGCTCCTTTCGGGCGAGGGCAATTCCAACAAGATCATGTGCCCTTACCACGCATGGACCTATCGCCTCGACGGCCAGCTGGTGCGCGCGCCGCACACCGAGACGCTGGAAGACTTCCAGACGAAGGACATCTGCCTCGACCAGGTGCAGGTCGAGGAGTTTTGCGGCTTCATCTATGTCAATCTCGACCCCTCAGCGGCGTCGCTCGCTTCCCAGACGGGCGACCTCGCGACCGAGATCAAGCACTGGGCGCCCGACATCGACCAGCTGACCTTCGCGCATCGGCTGACCTATGACATCAAGTCGAACTGGAAGAACGTCGTCGACAATTTCCTCGAATGCTATCACTGCCCGACGGCACACAAGGATTTCTGCACGCTGGTCGACATGAGCACCTACAAGGTGACGACGCACGGCATCTATTCCAGCCACATGGCCGATGCCGGCAAATCCGCCAACTCCGCCTATGACGTCTCCAACGCGACCGTACGGACGCATGCCGTGTGGTGGCTGTGGCCGAACACCTGCCTGATGCGCTACCCCGGGCGGTCCTCGATGATCGTGCTGAACATCATCCCGGCGGGGCCGGACCGGACCTTCGAGACCTACGATTTCTTCCTCGAGAGCAAGGAGCCGAACGAGGCGGAAGTGCAGTCGATCAAGTACCTCGACGAGGTGCTGCAGGTCGAGGACATCAACATCGTCGAGAGCGTCCAGAAGGGCATGAACACGCCCGCCTTCACGCAAGGGCGCATCGTCAACGACCCCGATGGCTCCGGGCAGTCGGAACACGCCGTGCATCATTTTCATGGCCTGGTCCTCGACGCCTATGGGCGCTGCGCTGCGTGATCGACAGGTTGCATCGACGATGCATTTAGCCGGCGTTTCAAAGGGCTCTCCATGAGCGGAAGACTTAAGGACAAGGTGGCGCTGGTCACCGGCGGGCGCGGCGGCATCGGCCGCGCAATCTGCGAGAGGTTTCTCGCGGAGGGAGCCACGGTCTTCGCAGGTGATCTGAGCGATACAGGCAGCATGGGCGCCTCGCCGGAAGGATCCGCGACATTCGTGCAACTGGACGTGACCTCGGAAGACCAGGTCAGGGCCGCCATGGCCAAGGTCGAGGCGGCCGCCGGCAAGCTCGATGTGCTGGTGAACGCCGCCGGGATCGAGATCGAAAAGACCATCGAGCACACCACGCTCGAGGAATGGAACCGCTGTTTCGCGGTCAACGTCACCGGCATGTTCCTCACCTGCAAATACGCGCTCCCCCTGATGCGCAAGGTAGCCGCCGGCGGCCGCACAGCCTCGATCATCAATTTCGGCAGCTATGACGGCTTCATCGCCGACCCGGGCCTCGCCGCCTATTGCGCCAGCAAGGGCGCGGTGCATGCGCTGACCCGCGCCATGGCCTGCGACCACGGACCCGAAGGCATCAGGGTCAACGCGATCTGCCCAGGCTATGTCGACACACCGATGCTGCAGTCCTTCTTTGCCGGCGCAGGATCGGGAGGCGGCGGCGGCACGATCGAAATGCTGCGCGACGCGGTGCGCAACGTGCACCCGATGCGCAACTACGGCACGCCGGCCGACGTCGCCAACCTGGTCAACTGGCTTGCGAGCGACGAAGCGCGCTACGCCAGCGGCCAGCTCTGGATCCTCGATGGCGGCCTGTCGGCCCAGGTTCAGCAGATGAGACTTTGACCATGAGCAAACCCGTCATCATCACCTGCGCCCCGACGGGCGGCATCCACACGCCGACGATGTCGGAGCATCTGCCGATCACGCCGAGCGAGATCGCCAAGGCGAGCATCGACGCGGCTGAAGCAGGCGCGGCGATCATCCATCTCCACGCGCGCAATCCCGAGACCGGCAAGCCCGATCCGCGGCCGGAGTTGTTCCAGGATTTTCTCCCGCGCATCAAGCAATCCTGCAACGCGGTGCTGAACATCACCACAGGCGGCGGGCTGGGCATGACGCGTGAGGAGCGGCTGCGGGCGGCGAGCACGGTCAGCCCCGAAATGGCGTCGATGAACATGGGGTCGATGAATTTCGGCGTCTTCCCGATGCTCGACAAATATTCGAACTGGAAGCATGAGTGGGAGCCGGAATTCCTGGCGATGACCCGGGACTTCATCTTCCGCAATACGTTCGGCGACATCGAATATTCGCTGCGGGAACTTGGCGACGCGCACGGAACGCGCTTCGAGTTCGAATGCTACGACCTCGGCCACCTCTACAATCTAGCCTGGGTCGTTGACCAGGGCTGGGTCAAGTCGCCTTTCTTCGTCCAGATGGTGTTCGGCATCCTTGGCGGCGTCGGCGCCGATCTCGACAATCTGGTGCACATGCACACGATTTCCGAAAAACTGTTCGGCGACGATTATGAATGGTCGGTGCTCGCCGCCGGCAGGCATCAGATCCCGTTCACCACGCAAGCAGCATTGCTCGGCGGAAACCTGCGCGTCGGCATGGAGGACAGCCTCTATATCGGCCCGGGCCAGAAAGCGACGTCGAGCGCCGAGCAGGTGAGGAAGATCCGCTCGATCGTCGAAAATTTCGGCCGCACCGTCGCCACGCCGGACGAAGTGCGCAAGCGTCTCGGCCTCAAGGGTGCCGCCAATGTGGCGTTCTAGGTGAGAGAAACGTGGCCGCTCGGGAAAACAATCTGCTGGGAAAAATAGCGATCGTCACCGGCGGCGGACGCGGCATCGGCCGCGCGATCGTTGACCGGCTGGTCGGCGATGGCGCCCGCGTGCTGACCTGTGGCCGCGGCAAGCGTCCGGACAATCTTGCCGCCGAGGTCTCCTGGGTCCAGGCCGATGTCGGCAAGTCTTCCGACGCAGAGGCCATCGTGAAGGCTGCCCGCGATGCTTTCGGCGCGCCGACGATCCTGATCAACAATGCGGGCATTCAGATCACCAAGACGGTCGCCGAGACCACCGACGAGGATTGGGATCTCGTCATCGGCGCAAACTGCAGGGGCGTGTTCAACATGTGCCGCGCGGTGTTGCCCCTCATCGCCGAGCATGGCGGCAGCATCGTCAATATCGGCTCGATCTCCGGCAATGTCGCCGATCCGAGGATGGCGGTCTACAATGCCTCGAAAGCCTTCGCGCATGGCCTGACGCGCTCGATCGCGGTCGATCATGGGCCGAAGGTGCGATGCAACGCCATCTGCCCGGGCTGGATCATGACCGAGATGGCGGCGGACGGCTTCGACCTTGCCCATGATCCGGCGCGCGCCAAGGCCGACGCCATTGCCAGGCATCCTGCCGGCAGGCTCGGCAAGCCGAGCGACATCGCCAATGCCGTCGCCTGGCTGGTTTCCGACCAGGCCGCCTTCGCGACCGGCCAGTGTTTCGTTCTCGACGGCGGACTGACCGCCGCCTCCCCTTTGCAACCAGGATTGTTCTAGATGACCAACGTCAATCACACGGCGGTGCTCGGCGCGGGCGTTATCGGCGCGAGTTGGACGGCGCTGTTCCTCGCCTCCGGCCGCAGCGTCGCGGTGTTCGATGTTGCCGATACGGCCGAGGCGCAGGTCCGCGACTATGTCGAGCAGGCATGGCCGGTGCTGAAGGATCTCGGGCTCACCGACAAAGGCAATCCCGATCGCGTCAGCTTCCATAAGTCGGCTGCCGAGGCCGTTGACGGCGCGCAATTCGTCCAGGAAAGCGTTCCGGAACGGATCAACATCAAGCACGAGCTTTTTGCCGCGATCGAGCCCGCGCTCGCTTCAGATGCTGTCGTGGCATCGTCGGCCTCGGGCCTGACGCTCAGCGAGATGCAGGCGGGATGGAAAAATCCGGCCCGCTTCGTGCTCGGCCATCCATTCAATCCCCCTCACCTCATCCCGCTGGTCGAAGTCATGGGAAACGGGCGCACGGCCGACGGCGTGGTCGAGGCGGCCGAGCGCTTCTACGCCAGCGTCGGCAAGGTGACCATCCGCGTCAACCGCGAGGTGCCGGGCCACGTCGCGAACCGGCTGCAGGCGGCGGTGTGGCGCGAGGCGATCCATCTGGTGAAGACGGGCGTCGCCAGCGTCGAGGATGTCGACAAGGCGATGTGGGCCGGGCCGGGGCTGCGCTGGGCCGCGATGGGGCCGACCATGCTGTTCCATCTCGGCGCCGGCGAAGGCGGCCTTGCCGCGTTCTGCGAACGCTACACCAGCAGCTTCAATCGCTGGTGGGACGATCTCGGCGTCCTCCATCTCGACCCAAAGACTTCGGCGACACTGGTGCAAGGCGTCACGGAGGAAGCGCAGGGCAAATCGGTGTCGGACCTGTCCGGCCAACGCGACGCCTTGATCACCGCCACGCTGAAGGCGATCACGCCGCTTCGGGCGCGCTGAGCGGCACAATGTCGAACATCCCGGTAGAAAACGGCCCTGTCGTCATCGTCGGCGCCGGACAGGCGGGATTTTCCGTTGCCGCCAAATTGCGCGACCTCGGGCACAGCGGGCGGATCACCCTGGTTGGAGCGGAGCCGCACCCGCCCTATCAGCGCCCGCCGCTTTCGAAAGGCTATCTTCTGGGCGATATCACGGAGGAGCGCCTGCATCTCAGGCCTTTGACCTTCTACGACCAGAAAACGATCGAGCTCCGGTTGGGGACGGAGGTCGAGGCAATCGACCGGGATCGGCGCGAGGCGAGGCTGAACGACGGATCGGTTCTGTCCTATAGCCGCCTTGTCCTTGCCACCGGATCGCGGCCCCGACTCCTGCCGCCGGACCAAGGCGGCGACCTGGACGGAGTCTACTATCTGAGGTCGATCGCCGATATCCAAAGGCTGGCGCGGGAGTTCGTAGCGGGTCGGCGCGTCGTCATCGTCGGGGGCGGCTATATCGGCCTCGAAGCCGCCGCCGTCTCCGCCAAGCTGGGCTTGGGTGTCACGCTCATCGAGAGCGCCCCGCGAATCCTGCAGCGCGTCGCGTCGGCCCATACCGCATCGTTTTTCCGTGAGCTCCACCGAAGCCACGGCGTCGACATCCTGGAAGGCGTCGGGTTGACGCGCCTGGCCGGGCGCGAGGGCCGGGTGACCGGTGCCGTCTTGAGCGACGGACGCAGTTTGCCGGCCGATTTCGTGATCGTCGGTATCGGCATCCATCCGAATGTGGAACTCGCTGAAATGGCAGGCCTCGATACCGAGAACGGCATCGCGGTCGACGCCCAATGCCGGACCACGGACCCCTTCATCCTCGCGGCCGGCGACTGCGCGTCGTTTCCCTGGAAGGGCCGGCGCCTCCGCCTCGAAAGCGTCGGCAATGCCGTCGAGCAGGGTGAGGCCGTGGCGAAGACCATCATGGGCCAGCCGCAGAAATACCACGCAGAGCCATGGTTCTGGTCGGATCAGTTCGATTGCAAGCTGCAGATCGCGGGCCTGGGCGGCGACCATGATTGCGCGATAACCCGGCAGGTGTCCGACACCTCGCTTTCCATATGGTATTATCGGGGCGACGACTTGCTGGCGGTGGACGCGATCAACCAACCGGCCGCCTACATGGTGGGCAAGCGCCTGATTGCCCAGGGAAAATCACCGGACCGGATGAAGGTCGGTGACGCCGGCTTCGAGCTCAAGTCGCTCCTTGTCTGATCGATTGCCGGCTAACGTCTAGCTTCGTTTGACAGGGGAACGGCCCAGCCCCTTAAAGCCGAGCCGTTCGACCCATCCGACGGGCAACGGTGATCCAGCCGGGTCTATCCCTTGGCGCCATCCAGCCAAGGTTTCCACACCGCCTCGTTCTTGTCGATCCATTCCTTGACGACGGCGTCGAGATCCTTGCCCTGCTTGTCGACCGCCAGCATCAGTTTCTGTTGCTCGGTCGCATCCATCTTGAACGCCTTGAGGAAGGTGTAAGCCGCCGGCCATTTGGCGCCGAAGCCGGACCACACGATCTTGTCGACGTCAGGCGGCGTGATGCAGTGGTCGTTGGTCTGCTGCTTGCAGGGCGGCATCGTCACCCAACCGACATCGTTCTCGGCCAGCGCGTAATGCGGGCCCCAGAACATCATGATCAGCGGCGTCTTGGCGGCTTCCGCCGCTTCGAGCTCAGCCACCAGGGCGCCTTCGGAGCCCGATGGCACGGCAGTGTAGGGCATGCTGTTGTCGGCAAGGATGGTCGCCGCGCGCGAGCCCCAGTCGGACGGGTAGTCGAGGAAGCGGCCATTCGGCGCCGTCTCCGGCGTCGCCAATGCCTGCACGCATTCGGGCTTGTTGAGCGCGGTCCAGTCGGGCAGGCCGGGGCAGACCTTTTCCATGAACTTCGGATAGATCCAGCCTTCCTGGGTCTTCAGATCGAGCTTGCCGATATCCTCGATCTGCTTGGCGGCGAGCACCTTCGGATAGATATCGCCGACATTGTTGAGCCAGATCTCGACCGAAGCGCTGAGCGAGCCGTCGGCAAGGCCTGAGAATTGCGGAAAATTACCGGCGGTGACGTATTCGACCTTATAGCCGAGCTTTTCCAATATCTGTCCTGCGATGTGGGTGGAGACGTGCGCGCCGGTCCATTCCAGCATGGCGAGCTTGATCGGCTCATCCTTGGCGCCGAGATCGGCGCTTTGCCCGGCCGTCGTTGCGGCAAGCATCAGCGCGAGGCCAAGCCCGGCCCCTTGCAAGGCATTTCCTATTGTCATGTCAGTTCCCCTGTTGGTTGATGGTCCTTCTGTTTATGCCGGCCTCCTCCCACGAGACCGGGATCCATCACCCCCGACCGACGCTACCACAAGGCGCCGCCGGTGATCTGGATATTTTCCATGGTGATCCCCTTGGCGAGGTCCGAGCAGAGGAAGACCGCGAGCGCCGCGATTTCTTCCGGCTGCATCATGCGGCCCTGGGGATTGCCCTTCCTGAATTCGTCCATCACCTCCTCGGCGCTGCGGCCCTTGCCTTCGCGCTCGACGACCTGCGCCACGTTGCGGCGCATCAGCTCGGTCTCGACCCAGGTCGGGCTGATCATGACGCAGGTCACGCCATGCGGCGCGCCTTCAAGCGCGACGCAGCGTGTCAGGCCAAGCAGGCCGGCCTTGGAGGCGCAATAGGCAGGATTGTCCTTCCAGCCGACGGAAGCGGCGGTCGAGCCGATGTTGACGATGCGGCCCCAGCCGCGCTCGATCATGCCGGGCAGAACGGCGCGCGTGGTGCGGAAGGCGCCGGTGAGATTGGTGTCGACGATCTTGTCCCAGAGCGCGTCGGAATGGCCGCAGACCGGCTGTTCGGCCGTGGTGCCGGCGGCGTTGACCAGGATATCGGCGGCGCCGACAGCCGCCTGGGCTTCCGCAAAGAAGAGATCGGTGAGCGCGCTGTCACGCACGTCGAGATGGGCGGCATGCACCTTGGTGCCGTGGGCGGCGAGCGCCGAGCGGACCCGCTCGATTTCTTCCGCGCCGGGATAATAGGCGGCATCGACCCTGCCCGCCTGTGGCGACGCCACATAGGAGCCGACGGCGACATTGGCGCCTGCCTTGGCGAGCGCCGTGGCAATGGCAAAGCCCATGCCGGAAAAGCCGCCGGTGACGATGGCGCTGCGGCCGGTGAGGTTGGTCATCGCAAGCGGTCTCCGAATTCACACTGCAAGATAGCCTCCGTCGACGACCATTTCGGAGCCGGTGACGAATTTCGATTCGTCCGAGGCGAGGTAGAGGACCATGTAGGCGATGTCCTTGGGCTCACCGAGGAAGCCGATCGGATGGCGCGACAGCGCCTTGGCCTTCTCCTGCTCGAGCTTGCCCAGGTCGCGCAGATAATTCTCGGTCTGCGGCGTCCAGATATAGCCGGGATGAATGGAATTGCAGCGGATGCCGTAGCGCTGCTCGGCGCAATGGACGGCGACCGCTTTGGTCAGCGTGCGCACGCCGCCCTTGGAGGCGCAGTAGGCGGCAAGGTCGGCCTCGCCGATGATGCCGTCGATGGAGGAGAGATTGATGATCGATCCGCCGCCGGATTTCTTCATCAGCCTGATGCCTTCCTGGCAACCGAGGAAGACGCCGTCGAGATTGACGGCAATCGTGCGCCGCCATTCGGCCAGAGTCGTGTCCTCGACGTTTCTGGCAATCGCGATGCCGGCATTGTTGACCAGCACGTCGAGCCGCCCGAAGCGCTGCTCGATCGCCGCCATCACGGCAGGCCAGTCCTCGGGCTTCGACACGTCATGGCGCAGCGCCAGCGCCTCACCGCCAGCCTTGACAATCTCGGCCGCCGTATTGCCGGCGAGCCCTTCGTCAATGTCGCCGACGACCAGCCTGGCGCCTTCCGCCGCCAAAAGAAGCGACGACGCCCGCCCGAGGCCGAGACCGGCTCCGGTAACGAGCGCCACCTTGCCTGCGACGCGGCCCATTTGCGGCATCACCCTCCTTTGTTAGTCGGCTCCAGCGGCGTGCCCAGCCAATCACGATAGAAGCCTTCGAGGTCCGGCTCGAAATCATGCACGATCGGATAGCCGGGCGCAGCCGCCTCGACCTCATGCAGCGAGCCGCATTGCGGGCAGATGAACTCGCGGATTTCCATCCAGCCCGGATCCGGCAAATCGCTGTTGGGGTAGATCTCGCGCAGCGTCTCCTCGCTATCGCGCACGATGATCGCCGCCTTCAGCTTCCAGTTCTTGCGGTAGTCGCCAAAGGAATGGCCGCATTCGCATTTCGTCACCCGCTCGTCGCCGCTCTGGCAGATGAAGAGATGGTCGCCGACCGGAAGCAGGATCGGATCGTTCCAGCCGACGCGGTCCTGCAGCACAGCGACATATTTGAAGAAACGGTCGTCGTCCTTGTAGGCGCTCATGATGCGGCGCGTCTGCGGCCAGGGCAGCGTGCCGGCAACCAGGTCGGCGATGACTTCCTTGCTGTATGAGGTCATGGTCCCTTACTCCACGCCGAAGGTCGATTTGGCATCGACATCCCAGAAGGTCGAAAAGTCCTTGGTGAAGCGCGGCGAAAGCTTGATGGCGCTGGCGTACATCTTCTTGACCTCGGGCGCGAAGTCGGCGGCCTTCACCCGTTCGCGCTCCTTGGCGATCCACTCCGAAACCGGTTTTGCGCTAGCCAGGCGCTTGGCCCGCATCTCGGCGCGATGGCGCTTGGTGGCTTCGAGATTGGCCACCGGAAAACCGTCCTCGTCCTCGTCGAGGACGACGCCGAAGATGCCTTCAGCCGCTTGCCTCGTGAGGAAACCGTTCTCGACGTCCCAGGCGGTTTTCACCGGGTCGCGTTCCAGCACGTCGCCGTAACCGCCGCCGCCATTGTAGGAATGGGTAAACACGTCGCCCGTCTTATGCGGCGCGGTGATGTAGGGGCCTTCCAGCGTCACATGCTCGCCTTCCAGCCGCACTTCCAGCTCCGAGCGGTATGGATTGGTGCCGGTGTGATGCGCCAGCGGCGAGCCATTCCCGGCCAGCTCGAAGATGTTGGTGTCGCGCACCGCGCGGTGCTTCTGGCAGGTCGGCGCCGGATAGCCGCCACAGAGCCCGCCATTGTCGAAGACGCGTGAGGAATGTTCGGACGTAACAAGCCGCAGATGATCGGTCTTCGAGACCAGCCAGGTCGACAGGAACGAGCAGCCGCCGCGATATTTGCCGGCGCCGCCGGAATTGGGAACGATCGACCTGCCGATATAGAGCATTGGCATGTTCTGTTCCCAGATCTCGATATTGCCCATGTCGGACTCAGGATTCCAGCCGACATAGGCGGTGTCGAGGCCGTCCTTGATGGCCAAGGCGCCGGAGCCGGCGGCGGCGCATTCGAAATGCGCCATGCCGAAGGGCGTGCCGTACTGGCTCTCGCCGCCCATCTCGATCATCGGGCTGTTGACCTGGCCGACAAAGGCTTCCTCGACGAAGCCGCGGGCGATGAAGGAGCGCGAAAGCAACCGCTGGAAGACGCCATAGGCGGGCAGCAGCAGCGCCCAGGACGTGGCGGTCGCCACCATCTCGTTGTCCGGGTTGGTCCAGGTGCCGTGCGGCAGCTTCAACTCGGTCGCCATCCAGGCGCCGTCATTGACCAGGCCCTCGAAATTCATGTGCTGGGTCAGCGTCACGAACATGCCGCCATCCATGCCGGCCGGCGTGCAGTTCATCGAATGGTAGCCCCAGGGCTGCGTGCCCTCGAAGTCCATCTTGATCTTGCCGTCTGCGGTGATCTCCATCTCGATGGGGATGTTGTAGAGCCAGTCGGGATCGCCGAGCGGCTGGTAGCCCGGCTTGCCGGCGGTGACGTGGCCGTAGAAGGTGTGGCCGCGATAGATGCCGGGCACGGTGAGCTGGCGGGTGCGCGCGAGCTGGGCGCGGCGGCCTTCCTCGATGAACTCCTTCGATACCTGCATCCAGTAGTCGAGGCCGATCTCGTCGATCAGCGCCTTGACGCTCTCGCGCATATCGATGCACGACGCCACCTTGGCCTTCTCGTCCAGCACCCAGTAGATCGGCATGCGGAGATTACGCTCGCAGCGGATGACGTAGTCCCGCCTGAGCTCGTCGTTCTCGCCGACCTTCTCGGCGCAGACGAACAGGCCTTCGGTGAAGCGCTCCTGCGCCAGCGCCACGTCGCCGCCGGGCGTGATGCCGCCGGCCTCCAGCTCGTGGCAGACGGCGCCGGCCCAGCCGACCAGCTTGCCGGAATGGAAGATCGGCACGACGTCCATGACGTCCGGCACCTGCACGGTGCCGATAAAGGCGTCGTTGTTGGCGAAGATGTCGCCGTCGCGGATCTGCGGGTTCTCCTCGTAGCCGTTGCGGATCATCCATTTGATGAAGCGGCTCATCGTGTGCACATGCACCATGATGCCGTTGGAGAGCGCGATGGCATCGCCTTCCGGCGTGTATATGGCGACGACCATCTCGCCGACCTCGCGCACGCCGGGTGAAGCCGAGATGCGGCGCGCCATCTCGCGGGCCGACACGCAATAGGCGCGCAGCTTGGTGTGCAGCGTCTCGAATTTCAGCGGATCCTGGTTGCGCAGATGGAGGTCGGTGATGCCGTCATAGCATCCGGTCTCTTCCATCAGCCGTTCGGATTCGATCAGCCGTTCGCGGATGCGCAGCGCAGAGGCGGGTTTGTCCAGCATGGCGTTCGCCCTTCTCAAGCGTGGGTGTAGTGCAGCAGCGTCCATTCATCGACATGGACGCGATCCTGCGGGTGGACGACGAGCGTCGTGGCCGGGTGTTCGATGATGGCCGGTCCGATCACTTCATGGCCGGGCTGCAGCAAGTCCATCTCGTAGAGATTGGCCTTGTGCCAGCGGCCGCCGATATAGGCCTCGCGCACGCCCTTATGGGCCGACGCCGGATCGGATTTGCCGAGCGGCCGCTTGACCAGCATCGGCTTGACCTTGTCGGCGGTCGCGATCAGGCCCAGCTCGGTGATCGAGAAGCCGGCCTCGCCATAGCGCGAGACGCGGTGATTGACCTTGGCGTAGACCGCCTCGAATTCGGCGATGACCCTGCGCATATCGTCGGCGGAACCGATGGCGGACAGCGGTGCCATCACCTCCACGTCCTCGAGCTGGCCGGTGTAGCGCATCATCAGGAACGGCACGGTCTTGATCTTGCTCAATGCGTGGCCGTCGGCGACCATTTCGTCGACCGCGGCCTTGGTCAGGTCGTCCCAGACCCCCGTGACCTTCGCGCCGAAAGCCTGCAATTCGTCATCGCTGGCGCGCGCGCCGATATCGATCTGCGTCGACACCGAATGGCGACGCATGAAATCGGCGGTGGTGCAGCCGAAGGCCGAGAAGGCGGCGGCGAACTGGAAGGTGATGATGTCCTTGAAGCCGATGCCCTTGGAGCAGCCGGCGAGATGCAGGGGGCCGGAGCCGCCATAGGAGAGCAGGGTGAATTCGGACGGATGGATGCCTTGGCCGGAGATGACGCGGCGCAGCGCATTGTTGGCGTCGGCCTCCAGCATGTCGATCATGCCTTCGGCCGCCTCCTCGACGCCGACCCCCAGCACGCGGGAGCATTTCTCCTCGAAGGCTTTGCGCGCCTTCTCGACCTGCAGCACGACCTTGCCGCCAAGGAAGTAATGCGGGTTCAGACGGCCGAGGATGGCATCGCAATCGGCGATGGTCGGCTCGGCGCCGCCCTTGGCGAAGCAGATCGGGCCGGGATCGGAACCGGCGCTTTCCGGCCCGAGCGAGACCTTCCTGGTCAGCGGATCGACCTTGAGGATCATACCGGCGCCGGCGCCGATCGTGTCGAGATGCAGCGTCGGCACGTTGAGCTTGAAGCGGTCCATCAGCGGCTCGTTCTCGATCCGCGTCTGGCCGCGCGTGATGACGCCCATGTCGAAGGAGGTGCCGCCCATATCCGAGCAGATCAGCGAGTCGTTGCCGATCAGCTTGCCGACATAGGCGGCACCGAGGATGCCGCCGATCGGGCCGGAGATCATCGTCTCATGCAGGCGCGGATGGTTGATGGAGGTCAGGCCGCCGAAGGAGAGCAGCGTCTGCACGCCATATTTGAAGCCGTATTTCTTCGAGACGTCCTCGATGCCCTTAAGCTGCCTGCGGCCGCGCGAGGTGGCGTAGGCCTCGATCAGCACCGAGTTCAGCCGCGACTGCTCGCGGATGACGGGCCGCACTTCATGGCTCGAGTAGACCAGGATGTCGGCGCCGGCAGCGGCGATCTCATCGCGGCAGATCTCGGCGATGCGCTTCTCGTGCGCCGGATTGACGTGCGCGAAGATGGTCATGATGCAGATCGCCTCGACCTTGTCGGCGATCAGCTTCTTGGCGGCGGCATGCACCTCGTGCTCGTAGAGCGGCAGGATGATGTCGCCGAACTGATCGATGCGCTCGGTGACGCCATAGGTGCGACGGCGCGGCACCAGCGGATCGGGATGATGGTGAGTGACCGCGTGCAGGCGGTCGGCATAAGAATAATCCGCCCATGCCTGCAGGCCGCGGCCCATCAGGATCATGTCCTCGAGGCCTTTGGTGGTGATCAGGCCGAGCTTGCGGCCGGTGCGCGACAACAGCGTGTTGAGCATGCCGGTGCCGGAATAGAGCACCACATTGACGCCCGAGAACAGATCCTGCAGCGAGATGCCCCAGGCATCGGCGGCATCCTCCGCCGAGGCGAGGAAGCCCTCGGCCTCGTTCTTCGGCGTGGTCGCCGACTTGCCGATCTTGAAGTGGCCGTCCTGATCGACAAGGATCGTGTCGGTCATGGTGCCGCCAGCGTCGATGCCGATGACGATTGGGTTGGTGGTGATCTGGTCCACGGGTCGCCTTCCCTTGCCGAGAGTGACCACAGGCTAGATTCGATCGCGCTGATCGCGCCATATGCCTAAAGACACAATGACCCGGCGGCGCGGTTCGCCGAGAAAAGGGCATGCGCATGGGCAATATCTGGGCGCCGCTGGCAAAAGCGATCGCCGCCACCGGCACCGAACGGCATGTCGACTGCCTGATCGACCTGATCGGCGCCGACATCGCGCACGACCTGGTGACGGTGACGCGCTATTCGGCGACCAGGACACCGGAATTCGTCAAGCATCGGCGCTTCTCGGACGAGATGGTGCGGCGCTACCTCGACAATTACTACGTCTTCGACCCGTTCTATGCCTCGTGGCGCAGCCAGCGCCGGCTGGGCATCATGCCGCTGAAAGGTCTGGCCGACGAGGAAGCCAAGCGCGGCCAGTACATAGCCGGCTTCTTGGCGCAGTCGGAAATCTGCGACGAGGTCGGCATCATGCTGGCCGATGGCGGCGACTGGTGCCTGGGTATCTTTCTCGACCGCTCGACCGTGTCGTTCAAGGACAGCGAGATCGCGCTGCTGACCGAACGGCTGCCGGTGTTCGAGGCCCTGCATGCTCTCGACATCAAGGCGCGCGGGTCAGACTTTTCGCGCACCTCGGCGCCGAGCGGCCCCGGCGCTTCGCCGCAGCAGAAACCCAGCATTCCAGAAAGCCTGTGGCCCGAGCTTTCATCGCGCGAACGCGAGTTGGTGCAGTTGATCCTCGCCGGCCATCCGACCGCCAACATCGCCGAGCGGCTCGGCATCACCGTCGGCACGGTCAAGAACCACCGCCGCCGCATCTATGAAAAGCTCGACATCACCACCGAGCGCGAGCTGTTCCTGCAATTCTTCCAGCACCGGATGGACAGGTAGCGGCGCGTCAGTCGTGCAGGTCCCGCGGAATCGGTGGCCCTAGGGTGAAGCCGGAAAAGGTCGCCTCAAAGCCTTCGCGCTGCGGCGAGCAGCACATCATGCCCACGTCGACCGTTTTCGAGATCGGGAAATAGGCCAGCCGCACCGGCTTCCAGCGGCCGTCCGAGGCGTCCAGATATTGGATGCGGATCGCCTCGGCGTGGCGGGTCAGGCGGATCCTGACACCGTCCTTGCCGGCGGCGATGGCGACCAGGGACCAGTCGGAAGTGTCGTTGGTGACGACGACAGAGAAGTAGGCCAGCCCGTCGGTGTATTCGATGCCGGCCTTGATCCAGTGCGTTTCGCTGAGGCGCAGCATCAGCCCCGCCTGATCGTAGAGCACCTTGTAGTCGCCCTTGACGATGACCTCGGCGCTGAAGTCACCCTCGACGGGACGGTAGAGGAAATGGCCGTTGTGGCGCCAGAAGCCATAGAAGGTCTCGCGCCAGAAGTCGGTCTCCTTGCCGGTTCGGACGGTAAGCGTGCCGTCGCCGACCATGTGATGCGGCGGCGGGTTGAGCCATGTCATATCGGCTAGGCCAGACGTCATCAATTCCCCCTTCGATACGCCTAGCCGGCGAATGTATAGGCCGTCTTCACCGTGGTGTAGAACTCCATCGCGTAGCGGCCCTGCTCACGTGGGCCGTAGCTCGAGCCCTTGCGGCCGCCGAACGGCACGTGGAAGTCGACGCCCGCCGTCGGCAGGTTGACCATGACCATGCCGGCTTCGGAATTGCGCTTGAAATGCGTCGCGTGCTTCAGGCTGGTCGTGCAGATGCCGGAGGTGAGGCCGAAGGGCGTGTCGTTGGCGACAGCCAGAGCCTCGTCATAGTCCTTGACGCGGATGACGTTGGCGACCGGGCCAAAAATCTCCTCGCGCGAGATGCGCATGGCATTGTTGGAGCCAACAAACAGCGCCGGCTGCAGATAGAAGCCGGGCGTCCCGCGCTCCAGCCGGTCGCCGCCGAAGGCGAGCTCGGCGCCTTCCTGGCGGCCGATGGCGATATAGTCCTCGTCCTGCTTGAGCTGCGACTGGTCGACGACCGGGCCGATCTGGGTCTTGGCGTCGAGCGCATCGCCGATGACGAGCTTGTCTAGCCGCTCCTTCACCGCATCGACGAAACGGTCGTGGATGCCTTCGCTAACGATCAGGCGCGAGGAGGCCGTGCAGCGTTGTCCAGTCGAGAAATAGGCGCCGTTGATGGCGCAATCGACGGCCACCGCAAGATCGGCGTCGTCGAGCACGACGAGCGGGTTCTTGCCGCCCATCTCAAGCTGGAACTTGCGCATGTGCTCGACGCTTGCCGCGGCGACGCGCTTGCCCGTGCCGACCGAGCCGGTGAAGGAGATGGCGTTGACGTCGGGGCTGTCGAGCATCGCCTGGCCGACCACCGAGCCCTTGCCCATGACGAGGTTGAGCACGCCCTTGGGCAGGCCGGCGCGGTGCAGGATGTCGACGATGGTCCAGGCGCTTTCGGGCACCAGTTCGGCCGGCTTGAAGACGATCGTGTTGCCGTAGGCGAGCGCCGGCGCGATCTTCCAGGCGGGGATGGCGATCGGGAAATTCCATGGCGTGATGATGCCGACGACACCGACGCCCTCGCGGGTCATCTCGACGCCGACGCCCGGCCTGACGCTCGGCACCATCTCGCCCGACAGGCGCAGCGTCTCGCCGGCGAAGAAATCGAAGATCTGCGCGGCGCGGATCGTTTCGCCCACGCCCTCGGCCAATGTCTTACCTTCCTCGCGGGCGAGCGACCGGCCGATCTCGTCCTTGCGCGCCACGATCTCGTCCGAGGTCTTCTTCAGCACGGCGTGGCGGGCAAGAGGTCCGGAGCGCGACCAGGCCGGAAAGGCGGCCTTGGCGGCCGCTATGGCCTGCTTGGCCTGCTCCGGCCCGGCCGACGCGTATTCGCCGACGACATCGTTGGTATTCGAGGGGTTGATGTTGCGCGAGCCGGCCTCGCCAAGCCACTCGCCATCGATCAGGTTCTTGCGCAGCACGGTCATCTTGTTTTTCCTTGGGTTCTGGTCACGGCAGCTATCAGCCGGTCAATTGTCAGACAAATGATATAGTCACTGTCCGGAAAGAGGTCTACCCGGCATATGAGACAAAGCTAGGACTCAGGTCGAGAACGACCAGAACAGGCAGGCGAGCGTGACCACGCCGAAGATGACGAAGAACAGGCTTCTCAGCAGGACGTTGCGGCGAAGCTCGTTCATGGTGAGATGCGCCGCCACGATCGCCGCGACGAACAGGAAGCGCCAGTTGAAGAGCGCCCACAGCACCTCGTGCTGGCCGAAAGCCCATCGGGCGACCAGCGAGCCGACGATGGTCGCGAACAGCATGATCGTCGCCCAGCAGATCGCGTCGGCGGCATGGGTCAGCACGATGCCGGCGGCGCGGATCGGGAGGATCATCATCAGCATGGCGCCGAAGAAATAGACGGCGGCGATCGCCAGGAACGAGCCGGCGTCGGCGATGCCGTCGAGGCGCTTCACGCCATACGCGCCGTAGGGATAACCGTGCCTCGCCACGGCCAATGACAGCGCCATCAGCAAGGCGCTCAAAACCGTGACCAATGCGAATGTGCCGAGGGCCTTGCTCATGCCGTTTCCCGTCAAGACGAATCAACAGGAGTCTAGCAATCAAAAGCCGCAATTCACCTGTCGATATTCTCGAAGGCGCCAATGCCCTGGGCGATCAGATTTGTCGCCATGACCAGCGAGACGATCGCGCCCGAGTTGAAGACGACGACCCACCATTTGCCGCCGGTGAGGAAGCCGGAGCCTTCGGCGATCGCCAGGCCCCAGTCGGCGGAGGGCGGCTGGATGCCGAGGCCGAGAAAGCTCAGCGTGGCGATCGAGAAGAAGGCGTAGCCCAGCCTCGTGACCAGCTCGATCAGGATCGTCTCCCTGATGTTGGGAAGGATCTCCAGCACCATGATGGCGAAGGCATTCTCGCCGCCGAGGCGGGCCGCGCTGACATATTCGCGTTCCTTCTGCTCGCGCACGGCGGCGCGCACGGTCCTGGCCACCAGAGGTGCATAGGCGATGGCGATCACCAGGATGACCGTGAGGTTCGAGGGCCCGAGCGCCACCAGCGTCATGGTGACGAGCACGATGAAGGGAAAGGCCATCAGCGTATCGAGCAGCCGCGCGCCGATCGCGTCGACCAGGCCATCGAAATAACCGAGGACCAGGCCGATGATGGTGCCGGCGGCGACGCCACCCAATGTCGCGAGCGGCGCCACCAGCAGGATGTCGCGCGACCCGACGATGATGCGAGACAGCACATCGCGGCCGAGATGATCGGTGCCGAACCAGTGCGCGGCGTCCGGCGGCGTCAGCGTGGCGAGAAAATCCTCGGCATAGGGATCGTAGGGAACCAGACGGAACAAAGCGCAGGCGATCCAGAAGGCGAGGATGAGTGACCCGAAAATGACAGAAGGTGGAAGGCCGCGAACGGCGCGGCCCAGCCTGCCGGCGACCCGCAAGAATGCAGGCACGCGCGAAGGTGCCGGAAATTCCAGAAGGTCCATCATGGCGACGCCCGCCGCCGCTGCCGCGGGTCGAGCAGCGCCTGCACGAGATCGCCCGCCGCCGCAGACAGGACGAAGATCGTCGCCATGACAAGCACGCCTGCTTCCAGCATCGGGAAATCCCGCGACTTGGCGGCGTTCAGCACCAGGTTGCCAAGGCCCTGGATGCCGAACAATGCCTCGATCACCACCAGCCCGCCGAGCATGTAGCCGCTCTGCGTCGCGAGCACTGCGACCGTCGGCGTCAGCGCGTTGGGCAGCACGTGACGGACAATGACCTGCCGGCGATCGAGCCCTTTCAGGGTGGCGGTGCGCGTATAGTCGGCGGCCAGCGCTTCGATGACGCCGGCCCGCGTCATGCGCGCCAGATAGCCAGCGAGGTTGAGCACCAGCGGCAGCGCCGGCAGGATGAGGTAGTAGCCGCTCGTCCAGAAGCTCGCGCCGTCGGGAGCCGCACCCGTGATCGGCAGCCAGTTCAGCCACAGGCCGAAGACCAGGAGCAGGAGCAGCCCCGACACGAAATCCGGGACGATGCCGAAGGAGACGCCGGCGAGCACGATCAGCCGATCGGCAAGCCCACCCCGGTTGAGGCCGGCGACAATGCCCGCGCCGACACCCAGCGGCACAAGAAACAGCATGATGATTCCCGCAAGCGCCGCCGAGCGACCAAGGCTTGCCAGCACGAAGGGGCCGACCGGCGCGCGCATCGACAGCGACGTGCCGAAGTCGCCGGTGAGCGCCGCGCTGAACCAGCGCCAGTATTGGACGAGCACAGGCTGGTCGGCGCCGAGCTGCCTGTTCAACGCCGCGACGGCCTGCGCGTCGGCGAAGGGACCAAGCATGACGCGCGCGACATCGCCGGGCAGGACCTGCCCGGCGAGGAAGACCAGCGCGCTGACCAGCCACAAGGTGAGGAGCAGCGAGGCCACGCGTGCCGACAAGGCGCGGCCGGTCAGCATCGGGCTCCGGCGCCCCGGCCGGTTTGACGTTTCCGCGTCATGCCTGGACGAAGGAAACGCGGTCGAGCAGAAGATGCGAGATCGCCGTGAAGCGCACGCCTTCGACCTTCGCGCTGGCGATCCGGCTGTATTGCGAGAAGTAGCTGATGATTTCCGGCGTCTCGTCGAGCAGCAGGGTCTGGATCTTGCCGGCTGCGATGCGCTGCGCCTGAAGGTCGCGCGCCTTGCCGTAATCAACCAGCAATGCGTCATAGTCAGCATTCTTGAAATGCGCGGCGTTCCACGCGCCGTCGCTCTTCAGCGTCGCGTTGAGGAAGATGTCAGGCGTGCCGCGATGACCGAAATCGGTGATGCCGAGATTGGAATCGAGCCAGGGCGAGCTGCCGAACGTCGCCGACCCGTAATAGGCATCCTGCGGCAGCACGTTGAGCTTGATGTCGATGCCGGCCTTCTTGGCGAAGTTCTGGATGATGACGGCGTAATCGGGGATATCGTAGGCGCGCTCGGTGGTCAGCGTCACCTCGAAGCCGTTGGGCACGCCGGCCTCGGCCAGCAGCCGCTTGGCCTCGGCGATGTCCTGCTTGCGCTGCGGCACCGACGGATCGGCCGAGGGGAAGATCGGCGCGAATGGCGTGTCGTTGCCGGCGATGGCGCGACCCTTGAGCAGGCCTTTGACGATAGCCTCGCGGTCGAGGGTGAGCGCCAGCGCGCGGCGGACGCGCTTGTCGGTGAACGGCGCCTGGTCTGTCCTGAGATGCACGGCGTCATGCGAGCTTGCCTGGACGCTGAGCAGCTTGAAATTGGGATTGCCCTCGATCGCCAGTTCGAGACGCGTGGTGCTCGGGATGACGTCGAGCTGGCCTGCCTGCAGCGCCACAACCTGCGCCTGCTCGTCGTCGAAGAATTTTATTTCGACCCGGTCGGGCAGCGCCTTGTCGCCCCAGTAATCGGGATTGCGCACGAAGCTGGCGCCCTGCTTGGGGCGGAAGGATTCGAGCTTGAACGGGCCGGTGCCGTTGAAATTCTTCTCGAAATCGCCGGCATAGTCGGCCGGCAGGATCACGGCGTTGTAGACGTCCGAGGAGACATAAAAGGGGAAATTCGAGTTCGACTGGTCGAGATCGAAGGCGACCGTCGCGTCGTCGACAATCTTGGCACCGCCCTTGGACAGGATGCCCTTGTAGGCAGAGAGCGCCGACGAGCCGCTGTTCGGATCGACCAGACGCTCGAAGCTTGCCACCACATCCTTGGCGGTGACGGTGCGGCCGTCATGGAATTTCACGCCGGGCCGCAGCTTGAAGGTCCAGCGCTTGGCCGTCTCGTCGGCTTCCCAGGACAGAGCGAGCTTCGGCTGCAGCCCGTCCTTGGGATCGTCGAGGATCAGATATTCGCCGACCTGGCTGAGCACGCCGATGCTGGCCGGATCGGTGACCGTGACCGGATCGATCGCCTTGGTCGGCTGGCCAAGCCCGACGCGGACGGTGCCGCCGGCGGCAGCGGCGCGCGCCGTGCCTGAGAAGCCCAAACCTTGCGAGGCGGCAAAGCCGGTCAGGCCGATCAGTGCCGCGTATTTCAGGAGATCGCGGCGTTTCAGGTAGCCGGCGGCGTATTCGTCGACAGCGACGTTCCAGATGTCACCAGACAGATTGCGAAGGGCGTCGATTTCGTTGCGCTTGGTCATTTTTGCCTCTGTGAAAATCGTGGTTCTGAAATGAAGCGGAGACGACGGGGCCGGATCAGACCGGCTGGCCGTCGAGATGGATGCGGTCGACTGCTTGCGGATAGAAGGCGATCAGCCCCTTGATCTTCGGCATCTCGGCGATCGGATCGCGGTAGCTCCAGGCGATGTCTTCGCGGAGCGAGCCGTCCCTGAGCACGCCGGACCCGTAGGAGGCGACGCCTTTGTAGGGACATCGGGTCCTCGTCAACGAAGCCCTCAGCCGGTCGAGCCGGACATCCTCCGGCGGAAGATAGAAACGTGTCGGCAGATGCGTTTCGAACAGCAGCACGGGACGGCGGCTGTCGGCGATCGGCTCGCCGTCGAACCAGATCTCGACATGGCTGGAGCTCTGCAGCACGTCGATGCGCGCATAGGGATCGCGGGCATGGACGAAGACTTCTTCCTCCTCCTCGAACCATTGGTCGACGAGGTTCCAGGTGAAGGCGATGCGGCCGGCAAGCGGCGCGAGGTTTTCGTCGAGCGGGGCGACAAACGACCAGGCGGCATCGGCGGCGCACCTGTCGCCGGCTTCGATATCCCAATATTTCGTCTCGCCGCCGACGGCATGCTGCTGGCCTTGCTTCGACGGCTTCAGCGCCGACTGGTCGACCGCCGCCAGCGGGAAGAAGTAGATCGGCAGGAAGTGATTGGAGCGCAGCACCAGCACGTTGCGGCTGTCGGCGATGACGCGGCCGCCGAACTTGACGCGGATGCGCTTGGGACTGTGCAGGACGTTGATCAGCTGCGGCGCGGTCGCTTCGCGCGGCTGCAATCTCGGTGCGGCGGTCATGACGGCTCTCCTCAGGACACGGCGCGCTGATTGGCGCGCTGCTCGGCGAAGCGGTTGGCGGGGCGGGCGAGGCCGAAGCGGTCGCGCAGCGTTCCTGGCGCGTATTCGGTCGGGAAGACGCCGCGGCGCTGCAGCTCGGGCACGACCTGTTCGGCGAAGTTGATCCAGTCCTCCGGCAGCAGCGGGAACATCAGGTTGAAGCCGTCGGTGGCTCCCGCCTCGAACCAGTCCTGCAGCTGGTCGGCAATCTGCTTCGGCGTGCCGGCGACGGTCGGCACCGAGCCGCTGTTGGCGAGCTTGCGGGCGATCTCGCGCAGGGTCAGGTTCTGCGAGGCCCACTGCCTGACCCGGTTGAGCGAGGTGCGCCCGCCATTGAAGGTGCTTTCGTCCGGAAGCTGCGGCAGCGGGCCGTCCGGCGGATAGGCCGAGAGGTCGATGCCGCTCCAGCTCGACAGGAGATCGATGCCGACGCGGTCCGGCAGCAGCGTCTGCAGGTACTCCTGTCTGTCGCGCGCCTCGGCCTCGGAGGCGGCGACGATCGGCAGGATGCCCGGCAGGATCTTGAAGCTTTCCGGCCGCCTGCCGTGACGGGCGAGACGGTCGTTGATGTCCTCACGATACCGGATGCCGTCTTCCCTGGTGCTGTAGATGGCGAAATGCGCATCGGCATGGGCGGCGGCGAAATTCTTGCCGTCTTCCGAGGAACCTGCCTGGACGATCAGCGGATGGCCCTGCGGCGGCCGCGAGACGTTGAGCGGCCCGCGCACCTTGAAATGGGCGCCGCGATGGTCGAGCACATGGACCTTGTCCGGATCGGCAAAATAGCCGGTTTCCTTGTCGAACAGCAGGGCTTCGTCCTCCCAGCTGTCCCACAATCCCTTGACGATATCGAGGAATTCGGCGGCGCGCTGGTAGCGGAAGGCATGCTCGATATTGCCGTCGCGGCCGAAATTGCGCGCCTCCTCGTCCATGGCCGAGGTGACGACGTTCCACGACGCCCTGCCGCCGCTGATGTGGTCGAGCGAGGCGAACAGGCGCGCCACATTGTAGGGCTCGCTATAGGAGCTCGACGCAGTGGTGATAAGGCCGATATGCTTGGTCACGCCGGCAAGCGCCGACAAAAGCGTTAACGGCTCGAGGCGGGCATTGGCGTAGTGCGCGACGCCGCTCTTCACCGAATCCCAGATCGATACGTGGTCGGCGACGAAGATCGTGTCGATCCTGGCACGCTCGGCGGCCTGGACCAGCTCGCGATAGTAGTCGAAGCCAAGCACTTCCCGGCCGGGCGCACGCGGGTGCCGCCACGACATGCGGTGATCGCCCTGCGGGTTGAAGAAAAATGCGCTCAGGATCAACTGGTTTCGCGCCATGCAGGCCTCCTTGCAAATCCTTGGGAGAGACACGGACGCCGCGTTGCTCGGCACGACCCGCGATCTCCAATTTGCAAAAAGGCTAGATTGCGCTCGTCATTAATTCGAGTAATTTTATAGAGATTATGTACTAAATAAGCGGAAGCGATTGCCCTTGATTAGGGCACCGGCAGAAAGCGATTTCGAGGTCTCAATGTCCCCTTCGGTGCTGAACGTGGAGAAACTTTCCATCGCCTATGGCGGGAAAAGAGGATGGCAATCCGCCGTCGATGGCGTGTCGCTCTCCATAGGCCAGGGCGAAGCATTGGGACTGGTCGGCGAATCCGGCTCGGGCAAAAGCTCCGTGGCTCTGGCCATATTGCGCTACCTGCCGGGCAATGCCCACCTGGCGGCCTCGGCGCTGGAATTCCAGGGTCGGGAAATCCGTGGGCTGTCCAGCGAAGACCTGCGCGGCCTGAGGGGCGACCGCATCGCGGCCGTCTACCAGCATCCGGGCGCCGCGCTCAGCCCGGCCATGACGATCGGCCGGCAGATCGGCGAGACGATCATGCGCCACCGCCCGGTCCGCCACGAGGAAGCGCGCTGGCGCTCAGCCGAATTGCTCAAGCGCGTGCGGGTCGCCAATCCCGAGCGGGTGCTCGATCTTTATCCGCACGAGTTGTCCGGCGGCATGCAGCAGCGCGCCAACATCGCCATCGCCATCGCGCTCGACCCGGCGCTGCTGGTGCTGGACGAGCCGACGACGGCGCTCGATGCAAGCGTGCAGTCGGAAGTGATTGCCATCCTCGACGATCTGCGCCGCGACCACAAAACCAGCATCCTTTTGATCAGCCACGACATCAACCTGATCCGCCGCTCCTGCGACCGCGTCGCGGTCATGCAGTCGGGCGCCGTGGTCGAGAGCGGCGATGCGGAGGATGTCTTCGAGAATCCCGCCCATGCCTACACCAAGGCGCTGATCGCCTCGATCCCGGCGCTCGATTTCACCAAGCATGACGGCCGGCTGGCCGAGACCGGCTCGGCAGGCCGCATCCAGGCGGCCGCTCGCCGAACCGGTCTGGCCCCGCAACGCCGGACCGCCATTGCCTGCAAGGGCGTCAGCCATTCGTTCGGTTCGCAGCCCGTGCTGCACAATGTCGAGCTCCGCGTCGGGCAAGGCGAGACCTTCGGCCTGATCGGCGAATCCGGGTCGGGCAAGTCGACGCTGGCCAGGATCGTCACCGGGCTGCAAGCACCCAGCCAGGGATCGGTTGAGCTGTTCGGCAGGACGGTCGCGTCGCGCGCAGAGAAGCGCGCCGCCAGCGAACGGCGCGACGTGCAGATGGTTTTCCAGTCGCCCGACCGCACGCTCAATCCGCGCCACCGGATCGGGCGGATCATCAGCCGGCCGTTGCGGCGGCTTGCCGGCCTTGGCCGGAGAGATGCAAAGAACCGCGTCGCCGAGCTGCTGCGCTCCGTCCGGCTGGCGGACACAACCGTGGAACAGAAGCCACGCTCGCTCTCCGGCGGCCAGCGGCAGAGGGCGGCGATCGCGCGCGCCTTTGCCGGCGCGCCGAAAGTGGTGGTGCTGGACGAACCGACCTCGGCACTCGACGTCTCGGTGCAGGCGACGGTGCTCAACCTGCTCAACGACCTGCAGCGCGACCAGGACACCACCTATCTGTTCATCAGCCACGACCTCAGGGTCGTGCGCTACATGGCCGACAGGATCGGCGTGCTCTATCGCGGCCGTCTGGTCGAGACCGGCGCATCGGAACAGGTCTTTCGCGGACCCAACCACCCCTACACGAAGCTGCTGCTGGCCGCGTCCTCGGACAATGCGCCGGCAATCTCAGCCGAAGCGGCGGCAGAGACAACGCATGCCGGGTGTGCGTTCGCCGATCGTTGTCCTCTTGCCTTAGCCAGCTGCCGGGAAGCAGAACCTGCCGCTGCCGATGTTGGCGGCGGCCATCTGATCGCCTGCAGGCGAAGAAGCGAATTGGCCTAGCCGATCCGGTTGCCGCTCTTCGGGTCGAACAGATGCAGCGCCGCCGGATCGGCGGCGAGGCGGATCGTGTCGCCCGGCCTCACATCGCTGCGGCCCATGACGAAGACGCAGATCTGCTGGTTGGCCAGCCGGACATAGAATTGCGTCGACAGGCCGAGCGGCTCGGCCACCTCGACCCCGGCCTTCAGCGCGCCGTCATCGACCAGCTTGATGTGCTCGGGCCGCAGGCCGATGGTGAGGTCATCGCCGTCCTTAAGTGGCAGGCCATCCGGCAATCTGAGCTTCTGGCCGTCGGCGAGCACGGCGTCGGCCTTGCCACCCTTGGCCACCTTAGCCGGCAAGAAATTCATGCCCGGCGAGCCGATGAAGCCGGCGACGAAGGTGTTGGCCGGACGGTCGTAAAGCTCGAGCGGGCGGCCGACCTGCTGGACATAGCCGTCATGCATGACGACGATGCGGTCGGCCATAGTCATGGCCTCGACCTGGTCGTGGGTGACATAGACCGAAGTGGTCTTGAGCTGCTGGTGCAGCGCCTTGATCTCGGCGCGCATGTGGACGCGCAATTTGGCGTCGAGGTTGGAGAGCGGCTCGTCGAACAGGAACACTTTCGGGTCGCGCACGATGGCGCGGCCCATGGCGACGCGCTGGCGCTGGCCGCCGGACAATTGGCGCGGCAGGCGGCCGAGATAGGAGTCGAGGCCGAGGCGCTTGGCAGCGGCGCCCACGCGGCCTTCGATCGTCGTCTTCTCGGCCTTCTTCAGCATCAGGCTGAAGCCCATGTTCGAGGAGACGTCCATGTGCGGATAGAGCGCGTAGGACTGGAACACCATGGCGATGTCGCGGTCCTTGGGCGCCACGTCGTTGACCAGCCGCTCGCCGATATGGATCTCGCCGCCGGTGACCTCTTCGAGGCCGGCGATCATGCGCAAGAGCGTGGACTTGCCGCAACCCGACGGGCCGACCAGGACGACGAACTCGCCATCGGCGATCTCAAGATCGACGCCGTGCAGGATGCGCAGCGCGCCGTAATCCTTCTCGACATGTTGCAGCGTGACGGAAGCCATCTTTTATCCTTTGACCGCGCCGGCGGTGAGGCCGGTGACGAGATAGCGTTGCAGGAAGGCGAAGAAGACGCAGACCGGGATCAGCGCCAGGATGGAGGCGGCCATCATCTGCCCCCAGTCGACGGCAAACTTGCCGATGAAGGTGAGCAGCCCAACCGCAAAAGTCTTCTGCTCGTCGCTGGAGATCAGCATCAGCGCGAACAGCAATTCGCTCCAGGCGGCGGTGAAGACGAAGCCGAGCGTCGCGCCCATGCCGGGCAAGGTCAGCGGCACGATCACCCGGCGCATCGCCTGCGCGCGGGTGCAGCCGTCGATCATCGCCGCCTCCTCCAGGTCCTTCGGGATGCCGTCGAAGAAGGACTGCATGAGGAAGGTGGCGAAAGCGGTGTTGAAGGCGGTGTAGATGATGATCAGGCCGATCAGGCTGTTGGTCAGGCCGAGATCGCCCATGATGCGGTAGATCGGCGGGATGACCATGACCAGCGGGAAGGTCTGGGTGAGCAGCAGCAGGATCGCCAGCGTCGCCTTGCCGCGGAAGGTGAAGCGCGACATGGCATAGCCGGCGAGCGTGGCGATGACCGTGACAAACGCGGCTGTCGACACCGAGACGATGACGCTGTTGAGGAAATAGCGCGGGAAGTCGGACGCTTCGAGCACGGTGGCGAAGTTCTTGAACGTCGTCTGCGACGGCCAGAAGGTGATGCCTTCGGTATAGAGCAGGCGCTCGGGCGTGACCGAGATCTTCAGTGTCCAGAAGATCGGGAACAGCGCGAAGATCACGTAAGCGGCTATCGCCGCGTAGAGGCCGATGCCGCCGAAGATGCGCGAGGAAGTGGAGCGACCGGCGATCATTAGACGTGCCTCACCAGCGTGCGGCGGATGGCGATCAGCCCGATGGCGTAGACAATGAGCAGCACCAGAAGCAGCACCGCCACGGCAGAGGCATAGCCTTTGTCGAGCGACTTGAAGGCGCTGACATAGATGTAGACGGGGACCGTGCTTGTGGAACCGGCAGGCCCACCCTCGGTCATGACGAAGATCAGGTCGGCGAAGGTAGCGATCCAGATGGTGCGCAGCATGACGGTGATGACGATGGTCGGCGCCAGGAAGGGCAGCGTCACCTTGGTGAAGCGCTGCCAGGGCGAGGCGCCGTCTATTGCGGCCGCCTCATGCAATTCGGACGGGATCGATTTCAGCGCGGCAAGCAGCGTGATGGCGAAGAAGGGAATGCCGAACCAGACATTGGCGATGATCGGTCCCCACATGGCGGTGGCGGGATCGGACAGGATGTTGGTCGGCTCGGCCTTCAGGCCCAGCGCATAGAGCCAGTGCGGCAAGGGCCCGATGATTGGGTTGAACAGCCAGGCCCAGGTGAGGCCGGAGAGGAAGGACGGCACCGCCCAGGGCAGGAATACCACCGCCTGCACGACTTTGCGACCGTAGAAGGGCTTGTCGAGCAGCAGCGCCAGGCCCATGCCGAGGAAGAACTGGAAGAACAGGCTGGCGACCGTCCACCACAGCGTGTTGATGAGCGCCTGGCCGAGCACAGCGTCGGAGAGCATCGCCTGGTATTGCGCAAGCCCGACATATTGCGACTTGAAGGCGGAGAATTTGCGGAAGGAGTAGCTGATGCCGATGATCAAAGGCACCAGAAGCACCAGGACCAGCAGGACGATGGCCGGCGAAAGATAGAGCCATGGCTCGATCGCGGCCTTGCTCAGCCGCCGCTTGCGCGGCGGGGCGGCGGATCGGATTTCGGACACTGCGTAGGTCATACGGTGCTCGCGGTGGAGGGTGGGACCGGCGTTGGCGACAGCGTTCTTCTCCCCGTTGAACGGGGAGAAGATGCCGGTAGGCAGATGAGGGGCGGCGCTAACTTCTGAAAGGAGGGCGCTGCCCCTCATCCGACCCTTCGGGCCACCTTCTCCCCGTGAAACGGGGAGAAGGAAGAAGGGTGCTACTTCTTGTTCTTCGCCAGCCAGTCCTGCTGTTCCTTGGTCAGGAACTTGGCCCATTCGTCGGCCACGTCCTTGGCCGGCTTCTGGCCGAGCAGCACTTCCTGGAAGTTCTTGATCGCCACCTGGTCGACGAAGTTGCCGAGGTTTTCCAGATGGGTCGGCGGCGTCACCATTTCATATTTGGAGCTGTCGCTAAGCTCGGTGAACCAGCCCTTGAACTGCTCGGTCTTGAAATGCGCATCCTGGTCGGCGCCGTTGTGGATCGGGATGACGCCGACTTCCTTGGCCCATTCCAGGTTATCCTTGGGCGACAGCAGCGTGGCCATCAGCTTCCAGGTCTCGTCCTTGTGCTGGGAATTGGCGAACATCGCCCAGCCGGCATAGCCCAGCGTCGGATAGGATTTGCCGCTCGGGCCGACGGGAAGCGGCGCGACAGCGAAGTCGTCGGCGCTCATCTTGTCGGCGATGCCGAGTAGCGCGTCCGGATCCTGGTTGAGCATGGCGCAGGTGCCGGAATAGAAGCCGGTCACCGTCTCGTTGAAGCCCCAACTCACGGCGTCCTTCGGCGCCAGGCCGTCCTTGTACATGTCAGCCAGCATCTGCAGGCCCTTGATCGAGCCCGCGTCATTGATGGTCGAGACACCGTCGTCGGTGAAATAGCCGCCCTTGCCGTCGGCGATGTTCATGAACATGTGCATGCCGTTGAAGGCACCCGGACCGCCACGCAGGCAGTAGCCGTATTTGCCGGGAAGCGCCGAGATCTTCTTGGAGAAGGAGACGAACTCGTCGAGGTTTTCCGGCGGCCGGTCGAGGCCGGCTTCCTTGAACAGCTTCTTGTTCCAGAACAGCGCATTCACATAATAGCCGTAGGGGATCATGAACTGCGTGTTGTTGACGGTCGAGCCGAACTGCTTGGCGCGATCGCCGAGAGTCTTGGCGTCCGGCCACTTGGCCATATAGGGGCCGAGATCCTCGAGCTGGCCGTTGTTGGCGTAGAGGCCCATCCAGCGTTCCGGCATCTCGACGACGTCGGGCGTGTCACCGGCCTGCACCATGGTGAGGAATTTCTCGAAGGCCTGGCCCCAGGGCAGCGAGACCACCTCCACCTTGATGCCGGGATTGGCGCTCTCGAACTCGGCGATCTGCTTCTTCAGGAATTCGGTGCGCGGCGGACTGGTGATGACCTCGACCAGCTTGATGGTGGTGTCGGCCAGCGCGCCGCTGGCGGAAATCGCCAGGCCGGCTACGGCGGCAAGCATGAAGGTCAGTCTTTTCATCTTCAGGACTCCCATTTTGATCCGTTTATTTTTTTGACCTGTCGAAGGCCTGGGCGATGTCGGCCCAGAGGTCCTCGACATTTTCCAATCCGACATTGAAGCGGATGGTTCGGGGGCTGACGCCGAAGCGCGCCATCGAATTGATGCCCGGCGTCTGCTCGAGCGAGGCCTTTGCCGGCACGACCAGGCTTTCATGGCCGCCCCAGCTGACGCCGATGCGGAAATATTTCAGCGCGTCGACGAAGGCCGGGATGTCGACGTCCTCGGTGACCTCGAAGGAGAACAGCCCGGCATAGCCGGCTAAAGTCTTCTTGCCCGGATGGTTCGAATAGGCGGGGTGGTTGACCCGCTCGACCTTGCCATGCGCCTTGAGGCGCTCGGCGAGGATGAGCCCGCTTTTCATGTGATGCGGCAAACGCAGGGGCAGCGTGCGCAGGCCGCGCAGCAACAGCCAGCCTTCGAAGGGCGACAGCTTGCCGCCGAGCTGCGAATAGGTCTGCTCGTTGATATGCTTGATGTGGGCGGCCGAACCCGCCACCACGCCGGCGACAGTGTCGCTGTGGCCGCTCAGATATTTCGAAGCCGAATGCAGCACCAGATCGACGCCATGCGAGACCGGCTTCTGGAAGACGGGCGTGGCCCAGGAATTGTCGATGGTGGTGACGATGCCGTGCTCCTTCGCCAGCCGCGTCAGATGCTCCAGGTCCTGCAGCTCGAACATCATCGAAGTCGGGCTTTCGAGATAGAGCAGCTTGGCGCCGGGAAGGGCCGCGGCAACCGCGTCGGGATCGGCGCCGTCGACATAGTCGACCTTGATGTTGAGGCGCGGGAACAGCCGCTCGAACAGCCGGTAGGCATCGCCATAGCAGTTGCGCACGGCGACCATGCGCTCGCCGGCGCCGACGAAGGCGAGCACGGTCGCGCTGATCGCCGCCATGCCGCTCGAGAAGCCGCGCGCGGCTTCAGCGCCTTCGAGCGCCGCCACGCGCGCCTCGAACTCCATCACCGTCGGATTGTCGCCGCGCGAGTAGATCGGCTGCTTTCTTCTGCCGGCAAAGGTGTCGGCCATGTCGGCGTAGCTGGCGAAGGTGAAGAGCGAGGTCTGGTAGATCGGCGGCACCACCGCGCCGCCCGGAAACGGATCGTCATGCGCCAGAAGCGTCGCCGCCTCGCCAAGATAGTCGCTGGCGAGGGAGGCCGGGTCGAAGGTGTTGGGCTGCTCGTTCATCTGCGGTCCGAAAGTTTGAGGTTGGCGGCACCGCGCTTCAGATCGTCCTCGACGGTGGCCATGAGCTTCAGCGCCTCGGCGCGGGCGCCCTCGGGATCATGCGCGGCGATGCAGTCGAAGATGGTGCGGTGATAGGGGAAACTGGCATGGCCGAAGTCGCGCACGCCGAGCGGATGTTCCCAGAAGCGGTGGAACAGCTCATGCATGGCACTGATAATCTGCTCGAACAGCGGATTGCCCGAGGCGCGGTAGACCGCCTGGTGGAATTCCCAGTCCTCTTCCGAGGACATGCCGGCGCGCGTCCGGAAGGCTTCTTCCATGATGTCGAGCTTGCGCTCGATCTCGGCAAGCTCGGCCTTGCCGGCGCGGATGGCGCAAAGCGCGGCCGCCTCAGCCTCCAGCGCGCGGCGAATCTCCAGCGTGCGCATCAGGCCGGCGAAATCATTGCCGCCGGCCAAAGTCAGCGGCATGTGCAGCATGTCGGGCGAGACGGCGGCCTTGAGATAGGTGCCCGAACCCTGCCGCCGCTCGACGAGGCCGAGCCCCTCCCAGCGGGTCAACGCTTCGCGAACCGTGTTGCGGCTGACCTTGAGGCGTTCGGCCAGAATACGCTCTGTCGGAAGCTTCTCGCCCGGGCCCAGGGCTTCCTGCCGGACAAAGCCCGCCAACGCCTTCAGCACCGCGTCGTCGCGGGCCGTGGTCTGGATGGGGGGTAGGAAGTCGGTCACGCCGGCTGAGCCTAAAGTGGTTCAATGGTCCAACCAATTTCTGCACAGGTGGCGAGACGAGTCAACAGTCGAAACGAGGCTGGGACGAACGGCGCATATGCGCCATTCGGCTGGCCCTGTCGTTTCAGGCGCGGATGCGCGTCGGCAATCTCCGTTACGGCGGATCTTTCGTCGCGCCCCACGACAATGTCATCGAGATGGCCATGCCCTGCCCTGGTGCAAGCACCGTCAAGCCACCGAGATCCAGCAGGTTGTGGCCGTTGGCCGAGTGGCTCATCGGCTCGAAGCAGAAGAAGTCCTCGCGGTAGTCCGGATCGAATGTCGTGTCGGAGACGAAAAGGAAATAGTGCGATAGCGCCGGAGCGGTCTCGATGCCGAGCCGCGTGCGCCGCTCCGGCCAAACGATGGTTGCCGTGCCGTTCCAGCCTTCAAAACCGTTGTTGACCCAACGGCGCGGCAGCGTTCTCGGGTGATTGAAATCAAGCGCTTCAGGCACCGATGTGCGGGCGTCGGGGAGCCAGCCCGCTTTTTCCGTCCAATAGGCCGTCGCCGGCGCTTCGAGCGTGGTCGCCGGCGTCAGTGGAAAATAGGGGTGCCAGCCGAGCCCGAACGGCATCGGCCGCTCGCCGAGATTCGTCACGCCAAGGATCGCCTTGAAACTCGGCCCTTCACATTGGAAGCGTTGTGTGGCGCGATAGCGATAAAGCTCGCCCTGAAGCTCGAACGACAGCGATGCCTCGGCGTCACCGCGGTCCTCGACGGTCCAGCCACCGAGCCAGCCATCGCCGTGCAGGTAGTGGTTGTCCCAAGGTGTGTTGGGCTTCAGACGATACTCGGTCCGATCGAACAGAAAACGATTGCCTTCGACCCTGTTGCCGAACGGGACCAGCGGAAAACAACCGGCCTTCAGCGGATCGCGATCCGAACCTTCCGGCGGCGGGCGCAGCAGCGGTTGCCAGCCGCCGCCAAGATCGGCTTCTAACCGCCAGATACTCCCGCCTTGCGTCGAGAGCACGCAGCGAAGGCTCTCGCTGGCGATCTCGATATCGGCCATCGTCAGCCCTTGATGCCGGTCGCGGCGATGCCGCGCACGAAGTGCCGCTGCAAGGCGAGGAAGAAGATCGCCGTCGGCAGCGTCGCCACGACGGCCGACGCCATCAGCACGCTCTGCTTCATCGACATGCCGGCGCCACCGACCAAAGTCGCCAGCCCGACCGGAAGCGTGCGGGTCTCGTCGGAATTGGTGGCGATCAGCGGCCAGAAGAAGTTGTTCCAGCTTGCGACGAAGGTGAAGATCGCCACCGTGGCAAGCCCCGGCTTGGTCAACGGCAGGAGGATGCGCCAGAAGAAGCCGAAACGGCCGCAGCCATCCATGATGGCGGCGTCCTCCAGCTCCCTCGGCACGGCCTGGAAGAACTGGGTCAACAGGAAGACGCCGAAGGCGTTGGCCGACGCCGGCACGGTGAGGCTGAAGATGCTGTCGACCAGGCCGTAGCTGTTCAGGCCAAGGAACAGCGGCACGAAGAGCAGTTCATAGGGCAAAAGGAAGGTCGCGAAAATCACGCCCATGATGACGCGGCGGCCGGGAAATTGCATGCGCGCCAGCGGATAGGCGGCCAGGGCATCGACGGCCAGGGTGAGCACGGTGGTGAGAATGCCGACGACGGCTGAGTTGTGGAACCAGGTCAGCATGGGGAAGCGCTGGAACAGCGCGCCATAGGCCTCCAGCGTCGGCGCATCCGGTATCCAGGCCGGCGGATAGGCGTAGATCTCGCTTTCCGGTTTTATCGACGTGACCAGCATCCACAGGATCGGCGCGCCCCACAGCGCCGTCACGACGACCATCAGCACATAGGCAAGCGCGCGCCCGCCAAGCGATTTTCCGGCACGGTTGGAGCGCTGGTCCTGCATCAGATCGCCTTCATCAGCTTCATCTGGGCCAGCGAGAAGACCAGCGTGATCAGGAGCAGCACCACGCCCGCGGCGGCGGCCGGACCCATCTCGAAATTCTGGAAGGCGGTGAGGTAGATGTACTGCACGATGACGAAGGTGCTCGCCTCCGGGCCGCCCTGTGTCATCACATAGGCCTGGCCGAAGACGCGCCAGCCGTTGATGATGGTGAGCGCGGTGACCAGCGCCATGGCCGGCCGCAGCAAAGGCAAGGTGATGTAGACGAAGCGCTGCCAGGGGCCGGCGCCGTCGAGCGTGGCGGCATCATGCAATTCCTCGGAAATGTCCTGCAGCGCCGCCAGGAAGATGATCATGTTGGTATTGACGGTCCACCAGATGGTGGTGATGGCCAAAGCCGGCATCGACCAGTACGTATCCTTCAGCCAGGCGATCGGCTCGATGCCGATGGTGGTGAGATAGTAATTGACGAGGCCGGTGCCCTTGTCGAACAGCCAGCCCCACAGGATGCCGACCGTCGAGACCATGACCACGTAAGGCAGGAACACCACCGTGCGCACAAAGGCGGTGCCCTTGAGCTTCTGGTCGAGCAGCATTGCTAAAGCCAGGCCAAGAACGACCATCGGGATCGCCGTCAGGAAGACGAAATAGAAGGTGTTCCTGATCGCGGTCAGGAACAGCGGATCGGCGAAGATCTGCCGGTAATTGTCGAGGCCGATGAATTCAGGCGTGCCGAGAATATCCCATCGCATGAAGCTGATGCCGATGGCGGCCAGCGTCGGCAACAGCATGAAGGCGATGAACAGCGCCAGATAGGGCGACAGGAAGAGATAGGCGGCGAGCGTCATGCCGCTGCGCACCGCCCCTCCCTCCTGCGCCGATGCGCGGCGGGCGCTGGAGCGGCCCGCCGGTTGTGATGCCAGCGATGTCATCAGCCCTTCTTCAGCTGCGCGTCGAGCCCTTCCTTCATCGCCTTCAAGGCGTCCGGCACCGGCTTGGAGCCGTTGAGCGCGGCCTGCAGATTGGTGACCAGCGGCGTCGGCTTGTCGAAAGAGAAGACCGAGAGATATTGCGGGATCAGCGGCTCGTAGACGATGTTGGGCAGGTCGTCGACGAAGGACTTGAAGTATTTGTATTGCTCGGTGCCGGTGAAGGCGGCGCTTTCACGCACCGCCTTGCTCTGCGGGATGATGCCGACGGTGGTGGCGGGTGCTGCGAAATTGTCGAAGAACCACTTCATGAAGGTGCCGTCGGCGGCGAGCTTGTCGTCGCTTTTCTGCTTGGACACAGCCATGCAATGCGAGTTCGCCCAGACGGCCGCCTTCTGGCCGAATACCGGCAATTGCGCGGTCATGAAATTCATCTTCTGCGCCATGCGCAGATTGACCTCCCAGGGGCCGATGAACTTCATGGCGACCTGCTTCGAGGCGAAGGCATCCTCGCCCTTGTTGCCGCCGACCTCGGGGTTGGTCACACCATGCACGTTGATCAGGTCGACGAGATATTGCAGCGCCTTCTGCGAGGCCTCGCTGTCGACCGCGGCCAGGCCCTTGTCGTCGAGGAAGGTGCCGCCATTCTGGTACATCAGGCTGAACCAGATCCAGCGCGCCGTCGCCCATGTGTTCGGCAATTCGAAGCCGTAACGCGTGACCTTGCCGCTGCCGTCCTTGACGGTCAGCTTCTTTGCCCATTCGAGGAATTCCTCGCCGGTCTTCGGCGGCTTGGCCGGATCGAGGCCTGCCTCCTGCACCATGTCGACATTGTAGTAGAAGCCGAGCGGATGCACGTCGAGCGGCGCCGCGTAGACCTTGCCGTCGAAGGTCACCCCGGTGCGGCCGGCATCCGGAACCTGCGACAGGTCGAGGCCGGACGAGGCGACCACGTCGTCGATCGGGCGGATGACCTTGCGCGTGGCGAATTCCGGCAGCTCGGTGATGTGGAAGAGCACCAGGTCCGGCGCGCGACCGCCGGCCGAGGAGACCACCCATTTGGAGAACAGCGTATCCCAGTCATAGCCGGTCGGCTCGACGGTGACGCCCTTGCCGCCCTTGTTGAAGGTGTCGATGACGCCGTTGAGCGCGGTGGTGTTGTCGGCGCCGGTCCAGCCATGCCAGAGCGTGACCTTCTCGTCGGCAGCGAAGGCGCCGCGCGGCAGCGCGCCCGCTAGTGCTGCACTTGCGCCGAGCGCAAGCGCCTGGCGACGCGTCAGCAGGGATTTCGCGAAGACATCATTTGCCATTGTTTCCTCCGATCTATGGCTTTGTGTCAGGGGTGGTGAAGCACGCTCAAGCCGCCATCCGCGACGAGGCAGGCGGCGTTGATGAAGGGGCATTCGTCGGAGACGAGAAAGACCGCAGCCATGGCGATCTCCTGCGGCGTGGCGATCCGCCCGCCCGGATGCAGCGCCAGCGTCTTGGCGCGCGCGGCCTCCGGATCGTCGAAGCTGTTCCAGTAGTCGATGACCTTTTGGGTGGCGACATAGCCGGGCGCCAGCGCGTTCACGCGCACATTGTTGCCGGCATATTCGATCGCCAGCGACTTGGTCAGGCCGATGAGCGCATGCTTGGCGACGGGATAGGGGAAGGTGTGCGGGATGATGGTGAAGGCGTGCGTGGACGCGATGTTCAGGATCACGCCGCCGCCCTGCCCGATCATCCCCGGCAGCGCCGCCTTGGCGCAGTGCCAGGCGCCTTTCACGTTGACGTCGAGGTTGCGCGTCCAGTCATCCTCGGTGGCCTCGAGCGGCGTCGAAAAGACGTTCATGCCGGCATTGTTGATGACGGTGTCGACCGGGCCGATGGCCTTCGCCGCCGCGGCCATCGCGGCGTCGATTGCCTTGGCGTCGGCGATGTCGGCCGCCGCATGCGCGACCTTGCCCAAACGGGCGGCGCTTTCGGCGAGCAGGCCGGCGTCGCGGTCGACCAGGAACAGCTCGGCCTTCTCACGCAGGCAGGCCTCGGCGATGGCATAGCCGATGCCTTGCGCCGCGCCGGTGAGGAAGATGCGTTTTCCCTTGAGCCGTCCCATCAGCGCCGCCCCAATGCCGAGGAGCGCAGATTGTCGAGCAGCACGGCCAGGAGCAGGATCACGCCGCGCACGATGTATTGGTAGAAGGCTGGGATGTTGAGCAGGTTCATCGCATTCTCGGCGATGCCCATGATCAGCACGCCGACGATGACGCCCGACATCGTCGCGCGGCCACCAGCAAGCGAAACGCCACCGAGCACACAGGCCGAGATCACCGAAAGCTCCAAGCCCACCGCGGCGTTGGGCTGGCCCGAGGTGATGCGCGAGGCGAGCAGGATGCCGGCGATGCCGCAGACCACGCCCTGAAGCGTGAAAATCCAGATGCGCGTCCGGTCGACATTGACGCCGGCAAGCCGCGAGGCCTCCGGATTACCGCCGATGGCCAGCGTATTCTTGCCGAAGACGGTGCTGTTGAGCACGAAGCCGAAAATGGCGAAGAGCACCGCAAGCACCCAGATCGGCGTCGGGATGCCGAGCAGCTTCGACAAAGCGAGCTGGTAGAAATCCGGGCTGTTGATGCCGACGGCGCGGCCGTCCGACGAAATCAGCGCGAAGCCGCGCACGATCTGCATGGTTGCGAGCGTGGTGATCAGGGCGTTGATGCGGAACTTGGCGATGACGACGCCATTGACGCAGCCGACGACGGCGCCGCAGGCGATGGCCGCGATCAGGCCAAGCAGGATCGAGCCGGTGTAGTTGGACGCCATCACCGCGACCATGCCGGCAAAGGCGACGATGGAGCCGACCGACAGGTCGAAGTCGCGCGCCGCGAGGCAGAACATCATGGTGCAGGCGACGATGCCGACGGTGACCACCGATTGCAGCAGGCCCAGCATGTTGCGGTCGGTGAGGAAGTTCGGCACGAGCAGCGACACCAGCGCGAAAGCGACGATGAAGATGACGACGAGACCTTGTTCGCCGAGCAGGATCTTCTTCAACCGAACTGTCATTACAGATCCTCAGGATGCGATCGCGTCGGGAGTTTTCTTGTCGGGCAAGGCAGCGGCCAGGATCGCCTTTTCGGCGAACTGGTCGCGCGCGAGCTCGGCGCTGATGCGCCCGCCGCACATCACCAGGATGCGGTCGCAGATGCCCATAACTTCCGGCAGCTCGGACGAGACGACCACGATCGCCATGCCGTCCTCGGCGAGCTGGTAGAGCAATTCGTAGATTTCCGACTTGGCGCCGACATCGATGCCGCGCGTCGGCTCGTCGACGATCAAAACGCGTATGTCCTGCTCCGACAGCCAGCGGCCGAGGATGACCTTCTGCTGGTTGCCGCCGGACAGGTTGACGATGTCCTGCCTGCGCGACGGCGTGCGCACCTTCAGCTTCTTGATGAAGGTCTCGGCGGTCTCGATCTCGCTGGCGCGGCTCAGCACGCCGAAGCGCGTGTGATGGCGCCTGGACGAGATGTTGATGTTCTCCTCGATCGAGCGGCCCTGGATGATGCCGTCATGCTTGCGGTCTTCCGAGCAGAGCACGATGCCGGCGCGGATCGCGTCATGCGGGCTGGCAGCGGCAATTGTCTTGCCGTCGACCGCGATCGTGCCGCCCGAGCGTGGGTCGGCGCCGAAGACCAGTCGCATAAGCTCTGAACGACCGGCGCCGATAAGACCGAAGAAGCCGACTATCTCGCCGGCGCGGGCCTCGAAGCTGGCCGGGGTGCGCAGCCTGGCGCCGCTCAGATTGTCGACCTTGAGGCGAACCTCTCCGGCCTTGCGCGGACGAAAACCCCAGATGTCGGAGATCTCGCGGCCGACCATTTCGGCAACGACCTGATCGCGCGTCACACCTTTGAGCGACGCGTGATGCGCGGCGAGCTTGCCGTCGCGCAGCACCGTCAGGCTGTCGCAGAGCCGGAACACCTCGTCGAGGCGGTGCGAGACATAGATGATGACCTTGCCCTCGCCGCGCAGCCGGTCGATCAGCGCGAAAAGGATCTCGCTTTCGCGCGAGGACAGCGACGAGGTCGGCTCGTCGAGCGCAATCACGCGGGCGTCGAGCATCACCGCCTTGGCGATCTCGACCATCTGCCGCTCGCCGATCGACAGCGTCTTGACCTTGCGGCGCATATCGATGTCGATGCCGGCCGATCTCAGCTTGGCGCCGACATCATCGAGCATGCGGCGGCGGGCGATGACGCCTCCGCTCGCCGGAAAGCGGCCGAGGCTGAGGTTCTCGGCGACGGTCAGCTCGGGGACCAGCTGCAATTCCTGATGGATGACGATGACGCCGTTGTCGAAGGCATCCTTAGTCGAGGCATAGGCCTGGACCTTGCCGTCGATGCTTATTTCGCCGGCATCGGCATGCTGGTCGCCGGACAGGATCTTGATGAGGGTCGATTTGCCGGCTCCGTTCTCGCCCATCAATCCATGCACGGCGCCCTTTTCGACGCCGAACGACACATCCGACAAGGCTTTGACGCCCGGATAGGTCTTGGTGATGTTGGAGAATTCGAGAAAGGACACGGGCCTCGATCCTTTTTGAGCATGCCAAACAGGCGGCGGCATCAAGCCGCCGCCTGTTTGTACAGGCAGGACTATTCGATGCCGAGGTCCTTGCGCACCTTCTGGTAGTCGTCGCGCTTGGCCAGCGCACCGGCGGTCAGCGTCAGCTTCGCCGGCTCCTTGTTGTTGGCGATCCAGTCATACATGTCGAGCGCCGTCTCGTAGCCGTGACGCTTGGGCGAGATGATCACGGTGCCGACGAAGCCGGTAGCGGCGGGCTTCTTGAACTCGTTGATCGCCGATTCCGCGCCGCCGATGCCGACGCCGATCATGCCGTCCGCCGGAATGCCGACGCTTTCGGAAGCGCGCACGGCACCCAGCACCGCCTCGTCATTGAGGCCGAAGGCGATCCACTTCTTGATGCCGGCATGGGCATTGAGCACCACGGTGGCGGCATTGAGCGCGGCTTCGGTGTCGGTCTTGGCCTGCGGCGCGTCGAAGATGTTTTCCGCCTTGAAACCGGCGGCCTTCAGCACCGAGATCGCGCCCTCGACGCGGTCGACGGCGGTCGGCAGCTGGTCGTAGGAGACGCGGATCGCGCCGACCTCGTCCAGCTTCCAACCGCGCGCCTTCATCTCGTCGACGATGGCCTGACCCACCGCCTCACCGATCTTGGTGGCCGAGATGCCCATATGCGGCACGTCCTCCAGCGGCTTGCCGTCGGCGCCGACGAGACGATCGTCGACCGTCATCAGCTTGAGATTGTTGGCGGCGGCCTTGGCGACGATGCCGGGGCCGAGCTTCACGTCCGGCGTGCAGACGACGAAGCCCTGAGCGCCTTGAGCGCCGAGATTGTCGATCGCCGACATCAGCTTCTCGCCATCCTCGGCGCCGATCTTGACCAGGGTGAAGCCCTTTTCCTTGGCGGCCTGGTCGGCGAACTTCCATTCGTCCTGGAACCAGGGCTCCTCCGGCTGCTTGACGATGAAGCCGATCTTGGTGTCCTGAGCGTAGGCCGACGCGATCGTGGTGACCGACAAGACGGCGAGAGCACCCGCGACAAGCGCGGTTTTCAAAAGTCGCATGATTACCTCCCAGCAAACAGCCGGGCGCTCAGCCCGGATCGGCCGTGTGTAATCAATTTTGTCATACCCGTCAATTGATCTGGTATGATAAATGAGATAGATAGTCCGATAAGTAGTCGCTGGCGCAAATCACTCGCATCCGCTAAGGCCGGACCAATTGCGCGCAAACCGAAGGGTCCGCTGCCTTGGAGGAGGGGCTGAGGTGAACGAAACACCGAAGAAGGCTGACGAAGACAAGGAAGAGCGCGCGACGACACGCCGTCCGCGCGTCATGCCCGACGTGACCAAGGCGATCGCCTCCGACATCTTCTCCGGACGTTACCCGGCCGGATCATCGTTGCCGACCGAGAACGATCTCGGCATCGAATACAGCGTCAGCCGCACCGTGATCCGCGAAGCGCTGAAAGTGCTGGCCGCCAAGGGGCTGGTGCTGTCCCGGCCCCGCGTCGGCACAGTCGTGTGCGACCAGGACAACTGGAACATCATCGACCCGCAGGTGCTGGCCTGGCATGCGCCGCATGCGTTGGACGACAAGCTGTTCGACGCGATCCTCGAAACCCGCCGCGCCATCGAGCCGCTGGTCGCGGAACTTGCGGCAACACGCGCGACGCTGCAGGAGATCGCCGACCTCGAAGTGGCCTGGCAAGGCATGGCCGGCGCCGGCGAGGACCTGACGCAATTCTCGCGCTCCGACATCGTCTTCCACCAGATCGTCTATGGCGCGAGCCACAACCCGATCTTCCGCCAGATCGGCAAGCTGATCGACACGGCGCTTTTGTTTTCGCTTGAAGCCACCGCGACAATCTCGCCCGTCAGGCGCAGGGAAGCGGTGGCGGCGCATGGCGAGGTGGTCGAGGCGCTGCGGATGCGCGACGCCGTCGCGGCTCGCAATGCGGCCAACAAGATACTCGACCTCGCCGCACGCGACCTCGTCAGCGCCAAGAAACTGAAAAACAACTGAGACCGGCCGACCGCATGAAGATCACCGCTCTGACCACCTACATCGTTCCGCCGCGCTGGCTGTTCCTCAAGATCGAGACCGATGCCGGCATCAGCGGCTGGGGCGAGCCAGTGGTCGAAGGCAAGGCGCTGACGGTCGAAGCGGCGGTCAAGGAACTGGCCGACTATCTGATCGGCAAGGATCCGCGCTTGATCGAGGATCACTGGACGGTGATGCATCGCGGCGGCTTCTATCGCGGCGGGCCGATCCTGATGAGCGCGATCGCCGGCATCGACCAGGCGCTGTGGGACATCAAGGGCAAGGCGCTCGGCGTGCCGGTGCATGACCTGCTCGGCGGCAAATTGCGCGAGACGATCAAGGTCTATTCCTGGATCGGCGGCGACCGGCCGGCGGAAGTGGCCGCTGGCGCCAAGGAAGTGGTGGCGCGCGGCTTCCAGGCGCTCAAGATGAACGGCACCGAGGAACTGCAGATCGTCGACAGCCACGACAGGATCGACGCTGCGGTCGAACGGGTCGCCATGGTGCGCGAGGCCGTCGGTCCCAATATCGGCATCGCCGTCGACTTCCACGGCCGCGTGCACCGCCCGATGGCGCGCATGCTGGTCAAGGAGTTGGAGCCCTACCGGCTGATGTTCATCGAGGAGCCGGTGCTGAGCGAAAACCGCGAGGCGCTGAAGGAGATCGCGGCGCTCGGCTCGACGCCGATCGCCCTCGGCGAGCGGCTCTACAGCCGCTGGGACTTCAAGCCGGTGTTCGAGGAAGCTGTCGTCGACATCATCCAGCCGGACCTCTCGCATGCCGGAGGCATCACCGAATGCCGCAAGATCGCGGCGATGGCTGAGGCCTATGACGTAGCGGTGGCGCCGCATTGTCCGCTGGGACCGATCGCGCTGGCTGCGTGCCTGCAGCTCGATGCCGTGAGCTACAATTGCTTCATCCAGGAGCAGAGCCTGGGCATCCACTACAACGCCGGCAGCGACCTCCTCGACTACGCCGCCAACAAGGACGTGTTCCGCTATCAGGACGGCTATGTCGCCATTCCCGATGGGCCCGGTCTCGGCGTCGAGATCGACGAGGATTATGTGAAAGAGCGCGCCAAGGAAGGGCATCGCTGGCGCAACCCGGTCTGGCGCCACAAGGACGGCTCGTTTGCCGAATGGTAATGTCGCCGACTGGTAAGCGGCTCGAATAGTAAGCCGGCAAATCATTCCGCGCGCAATTACTTACAGCGCCGCTGGCAAAGGTCCGATGGCGGCCAAGCCGGCTTCGGTCAGCGCGTAGACGCCGCGCTCGGCCCTGGCGAACCAGCCATAGTAGTTGTGCAAAAGGATGCTCGCCGCGCGCGGCGAAAGGACCTTGAGGTCGCGCGGCCGCTTCGGGCCGTCGGCCATGGCGGCGGCGCAGGCAAGCGCCTCCTGGCGGTAGGCTGTCATGATCGGCTTCTTGCGCGTGCTGCCGCCGATGGACGGATCGCCCTTGCGGCGGCGATGCTCCTCGACCAGACGCGAGCGCCGCCTGGGATCGCGGCGCGGCGGCAAGGCGGCGGGACTGAGGAGCAGCTCCACTTCGCCCTTCTTGCCGACGCCCAGCAGGCCGAAACCAAGACGGCGGCAAAGCGCGCGGAAGCGGCGGTCGTGCTCGCGGCCCTTGCCGCGCGCCGACATCAAGGCAGCCAGCCAGACCTCGTCACAGGCCGCCGCACGATCGACCGCTTGCAGGACGAGCTCGAGGTTGAATTGCAGCTTGAGCTCGCAGATGACGACGACATCCGGCTCGCCCGCGCGCACGCCGACCACGTCGCAGCCGCCGATCTCGCCCTTGACGGCGAAATCCATGCTCTCGAGGAACCGCTTCACCGGCTCGTAGAGGGAGGTCTCCTGCATGCGGCAGACATAGCCGATTCGCGGCGATCCGGTCGCCTGCCGCGAGCATGCTTACCCGATACCTTGAGAGGCACGCCGCCCACTGCCGGATGGACGGCCCGGACGCGGTCGCAGCACGAAGATCAGCGGCCATCGCGGCCGGTACGCGGTTTTTGTGGAACTGCCCCGGTCGGCAGGCTATGGACGACATGGCGCCGGCCGAGAGACCGAGGCGAGCGATTGAAGGCGGATGAGCATGATTTCGGCTACGGATTTCGATCAGTCTGTGGGTCAGACCTTCATCGTCGAGACGAACGGAAAAATGGTCGCGCTGGAGTTGAGCGCGGTGAAACGGATCGCCCGCAGTCCGCGCGACGGCGGCGGTTTCTCGCTGCTCTTCAAGGGACCGCCCGAAATGCTTTTGCCGCAGGGAACCTATCGCTTTGTCGGAAGCGAGCTTGCGCAGGACATTTTCATCGTGCCTGTGTCGAGCGACCAGACGGGCTACACCTACGAGGCCGTCTTCAACTGATCTGCAAAGCAGACCATAGCCCGTCCGGCGCGACAAGGCAGCGGCGGCTTTCAGGCGCGATGCAGGTAATCCTCGATCGACTGCGCCTTCATCTCGATCGAGAAGCCGGGCGCACGGGGCGGCATATAGGCGGCATCGCGGATGACGCACGGCTCCAGGAAATGCTCGTGCAGATGGTCGACATATTCGATGACGCGCCCGTCCTTGCTGCCGGACACGGCGACATAGTCGATCATCGACAGATGCTGGACATATTCGCATAAGCCCACGCCGCCAGCATGCGGCCAGACCGGCAGACCGAATTTGGCGGCGATCAGCAGCACCGCAAGAACCTCGTTCAGCCCGCCCATGCGGCAGGAGTCGATCTGCACGACGTCGATCGCGCCGCCAGCGATGAACTGCTTGAACATGATGCGGTTCTGGCACATCTCGCCGGTCGCGACCTTGATCGGCGCCACGGCCTTGCGGATCTTGGCATGGCCGGCGACGTCGTCGGGGCTGGTCGGCTCCTCGATGAAGAACGGCTTGGCGAAGGCAAGGTCCTTGAGCCAGTCGATCGCCTGGTCGACTTCCCAGACCTGGTTGGCGTCGATCATCAGATAGCGGTGCGGGCCGATCACCTCGCGGGCGATCCTGAGACGACGGATGTCGTCTTCGCGGTCGCGGCCGACCTTCAGCTTGATGTGGTTGAAGCCATCGTCGACCGCTTCCTGGCAAAGCCGCCTGAGCTTGTCGTCGGGGTAGCCGAGCCAGCCGGCCGAGGTGGTGTAGCAGGCATAGCCTTCGCGCTCGAGCGTGGCGATGCGCTCCGCTTTGCCGGCCTCGGCCTGCTTCAGGATCGCCAGCGCCTCGGCCGGCGTGATGGCATCGGTGAGATAGCGGAAGTCGACGATGCGCACGATCTCTTCCGGGCTCATCTCGGCGACCAGGCGCCAGACTGGCTTGCCGGCTTCCTTCGCCCACAGGTCCCAGACCGCGTTGACCACCGCACCGACCGCGAGATGCATGGCGCCCTTGTCCGGGCCGATCCAGCGCAATTGGCTGTCGCCGGTCACATGGTGCCAGAAGCGGCCGGGGTCCTCTTTGACCCAATCGAGATCGAGCCCAACGACGAGATGGCGAAGCGCTTCGATCGCCGCGCAGCAGATCTCGTTGCCGCGGCCGATGGTGAAGGTGAGCCCATGGCCCTTCAGCGACGGTCGATCGGTGTCGAGGATGACATAGGCGGCCGAGTAATCCGGGTCCGGGTTCATCGCGTCCGAGCCATCGAGGCTTTGCGATGTCGGGAAGCGCAGATCGAAGGTTCTGAGGTCCGTGATCTTGGTCATGTCTGCCTCTTATCTGGCCTGCCTCTTAACTGGATTGCCCGCCCTTTACCCGCGTGCCGGTATGGCCGGCCTCAGATCGACCAGCCGCCGTCGATGTTATAGGCCTGCCCGGATGTGTAGGTCGCGCCTGCCAGGTAGACGGCGAGGTCGGCGATCTCTTCCGGCGTGCCGATCCTACCCATCGGCTGGCGGGCGATGAAGGCGGCGCGGGCCGCCTCATAGTCGCCCTGCGCCTGCATGCGGCCCTGAAGCGAGGGGCTTTCGACCGTGCCGGGGCAGATGGCGTTGCAGCGAATGCCCTTAGCCACATAATCCGCCGCGATCGACTTGGTCAGGCCGACGACGGCCGCCTTGGTCACGCCATAGGCGAAGCGGTTCGGCACGCCCTTCGGGGCGCCCGCCACCGACGCCATGTTGATGATCGAGCCGTCGCCGCGCTCCAACATGCCGGGCAGCACGGCGCGAATAGTGCGGATCATGGCACGCACATTGAGATTGAAGGCGAAGTCGAGGTCCTCGTCCTTCATCTCCAGGATCGAGCCGGCATGGACGAAGCCAGCGCAATTGAACAGCACGTCGACACGGCCGATCTCGGCGAAAGCAGCCTTCACCGCGCCGTCGTTCAACACGTCGAGCTTGCCTGTCTTGATGCCGGGCGTCTTGGCGAGCTCGGCCAGGGCCGCCTCGTTGATGTCGGTGGCGTGGACGATGGCGCCTGCCTTTGCGAAAGCCAGCGCGCTCGCCCGTCCGATGCCCTGCGCGGCCGCCGTGACGACCACGACCTTGCCTGTGATATCAGCCATGTTCCTGTCTCCGTCTTTCAGCCGGGCCGTCGCTCGACGATGTAGATGTGATCCGCGGCCAGCACGACCTCGTCGCGCTGGTTCAAAACCTCGACGCGTTCGATGACGCGTCCGGCGTTTGGCCGCTTCGGGTCATCCTCCTTGGCGGCGATGGTGGTGCGCGTGCGGATCGTGTCGCCGATGAAGACCGGCTTGATAAAACGCAGCCGGTCGTAGCCATAGGAGAAGGCGACCGGGTTGATGACGCTCGCAGTCAAACCGACGCCGACCGAGAAGACCAGCGTGCCATGCGCGATGCGCTGGCCGAACGGCGTGGTCTTCATGAACTCGGCGTCCATGTGGTGCGGGAAGAAATCGCCGGTGTGGCCGGCATGGACGACGAAATCGGTCTCGGTGATGGTGCGGCCGCTGGTGAGGCGCGACGAGCCGATCAGGTAGTCCTCGAAATAGGTGGTCTGTTCCATGTCCCGCCTTAGGGCTTTGCCGCCAGCGGCGTTGCCGGTGTGGCACTGGATTTATAGGCGGCCTCGACCAGCGCCATGGTGTGCCAGGCATCCTCGACGGAGCTCACAAGCTCGGCGTCCTCGCCCGAAGCGAAGCGCTGGACATTGGCCATGCGGCCGACGAAGGCGTCCGGGAACCATTCGCCGGCGAGCGGGACGGTGACCCACTCCGACCCGCCTTTCGGATAGATTTCCAGAATGTCCGGCTCGCCGCGCGGATAGTCGAGATTGAGGCCGAGCTTGACATAGGCAGCACCCTCGGTGCCGCAGATGCGGAACTCGCAGGCCTGGTAGCGGCGGCCGAATTTATGGTCGTGGTTGATCGACAGCCCACAGCGCACCGTATCGCCATAATCGAGGATGGCGCTGGTGCGGGTCTGCGCGACCTTGTGGTTGGGATGGCCGAGCGTCTTGGCATGCACGCCCAACGGATTGCCGAGAAGCTGGCGGATCAGATCGAGATAGTGGATCGAGTGCATGGCGATCTCGACGCGCGGCGCCTTGAGCAGGAATTCCCAAAGCTGCCAGGGCGTATCGAGCGCCAGCAGCGCGTCGAAATCCACGACCTCGCCCAGCCAGCCCTTGGCGATGGCGTCCTTCAGCGCCAGCATCATCGGAGCGAAGCGGAGCTGGAAGTTTACGGCGGCCTTGAGCTGCTTGGCGCGGCAGATTTCGAGGATCTCGGTAGCCTCGCCGAGATAGTTGCCCATCGGCTTCTGGATCAACGCCACCGCGCCATCCGGCAGAGCCCGCAACACGTCGGCGTGGCGGCCAGGCGGCGTAGCGAGATCGAAGATCGCGTCCTGCACCGCCGCAGCTTCCTCGACCGAACGGAACGCCGTGACGCCCCATGTCCCGGCGAGTTTTTGCGCCTTGGCCTGGTCCGGATCGTAGAGGCCTGCAACCGGAAATCCTGCCTTCTTGTAGGCGGGGAAATGCGCGTCGCCGACGATCGAGCCGGCGCCGAAGGTGACAATCGGACGCGGTTTCGAAGGCTTTGGCCAGGCCTGCGCCAGCGATGCCGGGTCGAAGGCATCAGTCATGATGGAAGACCTCGTCCATCATCGCCCACCACTCACCTTCCTTGCGCGTCTCCAGCGGCTCCTGGCAAGGCATGCAGACCGCCCACCATTCCTGGGTCTTCGGGTCGGCGGCCATCTTGGCCATGTCGGCGGCGTAGTCGGCGCCGTGATATTCGAAATAGGAGAACAGGAGGTTCTCCGGCCGCTTCAGATAGATCGAATAGTTCTTGATGTTGCAGGCCGAGATCATGGTCAGAACGTCCGGCCAGACGGCGGCGTGGAGGCGGACATATTCCTCGACCTTCTCGGGCTTCAGGCCGAGCACCATTCCCATGCGTTGCATATGCGCCTCCCTATTTCACGATCGCCGTGGTGAATTCGGCGATGCTCCTTGCCTCGACCGCGTCCCAGTCCCAGTCGATGCCGATGCCGGGCTCGCCGGGCGCCAGGGCATGGCCGTCCTCGATGCGCATCTTCTTACCAGTAAGCTCATCGAGCTGCGGAATATATTCGACATATTTGCCGTTCTGGATGGCGCAGACCAGGCTCACATGCAGCTCCATCAGGAAATGCGGGCAGACCGGCATGTCGAAAGCCTCCGCGGCGTGGGCCACTTTCAGCCAGGGGGTGATGCCGCCGATGCGGCCGACATCGACCTGGACGATGTTGCAGCCGCCTTTCTGCATGTATTCGCGAAAATGCCTGATCGAATAGAGCGACTCGCCGACCGCGATCGGCGTCGCGGTCGAGTTCGACAGCCGCACATGGCCGTCTATGTCATCGGCCGGCAGCGGCTCCTCGATCCAAGCGAGGTCGAGCTCGCGCAGCCGCTCGGCGCGGCGGATCGCTTCGTCGACGGAAAAACCCTGGTTGCAGTCGGTCATGATCTCGTAGCCGTCGCCGACGGCCTTGCGCACCGCCGACAGCCGCGAAACATCCTCCGAGCCGTGCGGCTTGCCGATCTTGACCTTCGAGCCGGTGAAGCCCTTGGCCTTCGCCTCCAGCGCATCGTCGACAAGTGCGGCCGTCTCGATATGCAGCCAGCCGCCCTCGGTGGTGTAGAGCGGGCAGCGGTCCTTCGCGCCGCCGGCGAGCTTCCAGAGCGGCAGCTTCTGCTTCCTGGCGCGCAGATCCCAAAGGGCGGTGTCGATCGCGGCCAGCGCGATCGCCGTGATGGGGCCGATGGTCGTGGCGTGGGTGGCGAATTCGAGATCGTGCCAGATCGCCTCGATCTGGTCGGCGTCGCGACCGATCAGGCGCGGCGCGAGATGGTCGGCCAGAAGCCGCATCACCGACGAGCCGCCGGTGCCGATCGTGTAGCTGTAGCCCGTGCCCGTCGCGCCATCGGCATCGGTGATGGTGACGATGGGCGTTTCCTGGCTGACGAAGCTCTGGATCGCATCCGTGCGCTTGACCTTCGGCACGAGGTCGACCATGCGCAGTTCGATTTTCTCGATTTTCGCCATGCTCAGCTCCTCAGCGACTTGCCGGTTTCGGCGGAAAACAGATGCGCGCGGCTCAGGTCGAAGCTCATGCCGATCCTGTCGCCGGCCTTCAGCGGCTTGGGATTGAGCATGCGCGAGACCCAGTCGGTGCCGTTGAACTCGGCGAATACCAGCGTTTCGTTGCCGAGCGGCTCGGTGATGCTGACCGGCAGCTCGACGCGATGGACTTCGGTTTCGCCGCCGGAGCTCAGGCCGTGGCCGGTGGGGTAAAAATCGTCGGGGCGGATGCCGAACACGACCTTGTCGCCGGCAACGGTCTTCGACTTGAACTGTCCAGGCAGAGGCAGGCTGTCGCCGCTGCTGAAGACAAGCTTGCCGTCGCTCACCGTCGCCTCGTGCAGGTTCATCGGCGGCGAGCCGATGAAGCCGGCGACGAAGCGGGTGGCGGGACGGCTGAACACCTCGTCCGGCGTGCCGACCTGCTCGATATAGCCTGACCGCATGATAACAATGCGGTCGGCCAGCGTCATCGCCTCGACCTGGTCGTGGGTGACGTAGATGACCGTCGACTTCACCTTGGCGTGCAGCTTCTTGATCTCGGTGCGCATCTGTGTGCGCAACTTGGCGTCGAGATTGGACAGTGGCTCGTCGAAGAGGAAAACGTCCGGGTCGCGCACGATGGCGCGGCCCATGGCGACGCGCTGGCGCTGGCCGCCGGAGAGCTGCGAGGGGCGGCGCTCCAGCAGCTCGTCGAGGCCGAGGATGGCGGAGGCTTCCGCGACGCGCCGGTCCATGTCGTCCTTGGCGGCACCCGCGATCTTGAGCGAGAAGCCGAGGTTCTCGCGCACAGTCATATGCGGGTAGAGCGCATAGGACTGGAACACCATCGAGATGTTGCGCGAGCGCGGCGGCAGGTCGTTGACCGTGCGGCCGCCGATATCGATGTTGCCGCCGCTGATGTCCTCCAGCCCCGCGATCATGCGCAACGTCGTCGACTTGCCGCAGCCCGACGGCCCGACTAGCGCGATGAATTCGCGGTCGGCGATCTCGAGATCGATGCCGTGCACGATCTCCATGTTGCCGTAGCGCTTGGTGAGCTTTTTCAGCGAAACCGTTGCCATGAAGTCAACCTTTCACCGCGCCGGAGGTGAGGCCGCCGACGAGGTGTTTCTGGACGATGTAAGTGAGGGTCAGCGCCGGGATGATCATCACCACGGCCAGCGCGCACATGCCGCGCCAGTCGATGGTGAACTCGGCCGTGTAGTCGAGCAGCCCGACGGGCAGCGTCTTGGAATTGACGGAGCGGGTGAGCTGCGAGGCCAAGGCGAACTCGTTCCAGCAGGTGAGGAAGGCGAAGATCGCGGCCGAGGCGATGCCCGGACGCGCCAGCGGGAACTCGACCTGCCAGAACGCCTGCCAGCGCGTGCAGCCGTCGATCTGGGCGGCCTCGGCGAGATCCTTCGGCACCTGGCGGAAGAAGCCGTCGATCAGCCAGATCGTGAAGGGCACGTTGAGCGCGACATAGGCGAGGATCATGCCGATATGCGTGTCGATGATGCCGAGGCGCACATAGAGGAAAAACAAGGGCAGCGAGAGCGCGATGCCAGGCACGGTGCGCGTCAGCATCAGGCCGAGGAACATGCCGGACTTGCCGCGGAACCTATAGCGAGCGAAGGCGTAGCCGCCGGCCGTGCCGATGGCGACCGCGATCACCGTCGAGGTGACCGAGATGATCAGCGAGTTGCGGAAATAGTCGAGCACCGGAATGCCGCCTTTGCCGATGCCGCTGAACATGGCGATATAGGCGTCGAAGGAGAGCTGTTGCGGGATCCAGACCGGCGGCTTGGCCATGATCTCGACCGTGGGCCGCAGCGACGACAGCACGATCCAGATGCCCGGCAGGCAGATGACCAGCATGGCAAGGAACAGGCCGACACGATGCGCGACGGTCAGCGCGCGGCGCGTGAGGCGGGCGGAGGCGTTCTCGTCCATTGTCACCACTCCGCGCCGATCTGCGCGCGCGCCGCGGCGAGCTTGTTATAGAAATAGACGGTGAAGCCGATCGACAGCAGGATCGAGAAATAGGCCATGGCGTTGGCGAGGCCCATGCGGGCGTCGCTGTAGGCGGTGCGCCCGACCAGCGTCCACAACAGCTCGGTGCGGCCGGCCGGGCCGCCATCGGTCATGATCTTGACGATGTCATAGGCCCGCGCGACGTCGAGCGAGCGGATCGTCATGGCGATGTAGGCGAAGGGCATGACGAAAGGCCAGGTCACATAGCGAAAGGTCTGCCAGGGCGTGCAGCCATCGACGCGCGCCGCCTCGATCGGCTCCTTGGGCATGGCGAGCAGTCCGGCCAGGATGAGGATGGCGAAGATCGAGGTTGACGACCAGATCTCGGCGATCGAGATGGCGATGAAGGCGAGATGGCCTTCGATCAGCCACGGGATGGCGTCCTGCGTGATGCCCAGCGATTGCAGGGCGTTGTTCACCAGGCCGATATTGTCGTTGAACATGAATTTGAACTGGAAGCCGACGAGGATCGGCGAGAACATCATCGGGAACATCATCAGCGTGCGCAGGATGCGCTGGCCGCGCGTCGCCTTCTCGACCAGCATGGCCAGGCCGAGGCCGAGCAGCATTTCGAGATTGAGCGCGATGGTGAGCAATAGAACGGTGCGGCCGAAGGCCCACCAGAAATCCGCATTGGAGAGGATCGAGAGATAATTCCGGAAGCCGACGAAGACGAAGAAGGTCTCGGGCCGCGTCAGGCGGAAGGGCGTGAAGCTGGAATAGAGCGACAGGATCAACGGCAGCACCACCACCGCCGCCAACACGATGATGGCCGGGAGCAGCAGCAGGAGCGGCGCGGATGGCTTGAAGCCCTTCATCAGTATCCTGTGAGGTTTGCATTCAATTTCGGGCCGCCCACCGGCAAGGCCCCGGCTGGAACCGACAGAGTCGGTCCGTGCCGGCAAGACGCGGTCGCCTCCCCCATTCGCGACGGGGGAGGCGGCGTTGGCAGCAACGCCTAGAGCTTGCCGGCGTCCTGGAGGATCTGCGTCGCCTTGGCGGCGGCCTCGTCCAGGGCCTGCTTGGACGTCTTGTCGCCAAGGATCGCCGCCTGCAGTTCCGGATAGACGGCGTTCGATATCTCGATCCACTCAGGCGTCTGCGGCACGGCGAAGGCGTGCTTGGCTTCCTCCTGGAAGGCAGCGAGAACCTCCTTCTTGTAAGGATCGTTCTCGGCCTGCTTCAGGTCCCAATCCCAGACCGCGGTGCGGGTCGGCAACGGGCCGGCGGCGGCTTCCAGCTTCTGGCTGTCCTCATTGGTCAGCCACCACACCAGCGAGGCCGCAGCGTCCTTGTTGGCGCAGTTCTCGGTCACCGAGAAGCCGTGGAAGCCGGACCAGCCGGTACGCACCCCGGCAGACCCCTTGGGCGCGACCTTCACGCCGACATTGCCGGCGACCTTCGAGGATTTCGGGTCGTTGAAGAAACCGGCCCAGCCCGGCCAGTCGAGGTTGATCGCCACGGTGCCCGAGGCAAAGCCCTGGCCGAGATCATCCCAGAGATAGTTGGTGGTGCCAGCCGGCACGGCCTTGGCCTTGTAGAGGTTGACGAACCAGTCGAGCGCGCGGATGCCGGCCTCGGAGTTGAAGACGGGCTTGCCGTCCTTGTCGAGATATTCGCCGCCTTCGGCGACCACCATCTCGTAGAAGCGGCCGTTAATCGCCTCTTCCTTGCCGGCGAACTGCGTGCCGTAGAAATTCGGCGGGTTGGCGAAGAACTCGGCCTGGTCGGTCACTTCCTTCCAGGTGTCCGGCGGCGCAAGGTCGTAGCCGTATTTGGCCTTGAACTTGGTCTTGTTGTCGGCGTTCTCATAGAGGCTCTTCTGATAGTAGAGCGCCGAGACGTCGAACTGGGCGCGCGGCAGCATTTCCAGCTTGCCGTCGATGGTCGCGGCCTTGATGGTCGACGGCACGAAAGCGTCGATCTCTTCCTTCGGCAGCAGCTTGCTGAGGTCGGTGTACAGGCTCGTATATTGCGGCGCGAAGGACGAATGGTTCCAGCCGACGCACCAGTTGGTGCTGCCTGAGGCGATGTCGGACTTCAGTTCCTTGTCGATGTCGAAGCCGTTCTTCTTGGTCAGGATGTTGACCTTGGCGCCGGTCGCCTTCTCCCATTCGGGAATGCGCTCGTAGAGCTTTTCATATTGCTGGCCGCCGATCAGCTTCACATCGATCGTCACGCCCGGAAACTTGCCGGGCAGATCGGCCGAAAACGCCGTGCCGCTCAGCAGCAGGCCAGCCAGGCCGGCGGAAATGCCTAGAACCAGTCTTGTCATGTTCTCCTCCCATGGGCTCGCGGCGACGGCCCGCCGAGCGCGCGACCGATCGCTTAAGCTTCATTCATATGCAAATAGCATTTTCATTCCCGGGTCAAGGCGATTATGCTTCCAGCTGAATGAAGTTCATGCATATATGCAGATCGAAATTCACTGGAGGGACAGGTGGCCGAGGAAGAAGACGGGGACCGCTACCGCGCGCCAGCGCTCGACAAGGGGTTGGACATCCTCGAGCTCTTGTCCAGCGTGGACGGCGGGCTGACGCAGGCAGAGATCGCCAAGCGGCTCGACCGCAGCCCGAACGAGTTCTACCGCATGCTCGACCGCCTGGTGCGGCGCGGCTATGTCACCAAGATCGACGGCGACCGTTATTCGCTGACGCTCAAGCTTTTCGGGTTGGCGCAATTGCACGCGCCGGTGCGCCGGCTGGTGTCCTATGCGACGCCGATCATGCGGGAACTGGCCGAGACCTCATGGCAGGCCAACCAATTGGTGGTGTTCGACCGCGGCGCCGCCGTGGTCATCGCGCAGCAGGAAGCGCCGCGCTACTGGGGCATCTCGATCCGCGTCGGCACGCATATCAGCCTGTTCGACACCGGTTCCGGCCATGTGCTGCTTGCCTTCCGCTCGCCGGAGGAGCGCAAGATGATGATCGCCGAGCATCTGCAGAGCACCGAGCAACTCAACCTGACGCCGGAGTTCTTCGCCCGGCTCGACCAGGTGCGCGACCGCGGCTACGAGATGATGGCTTCGCTGCAGACCGCCGGCGTGTACAATCTGTCGACGCCTGTGCTGGGGCCGGACGGCAGGGCCATCGCGGCGCTGACCATCCCCTACATCACCCTCGTCAACGCCCCCACGGCGCCGGACATCACGCTGACGATTCGGCATCTGCAAGGCGCCGCGGCCAGGCTCTCGCAGCTTGCCGGATCCGATGTGGCGCAATCGTCGTAATTTCTTATTTGAATAATGGATTTTTCGGCGAGATAGTGCCTTAGAGCAGGATGAGCCCATGGCAGCCCGTCATCCCGCCCTAGGGGGTTGTTTTTTGGAGCATGATCTTATCCGAAAAGTCTGCAACTTTTCGGGGTCATTCTCCAGGACCACGGAGGATATGCGACCATGATCATCGACACGCATCTGCATCTCGTCGACCAGAGCGCGCTTCGCTATCCGTGGCTGGCCGGCGCGCCGGCGCTGAACCGCGATTTCTCCTATGAGGAATACGCCGCCGACGCGCGGCGCTCAGGCATCGAAGGCGTCCTGCATATGGAGGTCGATGTCGATCCCGCCGACATCGCCGCCGAGACCGCTTATGTGAAGTCGGTCGCCGGTCGGGCCGGGAGCCTGCTTCGCGGAGCGATCGCCGCCTGCCGGCCCGAAGAGGCCGGTTTCGAGGCCTATCTGGAAACGGTCAAGGCCGACCCGTTCGTCAAGGGTTTCCGCCGCGTGCTGCATGTTGTGCCCGACGATCTGTCGGAAGGGGCGCTGTTTCGCCAGAACGTCAAGCGGCTGGCCGGCACCGGCCTGACCTTCGACCTGGTGGTATTGCCGCATCAGATCCCGAAGGCGATAGCGCTTGCCGACCTCGCGCCCGACGTTCAGTTCGTCCTCGATCACTGCGGCATGCCCGACATCAAGGGCAACGCCGAGCATCCGTGGCGCGAGCATATGGAAGCGATCGCCAAGCGGCCGAATGTCGTCGGCAAGATCTCCGGCGTCGTCGCCTATGCCGACCCGGCGACCTGGACCGTCGAGACGCTCAAGCCCTATGTCGAGCACACCATAAGCTCATTCGGCTGGGACCGGGTGATCTGGGGCAGCGACTGGCCGGTCTGCACGCTGGGCGGCGGGCTGACGACCTGGATTGCCGCGACGCATGCGCTGCTTGCCGGCGCGAGCGACTCGGAGCGGACGCGCCTGCTTTCGGGCAACGCCCGCCGGCTGTGGCGTCTTGGCTAGGCTAGAGCGTTTCACTGTTTCACGGAACCGGCGAACCGCTCTATTTCCATTCATTGCATGAAATCAGCGCAAACGCCGGAGATTGGTTGAAGCCGCCGCAACCCCGTCATTCTATGGCGGAGCAAGGAGCGAAGCGACGCGCGCAGACCATAGAATCCATGCCGTGACTTGGAAGCGCCGCCACGGTTCAGAATTCTGCTCCGCTGCACTCCTTGGCGAAGGTAACGGCATGGATTCTAGGGTCTTCGCTACGGAGCTTCGCTCCTGCTCCGCCCTAGAATGACAATCGCGATGGGCGTCTCGGCCAATCTCCAATGCATGCCACCTGCCAACGCAAAATAGGACTGACCGGTCAAAATCCCCGCGCAGTACCACTAGTCGCTGTCAGCGAGCATTTGCGCCGGCACACCGAGTTCTGGCCCGGCGTCGGCGAGCCGCTGATCAAGCGTATATACCGTGGCGCCATGCTCCGATGCGATGGCGAGATGCAGCGCGTCCCCCGCTCGAAGCCTAAGATCGTGCCGATCGGCAAACTTCGCTGCCGCCCGGAACTGCCCACCCGTCACGCCTAGGACGGTAAGGCTCTCGGCGACCAGCTTATTGAACATGGCAAGCACCGCGGCGCGCTGTTCCAGGCTGATTTGTCCGGTGCGTAGTTTGATCGCCATGGCGGACGACATCTCGGTAACTGTCCAGTCGCTAATGAGAAGCTGCACCGGGTCCTGTTCCGTAAGCCAAGCCTGCACACGAGCCGTCATCGCTTCGTTGGTCAGCGCCGCGACGACCAGCGACGTGTCGAGATAGAGCATCAGTAGCGATCGCCATCCCGCATCGACCGCACGAGGTCGGCGGCGCTCTGAGACTGGGCCGGCATCGCTGCCGTCAGCGATCGAAGCAGCGCGACATCGATCGGTTTGCGCGGCCTGGCTACGGCAGTGAGCCGCGCGACCGGCTTGCCGCGGCGAGTGATGTCGATCGAATCGCCTGCCTCGACCCGATCGACCAGTTCACTGAGGTGGGCCTTGGCATCCGCCAGATTGATCGGATTCATGTCACGCTCCTGACCATATAGATGGTCATATAGCGCATCAGGCTTGACAATTCCAGATCGATGCCTCGCTGCGATCAAGCTAGGCTGGAACGGTGTCGTTCCTCGGGGTCGGCCGAGTGCGACATTTACGAAGGCGATCAGGATCAAACAGCTAGCAGCTCGATCTAGATCGTCGTGCGGACGTGGCGCTCGCGACCGTAGAGCGAGACCGGGAGCAGGATGACAAGGCCGAGCGCGGCCTGCACCGTCGACGGGCGGAAGCCGAGGCCGATCAGCAGAGTGTTGATTTCGGTGAGCACCAGGACGCCGGCGATGGTGCCGAGATAGCTGCCGCGGCCGCCGACAAGCGCCGCACCGCCCACCACGACGGCGGCGATGGTCTGGAAGAGATAAGGCTGGCCGACATCGCCATAGGCCGAGCCGGTGAAGCCGAGTAGCAGCACCCCGGCGACGGCCGCGAAGAAGGCGCTCGCGGCGTAGGTGACGATCCACATAAGCAGCGGATCGATCAGCGCCAGGGGTGCGGCCTCCGGATTGCTGCCGACCGCGTAGAGACGGCGGCCGTAGGCTGTGCGGGCGAGCGCCAGCACGATCAGCGCCGTCAGCACGACGAGGCAGGGCACCAGCAAGGGGACTGGCAACGGACCGACCGAGCCGCCGATCGAGACGAAGCTGGACACCGTTGCCGGCGCGGAGCCTGACGGAAAGCCTCCGGTCCACAACAGCACGGCGCCCTGGACGACCATGCCGATGCCGAGCGTGACGATGAGCGGATGGATGTTGAGCCCGCGCGAGATCAGCCCGTTGAGCGCGCCGATCGCGATGGCAAGAACACCCACGAGGACGCAGACCAGGGCGAAGTTCCAACCCTGGCCGTAAAGCTGCGCCGCGACGACATTGGCGAAGCCGATGACGAAGGGAATCGACAGGTCAATGCCGCCTAAGATGACGACCAGGGTCTGGCCGATCGAGGCCACAGCCAGCAGCGAAGCGATGACCAGCAGCGCGCGGATGGCGAAGGGCGCCGAATAGCCGGGGATGAGCAGCGTGCCGACGATCTGCAAAAGCAGCGCCATCGCGAAGGCGCCGGCGATGCGGGCGTTGGTGGACTGGAACCAGTTGCTTGTCATCCGGTCAGCCTTTCCGCCTCGATAGCCGTTCCTGCACCGCCGTCAGCACCACGGCGATAACGAGGATCAGGCCATAGGCGATCTGCAGCACATAGGTTGAAACATTAAAGGTGGTGAGCAGGCTCTGCAGGAGGAAGATGTCGATGGCGCCGATCGCGGCGCCGCCAAGTCCGCCGCGTCCACCGGCGAGGCTGACACCGCCGAGCGCCACGGCGGCAATCGCAATCAGCGTGTAGGTCGGGCCGATATTGGGATCGGCAGAGCCGATCAGCGAGGTGAGCATCAGCCCTGCCGCCGCCGCGAATATCCCTGTCAGGACATAGGTGATGAGCCGCACCCTGGTCACCGGCACGCCGGCCGTGTAGGCGGCGCGGTCGTCGCTGCCGACCGCCATCAGCAGGTCGTAATAGGGCGTCCGGCGTATGAGCAGCCAGCAGAGCCCGATCAGCGCCAGCGGCACGATCGAGAGCGGTCCCGCCATCGCCTTCAACCAGTCCGGCGCGGGGCCGATCGGCGCAGGCAGGATGGTGAGCGTGACACCGGTGAGGATCAGGTAGGTGCCGAGCGTCGCCACGATCGGCTGGATGCGGACGATGGTGGCGAGCACGCCGTTCGCGGCCCCGACTGCCGCCCCAACCAGCAGCGCGGCCGGAACGATGATCCACGGCGACGAGATGCCGAGATTGAGGAACAGAAGCTGGATGACCAGAGCGTTGACGAAGCCCATCAGCGGACCGACGGAGATGTCGATGCCGCCCCGCCCCGCAAGGATGACTGGCGCCGAGGCGACGGCCGCACCGATCAGAGGGGCGGCAAGCCCGAGCAGCGTTCCCCATGACGAAGGCTGAAAACGTGCCGGATTGAGCGCGACGTTGAGCACGAGCAGGACGACGAGCATCACCACGGCAAAGCCGACGCCGCGCAATTTGCGAAGGACCGGGCTCATGCGGCGCGTCCGAACATGGCGGCGATCACCATGTCGGTGGTCATTTCCGCGCCCGAGAACTCGGCGGACACGCGCTGTTCGCGGAACACCAGCACGCGGTGGCAGAGAAGCAATATCTCCTCGATCTCGCTGGACAGGATCACCAGGGCCATGCCCTCGGCAGCAAGGCCGCGGAAGGCGTCGTAGAGAACATGTCGGGTCGCCACGTCGACGCCGCGCGTCGGATCGTTGAGCAGAAGGAAGCTGGGCTCCAGCGCAAGGGCGCGGGCGAGCAGCACCTTCTGCTGGTTGCCACCGGACAGCGTGGTTATGGCCGCATCGGGGCGCGGCGCGACGATGCTGAGTCTTTGCCTATAGGCCTCATAGCGGCGCCGACGCGCCGCGAAGCTCAAGAGGCCGAAACGACGGTCGCTGGATACGGTGGAGATGGCGAAATTGTCGAGCACCGACTGCGTCGGGAAAATGCCGGTCGAGCGGCGATCGCGCGGCAGATAGGCGATGCCGCTGGCGACGGCCCTGCGGAAGCTGGTGATCGATCCTGCCTTGTCCTCGACGGCGATCTCGCCGGCGACCGGCCGCTCGAGCCCGGCCAGCGCGCGCAGGAAGCGTTCCTGGCCGTGGCCGTCGAGCCCGGCAAGACCAACGATCTCGCCCGGCGCGATGGTCTGGCCGATCGGGTCGACGCCAGGAGCGATCACAAGGTCGCGCACACGAAGAGCCTTTGCCTCAGCCATGCGCCAGCTCCGCGGCCGTTTGCGGCGCCATCGCGGCCAGTAGCTCGGCCGGCATCGAGGCGCCGCGCTCCTCGGTTTTCACCACGCGGCCGGCGCGCAGGATCGAAATGCGGTCGGACAAAGCCATCACCTCGTCCATGCGGTGCGTGATGAACAGGATCAGCGTGCCGGCGCCGGCCATTGCGCGCATCAGCGCGAAGACCGATTCGCGATCGGCGAAGTCGAGCGCCGCCGTCACCTCGTCGAGGATCAGGACACGCGGGTTGCGGATGACGGCGCGGGCGAGCACGACAAGCTGTCGCGCGGCAAGCGGCAGCTCGCCGCATGGACGGTCGAGATCGATCGGGGTCACCGCGAAGCGACCGAGCGCGGCCTGCGCCCGGGCCCGCCGCTCGCCGCGCGGCACGCCTCGTCGCCAGAAGCCGTCGAGGCCAAGCAGAATGTTGTCGGCCACCGAACGGTCGGGCGCGACCAGCACCTCCTGGAAAACGGTGGCGAAGCCGGCCGCCTGGAAGGCGGCGGGCTGCGTGCCGGAAAACGCCTTGCCGTCGAGCAGGATCGCGCCGCCGTCCGGCTGCACGATGCCGGAGAGGAGCTTCACCAGCGTGCTCTTGCCCGAGCCGTTCTCGCCGAGGATCGTATGGATCGTGCCGGGACGGAAGGCGATCGATGCCTCGGCCAGCGCGACGGTTTCGCCATAGCGTTTGGAAACGCCTTGGACTTCGAGCATGTGTCTTTCCGAAAGTTGAGAAGCCGGCCGTTCAAGAAGAGCCGGCTTCGCGCGGCATCACTTGGCGCAGGCGTCCGGCACCTTGGAATAATCCCAGCCCTTGGTCGGCGCGGGATTGGCGAAATAGGCGCCGAGCACGTCCTCGGGCATCGGGTCCGTCGGCGGCACTGGGAAGACCGAAACGGCGTCCGGCGTCATGCAGTCCTTGTACCATTTGTCGAGCTCGGCGGCATGCACCGGCGGGATCGGGATGAGCAGCGTGTTGAGCTTCGGCTTCTGGCCGTCGAGCATGCGCTCGCCGACGCGAAACAGCGTCTGCGCCGTCCAGCCCGGCAGCACGGCATGGCCCTCAAAGCGGTACTTGTCGGGATTGGCCTTCCAGTAACCGAGCGCGTCGCCGGTGATCGAGCCGGTGATCAGCGGCGCCGGGCGGCCGGCTTCGGCGAAGGCCTCGGCGACGACGCGGCTTTCGCTGCCTGTCGTCCACACCGCGTCGATCGGCGCCGGATTGGTGGCGATCGCCTGCAGCACCACCGTCTTGGTGACGTTGGCCGTCCAGTTGCCGTTGACGGTGCGCGCGACCTTGAGGCCCTTGTTCTCGGCCAGCGCCTTGTCGGCGCCCTGCTTTTCCTGGACCACGATCGGATGGCCTGCGATGCCTTCCACGACCAGCACGCTGGCGTCGGGCTTGGCCTTGCCGATCGCCGTCATCATGTCATAGCCCCAGCGGGCATAGTTGGAATCGACATTGATGGCGTTGGGGCTCGTGACCGAGCCGGCCGCGGTGATGAAGGGAATGCCTGCCTTGGCCGCCGCATCCACGGCATCGTCGAGCGCCGTCGCCGAGCCCGGAATCGAGGTGATGATCGAGCATTTCTTGTCGATGAAGGCGCGGATCTGGTTGATCTGCTGGCTTGGATCGTTGTTGGAATCCGACACCTCGAAGCTCGACACCGTGCCGTCGGCGATGAGGCCGTCGACCAGCCGCTTCAGCTCCTTGGTGACCGAGACACGCCACGGATTGCCCTGGTAGCTCTCCGAATGGCACCATTTCCATGGCTTGGCGGGCGGCGTGAAATTGTCCCAGGCCGAGGGCAGAACCTTTTGCGGGGCGCCGTCATATTGCGCCTTCAGCACATCCGGCAGGCCGTCGATCACCGATTTCACGTCGGCGGCATGGGCGGCGAGCGGCATCGAGACGATGGCGGTTGCGGCGAGAAGGCCGCGTATCAGGCTGGTCATTTTTTCCTCCCTTGGTGCACTCAAAACTAGCCGGCGGCGGCCGGCGCGAAACTCTCACGGAACAGACGGTTGATGTCGGCGACGACGCGCCTGGCATCGTGCCTACCGGCAAGGCCCTCATTGAGGCGGTCGGAGGCCTGTTGCTGGAACGCCATGTAACCGTCGTGGCGTGGGCGGACCCAGGCGCTTTCGAGCGTCGCGCGCGTGTCGCGATAGAAGCCGCCGGTCGCGGCGTTGACGGTGTCATCCTCCCAGGCCGCGGCGTGGCCGGGCTGGCCGCCGGCGGCGGCATAAGGGCCGCGCTGCACGTCGCCGCTGGCGATCCAATAAGCGAAGTCGATCGCCGCCTCGCGCGCGGCGGAAAAGGCGGAGACGGCGATGCCGGTGCCGCCGAGCGCGGAGCCGACCGGGCCGGTGCCGCCGGCGACCGGCATGTCGGCGAAGGCAAGGCGGTGCGGCCGGAAGCCCGCCACCGCATAGGGAACATAGCCATAAATCAACGGCGCGCAGGCGATGCGCGAACCGGGCTCGATCATTTTCTCGAACACGGCGATCGGATCCATTGTCAGGCATGCGGGATCGACGAGCGCCGCAATCTCGCGCAGCATCTCGAAGGCGGTTTCGCCGGTCTCGGCGTCAACAAGGTCGGACGAACCGTCGACCATGCACGGCCGGCCGAGGTCGGCGGCCAAAGTGTAGAGGCACATCAGCGAATGCGGCGGCCTGAGCGGCAGGAGCACGCGGCCCTGCTCGGCAAGCGCCAGCACTTCGGTCCAGATTGCCGGCGCGGCTTCGATCAGATCCGGCCGCCAGGCCTGAACCTGGGTCGCGGCGTCGATCGGGAAGCCCCATTGCCGGCCCTGCCAGGTGTAGCTTGGATAGGATTCGCCGACGCTTCCCCTGGCCAGCGCTTCGCGCTCCGCCTCGCGTCCGGGGACATCGAGCGGCGCCAGGCATTTCTCGGCGGTGATCTGGCCGACATGCGGATGGTCGATGACGATCAGATCATAGGCGCGGGCGAGCTCTTCCACCGGGAAGGACTCGAAATCCTGCAGCGAGCGCTTTTCCCATTCGATCGAGACCCCGGTCTTTTCCTTCCAAAGCGCCGAGCACGCCACCATCGGGTCATAGCCGCGCGGATGGCTCCAGGTCATGCCTTTCAACGAAACACCGCTCACAGGTCGAACTCCGCGCGGATCTTTTCGCTGTGCTCGCCGATGCGCGGGGCGGCGCGATCCACCTTGGCGCGCGCGCCGTCGACGCGCAGCGGTGTGCGGGTAGTGAGGATCGAGACATTGTCCTCGCGCGTCACGGTCTGCAGCATGTCGAGCGTCTTGAAGCCGTCACTCTCCATCAGCTCCGGCCAGGTCAGCACCTTGGCGCACCAGATGTCGGCGGGCTCGAGCACGGCCAGCCATTCGTCGATGGTCTTTTCCGCGATGCGCCTGGCGATGATCGCCTTGATCTCGTCGCGGGCGGTGAACCAGGTCGCGGGCTTGTCGCGGAACGGGTCGAGCTCGGACAGCTCGAGCAGATCGGCAATCTTCGGGATCGGCGTCATGGCGATCGCCAGATACCCGTCTTTGGCCGGATAGACGCCGTAAGGCGCCGAGAGATAGGCATGGGCGCTGCGGAAGGACGAGCGCCTGGGCAGGCGGCGGCCGTCATTGAGATGCGTGGTCAGCACCTCGAACTGGAAATCGACCAGCGCTTCGAGCAGGCTGGTCTCGACGTGACCACCCTCGCCCGTGATGCCGCGCCGCACCAGCTTGGCGAGGATGCCTTGGGCGCAGGCCGCGCCCGCCAGCATGTCGGCGACCGCCAGGCCGAACGGCACCGGTCCCTGCTCCTCGTCGCCGTTCAACCACATGACGCCGGAACGAGCCTGGGCGAGCAGGTCCTGCCCCGGGCGCTTCACCCAGGGACCGTCCTCGCCATAGCCGCTGATCGAGGCATAGACGAGCCGGCGGTTGATAGTCCTCACATGCTCATGGTCGAGGCCGAGCCGCTCGATGACGCCCGGCCTGAAATTCTGGATAAGCACGTCGGCCTTGGCGATCAGTGCGCGCAACATGGCGAGATCGGCCTCGTTCTTGAGGTCGACGGCGAGGCTCTCCTTGCCGCGGTTGATGGCATGGAAAATGGTGGAATCGCCGCCGATCTCGGTGTCGCTGAGATAGAGCCGGCGCGACAGGTCGCCGCCGTCGGGCCGCTCGATCTTGATGACGCGCGCGCCGAGGTCGAGCAGGCGCAGCGAGCAATAGGGACCGGACAGGAACTGGCTCATGTCGATGACGACGAGGCCGGTCAACGGAAGTTCTTTTTCAGCGGCCACGGCTCACTTCTCTGTCTTGCCGACGAAATCGGCCGGGTTCTTGTATTTCACCGTCTGCAGATGCTCGCAGTAAAGCACGAGCTCTCCTTCACCCTTGAAGACTTCATAGCTGGCGCGGATCAGGCCCATGTCCTGGTAGCGCGGCTTTTTGTCGAGGTTGGTGCGGATCGAATAGATGGTGTCGCCGATGAAGACCGGCTTGATGAAGCGCAGTCTATCGTAGCCGTAAGAAAAGGCGTTGATGCAGTTGGTGGCGACGAGGCCGAGACCGGCCGAAAAGACGAAAGCGCCCGCCACCAGCCGGCGGCCAAAGATACCCTCCTTCTCGGCGAACATCTGGTCCTGCACATAGGGGTGGATATCCAGCACCAGCGCATTGAACGCATGGCTTTCGCCTTCGGCGATGGTGCGGCGGAGCGAGCGGATTTTGTGGCCGGGCTGCCAGTCCTCGTAGAACCAGTTTTCCGAATTCCAGACAGGGATCTCGGCATGCGCCTCAGGCATGTCGGCGGGATGCGTCGAGGCGACACCGACGGTCGGAGAGAATGCGCTCATGATCCGCTCCGGAAGCTTCCCGCGCGGCCTGCAAAGCGGTTCCGGGCATGATGCCGGATGGCGAGATGCATGATTGCTTTCCTCCCGTCGATTTTCTTTTGTGAATAATATTTTCACATATGGGATTGCCTTGCAAGCGACGATCGGCGAAATTTTTGGAAAGCCGGCACAGGCGAAGGAGCCGCCGGTCCTGAGCAGGCATTCGCGGGCAAGCCCACGAATGCCTGCTCAGGATTGTTGTTTTTCGCAGGTTCTCTTCGCAAAACCGTGGGACACTTTTGCGGAACCTGCTTAGGAGGAAGATCGATGCAAAGCGCCTGTCTTGTCTTTGTCGGCAGCCTCAACCGAGAGGCGCCCTATTTCCAGGGCGCGCGCGGCGTCGGCCTCGGCGTCTACGCCTTCGACGAGGCGACGCTTGCCGTGCAGAAGCTTGCCGAGACCAATGAGGTCGACAATCCGACCTTCCTGTCGGTGACGCCGGACGGCTCCCGCATCTATGCCAATTCGGAAGTCTTCGCCTGGCGTGAGGGAACGGTCACGGCCTATCGCTTCGAGCGCGCCACCAATTCGCTTGCCTATATCAACAAGCAGCCGTCGCTCGGCAGCATCACCGCGCACAACACGATCACCCGCGACGGCAGCAAGCTTCTGGTGGCGAATTACGGCATGGGCAGCGGCGGTCCCGACAGGGCGGTCGCTGTGTACGGCTTTGCGGCCGATGGCGGCCTGACCGCGCCGCTGGCGAGCGTTGCGCATTCCGGCATCGGCCCCAACGCCGAGCGGCAGGAGCGGTCGCATGCCCACAGCGTCACCGAGACCATCGAGGGTGGCGTCGCCATCGTCGCAGATCTCGGCATCGACCAGTTGGTCTCCTACCGGATCGAGCCGAACGGCGCGCTGGTGAAGCTCGCCTCCTCGGCGCTCGCGCCCGGCGCTGGGCCGCGTCACGTGGTGCTGCATCCGAACGGCCGCTTCGTCTTCGTCATGAACGAGCTGGACTCGACGGTCGTCTCCCTGGCGCTCGACCAGTCCTCGGGCAAGCTCGAACTGATCGACACGAAGCCGGCAGTGCCCGAACCGGCGCGTGCGCGCAATCACTGCGCCGACATCCAGATCTCGCCCGACAGCCGCTTCCTCTACGGCTCCAACCGAGGCCATGACAGCGTCGCCATTTTCGCCGTAGACCAGCAGTCGGGGAAACTCAATATCGTCGACTTCACGCCTTGCGGCGGCGCGACGCCGCGCAACCTCGCGCTGACGCCGTCCGGCAAGCATCTGTTTTCGGCAAACCAGAATGCCGACCGCATCTCGATCTTCGCGCGCGACGAGACGAACGGCCGGCTGACCGATACCGGTCGTGCCATCGAAATCGGAACGCCGATGTGCGTGCGGATCATCGAGGACCCGCTTCGATCCTAGCTGCCAACCATGCTTACTGGCTGACCCGGGCGAACGAGCCGGTGTAGGTCTGGCCGGCAAGCGCATAGGTAACGCTGAGCGTTCCCGGCGACGCCATCGTGGCGGTGATGTCCGCGCCGTTCGGCAGGCGTCCGAGCTTCAAAATGTTGCCGGAAATCCTGCCCGAACCGTCGGCGACACCCGGCTTGTTGTCGGCCAGGTCGCCCCATGCATAGCTGGCCGTCACCTGCCCGCCCGAGGACACGGTCAACACCGCCAGCTTGCCGTCATACATGCCGTTGAGCTGCCCGGCCCATATGCCGGAGAATGCGGCGTATCTGGCCGGAACGCCCTTGCCGGGCGGGACGACCGCGACCGTCTGATCCAGCACCGCCGAATTCGGCAAGGCCGGAGCGGGAGCGGCGGCCGGAGCGGGTTGCGGGTCGGCAACAGGCTGCGTTTCCGGAGTCGATTGACAAGCAGCAAGCGCGACCGCGATGCAAAACATCGGCAAGGGACTGTTTGGCCGCGCAAGCAGTCTGGGTCGAACCCGCAGCTGATTCCCATCCAGAACCGGAATATTCATAAGCATCCCATCCCTCTGGCAGGAAGCCTTAGCCTAGTTGCCGCCACCATCATAGGGATTTCCTCGGGCGCTTTCCTTTGCATCCGGGGCGAGCAAATCGTCGCCGCGACGCCGTGGATCGAAGCGATCAACGGGGAATCCGCCACAGGGATGTCAGAACCGGTTCAAGCGAACGTGCCCGCGAGACGGACACTCCGACTATTGAGCCTGCGTGCCGCCTGGGATCAGCAGAAAGCCCTGTTCGATACCTCCGGCTCAGCATCGACGGCTCTCATGCCGGCTTGCCGATATCTTTCGCCGGATCCGACCTGCGTCACTTCGGTCCGACAGCTTTCCAGGGACGATCGCTCCACTTGCGGCATCCATCGAGACTCCGTTGGGGCATGATGCTGGAACTCCCGCCGATGCCCCGCGTTCCCAAGAGACAGCAGCGATTGCGCTTCACCGATCCGAGGAAGATCGTTCGTCAATTTCCTTCGGGAAGAACGCGACAAGAGCACGGAGTTCCAGCCATGGCTTTCACGCTTGAGAGTCCAGCCTTTGGAAACGGGCAGGTCATTCCCGAGCCCTATGTCCGCAGCGGAGGCAATTTGTCTCCTCCCCTGCAGTGGAAGAACGCGCCGGCCGGCGCCAGAAGCTTCCTGCTGGTCGTCGAGGACCCCGACGCGCCGCGCGGCATGTTTCGCCATTGGGCGGTCTATGACATTGCCGTCGGGCGGGACCGCCTGCCGGAAGGCACCGCCGGGCCGGAAAATTTCCGCCAAGGCGTGAACGACTTCGGCAATGCCCATTACGACGGTCCCCAGCCGCCAAAAGGGCACGGCGTTCACCACTATCACTTTCGCCTCTCAGCCCTCGACGTCGAGACGCTGGAATCCGGCGGGGAAACGGGCATCGCAGATCTTCTGGCCCATGCGGAGCCGCACATGATCGCCACCGCCGACCTGGTCGGCACATATGAAAGCCGCTGATGCGCAAGGCGAAGCAGGCTGTCTGTCGGCGTTCGTTTATGCGCTCGTTCGAACAAGGAGCAAAACAATGCCGGACAAGAGAACCATCAAAAAGGCCCGCGAAGACAAGCGCGAAGGCAAGTCGGCAAGCACACAGGCCGGTGAATTCGTTCACGCGGAAATCGACAAGGTCCGCCAAGGCAAACACGGCGCCCGCTCTGCCAAGCAGGCGATCGCCATCGGTCTTTCTGAGGCGCGCCGGGCGGGCGTCGACCTGCCGCCTCCCAAGAAAGGCGACGTAAAGGAGAGCACGCGCAAGAGCGCCAAATACGCTTTCGAGACAGGCCAGGATGAACGGAAACCCAAGCGTCGACCGAAGGTCTCGAAGGCGGTGTCGAAGGTGCTTGAGGACGAGCCGAAGAGCACCGCCTCCCGCAAGGCCCTGTCGCGGCAGGCCAAGAGCGCCGCATCCGGCCGCACGGCCGCAGAGCGGTCGGCGGCGGCCCGGAAAGCCGCGCAGACCAAAGGCGCCGCCGGACGATCGGCGGCAGCGCGCAAGGCAGCCAGAACCCGCGCCCAGCGCGGTTAGACTAGCGGCAGTTGCAAGACGAGGAGCGAGCCGTTGAGCAGGTTCCTGCGTCAGGCCTCATGCCGGCCACGCAATACCTTCGCATCAAGCCTCCCATGCGGGCATCGCGCAGTTAAGCGCGAAAGCCGTGACGACTTCGGCTATCTGAAAAACTTTGCCAGGAAGGACTGTTTGGTGGAGCCAATCGGAATCGAACCGACGACCTCTTGAATGCCATTCAAGCGCTCTCCCAACTGAGCTATGGCCCCACTCCCGGCAGTCAGCCGGCGCCGTTTCCGGCGAAGAGATCCGGCGCGGTTGGGACCGCGCCGTCGTTTAGTGCTGGCGGCTTCTAGCGCCGCCTTCGGTCAAGATCAAGCCTTCAAAGACCGCTTTTTCGTCACAGGCCAAAATGGCCGGCAAACAATCAGAATCAGACCTCGTCCTCGTCGTCGCCGACGCCGATCATATCGGAGACGTCGTCGTCCTCTTCCTCTTCGTCGGCAAGGAAGGTGTCGTCGTCATCGTCGCCGAGATCGACGTCGTCATCCTCGTCGTCGCCGAGATCGGGAAGATCGTCGCTGCCGCCCTTGGCCTCGTCATCGGCTTCCTCGAGCGAGACGACTTCGGCGCCCTCTTCCTCGTCGCCGTCCACTTCCTTCTCCGCAACTTCCTCGTCTTCCTCGAGGGCGGAAATCTTGCCTTCGTCGAAATAGGAACGCGGATAGCTCTTGCCGGTATAGGGCGAGACGATCGGATCTTTGTTCAGGTCGTAGAATTTCCGCCCCGTTTCGGGGTCGACACGCTTGGTGCCAAGTTCAGCTTTTGCCACAGCAGGCCTCGTCGATAAAAGAGTGGTCCCCTTAACCGCAGTTTTAAGCGCTGTCAAAGCCAAAAGCCGGCATTGTAAAAGCTTGCATTCGAAGGGCCGCGCCTAGGGGATGACCATTGCGGCGCGCCGTGATACGAGACCGCCGCAACATCAAGAATAGAGCCGGCCAGCCGGCATTTCATTTGGAAGACAAAATGTCTCATTCCGCCGCCGCTAAGCCGGCCACGGCCCGCAAATCTCCTGCCCTTGCCGGCACAGCCCGCGTGCCGGGCGATAAGTCGATCTCGCATCGCTCCTTCATGTTCGGCGGCCTTGCCTCCGGCGAGACGCGCATCACCGGCCTGCTCGAAGGCGAGGACGTGATGCGCACCGGGGCCGCCATGAAGGCGATGGGCGCGCATATCGAAAAGAACGGCGCCGAATGGGTGATCCGCGGCACCGGCAACGGCGCGCTGCTTGAGCCGGAAGGCCCGCTCGATTTCGGCAATGCCGGCACCGGCTCGCGGCTGACCATGGGCCTCGTCGGCACCTATGACATGGAGACGACCTTCATCGGCGACGCCTCGCTTTCCGGCCGGCCGATGGGCCGCGTGCTCGACCCGCTGCGCCAGATGGGCGTGCAGGTGCTGAAGGCAGCACCCGGCGACCGCATGCCGATCACGCTGCGCGGCCCGAAGCACGCCGCGCCGATCACCTATCGCGTGCCGATGGCCTCGGCCCAAGTGAAATCGGCGGTGCTGCTTGCCGGCTTGAACACGCCGGGGATCACCACGGTGATCGAACCGGTGATGACACGCGACCACACCGAAAAGATGCTGAAAGGTTTTGGCGCCAACCTGACCGTCGAGACCGACGAGCGCGGCGTGCGCCATATCTTCATCGAGGGCCAGGGCAAGCTCATCGGGCAGACCATCGCCGTGCCGGGCGACCCCTCCTCCGCCGGCTTCCCGCTGGTGGCGGCGCTGATCGTGCCGGGCTCGGACATCGTGATCGAGAACGTGCTGATGAACCCGACCCGCACCGGTCTTTTGCTGACGCTGCAGGAGATGGGCGGCCGGATCGACATCCTTAACCCGCGCAATGCCGGCGGCGAGGATGTGGCGGACCTGCGCGTGCGGTATTCTGAATTGAAGGGCGTCGTGGTGCCACCGGAGCGCGCGCCGTCGATGATCGACGAATATCCGGTGCTGGCGGTCGCAGCCAGCTTCGCCGAGGGCGAGACGCTGATGCAGGGCCTGGAGGAATTGCGCGTCAAGGAATCCGACCGGCTGTCGGCGGTCGCCAATGGGCTCAAGCTCAATGGCGTAGACTGCACCGAGGGCGAGGCTTCGCTCGCGGTGCGCGGCAGGCCGGGCGGCAAGGGGCTGGGCGCCCATCCGAATGGCCAGGATACGGTGGTGAAGACGCATCTCGACCACCGCATCGCCATGAGCTTCCTGGTGATGGGGCTGGCAACGGAAAAGCCGGTGACGATCGACGACGCCAACATGATCGCGACGAGCTTCCCGGAGTTCATGGGGCTGATGAAGGGACTGGGCGCGGAGATCGAGTAAGGACCGATGGGTTATTGGGGCCAAACTGAAATGCTGGCGGGACAGCGCCCCCCTCTGTCCTGCCGGACATCTCCCCCACAAGGGGGGAGATCAGCCCTCATCGCGGCTTTCGCCAATCGCCCACGTTGCAGAATTGAGCGAGGCGCCAAAACTGCCAATCTTCCCCTTTGTGGGGGAGATGTCCGGCAGGACAGAGGGGGGCGCGAAGGATCGCGGCGTCCATCTTCTTCAATCTTGGCGATCTGCCCATGAGCATCCCCTTCACCATCGCCATCGACGGCCCCGCGGGCGCGGGCAAGGGCACGCTCGCCCGGCGGCTTTCCGACCACTACCGGCTGAACCTGCTCGACACCGGCCTCACCTATCGCGCGGTGGCGCACAAGCTGCTCGAGCTCGGCCTGCCGCTCGACAATGTCTCGGCGGCGGAGACCGCGGCACGGCAGGTCGATCTGTCAAACCTCGATCGCACGGTGCTGTCGGCGCATGCGGTGGGCGAAGCGGCCTCCAAGGTCGCGGTCATTCCCACGGTGCGGCGCATCCTGGTTGAAAAGCAGCGGGCCTTCGCCAAGGCGCCACCGGGTGCTGTGCTCGATGGCCGCGACATCGGCACGGTCGTGTGTCCGGATGCCGACATCAAGCTCTATGTGACAGCGAGCGCCGAGGTGCGGGCGAAGCGCCGGCTGGCCGAGATCGAGAGCATGGGCGGCAGCGCCGACCTCGCCATCATCCTCGCCGACATCGAGCGTCGCGACGAGCGCGACATGGGCCGCGCCGACTCGCCGCTCAAGCCGGCGGCGGACGCGCACTTGCTTGATACCAGCGAAATGGCTATAGAGGCCGCGTTTCTAGCGGCGATGACGATCGTTGACGAGGTCCTTGCCAAGAGAAACAAGGCCTGATCAAGGGTTTTTCGGTTGCCGTCGGCGGCTAAAATACCCATATCGGGCACGAACCAGCCTGCCAGCATTCTTCATGCGCCGGACTTGCCGCTCCGATAGCGGCCAAGGGCTCTTCAGCCCGGAACGCCGGCAGGCTCACGCAACGCTAACCCACGGCGCCCGCTCCGCGACTGAAGCGGAGCATTCCAGGAGAAACAATGTCAGCTGCTAATCCGTCTCGCGACGATTTCGCGAGCATGCTCGAAGAATCATTCACCGCCGGCCATTCCGGCGAGGGCCAGGTTGTCCGGGGCACGATCACCGCGATCGAAAAGGACATGGCCATCATCGATGTCGGCCTCAAGGTCGAAGGCCGCGTGCCGCTGAAGGAATTCGGCGCCAAGGGCAAGGACTCCTCCCTCAAGGTCGGCGACACCGTCGAAGTCTATGTCGAGCGCATCGAGAACGCGCTTGGCGAAGCCATGCTGTCGCGCGAGAAGGCTCGCCGCGAGGAGAGCTGGGTGCGCCTCGAAGAGAAGTTCACCAAGGGTGAGCGCGTCGAAGGCGTCATCTTCAACCAGGTCAAAGGCGGCTTCACCGTCGACCTCGACGGCGCCGTGGCGTTCCTGCCGCGCAGCCAGGTCGATATCCGCCCGATCCGCGACGTCACCCCGCTGATGCACAACCCGCAGCCCTTCGAGATCCTCAAGATGGATCGCCGCCGCGGCAACATCGTGGTGTCGCGCCGCACCGTGCTCGAGGAGAGCCGCGCCGAACAGCGTTCGGAGATCGTGCAGAACCTCGAGGAAGGCCAGGTGGTCGAAGGCGTGGTCAAGAACATCACCGACTACGGTGCGTTCGTCGACCTCGGCGGCATCGACGGCCTGCTGCATGTCACCGACATGGCATGGCGCCGCGTCAACCATCCGACCGAAATCCTCAACATCGGCCAGACGGTCAAGGTGCAGATCATCCGCATCAACCAGGAAACCCACCGCATCTCGCTCGGCATGAAGCAGCTCGAGTCGGATCCGTGGTCGGATATCGGCACCAAGTTCCCGATCGGCAAGAAGATCAAGGGCACCGTCACCAACATCACCGACTACGGCGCGTTCGTCGAGCTGGAGCCGGGCATCGAGGGCCTCATCCACGTTTCGGAAATGTCGTGGACGAAGAAGAACGTGCACCCCGGCAAGATCCTGTCGACGACCCAGGAAGTCGACGTGGTCGTGCTCGAGGTCGATCCGGCCAAGCGCCGCATCTCGCTCGGTCTCAAGCAGACGCTGGAGAACCCGTGGGAAGCCTTCGCGCGCAACCATCCAGTCGGCAGCCAGGTCGAGGGCGAGGTCAAGAACAAGACCGAGTTCGGTCTGTTCATCGGCCTGGAAGGCGACGTGGACGGCATGGTGCACCTCTCGGACCTCGACTGGACCCGTCCGGGCGAGCAGGTCATTGAAGAGTACAATCGCGGCGACATGGTCAAGGCGCAGGTGCTCGACGTCGACATCGAGAAGGAGCGCATCTCGCTCGGCATCAAGCAGCTGGCCCGTGACACGGTCGGCGAAGCGGCCAACAGCGGCGAGCTGCGCAAGAACGCCGTCGTCACCTGCGAGGTCATCGGTGTGAAGGATGGCGGTCTGGACGTGCGGCTGGTCGACAGCGGCATCGAGACCTTCATCAAGCGTTCGGACCTTTCGCGCGACCGCGACGAACAGCGCCCCGAGCGCTTCACCGTCGGCCAGAAGGTCGACGCCCGCGTCATCGCCTTCGACAAGAAGACCCGCAAGCTGCAGGTCTCGATCAAGGCGCTGGAAATCGCCGAGGAGAAGGAAGCGGTCGCCCAGTACGGCTCGACCGACTCCGGCGCCTCGCTGGGCGACATCCTGGGCGCGGCGCTGAAGAAGCAGGGCAACTAAAGCATTCCAGGAACCGCGCAGCGGTTCCGTCCGGAATTGCGTAAGCCCCTTCGCCTAACCAACAAAAAACCCGCCGGAGCGATCCGGCGGGTTTTTCCTTGACGGGATATCTGTGCCGTCAGGCGCGGCCGTAGAGCGGAACCAGCGTGCCGCTCATGGCCTGGTTGGCGGGCGAGGCGAGGTATGCGATCGCCTCTGCCGCGGCCTCCAGGCTGACCCATTTGCTGAAATCGGCGTCCGGCATGCTGTCGCGATTGGCCTGCGTGTCGAGCGTCGAGGGGGCCACCGCATTGACCAGGATGCCCTTGTGCTTCAACTCCTCGGCCATCGCCACGGTCATAGCCGCGACCGCCGCCTTGCTCGCCGTATAGGCGACCATGCCCGAACCTTTGCGCGGTTCCAACGCCGCCCGCGCGGTGACGTTGACAACGCGGCCGGCGGTATTGGACGCCAGCATCGAGCGTACCGCGGCGCGGCTGCACAGGAAGGCTGTGCGGGCGTTGGTGTCCATCATCTCGGCGAAGGAAGCCGACTCGATCTTTTCGACCGGCGCCATGGTGAAGCCGCCGGCGAGATGGATGGAGGCCCAGAGCGCGGGCACCTGATGGTAGAAGGCCTCGACCTTGGCCGAATCCGACAGGTCGACATTGTGCGCCAGATGCACGCTGGCATGAGCCGCATAAGGAAAATGCGGCGGGGCAGCCGCGTGGGCATTGGGCACATGGCAGATCGCGCCTTGCTCCAGCAACCTGCCGACAACCGCGCCGCCGAGCGCCCCAGTGCCGCCCGTCACCACGACATGCCTGCCATTCAGCGTTTCCGTCATACTTAGACCGCTCCTGTCATTTTTTTATGATTATATCTTGGGTTATGCCGCCCCAGCCTCGAACGTCGCGCCTTTCGCGCTGTCACTCAATTGAAATATCGACATAGCTGGCGCAGCGTCTTTGCATGCGTCGGACCCGTGGCGGGCGGCGCCGATTGCCGGTGCGCCGGCAAACGGTCGCACAAGCTTTCAGTCGACGGTGATTTCGATGACGCGCGGCTTGGCGGCCGCGCGCGCGCGCTTCAGCGCCTCGGCAAGACCGCCAACCCCGGTCAAGCGCTCGGCTTCGATGCCATAGGCCTCGGCGAGCTTGCAGAAATCCGGCGGCGCCGGCGAGACGCCGACCGGCTCGACGCCGACATCGAGCATCGAGGTCTCGATCTCGCGATAGCCGCGATTGTTCCAGACGACGAAGATCACCGGCGTCTCGGCATCGAGCGCGGCGCCGATCTCCGGCAGGGTGAACTGGAAGCCGCCGTCGCCGGTGAGGCACACCACCGGCGCCCCGGGTACGGCAAGTGCCGCGCCGATCGCCGCCGGCGGACCGTAGCCCAGCGCGCCGAAACCGGTCGCGGCGTTGAACCAGCCGCCGGGACGGTCGTGGTCGTAATAGAGGTTGGCGGCGTAGATCGGCTGGGTCGAGTCGCCGACGATGATGGCGCCCGGCAGCGCGTCGCGGATCGTCTCCACCGCATGAACCTGCGCCAGGTACTCGGGCTTCAGCTCGGCTCGCGCTGCCTTCCGCGCGGCGGCCGCGCGAGCCTCGCCGTCTTCCGCGGCAGGATGGCCAGGCCCGATGGCGACAAGCAGAGCCTCGATCCCTTCCGCACAATCCGCCTGGATGCCGACCGTCACCGGCCGGCGCGCGATCTGGTCGGCGCCGATATCGATGCGGATCAGGTTCCTGGGCAGCACGAAGCCGCCATCGCCATAGCCGTCATAATCGGTCGGTCCGAATTCGGTGCCGGCGGCGATCACCAGATCGGCGTCCGCCATCAGCGTGCGCACCGCCTTGAGGCTGGGGCTCGCCGGGACGCACAGCGCATGGCCATGCAGAAGGCCACGCGCATTGGCCGTCTCGACGACAGGAGCGCCGAGCGTCTCGGCCAGGCGCCGCAACGCCGCGTCGGCCTTCCTGGCGCCGCCGCCCGAAAGGATCAGCGGGCGGCTGGCGGCCTTGATCAGCTTTGCCGCTTCGGCGACCGCCGCCGCGTCCGGGACCGGCGGCGCGGCGTTGCTCAGCGCCGCCGCTATGCCGTCGGCGGGCTTGACCATGACGTCGGTGGGAATCTCGATGTGGACCGGGCCTGGCCGCGCCGACGAGAAAAGCGCGAAGGCGCGGGCGAGCGCGCCCGGCAGTTGCCCGGCCTCGGTGATGCGCTCGGAAGACAGCGCGACCTTTTCCATCATGCCGCGCTGGTCGGGCAGTTCGTGCAGGAAGCCCAGCCCCTTGCCCAGTGTATCGGTGGCGTTGACACCGGAGATGACCAGCATCGGCACCGAATCGGCGCGCGCCTGGCCCATGGCGGTGATGGTGTTGGTCAGCCCCGGCCCGGTGATGACGAAAGCGACGCCCGGCCGGCCGCCGGCGCGCGCATAGCCGTCGGCCATGAAGCCGGCGCCCTGCTCATGACGCGGCGTGACATGGCGGATCTTCGAGCGCGCCAGGCCGCGATAGAGCTCGACCGTATGCACGCCCGGAATGCCGAAGACGGTGTCGACGCCATGCGCTTCGAGCAGGGTGATCAGCGCTTCGCCGATGGTGGTCATTGATTTCCTCCCGTTGCAGCGGATCACTCTTCTGCGAAACAGTGATCCGCTCTGTCTCTTTGTTTCTTACGCAATTCCGGACGGAACGTTACGGCGAAGTGGCCGAACCTAACCGCTTCTCACTTTTCCTGAACTAGCGGCCCGAGGCCGAGCTCGGCCTCGACAGCCTTGATGCCGATCGCCGCCAATTCGCCGGGCGAGAACATCTCGCCGGCCAGGCAGCCTTCGATCCAGAGCCCGTCGATGATCGCGTTGATGGCAATGGCATGGTGGCGCAGCTCAGCCGCGTCCGGCTTGCGCCGTTCGGCGGCGAGCACTTCGGCCACGACCGCTTCCACCTCGTTGCGGAAGCCGAGATAGCCTTCGCGGTGGGCGCGAGCGAGCGACGGATCCGCGCCGGCGCGGCCGATGAAGGTTGCCCAGAGCGAAAACACCCGCTGGTCGATGATCGGCGCGTTGAGGTTGGCGGTGACGAAGGCCGCGAGACGCTGGCGCGGCGAGGCATCTTCCAAGGCCAATGCCGCTTTCGCCTGCTCCGTCATACGACCCATCAGCGCCGCATAAGCCTCCTGCAGCAAATCTTCCTTGCCGGGGAAATAGTGGCGGATCAGCCCGGCGGTGACGCCGGCGCGCAAGGCGATGGTGCGCACGGTGGCGCCCTGCAAGCCATGTTCCGCCACGCTGTCCAAGGTGGCATCGATCAGGTCCTGCCGCCGCCGCTCCTCGCCCTCGCGGCGGAACTTGCGACGGGACGGCGCATTCATTGGCGCAGGATCGGCCGCGTCAGGCATGTCGGCCCGCCTTCGCAGGCGATGCAGAGCGCGTCCGCCTCGAAGATCTCGACCGTGCAGCCGGCGGCCTCCATCGCGGCTTTGGTCCTGGGAAAACCGGCCACGGCAATGACCTTGCCCGGACTGGTGGGCAGCACGTTCAGGCTGAGGCCGTTGGAAGCGGCGAATTCTTGCGGATCGCCTTCGACCAGACGGATGCCGCGCGCCTTCAGCATCTGATAGAAGGGGGCCGGCAAAAGCGGCGAATAGACCAGCGCGAGGTCGTCGGCCAGCGGGCTGATCACCGACATCAGATGCAGGCACGCCTCTTCGCCCTGCCACAGCGGCAGATCGAAGCCGTAGACCGAGATGCCCAGCGGCGTCAGCAGGTTGGCAACCTGCTGGATGCCTTCCTGATTGGTGCGCACACCGCGCCCGATCGCCAGCGTGCGGGCATCCAGCCATACACAGTCGCCGCCCTCGACCTGGCCGGGCGCCTCGACACGGCCGAGGATCGGAATGCCCAGCCTTTTATAGGTTTCCTCATGCAGCGAAGGCTCTTTGGCGCGCAACGGCTTGCCCATCGACAGGATCAGCGCGCCGCGGTCGGTCATCAGCGACGGGTCATGCGTGAACACCGAATCCGAAAGGCCGTCGGCCTTGTCCTCGATCCACTCGATCTCGGCACCGGAAGCCGTCACCAGTTCGGCAAGGGCCGAGTGCTGCGCGGCTGCTTTGGCAGGGTTGAACCCAGGCCCATAGTGCCAGGCAGTCCTGTCGGCGTCGCGCATGGCATTGGCCGCCGAACGCATCAGCACACGCCGCAGCGGCGCCGCCATGGACTGTGATCCGAAAGCGCTCATCGATGCCCTTCTAAGATGAAAAAAAGCGAAAAAATTTCATGAAGGGCTATTTATACACTTGCACAACAACGCCGCAAGTGCCGTAATGAGCGGGATTGACGGGCTCGCGCTGTCGGGTCCATGCTGAAGTCTGGAACGGGCAGTACAGCGTATGTTGATTAGCCGGATGGACGTTCGACGACCTCCCTTCGACCATATAGAGGTCGCCCGGTGAGCGTGGCGGACGCTGCCGCAGTCCAATCCGGCAAGGCGCAAAGCAGCGCCGCCGAAGCCATCCATGTCGAGAACCTGCATAAGAAATTCGGCCAGCTGCACGTGCTGAAGGGCGTTTCGCTGTCGGCGCGCGACGGCGAAGTGGTCGCCATCATCGGCGGCTCCGGTTCCGGCAAGTCGACGCTGCTGCGCTGCATCAACTGCCTGGAGAACCCGACCAGCGGGATCATCCGGGTCAATGGCGAGGAGATCAAGCTCAAGGCCGACAGCCACGGCCACACCGTTCCCGCCGACCGCAGGCAGATCGAGCGTATCCGCTCGCGGCTCGGCATGGTGTTCCAGAATTTCAACCTGTGGAGCCACATGACGCTGATCGAGAACGTCATCGAGGTTCCGGTGCATGTGCTGGGCGTCAAGCGCGACGAGGCGATCGCCCAGGCCGAGAAGCTGCTTGCCCGCGTCGGGCTGGCCGAGAAACGCGACGTCTATCCGGCCTTCCTGTCCGGCGGGCAGCAGCAGCGCGCCGCGATCGCCCGGGCGCTGGCGATCAATCCGCGCGTCATGCTGTTCGACGAACCGACCTCCGCGCTCGATCCCGAGCTGGTCGGCGAGGTGCTGAAGGTGATCGGCGACCTGGCGCGCGAGGGGCGCACCATGGTGCTGGTGACGCATGAAATGAAGTTCGCCCGCGAGGTCGCGACGCATGTCGTCTATCTCTACAACGGGCTGGTCGAGGAGGAAGGTCCGCCGGAACAGCTGTTCGGCGCGCCCAAATCCGAAAGGCTCAAGCAATTCCTCCGCAATGTCGGTTAGGAGCCGGCATCAAGCGGAGCGAAAAACCGGGAACAACAACAAAGTGGGAGTCCTGAAATGAAGACTGTTCTCAAGACATTCGCGGCAGCGCTGCTTCTCGGCGTCGCGGCGATGGGTGGCGTGGCAAAGGCCGAGCAGGTCAAGATCGGCGTCGCCGCCGAGCCTTATCCGCCCTTCACCTCGCCCGACGCCAGCGGCAAATGGGTGGGCTGGGAGATCGACTTCGTCGACGCCGTCTGCGCCGAAGAGAAGCTCGACTGCGTCATCACGCCGGTTGCCTGGGACGGCATCATTCCGGCGCTGACCACCAAGAAGATCGACGCCATCGTCTCTTCGATGTCGATCACCGACGAGCGCAAGAAGACGATCGACTTCTCGGATAAGTACTACAACACCCCGACCGCGATCATCGGGCCGAAGGACCAGAAATTCGGCGCCACGCCGGACGACCTCAAGGGCAAGGTGATCGGCGTCCAGGTGTCGACCGTCCATGCCGTCTACGCCAAGAAGCACTTCACCGGCGCGCAGGAAATCAAGGAATACCAGACGCAGGACGAAGCCAACAATGATCTGGCCGCCGGCCGTATCGACGCGGTGCAGGCCGACTCGATCGCGCTCGGCGAATTCCTGAAAACCGACCAGGGCAAGGCGTGCTGCGACCTGAAGGGCATGGTGGCCCCCGACGACGAAGTGCTTGGACCGGGCGTCGGCGCCGGCATCCGCAAGGAAGACACCGCGCTCAAGGAAAAGTTCAACGCCGGCATCAAGGCGATCCGCGCCAGCGGCAAATATGACGAGATCTCGAAGAAGTATTTCGACTTCGACATCTATGGCGGCGCCACGCAGTCGAACTGAGCCTCTCGCGAATGAGTGAGGGCATGGCGCCAGCGCCATGCCCGACCTTGCCACTCATGCCTGCCGCCGACCTCGCCGTCAGCGGCTTGCCAGCAACCTGGGGGCGAAGCTGATCGACGCCTTTCTTCCGGCCTCCGCGGCCGGCATCATGGAACTCCTGTCACCGGTGGCACCCGGCTGGGGCGGCACGCTCTTGGTCGGGCTGCTGCATTCGATCGAGATCGCCGTGGGCGCCACCTGCCTCGGCCTCATGATCGGCACCGCCGGCGCCTTCGGCAAGCTCTATGGCGGCCCGGTGACGCGCGACCTTCTGGCCGTCTACACCACGGTGGTCCGCGCGGTGCCGGAACTGGTGCTGATCCTGCTGCTCTATTATGCCGGCACCGATCTCATCAACCAGGTGCTGACGGGGATGGGCTACAGCCGTGTCGACATCAGCGGGCTCGCGGCCGGCATCTTCGTGCTGGGTTTCGTCCAGGGCGCCTATTCGACCGAAGTCATCCGCGGCGCCATTCTCGCCATCCCGCAAGGCCAGATCGAGGCCGCCCGCGCCTACGGCATGCCGCCCGGCCTGATGCTGCGACGCATCACGCTGCCGGCGATGCTGCCCTTTGCCATCCCGGGCCTCGCCAATCTTTGGCTGATCGCCACCAAGGACACCGCGCTGCTTGCCGTCGTCGGCTTCTTCGAACTGACCCTGGCGACGCGCCAGGCGGCCGGCGTCACCAAGGCTTATCTGCTCTTCTATCTCGCGGCCGGCGCGCTTTATCTCGCGCTCACGCTGTTCTCCAACCTGATCATCGGCCGCGTCGAAACCTGGTCGCGGCGCGGCATGCCCTCCGTCAAGGAGGCGCGCTGATGTCGGCCGAAGCCACCGCGATCGACATGGCGGCGCGCGCCTCGATCTGGCTGAAGCCGCACCGCATCGTGCTCATCCTGATCGCCTTGGCGCTGGTGCTCTGCGCGGCTTTCTTCATGCGCTGGGACTGGCTGCCGCAATATTGGGAAATGGGCCTGATGGGCATATGGCGGGCGCTCTGGATCCTCGCCGTCACCTGCGCGCTGGGCTTTGCGCTCGCCGTGCCGCTCGGGCTCGCCCAGGCGGGCGGACCGATCTGGTTCTCGGCGCCGGCAAAGGCCTTCTGCACCATCATCCGGGGAACGCCGCTGCTCCTGCAACTCTGGCTGCTCTATTACGGCCTCGGCTCGATCTTCCCGCAATATCCGTGGATCCGTGAATCCTGGCTGTGGCCGTATCTCAGGCAGGCCTGGCCCTATGCCGTGGTGGCGCTGACCTTCTCCTTCGCCGGCTATGAGGGCGAGGTGATGCGCGGCGCCTTTGCCGGCGTGCCGAGAGGCCAGCTCGAGGCCGCTCGCGCCTTCGGCATGAGCCGCTGGAAAATCTTCCGCCGCATCTGGCTGCCGCAAGCCTTCTACCGGGCGCTGCCGACGCTGACCGGCGAGACGGTGCTGCAGCTCAAATCGACACCGCTGGTGGCGACGATCAGCGTCATCGACATCTTCGCCGTCTCCTCCAAGGTGCGCCAGGACACCTACCTGACCTACGAGCCTTTGCTGCTTCTGGCCCTGATCTATATGACGATCACCGGCATCCTGGTCTTCGTCTTCAGCCGGATCGAGGCTCGCATTCCAGTCAAGATCGGCTAAAAGCACACAGGCTTGCGGTAGGCAACAGCGGCCAGCACGCAGCCGCTTTTGTTGCAACGGCGGACGATTTTCAACACAAACGCCGCTTCAATTGCTGGTACTCGAAGAGCAATCAACCGCCACATTCCCAGGACGACCACGATGCAACTCACTCTCGACCAGGCAACAGGCCTATGCCGGATGGCGGCGCTCGGCGCCGGCGCCAATGAGGAGGCGGCGCAGTCGCTGACCGCCTCGATCATCGCCGCGGAAGCCGAGGGCCTCGCAACGGTCGGGCTGTCGCATTTCATCGACTATCTGGAGGCGTTCGAAGCCGGCCGCATCGACGGCAATGCCGATCCGGCGATCACCCGGCCGGCGCTCGCCGTCTATCTTTCGGATGCACGCGGCGGGCTTGCTCATACCGGCTTCGATCGTACGATCGATGATCTGGTCAAGGCGGCAAAACTGTTCGGCGTCTCGATCTTCTCGCAGAAGAACGCCTATACATGCGGCGCGCTCGGTTATTTCACTGGCCGGCTGGCCGAACAGGGCCTGGTTTCCTTCGCGGCCACCAACGGGCCGGCGGTGCTGGCTGGGTCAGGCTCGGTCAAGCCGGTCTATTGCACCAATCCGATGTCCTTTGCCTCGCCCGCCGCCGACGGACCGCCGCTGGTCATCGACCAATCGTCGAGCGCTACCGCCTTCGTCAACATCCGCAAGGCGGCCGAGGACGGCAAGAAGATCCCCGAGGGCTGGGCGCTGGATGCCAGCGGCAATCCCACCACCGACCCGGCGGCGGCGATGAAGGGGGCGATGCTTGCCTTTGGCGGCCAGCGCGGCGCCAACATCGCACTTATGGTCGAGGTGCTGGCCGCAGGCATTTCCGGCGCCAACTGGTCGCTCGACGCGCCTTGGTTCACCGGCGGGCCGGACAGCCCCGGTACGGGCCTTTTCGTTCTCGCCATCGAGCCAAAACTGCTCGACCCGGATTTCGAGCAGCGCATGAAGGACCAGCTGGACCGGCTGCGGCGACGCTACGGCGTGCATATTCCTGGACGCTCCCGCGCCGAGGCCGCGGAGAAGGCAAAGGCGCGCGGCATCACCACGTCCAGGGCGGTCGTGCAGCGCATCTCGGAATTCGCCGAGCGTTATTCGGCCTGATTTTTCCCACGCTGCTTGAACCTTCCCCCGACCTGACGCGACACATCCGCGGCACCCCACGCCGCGAGCCGCCTTGGTTGGCTTCGTCCGGCTCGCGGTTGGCGGCGCCGCGCCGGGCGTTCAGGGCGGGGGCGGGCGTGCTTACTTCACGCCACCTTGATACCGTCTCAGGTCAGGCCGCCTCGTCGGACCCTGCTTCGGCGTGGATACCGCCCGGAAAACCCCGCTTCGGCGGGGTTTTCTGTTTTCTCCAAACGCGGGGGAGCGGCATTCCGGGCAAGTCAAAAAACAAGGCGGCGGCGACCTCCGGTCGCTCTTTGCCTTTGGCGAGAAACGGATTAAGAAACGGCTTCAGCCAAGCACTCGCGCGGAGCCAATCATGACCGAAATCCTGCAGACCCCCAAGCTCGTCGTCGTCTTCGGCGGCTCGGGCTTCGTCGGTCGCCATGTCGTGCGGGCGCTGGCCAAGCGCGGCTATCGCATCCGGGTTGCCTGCCGGCGGCCCGACCTTGCCGGCCATGTGCAGCCGCTCGGCAATGTCGGCCAGATCCAGCCGGTGCAGGCCAATGTGCGCGTGCGCTGGTCGGTGGACCGCGCCGTGCAGGGCGCCGACCATGTCGTCAACCTGGTCGCCATCCTGCATGAGACCGGCCGTCAGAAATTCGGCGCCGTGCACGATTTCGGCTCGCGCGCCGTCGCCGAGGCCGCACGCTCCGTCGGCGCCGGCCTCACCCAGATCTCGGCGCTTGGCGCCGACCTCAATTCGCCGTCCAACTACGCCCGCACCAAGGCGCTGGGCGAAAAGGCGGTGCTAGAGACGATTCAGGATGCCGTCATCTTCCGGCCGTCGATCAATTTCGGACCGGAGGACAGCTTCTTCAACCGCTTCGCCGGCATGGCGCGCCTGTCGCCCGTGCTGCCGCTCATCGGCGGCGGCCAGAACAAGCTGCAGCCGGTCTATGTCGGCGACGTCGCCGAAGCGATCGCGCGCTCGGTCGACGGCAAGGTCAAGGGCGGCCAGATCTACGAGCTCGGCGGCCCGCAGGTGCTGACCTTCAAGGAATGCATGGAAGAGCTGCTCGCGGTCATCGACCGCCGGCGGATGCTGGTGCCGGTGCCGTGGTGGGTAGCGAACATCCAGGCGTCGATCCTCCAGCTGCTGCCCAATCCGCTCCTGACCAAGGACCAGGTGCTGCAGCTGCGCGAGCACAACGTGGTTTCCGACGAAGCTGTCAAGGCCGCCAGGACGCTTGCCGGCCTCGGCATCCAGCCGCAGGCGATCGCCACCATCCTGCCCAGCTATCTCTGGCGCTTCCGCGCCGCCGGCCAGTTCCAGCAGCGCCGGCCGATCGCCGACCGTTAGAAGACTCTAAAGCGCGTCGCGATCTTTCAGATTCGCTCCATGCGCTTTAGGTTTTTGATTTTACGCATGTCTTTATCCCGAAACCGGTTCCCACTTTCGGGAGACATGCTTTAAGTTTTGATGCATGTCGTTATCCCAGAACCGCTGCACACTTCTGGGCGACATGCATTGATTACACCCGCCGGGAGACCTGCATCGGCAGGCCGCCCTGCGGCTGCGTGGTGAGCTTCTGCACCGGCCACGGCCGGGTCTCGGACGTCACATCGAAGCGGAAGCGCGACAACAGGATCGCCAGCGCGATGATCATCTCCTGCATGGCGAAGCTGGCGCCGATGCAGACGCGCGGGCCGGCGCCGAATGGCAGGTATTGGAAGCGGTCGATCCGGTCGCGGTTTTCCGGATGGAAACGCTCGGGCAGGAAGGCGTCCGGCCTGTCCCAGAGTTTTCTATGGCGATGTACGACCCAGGGCATCACCAGCACAGCGGCATATTTCGGGATATAGAGGCCGTTCCAGGTCTCCGGCTCGATCGGCTCGCGGTTGATCGAGGGGGCCGGCGGATAGAGCCTGAGCGCCTCCTCGAAAGCGGCGCGGGTGAGCGGCATGGCGTCCAGCCACTTGGTCGGATCTGGCTCGCGCGCCAGCACGGCGTCGATCTCCTGCTCGACCTTGTCGCGTTCCCAGGGCGCCTCTGCCAGGCAATAGATCGTCCAGCCAAGCGCCCGCGCCGTCGTCTCGTGGCCGGCGCCGATGAAGGTGATGATGTTGTCCTCGACTTCGGCGCGGGTCAGCCCGTCCGGCCCCTCGGCGCGCAGCAGAAGCGTGAGGAAATCCTGCGGCACGCCACCCGGATCGCGCTTCATCCGCTCCTCGCGCATCCTCACCGTGCCGGCGACGATGTTGCGGAAATAGGCCATGGTCTTGCGGCCGCGGATGCGGGTGAGGCGCGGCAGCCATTCCGGCGCGCGCAACAGGTCGAGCGGATCTACGCGGCCCATGGTCTCGAACAGGCGGTCGATCTCCTTGGCGAAGCTGCCCGGCTCGCCGGCGATCTCGCCGGAAAACAGCGTCTCGGCCAGGATGTCATAGGTGAGCAGCGTCATGTCGTGGGCGACATCGGTCTCGCCGCCGGCCTCATAACGGGTGACGAAGTCCAGCGTGCGCTTCAGCATCGGCGCGGCGAAACCGAAGATGTGGCGCGGCGTGAACACCGGCGCCATCGCCTTGCGGGAACGCTTCCAGACCTCGCCCTCGGCGGTCAGCAGCCCGTCGCGCAGGATCGGGCGCAGGATCAACTGGCGCACCGTGGCCATCTTGTAGTTCCTGGCGTTGTCGATCAGCACATGGCGGATCAGGCCAGGATCGTTGGCGATCACCAGCGGCCCGCCGATGCCGGTCACCGAGATCCAGGGCTCGTTGTAGGTATGCTCACCCCACAATTCGAGCGGATTGCGGTAGACGATGCGCATCATCTCCAGCGTCGAAGGCGGCTGGGTGCGCGGCTTCGGCGCCGGCGGCACGAAGGGGGCGGGCTTGGTGTCCATGAAGCATGCTCCGCTGTCGGTGCCGAATGTAGTGCCCGGCAAGGCCGGCGTCCATGTGACCGTGCGGCGGACGCCGCCCCTCGCCGGAATGTGACCGGCATCGGCCAACCGCTGTTTGTTGCCTGCGTAGTCACCAATGGATGCCGCCAAGCAAGGAGCCTGCCGCTGGAGCGAAGCGCTGAAGACGCTGCGCGCCGCCGGATAGGCGCATTCCCACAATGTGATGAAGCCGCGCTTCGGCACGGCTTTCGCGCCTCCACAGGCCCTTGCCCCGGGAACGCCGCCGGCCATATTCGCGCGAGGCGTGGAAAGACCGCTCGCCAAGCCGGCAAAATGGCCGCAAACCTTGGAAAAGCAACCATTTGCGCCTATATCTAGGACATCAAAACGGCGCGATTCGCGGCCATTTTTCCGCGCCGGACCATCGACATCAATCAGACAGGTATTCATGAGCGACCAGACTGAAAGCGCCATTGGCGTGGAAGCCGAGTACGGCGCCGATTCCATCAAGGTTTTGAAGGGGTTGGATGCCGTGCGCAAGCGTCCGGGCATGTATATCGGCGACACCGATGACGGCTCAGGCCTGCATCACATGGTCTATGAGGTGGTGGACAACGCCATCGACGAGGCGCTGGCGGGCCATGCCGACCTCGTCTCGGTGACGCTCAACCCCGATGGTTCGGTGACCGTCATCGACAATGGCCGCGGCATTCCGACCGATATCCACCCCTCGGAGGGCGTCTCGGCGGCCGAAGTCATCATGACGCAGCTGCATGCCGGCGGCAAATTCGACCAGAACTCCTACAAGGTTTCCGGCGGCCTGCACGGCGTCGGCGTCTCCGTGGTCAACGCGCTTTCCGCCTGGCTCAAGCTCAAGATCCGCCGCAACGGCGAAATCTTCGAGATGAGCTTCACGCATGGCAATGCCGACGCGCCGTTGAAGGTGACCGGCAGCTACACGCAGGACAAGCAGCCCGGCACTTATGAAGGCCGCAGCGGCAGCGAAATCTCTTTCTTCCCGTCGGCCGAAACCTTCAGCATGATCGAATTCGATTTCGGCACGCTGGAGCATCGCCTGCGCGAGCTTGCTTTTCTCAATTCCGGCGTGCGCATCGTGCTCACCGATGCGCGCCATGCCGACCTGGTTCGCCATGAGCTGCATTATGACGGCGGCCTGGAAGAGTTCGTCAAATATCTCGACCGGGTGAAGAAGCCGCTGATCGAGACGCCGATTTCCATCCGCGCCGAGCGCGACGGCATCACCGTCGAGGTGGCGATGTGGTGGAACGACAGCTATCACGAGAATGTGCTGGCCTTCACCAACAACATCCCGCAGCGCGACGGCGGCACGCATCTTGCGGGCTTCCGCGCGGCGCTGACCAGGCAGATCACCGGCTATGGCGAATCCTCCGGCCAGACGAAGAAGGAGAAGGTCTCGCTGACCGGCGACGACTGCCGCGAAGGCCTGACCGCGGTTCTCTCGGTCAAGGTGCCGGACCCGAAATTCTCCTCGCAGACCAAGGACAAGCTCGTCTCGTCCGAGGTCCGCCCGGTGGTGGAAAGCCTGGTCAACGAGGCGCTCGGCACCTGGCTGGAAGAGCATCCGAGCGAAGGCAGGGTCGTGGTCGAGAAAGTGATCCAGGCGGCCGCGGCCCGCGAAGCCGCGCGCAAGGCGCGTGACATCACGCGCAAGAGCACGCTCGGCGTCACCTCGCTGCCCGGCAAGCTCGCCGACTGCCAGGAACGCGATCCGGCAAAGTCGGAGATCTTCATCGTCGAGGGTGACTCGGCCGGCGGCTCGGCCAAGGGCGGCCGCTCGCGCCAGAACCAGGCAATCCTGCCGCTGCGCGGCAAGATCCTCAATGTCGAGCGCGCCCGCTTCGACCGCATGCTCTCCTCCGACATGATCGGCACGCTGATCACCGCGCTCGGCACCTCGATCGGCAAGGACGAGTTCAACGCCGACAAGCTGCGCTATCACAAGATCATCCTGATGACGGACGCCGACGTCGACGGCGCCCACATCCGCACGCTGCTGCTCACCTTCTTCTTCCGGCAAATGCCGGAGCTGATCGAACGCGGCCATCTCTACATCGCCCAGCCGCCGCTCTACAAAGTGACGCGGGGCAAGAGCTCGCAGTATCTCAAGGACGAGAGCGCCTATGAGGAATATCTGATCGAGTCCGGGCTGGACGAGGCATCGCTGGTGCTGCCCTCCGGCGAGGTCCGCACCGGGCAGGACCTGCGCGCTTCCGTCGACGACGCGCTGGCTGTGCGCCAGCTGATCAACGGGCTGCATACGCGCTACAACCGCAGCGTCGTCGAGCAGGCGGCAATCGCCGGCGCGCTCAACGCCGACGTGCTTGCCGATCTCGGCCGCGCCAATGTCATGGCCGAGCGCGTCGCCACGCGGCTGGACATGATCGCCGAGGAGACCGAGCGCGGCTGGACCGGAGGGCTTTCGACCTCCAATGACGGCTCGGGCGGCTATGTGTTCGAGCGCACCGTGCGCGGCGTGAAGGATGTGGTGCAGCTCGATGCCGGATTGATCAATTCAGCCGATGCGCGCCAGCTCGACCGCTACGCGCCGCGGCTTTCGGAGGTCTATGGCGAGCAGCCGAGCTTGCGTCGGAAAGAGACCTCGGAGCTGCTTTCGGGACCGCTGGCGCTGCTCAACGCGGTGTTCGCTTCCGGCCGCAAGGGCCTTACCATGCAGCGCTACAAGGGTCTCGGCGAGATGAATGCCGAGCAGCTCTGGGAAACCACGCTGGACCCGAATGTGCGCTCGCTGCTGCAGGTCAAGGTCAACGACGCGACGGACGCGGACTCGCTGTTCTCGCGGCTGATGGGCGACGAAGTCGAACCACGGCGCGAGTTCATCCAGGACAATGCGCTGTCGGTGGCCAATCTGGATATTTGAGCAGGACCTGCCGACAACTTCTGCAACAAAAAAGCCCGGCAAGCCGGGCTTTTTTGTTGCAGAAGTTGCGGCCAATCAGTGATCCATGGCCTTGACGATTTCCTCGGTCATCTTCTTGGCGTCGCCGAGCAGCATCATGGTGCCGTCCTTGTAGAACAGCGTGTTGTCGATGCCGGCATAGCCGGAGCCGAGCGAGCGCTTGACGAACAGGCAGGTGCGGGCCTTGTCGACGTCGAGGATCGGCATGCCGTAGATCGGCGAGGATTTGTCGTCGCGCGCAGACGGGTTGGTTACGTCGTTGGCGCCGATGACATAGGCGACGTCGGCCTGCGCGAATTCGGAGTTGATGTCCTCCAGCTCGAACACTTCGTCGTACGGCACGTTGGCTTCGGCGAGCAGCACGTTCATGTGGCCGGGCATGCGGCCGGCGACCGGATGGATGGCGTATTTCACCTCGACACCGTTGGCCTTAAGCTTGTCGGCCATCTCGCGCAGCGCGTGCTGCGCCTGGGCGACCGCCATGCCATAGCCGGGCACGATGATGACCTTCTGCGCGTTCATCATCAGATAGGCCGCGTCGTCGGCCGAGCCCTGCTTGACGGTGCGCTCGATGCCGTCGCTGGCCGCCGCGGCGGTCTCGCCGCCGAAGCCGCCGAGGATGACCGAGATGAAGGAGCGGTTCATGCCCTTGCACATGATGTAGGACAGGATCGCGCCCGACGAGCCGACCAGCGCGCCGGTGATGATCAGCGCCAGATTGCCGAGCGTGAAGCCAAGTGCTGCCGCCGCCCAGCCGGAATAGGAATTCAGCATCGACACCACGACCGGCATGTCGGCGCCGCCGATCGGGATGATCAAGAGCACGCCGAGCACCAGCGAGGCGGCGACGATCAGCCAGAAGACGAGCTTGGACTCGGTGGTCACCAGCAGCACGATCAGCGCCACCAGGGCAACGCCGAGGACGATGTTGATGAGGTGACGGCCGCCGATCATGATCGGCTTGCCGGACATGCGGCCGTCGAGCTTGAGGAAGGCGATGACCGAGCCGGTAAAGGTGATGGCGCCGATGGCCACGCCAAGGCTCATTTCGACGAGCGCCTGGGCGTGGATGTCGCCCGCCGTGCCGATGCCGAAGCTTTCCGGCGCGTAGATGGCAGCAGCGGCGACCATGACGGCGGCGAAGCCGACGAGCGAGTGGAAGGCAGCGACCAGCTGCGGCATCGAGGTCATGGCGATGCGGCGCGCTGTGACCGCGCCGATACCGCCGCCGATGGCGAGGCCGAGCACGATCAGGCCGAAGCGGCCAGCCGACGGGGTTGCCAGCGCCAGCGTGGTGGCGATGGCGATGCCCATGCCGATCATGCCATAGAGATTGCCCTGGCGGCTGGTGGTCGGATGCGACAGGCCGCGCAGCGCCAGGATGAACAGGATGCCGGAGACCAGATAGAGGAAGGAAGCGAGATTGACGGTCACGTCACTTTTCCTTCTTCTTGTACATGGCGAGCATGCGCTGGGTGACCAGGAAGCCGCCGAAGATGTTGACCGAGACCAGCACCAGGGCGACGAAGCCGAAGCCCGCAGCGAGGCCGGAAGCGGCGATGCCGACCGCGAGCAGCGCGCCGACGACGATCACGGAAGAGATTGCGTTGGTGACGGCCATCAGCGGCGTGTGCAGCGCCGGCGTCACCGACCACACGACATAATAGCCGACGAAGATCGCCAGCACGAAGATGGCGAAACGGAAGACGAAGGGATCGATGGCGCCGCCCGAGAGCGCATGCGCCGCGTTGCCGGCCGCCTCGCCGGCGGGTGCGTTGGCGAGATCCTGCACGGCAAGGCGAACGGCAGCGGTCGCCTGATCGAGCTGATCGAGGGCTTTCTGCAAGGCATCCATCATGCGGTCCCTTCTGGCTTGGTCGAGGGCGACCTGGCTGCAGCTTTCTTTTTCGGCGCCGGTTTCTTGCCGGAGGCGTCGGCGACCATGGTCTTGGCCGGTATCGCCGCCGGCTCAACGCGCGGCTCTTCGGCTGCCTTGGCAAAATTGGGATGCACGACCTTGCCGCCGTCGGTCAGCATCGTTGCCTTGACCAGCTCGTCGTCGCGCTTGATGGCAAGCTGCTTCGCCGCCTTGTCGACCATGGTCTCGAGGAAGGCGTAGAGGTTCTTGGCGTAGAGCAGCGAGGCCGAGGCCGCGACACGGCCCGGTACGTTGAGGTGGCCGACGATCTTGACGCCGTTCTCGGTGGTCACGACCTTGCCCGGCACCGCGCCTTCGACATTGCCGCCGCGCTCGACGGCGAGGTCGACAATCACCGAACCCGGCTTCATCGAGGCGACCATGGCCGCCGACACCAGCTTCGGCGCCGGCCGTCCAGGGATCAGCGCGGTGGTGATGACGATGTCCTGCTTGGCGATGTGCTCGGCAGTCAGCGCCGCCTGCTTGGCCTGGTATTCCTTCGACATTTCCTTGGCGTAGCCGCCGGCGGTCTCGGCTGCCTTGAATTCCTCGTCCTCGACCGCCAAGAACTTGGCACCGAGCGACTGCACCTGCTCCTTCACCGCCGGCCGCACGTCGGTGGCGGTGACCACGGCGCCGAGGCGTCGCGCGGTGGCGATGGCCTGCAGGCCGGCAACGCCGACGCCCATGATGAAGGTCTTGGCCGCCGGCACGGTGCCCGCCGCGGTCATCATCATCGGCAGCGCGCGGTCATATTCGGCGGCCGCGTCGATCACCGCCTGGTAGCCGGCGAGATTGGCCTGCGAGGACAGCACGTCCATGACCTGCGCGCGGGTGATGCGCGGCATGAACTCCATCGAAAAGGCGGTGATCCCGGCCTTGGCCATCGCGGCGACCGCGGCATCGTTGCCGTAGGGATCCATGATGGCGATGACGGCGGCGCCCGACTTGTAGCCCTTCAGCTCAGCATCCGACGGCCGGCGCACCTTCAGCACGACATCGGCCTTTGACGCGTCGGCAGCCTTGCCGATCACCGCACCAGCCGTGGCGAAATCCTGGTCGGGAATGCGGGAGCCGAGGCCGGCGCCCTTCTCGACGATCACATCGAAGCCGAGACCCGCCAGGCGCTTGACCGTCTCCGGCGAGGCCGCGACGCGCGGCTCGTTCGGGTCAACCTCACGAGGGATGAACACGATTTGTCCCACCGGATGATCCTTTCGGCTGGAACCTTGATTGCGCAAAGCGTCGGCCGGGACGTCCGGTGACGTCAAGTGCAATTGGCTTGGGAAATCTACCGCAGAATGAGGGTGCCGACGGCCATGATCAGGATGAACAGGATGGTCGCCGAGAAGAAGCCGCCGACAAAGAAGCCGAAGGCCATAGCGATAAGGATGGCGGCACAGACCAGCGAGCCGTATTTGGCCAGGCCAAGGAAGGCCTTATAGGTACGGTCGTGCTCGGCATAGTCCATCTGCGCGCCAAGCTCGACAGGACCGGTCGGCGAGTGATCAGCCATGGAAGTACCCCTTCGAAAATGCCTTTGAGGCACATAGCGAAAAGCCGAACCAAGAGCAATGGCGCTATTGCCGCACGGCCTGCGACAACAGCCTCAAACGAAAGTTGAAATTGAGCGCCGTGCCATCGTCCGCGCGGCGAGGGGGATTTCAGCCGGCGAGATGGGGAAAAAGGCCGAGCAGGCCGACAACGATCAGGTAAAGCGCGACGATGTAGTTGAGGAGCCGCGGCATCACCAGGATCAGCACGCCGGCGATCAGCGAGATCAGCGGCGTCAGCGCGAGCGAGTGGATGGTCATGTCGGTGTCCTTTCATTTGACAGGCAATTGCCCGTCAGAGGTGCCGCGGAGCTTGTCTTGACGCAATTCCGGCCGGAAAACCGCTCACACTTTTCCTGGAATTGCTTGCTAACGCCGCAGCCGGCGAAAGGTTCATGGCTACAGTTCAGGCAGCGGCGCGAAAGTATTTCGCCGTTGGCACGATGGAAAGGGGCGTCAGCCGGTTGATGGCCGGATTGCCGAACATCAGCCGCTGCTCCATCGGCGTCGACTTGAAGAACGGCAGCCGCTCGAGCGTCAGGCGCATGTTTTCGCCGGCCGGAATTTCGAACAGGGCGATCGAGGCAAGAACGCCTGGAAATTGCTTGGCCTCGCTCCTCTGCACGGCATTGAAGAAACGCGCGTAGAAAGCGGAATGCTCGAGCTTGACCGGCGTAAGCACCGAGTCCTGGCCGAAGTAACAAGACGCGACCATGGCGATCCTGAGCGTCAGGAACGGCAGCACTCCAGGCGCCGGCGCGCTATCGGGATCGGTTGCGAAGCGGGTTCCGTCGATGAAGGTTTCGCCACGGGCGAGGCGCGGAAGCAGCACCTCGGGATAGGCGTCGATCGAAGGCGAGTATGGCTGCGCGCTGGAAATGTAGTGAAAGCGCAACGTGCTGACCAATTCGCCGTAGCAATAGACGCCGAACCTGTACGAATTGGGCAGATTATCCCAACGGTCCTCGAACATGCCGCTGGCGATCGGGCCACACATACCTGAGCGCAGATAGGAATTGTAGCGGAGCCGGTAGATCGCCTCGAGATCTTCGCCGCCGGTGATCAGGCGGTATTCGACATGATCCAGTAATTGCATCATGGACCGGTTGAGCGCGGAGTCCATCCTCGCGCTGGCGCCAGCCGACGCACTCTTCCTCGCTGCATCCATTGCCGATCCTCGAATTCCGCCTGCAATTAGGCTATTCGAGTTGAAATGAGACACAAGCTGAAAATTCGATATTGCTGATTTACCGCTTGTTAACGTTAATGGCAGCGCACGTTTTCGCCGATCTTTCACGGGAAAAGCAAACACCGATGCCGGCGGCTGGCTGATCCAGCCTGACGGCACCAATCAAGATAAATCCGGATTCAGAGCTTGGGAGCAACAGGCTATCCCAGAACTATACCGCGCCGTGTCGACCATCTTTTCATGCAACGCATACTTTTCCGGCAGAAGGTCTACTTCACACTTTTCCTGAAATTTCTCTTTACTTCAAATCAATTGTTACCGCTAAAACAGCTGCCACTTTTCTCGGGTTTGTTCTCTATTTTCAGTGAAATCCGAACGAAAAGCCGCTTCACGCTTTTCCCGGAATTTGCTCTTTTGTTCGACGCAATTCCGGACGCAAAACCGGTTTCCACTTTTCCTGGAATTGCCCTTGTGACGCAATTCCGGACGGAAAGCCGGTTTCCACTTTTCCTGGAATTGCCCTTGTGACGCAATTCCGGACGGAAAGCCGGTTTCCACTTTTCCTGGAATTGCCCTTTGTTGACGCAATTCCGGACGGAAAACCGGTTTCCACTTTTCCTGGAATTGCTCCTAGCCGGCTGTCCGTTTGCCGGCGATATGCAGGTCCGCGGCAAATGGCCATGTGACGCTCGACATCGTCTCGATGCCCGACGCGCTGAGCGCGGCGCCGAAGAGGAAGCCCTGCACGAAGTCGGGCTTGACCAAATGGACCAGCGTCTTCAGCTGCTCGAAGGTCTCGACCCCTTCGATGGTGACGGAAAGGCCCAACGTCCGGGACAGGCCGACAATGCCCTTCAGCAGATCGAGCGACTGCCGGTTCTGGTTGACATCCACCAGGAAGGAGCGGTCGATCTTGATCTTGTCGAGCGGCAGCTTGTGGAGATAGCTCAGGCTGGAATAGCCGGTGCCGAAATCGTCAAGCGCAATGCGCACGCCGAGCGCCTTCAGTTCCTCGATCGACTCGCGCGTCAGCGATTTGTCGTCGAGCAAGGCGGTCTCGGTGACCTCGATTTCGAGCCGGTGCGCCGCCAGACCCGACTTGGTCAAGGCGTCCCTGACCTTCTGGACGATATCGCGGCTGCGGAAATCCTTGGCCGACAGGTTCACCGACACGCTGGTCTGGGCCGGCCATTTGGCGCATTCGGCGCACGCGGCTTCCAGTACGAAAGTGCTGATGTCGGAAACGATGCCCATCTCCTCGGCGAGCGGAATGAAGACGCTGGGCGAGATCGGGCCGAGATCGGGATGGTCCCAACGGCAGAGCGCCTCGCAACTGGCGATGCGCATGGTGCTGACGGCCACGATCGGCTGATAGACCACGCGCAAATCCTTGGCCTGCACCGCATTGCGCAGGTCGGCTTTCATGAGCTGGCGATTGCGGAAGGCGGCATCCATGGCCGCCTCGAACAGCCGCCAGCTGTTCTTGCCGAGCTCCTTGGCCTTGTAGAGGGCCAGGTCCGCCTTGACGATCATGGCGTCCGCGTCGGTATCCTTGACCTTTGAAAGCACCGCGCCGCCGCTGGCCTGGATGCGCAAGCCGTGACCGGCGACGTCCACTTCGCCCTGCAGGTCGGCGAAGATCTGGTCGAGCAGGGTGCTGAGGTGGCTTTCGTCCTCGACGCGGTCGAAGAAGACCATGAACTCGTCGCCGCCGAAGCGGCTGACGGTAATGCCCGGCCCGGCAATCGCCGCAAGGCGCTCTGCCACGGCATAGATCAGCCCGTCGCCGACCGGATGGCCGAGCGTGTCGTTGACGCTCTTGAAGTCGTCTAGATCGAGCACCGCGAGGCCGCAGAGCCGGTCCTGGTCGCCGGAAGCCATGGCCTCGCCGACCAGTTCATGGAAATAGGCGCGGTTGGGCAGGCCGGTCAGATTGTCGTAGCGCGCCATGAAGCGGATCTTTTCCTCCGCCTCGACGCGGGCCGTCACGTCCTCGAAGGTGATAACGCCCAGTTCCTGGCTGCCTTCGCGGGCGGAGAATTCATAGTGTTGGCCGTTGGCTAAAGAGACCAGCACCTTGCGGTCGCGGCCTTCGCGCAAGGCGCGCGTCAGCTGCGCCTCGATGTAGCGACAGTCTTTCGGCGCCAGCATGCCGCCGGCGACGCCGCGCATCAAAAGGCCATGGATCGAGCGTCCAAGCAAGGCATCGCCCGATTTCAGCGACATCAGGCGGGCGGCCTCGGCATTGGCCACAGCGACGCGCCCGTCCGGCCCCAGCATGACCAGGCCGTGCGACATGGTGTTGAGCGCGCGATCGAAGCGGCGCGTCAGGTTCCTGGCCTGCTTGTGGCCGATGACGGCCGAGAAGAGCACGTTGCGGACGTGGTCGGCGCTGTTGATGGTGATGAAGGTCAGCGGGATGATCATCAGGCCGAGCAGCACCGACGGGAAATCCATGCGCAGCAGCAGCCCGAGCGCCGCCGGACCGATGAATGTCACGGAGAAAATCCGCACCATCTGCGGGGAGCCATAGTTGCGGCCGACAACCGTGACCAAGGTCGCGATCGTCAGCGACGTCGCGGCCAGCTCGGCGAAGGGATCAGGATAGACGTAGATCGATATGAAGCACAGCGAACCCAGGCCCAGGCCCTGCAGGCTGCCCTTGAGGATATAGTTGCGCTCCCACCGCTTGGCCTCTTCGACATTGGCTATGGTGCCGCCTGCCTTCAGGAAGGCGCGGATGCCGAAGTAGCGGAAAAGGCTGATGGTGAGCAGGCCGAAAGAAAAGGCCAGAAACAGCGGATTGTGCGTCCGCCAATAGATCATGAAGCCGAGGATCCAGTAGCAAACGCCGCCGATCACCAGCATGTGGGCGTTGTCGAACAACGACCGCACAAACTGGATATAAACATCCGCCGGGATGTTCTCGGTCTTTGTTCTACCCATGCCGTTGGCCCAACACTACGCCTTGTCATGCCACAGCCGCCTTAAGAAAGGCTTAGAACGCCGCTCGGCCACGGTTGCACGGGGTTGCGATACGCGGGATAGACCGGGAGATTCAGGAGTTTGGCGCGCCATCGACGCGCCGGCGCGTTCACTCCGCCGCGCGAAGGGCCGGCTCCACCGGAGCCTGGGCCAAACGCTCGATCAGCCGCGCACGCTCACCCGCCGCCTTCTCGGCGCTGGCCTGCCGGACATGGCCGTAGCCGCGGATCAGCGCCGGCACGGAGGCCAGGGCGGTCGCGGCCTCCACCCTGCCCGGCGCCAGCGCGCCGGCGATAAGGTCGAGATCGGCCTCATACTCTCTCAGCGACTGCCGCTCGATGCGCCGTTCGGCCGTGTAGCCGAAAAGGTCGAAGGCGGTTCCGCGCAGGCCCTTCATCGCCGCCAACAGCCGAAAGCCCTTCATCATCCACGGGCCGAAGCTCGATTTCCGGGGCTTGCCGTCATTGCCGCGCCGGCCGAGGATCGGCGGCGCCAGATGGAACTCGAGCTTCTCATAGCTCTGGAACTGCTTAGCGAGGTCGGCGGCGAAAGTGCCGTCGGTATAGAGCCGCGCCACCTCATACTCGTCCTTGATCGCCATCAGCTTGAAGAGGTTCCTGGCGGCGGCCTCGGTCACGGCGGTCGAGCCGGGCACGGCCTTGGCTTCCGTGGCGCGCAGCCTCGTCACGCGGTCGGCATAGCGCTTGGCGTAGGCCGCGTTCTGATAGGCGGTGAGAAAGGCGACTCGGCGGGCGATGATATCGTCCAGCGTCTCAGCGGGTTTCGACGCCGGCTTGCCGGTTTGGGCAACCAGGCCTCGCACGAAGTCGGGCTGATGCGCGGCACGACGACCCCAGCGGAATGCGGCGATATTCATCGCTACCGCCTCGCCGTTCAATTCTATCGCCTTTTCAACGGCTTCGGCCGAAAGCGGCAGGCCGCCGTGCTGGAAGGCGAAGCCGAGCATGAACATGTTGGCGCCGAGCGAATTGCCGAACAGAGCGGTCGCCGTGCGGGTGGCGTCGAAGAAATGCGCCTTGTCGTCGCCGGCAGCCGCTCGGATCGCCTTCTTCAGCCGCTCGACCGGCAGCGAGAAGTCGGCGGAGCGGGTGAACTCGCCGGGCATGATCTCGGCGGTGTTGGCGAGGAAGATCGTGTGGCCCTCGCGCACCGCGCCCAGCACCTTCTTGGCGCCGGAGACGACGAGGTCGCAGCCGAGCACGAGGTCGGCCTTGCCGGCCGAAACGCGAATGGCGTGGATGTCCTCGGGCGTCGGGGCGATGCGGACATGGGTGAAGACCGAGCCGCCCTTCTGGGCGAGGCCGGCCATGTCGATCATGCCGCAGCCCTTGCCTTCCAGATGCGCGGCCATGCCGAGCACCGCGCCGACGGTGACGACGCCGGTGCCGCCGACCCCGTCGATGATCGCCGCCCAGCCCTGGTTGCCCATGCGGAATTCAGCCGGCGTCGGCACGCCGTCGAGAGGATCGGCCTTGCCGGCAATGCCTTCGGCCTTCCTGATCTTGCCGCCGTGCACAGTGACGAAGGACGGGCAGAAACCGTTGAGGCAGGAGAAATCCTTGTTGCAGCTCGACTGGTCGATGCGGCGCTTGCGGCCGAATTCGGTCTCGACCGGCTGAATCGAGACGCAGTTCGACTGCACGCCGCAATCGCCGCAGCCTTCGCAAACCAATTCGTTGATGAAGACGCGCTTGTCCGGATCGGGGAAGGTGCCGCGCTTGCGGCGCCGGCGTTTCTCGGCGGCGCAGGTCTGGTCATAGATCAGCACCGAAACGCCCTTCACGTCGCGCAATTCGCGCTGGACGAGGTCGAGGTCATCGCGGTGATGGATGCTGATACCGGCCGGAAAATCGGCCTTGCCGGCATATTTGTCCGGCTCGTCGGTGACGACGGCGATGCGGTCGACGCCCTCCGCGCGCACCTGCCTCGCGATCATGTCGACGGTCAGGCCGCCCTCATGCGGCTGGCCGCCGGTCATCGCCACGGCGTCGTTGTAGAGGATCTTGTAGGTGATGTTGGCGCCGGAAGACAGCGCGAAGCGGATCGCCAGCACGCCGGAGTGGTTGTAGGTGCCGTCGCCGAGATTCTGGAAAATGTGGCCGCGCTTCGAGAACGGCGCCTGGCCGACCCATTGCGCGCCCTCGCCGCCCATGGCGGTGAAGCCGACGGTGTTCCTGTCCATCCAAAGCGACATGAAATGGCAGCCTATGCCGGCGGCGGCCAAGGAGCCGTCCGGCACCTTGGTGGAGGAATTGTGCGGGCAGCCCGAGCAGAAGAAGGGCGTGCGCGAGCCGATATCGACGGTGTCGGCGAGCATCGCCTGGAACTGGCGCAGCTTCGCCACCCGCGCGGCGACCTCTTCCGACGGGCCGATGGTGCGCAGGATCCTTTCGCCGAGCGCGATGGCGATCTCATTCGGATCGAGCGCGCCCTTGGCCGGGAACAGCCAGTCGCCGCGCTCGTCCTTCTTGCCGACGATCACCGGTTGCGTGGCGGTGCCGTAGAGGTTCTCGCGCAGCTGCACCTCGATCAGCGAGCGCTTCTCCTCGACCACGACGATGGTGTCGAGGCCGCGGGCGAACTCGGCGATGTGCTGGAAGTCGAGCGGCCAGGGGCAGCCGACCTTGAACAGGCGGATGCCGATGCGGTTGGCGGCCTGCTCGTCGATGCCGATATCCTCCAGCGCTTGGCGGACATCGAGATAGCTCTTGCCGATGGTGATGACGCCGAGCTTGGGATTGCGCCCGCCGGAATAGACGATGCGGTTGAGGCCATTGGCCTGGATGAAGGCGGAAGCGGCGGCGCGCTTGTATTCGTGCAGCCGCTCTTCCTGGCCGAGCATGTCGATCTCGTGGCGGATGTTCAGGCCGCCCGGCGGCATGTCGAATTCGGGAATGACGATGTTGAGGCGCTCGATCGAGGCGTCGACCGAGGCCGTCGATTCGATGTTGTCCTTGACGCATTTGATCGCCGCCCAGGTGCCGGCGAAGCGCGACATGGCAAAGCCGTAGAGGCCGTAGTCGATGATCTCCTGGACGCCGGCCGGATTGAGGATCGGCACCATGGTGTCGACAAAGAGGAATTCGGTGGCATGCGCGTTGGTCGAGGATTCGGCCATATGGTCGTCGCCCATCAGGGCAAGCACGCCGCCATGCTTCGACGAGCCGGCGAGATTGGCGTGGCGGAAGACGTCGCCGGAACGGTCGACGCCCGGCCCCTTGCCGTACCAGACCGAAAAGACGCCGTCATGCGTGCCCTCGCCCAGCAATTCGGTCTGCTGCGAGCCCCAGCAGGCGGTGGCGGCGAGCTCCTCGTTGAGGCCGGGCTGGAAGACGATGTCGGCAGATGCAAGCTGCCTCTTCGCCCGCCACAGCTGCATGTCGAGGCCGCCCAGCGGCGAGCCGCGATAGCCGGAGACGAAGCCCGCGGTGTTCAGGCCGGCGCGGCGGTCGCGCTCGCGCTGCATCAGAAGCATGCGCACGACCGCTTGCGCACCGGACAGGAAGACGCGCTCCTTGCCAAGGTCGAACTTGTCGTCGAGCGCGACGTCGTGCAGCGTCATCAGGTATTTCCTCTGCGGAGGCGCCTCAAATCAGGCAGCCAACGTCGGAGTGGGACGCCGCAGTCTTTCTTCCCTTGGCGGTGAGGTCAAACAAAATCGCAGGGGCCAGATAACACGCAACAAACGGTCTGGCGAGTGGCAAGCCACGCACGCAAGATCAAGCTAAGCGCTTCGCGAGGAACAAAAATTTCGCGATGGATCGGCTTCTGACGCGCGTTTCAGGTCGCTTTCGAGCAATCCGGCTTCTGCCCGTCGGGCAGCTTGCCGTCAGGATGGCCGGCAAGGTCCGGGTTGAGCTCATATTTCGGCCCGATCACCAGCGGCCGGTCCGGCAGCATCGTCTGGTCCTCCGACGAGGTCATGGTGGTGTCGATGCTCTGCAGCAACGTGCCGCTCGAATCCTCGATGCGGATCGAGACGCTGTAGGGCTTGTCCTTGACCACGCAGGAGAGCGGCGGGCTGGTGAGTGTGATGTGGGGCAGCTTCGGCCAGATCTTCTGGTTGACGACGAGCGGGTCGCCGCCGGCCGGGTTCTGGAAGCTCACCACCGCGACCTGGCCGTCGACCATCGGGCGCAGCGGCTTCAGCGTGATGACATAGGTGGCGATGGCCAGCCGGTAGTTGAACTCGAACAGCTTGCCGGAAATGGCGAAGAGCTGGTCCTTGCCGGTGTCGCGGCAGGCGCCGAGCGCGACCGCAGCGACCAGGGCTGCGCCGACCAGAGCCGAACGCGACAGTCTGCTAAGCATTGGGAACCTCCCTCGCCGCTGTTCGGCGGCGGTAATAGCGGTTTGCCTTCTGGCGATTGCCGCAAACGGCCATGTCGCACCACAAGCGGCTGGCGTTGCGGCTGCGGTCGACGAACAGCCAGCTGCAGTTGGGGCAGATCCGAAGCCTCGCCACCGTTTCGTCGCGCAGCAGCGACAGCGCCGAGACGGCCAAAGCCGCCTCGAAGGCGATCGGCGTTTGCGGATCGCCGAAAGGCTGGCCCGGCGTCCCGATCTCGGTCGCGCTGCCGGACAGCCCGTTGGCGCAGGCCGTCAGGAAATCCGGCAGGTGGCTGGTCGCGACCGCGCCGTTCGATACGGCATGGCGAAACAGGCGATCGGTCGCTTCGCGGATCGAGATGACGGTTGGCTTTATCTCGCCCGGTTCCGGCGCCCGCAGCCGCCGGCCGCCGAGCTCGGTGGCGCGAAAGCCGCTCGCCGCCTCGGCGAAGCGGGCGATCTCGGCCGGGTCGTCGAACCGGTCGAAGGACTTTTGCGGATCGTTGCGCAGCACGACGGTGTTCGCCGTATCGAGCGCAAGGATGCCGCCGGTGAAGCGGTGCGGGGTCCAGGAAACCGTCATGACGGAAATCTAACCGATAAAACGTGTTTGACAAGTTAGATTCCGAATGCAAGTTTTCGAACGGGTCGGATTATGCGGCCCGCGCATGACCCCAAAAATCGGGAACGATTTTTGGAAAGGATCATGCGCAAATCATAGTGCTACAGCGTCCTTTGCGCGTCCAAGGGACGCGCGGCGCTGTAGGATATCGCATGCTCTATTTCTACCAGCAGGTGCTGAACGGGCTGCATTCTGGCGCGCTCTACGCGCTGCTCGCCTTCGGCTATGTGCTGACCAACGGCATCCTGCATCGCACGAACCTGGCCTACGGCGCGCTGTTCGCCTTCTGCGGCCAGACGATGATCCTGACCGCCGCCTTCGGCTACCAGGCGCTGTGGCTGACGCTGGCCGCCTCGGTGGCGCTCGGCGTCGCCGTGGCCATTTTCTATGCGGTGCTGATCAGCCACGTGTTGTCGCGCAGTGTTTTCGAGAGGCTCGCCGACCGCTCGCCCAATGCCATCGTGGTGACGACGCTCGGCATCTTGCTCTTCCTGTCGGAGGCGAGCCGCATCGCCGCCGACACGCATGACCTGTGGCTGCCGCCGATGCTCGCCACCCCCGTCATTTTCGCCGAGGGCGACGGCTTCAAGGTCACGCTTACCGTCATCCAGCTGCTCGACTGCGCGGGGGTCATCGCGCTGGTGGCGCTGGCGGCCTGGCTGTTTTCGCATTCGCGCTTCGGCCGCGCCTGGCGCGCCGTCTCCGACGACCCGAAAGCGGCGGCGATGTGCGGCATCGATGTGCGCGCCGTGTTCCGCCGGGCCGTGCTGTTCGGCGGCCTTTGCGCCGCCTTGGCCGGCGTGCTCGCCGGTCTCTATTACGGCAATGTCAGCTTCGGCACCGGGCTGATCTACGGCCTCAAGATCCTGTTCGTGACGGCGGTCGGCGGCTATCTGTCGCCGCTCAAGGCGGCGCTTGGCGCCGCGGCCTTCGGCATGGCGGAATCGCTCTGGGCCGGGTACTTCCCGCTCGAATGGCGCGACGCCTGGATCTATCTCTTCCTCGTCGCCATGCTGGTGCTGATAGGCGCCGGACGCGACCAGGCCAAGATCGCCTGATCTCCAGACTTTGGTGCCCACAGACTTTCGTTGCATGACGCATCGTCAGGTGGCGGCATTCCGCCTCCGCGCGGCTTACCGATCTGTTTGCCGCGGCTTTGTCATGTTGACCTGCCGGACCACGCACTGCATATCGTTGGGCCAAGCGGCGCGACACCGGAGGGGGAATCGGGCGCATCGCAAGTACAGGGAGGACATGCATGGCAGGGCTGCTCGCTCTATCCGGGACGATCGACCGCATCAACGAGTTCATCGGCCGCTGGGTCTCCTGGCTGATCCTGCTCGCGATCCTGGTGAGCGCCGGCAATGCCGTCATCCGCAAGGTGTTCGACATCTCCTCCAACGCCTGGCTGGAGCTGCAATGGTACCTGTTCGGCGCCGCCTTCATGCTGGCAGCCGCCTACACGCTGAAGCAGAACGACCATATCCGCATCGACATCGTCTACGGCATGTTCTCGCGGCGCGTGCAGCACTGGATCGACTTGCTCGGCCATATCCTTTTTCTGATGCCCTTCGTGGTGCTGATGGTGATCTATTTCGTGCCTTATGTGTCGCTGTCCTTCCGCAGCGGCGAGATGTCGACCAATGCCGGCGGGCTGATCATCTGGCCGGCCAAGGCGATCCTGCTCGTCGGTTTCTTCCTGCTCGCGCTGCAAGGCGTCTCCGAGATCGTCAAGAAGGTCGCCATCATGCGCGGCGACATGGACGATCCCAATCCCTTCGTGTCGGCGCATGACCAGGCCAAGCTCGAGGCGGAGGCGCTGGCCGAAGAAGCCAAGGCGAGCGCGGGCGAGGTCCGCCCATGATCGAATTCATCGCGCAGAACATGGCGCCGATCATGTTCGCCTCGCTGATCATCTTCCTGTTGATCGGCTACCCCGTCGCCTTCTCGCTCGCCGCCAACGGCCTGCTGTTCTTCTTCATCGGCGTGCTGGTCTCGCCCTATTCCGGCGGGTCGATCAACCTTGCCTGGCCGCTGCTGCATGCGCTGCCTGACAATTTCTACGGCACCAGGGTGATGTCGAACGACACGCTCTTGGCGATACCCTTCTTCACCTTCATGGGCATCGTGCTCGAACGGTCCGGCATGGCCGAGGATCTGCTCGACACGATCGGCCAGTTGTTCGGGCCGATCCGCGGCGGGCTTGCCTATGCGGTGATCTTCGTCGGCGCGCTGCTTGCGGCCACGACCGGCGTGGTGGCCGCTTCCGTCATCGCCATGGGGCTGATCTCGCTGCCGATCATGCTGCGCTACGGCTATGACCGCAGGCTGGCCTCCGGCGTCATCGCGGCCTCCGGCACGCTCGCCCAGATCATCCCGCCGTCGCTGGTGCTGATCGTGCTTGCCGACCAGCTCGGACGCTCGGTCGGCGACATGTATGCCGGCGCGTTGATCCCCGGCCTCGTGCTGACCGGCATCTACATGCTCTACATCCTGGTCATGTCGATCGTCCGGCCGAGCTCGATGCCAGCGCTGCCGCCCGAAGCCCGCACGCTCGGCCACGGCGTGCTGTCGCTGATCGTGGCGCTGCTGGTCACCGGCGCCATCTCCTACGGCGCCTATCGCTATCTTGCGCCGACGCAGGGCGACAATGCCGACATCCTGGGCTTCGCCGTCGGCGTCATCGTCATCTATGTCGTCGCCATCCTCGACCAGCGGCTTCGTATCAACATGATGTCGAAGCTGGCGCAGCAGGTGGTGATCGTGCTGATCCCGCCGCTGGCGCTGATCTTCCTGGTGCTGGGCACGATCTTCCTCGGCATCGCCACGCCGACCGAAGGCGGCGCTATGGGCGCCGTCGGCGCCCTAATCATGGCGGCGCTGAAGGGCCGCCTGACGAGGGAGGTTGTCAATCAGGCGCTGGCCTCGACGACCAGGCTTTCCTCCTTCGTGCTGTTCATCCTGATCGGCGCGCGCGTGTTCTCGCTCACCTTCTACGGCGTCAACGGCCATATCTGGGTCGAGCATCTGCTGACATCGCTGCCCGGCGGCGAGACCGGCTTCCTCGTCGGCGTCAACATCCTGGTCTTCGTGCTTGCGTTCTTCCTCGATTTCTTCGAGCTGGCCTTCATCATCGTGCCGCTTCTGGCGCCCGCCGCCGACAAGCTCGGCATCGACCTGATCTGGTTCGGCGTGCTGCTTGGCGTCAACATGCAGACGAGCTTCATGCATCCGCCCTTCGGCTTCGCGCTGTTCTACCTGCGCTCGGTCGCGGCCCGCGTGCCCTACCTCGACAGGATCACCGGCAAGAAGATCGCGCCGGTCAGCACCGGGCAGATCTATTGGGGCGCCGTGCCGTTCGTCTGCATCCAGGTGATCATGATCGGGCTCACCATCGCCTTCCCGCAAATGGTCATGCGCTACAAGGGTCCCGCGGTGGAGCCCAGCACCATCGACCTGAAGCTGCCGGGCATGCCTTCGCTGTCGCCGCTCGGCACCCCGCCGGCGGACAATGGCGCGGCCCCGGCCAATGGCGGCGCGGCGCCGGCGCCCGGCACGCCCGACCTGTCGCAACCGCCGAGCTTCGGCGACGCGCCGTCCAAGCCGGCACCGCCGGCTCCCGACCTCTCGCAGCCACCCAAATTCAACTGAGGTAACACCCATGAGAGCCGTGCGTTTGGAAGCGGTGGGCAGCATCGGGCTGCGCGAGGTCGCAAAGCCTGTTCCAGGACCCGAGGATGTCCTCGTGCGCATCGAGGCCTGCGGCGTCTGCGGAACCGACCGGCATCTCTTCCATGGCGAGTTTCCGTGCACGCCGCCCGTGACGCTCGGCCATGAATTCTCCGGCATCGTCGAAGCTGTCGGCGAAGCGGTGTCGGGCATTTCCGTCGGAGACCGCGTCACCGGCGATCCGAACATCGCCTGCGGGCGCTGCGCCCATTGCCATGCCGGCCGCGTCAATCTGTGCAGCAATCTCAGGGCCATCGGCATCCACCGCGACGGCGGCTTCGCTGATTATGTGCTGATGCCGCACAAGCAAGCCTTCCGGCTGCCCGCAAACCTCAAGCCGACGCATGGCGCCTTCTGCGAGCCGCTGGCCTGCTGCCTGCACGGCGTCGACCTTGCCGCGATCCGGCCGGGCGCGTCGGTGGTGGTGCTCGGCGGCGGCGTCATCGGCCTGCTCGTCGTGCAGCTGGCAAAGCTCGCGGGCGCGGCGACCATCATCCTGTCGACAAGGCAGGCCTCGCGCCGCGCGCTTGCCGAGGAGCTCGGCGCGACCGCGACGATCGACCCAAGCGCCGGCGACCCAATCGCGGCCGTCGCCGGGCCGAACGGCCTGGCGCCCGGCGGCGCCGACGTGGTGCTGGAATGCGCCGGAGTGCGCGACACGGTCGAGCAGTCGATGCGGATGGCAAGCGCCGGCGGCACGGTCGTCATTGTCGGCGTGGTGCCGCAAGGCATGAAGGTGGAGATCGAGCCGTTCGACCTATTGTTTCGCGAGCTGAAGGTGCTAGGCTCCTTCCTCAACCCGTTCACGCATGGAAGGGCGGCGCAGTTGATTGCTTCGGGCGCGATCGAGATCGACAAGCTGATCTCGAAGCAGGTCAGCCTGGAAGAGGCCCCGGGCGTGATCGCCAACCCGCCAGCGCCTGGCGAGGTGAAGGTGCTGGTGGTGCCGGGCCGCTGACGCATCACGAAAAAGGCCCCGGATTAGCCGGGGCCTCCTAGATCAGGACAACCGCCTAATCCTTACAGCTTGCCGTTGCGCTGCTGCACCATCATGAAGGTGTCGTAATTGTATTCGGCGACCTGGGCCCAGAGATAGTGCTCCTTGCGGAAGGCCTTGATCGATTCCCAGATCTTCTTGAACGGCGCGTTGTTGGCCTCCATCTCGGCATAGACCTCGTTGGCCTTCTCGAAGCAGGCGGCCATGATCTCCTGGCTGAACGGCCTGAGCTTGGCGCCGCCGGCCGCCAGCCGCCGCACCGCCGGCGGATTCACATAATCGTATTTCTGCAGCATGTTGGCGTCCGCCGCCTGCGCCGCGGTGCGGACCAGCGATTTGTAAGTCGGCGAAAGTTCTTCATATTTCGCCTTGTTGAACAGCAGGTGCACGGTCGGGCCGCCTTCCCACCAGCCGGGATAGTAGTAATAGGGCGCGACCTTGTAGAAGCCGAGCTTCTCGTCGTCATAGGGCCCGACCCATTCGGCGGCGTCGATGGTGCCTTTTTCCAGCGCCGGGTAGATGTCGCCGCCGGCGATCTGCTGCGGCACCACGCCCAGCCTCTCGATGACCTTGCCGGCAAAGCCGCCGATGCGCATTTTGAGGCCCTTCAGATCGGCGAGGCTGTTGATTTCCTTACGGAACCAGCCGCCCATCTGGACGCCGGTGTTGCCGCCCGGCAGGCCGAACAACCCTTGCGCCCCAAGGAATTCATTGAACAGGTCGATGCCGCCGCCCTGGTAGTGCCAGGCGTTCATGCCGCGCGCATTGAGCGAGAAGGGCACGGCCGCGCCCAGCGCCCAGGTGGGATCCTTGCCCCAGTAATAGTATGCCACGGTGTGGGCCGCTTCAACGGTGCCGGCGGCGGTGGCATCGGCCGCCTGCAGGCCGGGCACCAGCTCGCCCGCAGCAAAGACCTGGATCTGGAAATTGCCGTCGGTCGCTTCCGACAGCATCTTGGAGAAGACTTCGGCGCCGCCATAGATCGTGTCGAGCGACTTCGGGAAGGACGACGCCAGCCGCCAGGTCACTTTCGGATTGGACTGGGCAATGGCCGGCGTGGCAAGTGCGGCGGCCGCTGCCGCAGCGCCAACGCCGGACGCGCCGGCCTTGCGGATGAATGAACGACGATCCATTAAGTTTCCTCCCTTGCGGATCAGCTGACCGATGCGGACTTCCTCGGTATCCGGACCGGTTGGGGAAGAAACATACACAGGCAAGAAGGCGAGTCCAGCGCCGCGACCAGGGGTAGCAGTCATTCAGCGGCGCACTGCAACTATCGTCTAACATCCCTTTGTCTGGCCCATGCGAGGCGGCGAAACTTGCCATGGAAAAGCCGCGACGGATCGCTTATTTTACAGGCAGAACAAATCCTTGGCCTGATGGAAACCAAACCCAAAATGCAGCAGCCGCTCGTCGCAGTCTCGACCGACGTCCGCCAGTTCGACAACTACACCTGGCACGCAGCGCCCCAGCAATATCTGGAAGCCGCGATCACGGGCGCCGGCGTGTTCCCGCTCCTGGTGCCGTCCTTCGGCGGCCGGCTCGACCTTGACGAATTGCTGTCCTCAGTCGACGGCGTGATGCTGACGGGTTCGAAGTCCAACGTCCATCCCTCGCTTTACGATGGCGACCCGAGCGAAGCCAACGGCCCTTACGATCCGGCGCGCGACGCCACGACGCTGCCGCTGATCCGCAAGGCGCTCGAGCGCGGCGTGCCGCTTTTAGCCATTTGCCGTGGCATCCAGGAGCTCAACGTGGCGCTCGGCGGCTCGCTGGGCACCGAGATCCAGGAGCGCGAGGGCTCGCTCGACCACCGCGCGCCGGTGAGCGACAATCAGGACGAGCGCTTCGCTATCCATCAGACGATCTCGATCAAGCCGGGCAGCTGCCTCGCAGGCGTGTTCGGCGCAGGCGACATCAAGGTCAACTCGCTGCACCGGCAGGGGATCGACCGGCTCGGCTCGAAACTGCAAATCGAGGCTTTGGCCACGGACGGCACGGTCGAAGCCGTCTCCGTCAAGGATGCCCGCGCCTTCGCGGTCGGCGTGCAGTGGCACCCCGAATACTGGGTGAAGTCGGACAGCAATTCCGCCAAGATCTTCAAGGCCTTCGGCGATGCGGTGCGGCTGCACGCGGCGGCGAAGGCGGGCGCCCGCGCCGCGGCGGAATAAACAATACGCTTAAAGCATGTCTCCCGAAAGTGGGAACCGGTTTCGGGACAAAGACATGCGTAAAATCAAAACCTAAAGCGCATGGAGCGAATCTGAAAGATCGCGACGCGCTTTAGATTCAGTTGCCGCTATCGCCTGTCAGCGCCAGAAGCGGCGCGACCGGCGCGTAGGATTCGTAGCCCTCGCCGTCGGCAACACCGAATGTGACGATCGGATCGACGCCGTTCTCGCTGAACGCGACCGAGCCGTCCGCCTGCTCGCGCCAGAATTTCACGCGTTCGATGCCGGGCATCAGCTTGCGGCAGTCCGGAGCAACATCGAGCCGCGACAGACCCTCGGAGACCGGAGCTCCGCGTTGCACGGCGCAGCCGGCTTCATCGCCATTGGCCGTCAATCGATAGGTGCTCAAGGAGGCGGCCTCGACAGCCGTGCTCGGGCCATCGCCGTCATACAGGACATGCGCGCCCCCGAACAACGCAACCGACACGACCAACCCGGCAACCAGCTTCACGCCGCTTCTCCACACTCGACCAATAAGGAAAATGATTTCAAAGCGTTAAGCGGACGTTAATTGGGCGGCTAAAGCATTAACAAATGTGGCGAAGGCGGCAGGAGCGGCTCAATGTTCCCTGGATGGAAACCGCCTTACATCTGCCTGAAGTTGCTCTAGCCGCGCGCCTTGACATTGATGGTCTCCGGCACGGGCGTCAGCGGCCGGCGCTCGGCAAACCAGGCGACGAGATTGTCTACGCAGAGATCGGCCATGGCGCGCCGGGTGTGCTCCGACGCCGAGCCGACATGCGGCAGAAGCGAGGTGCTGGGCGCGTCGAGCAGGGCCTGCGGGACGTTCGGCTCGTCGGCAAAGACGTCGAGTCCGGCGGCGGCAATGGTGCCGCTTTCGAGGGCGACGGCAAGTGCCGCCTCATCCACCGTCGAGCCGCGGCCGATATTGACGAAGACGCCGTTCGAACCCAGCGCCGCCAAGACCTCGGCATTGATCGCCTTCTCGGTGGAGGCACCGCCAGGGGCAACGCAGATCAGCGTGTCGACGGCCTCGGCAAGCCCTTTCAAAGTGGCATGGTATTCGTAAGCCAGACCTTCGACCTGGCGGCGGTTGTGATAGGCGATCGGCAGGCCGAAGGCTTCGATGCGGCGGGCGATGGCCCGGCCGATGCGGCCCATGCCGAAAATGCCGACGCTGCGGCCGCGCAAGGTAAGCCGGCTCAGGCGATAATTCCCTTTCTCCACCCAGTCGCCATCGCGCAGCCATTTCTCGGCGGCGTAGAGCTCCCGCACTGTGTTGATCAAAAGGCCAATAGCGGTGTCGGCGACCTCCTCGGTCAGGACATCGGGCGTGTTGGTGACCATGACGCCGCGCTTGGCCGCATGATTGGCGTCGACCGAATCGTAGCCGACGCCGAAGCTGGCGATGATCTCGAGCTTGGGCAGCGCATCGATCATCGCCGCGCTGATCCCGGCGTAGGAGGCGATGCCGCGCACCGTGGCGCGCATCTCGTCCGTCACCAGCCCAGGGTCGGCGCGTTCGATCCGCACAAGCTTGAACGCCTTGTCGATGCGGCCGATGGCGTGGTCGTTGAAATCGCCCGGCACCAGGATGGCGACCGGCAATTTTGCTTCGGCCCGGGTCATGCGCGCTCCACCGGCTTGCCGGTCGACTGCCGCACATGCAGTTCCGGCTTGATCAGCTCCTGCGAGGGCCGCACCGCCTGGCCGTTCAATTTGTCGAGCAGGGCGCTCGCGGCGCGGCGGCCGACCTCGCGCTGACCGTTCCAGACCGTGGTCAGGGCCGGGGTCGCGATTGCCGCTTCCTCGAGATCGTCATAGCCGGTCACGGAAATATCCACGCCCGGCACGAGGCCGGCGCGCGCGATGCCGTTCATCAGCCCGATCGCGACCAGGTCGTTCCAGCAGCAGGCGGCGGTGGGCTTGTCCTTCAGCGCCAGAAACTGCCCCGCGGCCTCGAAGCCCGCCTGCTTGGTGCGCGGCCCGGGAATACGCCAGGACGGCTTTACCTCCAGGCCGGCCGCCTCCATCGCGTTGAGATAGCCCTGGTAGCGGTCGCGGCCGGTCGAGGTCTGGTCGGTGCCGCCGACCATGGCGATACGCTTGTGGCCGAGCGAGATCAGGTGATTGGTGGCAAGTGCGGTGCCATAGGCGTCGTCGCCGCGGAACACCGGCACGTCGGCCCCGGCGACGGTGCGCGCGATCAGCACCGCCGGCAAGCCGTTTTCCTCGGCCATGATGATGTCCTCGGCCGGCGTGCCGATGGCCGGCGACATGATGACGCCGTCTGCGCCGAGCTGCAGCAGCGTGTCGATGAAGGTGCGCTGCTTTTCCAGCTGGTCGTAATGGTTTGACAGGATGAAGGTCTGGCGGCTGCGGTCGAGCTCGCTTTCGATCGACCGCAGGATCTCGGCAAAGAACGGGTTCATGATGTCGTGCACGACGACGCCGACAATGCCGGAGCGCGAGGTGCGCAACGAGGCGGCGCGGCGGTTGTAGATATAGCCGATGGCGCGGGCATGCTCCTTGATGCGCTCGCGCGTGGAGCCTGCGACCAGCGGGCTGTCGCGCAGCGCCAGCGATACCGTTGCCGTGGACACACCGAGCGCATCCGCGATCGTCGAAAGCTTGATCTTCTGTGCCAGTGCCCTTCGCTCCCTAGAGCATGATGCCGAAAAGTACGAAGCGGTTTCCGGACGACATCATGCTCTGCTTCCGGTCTCTCAATTCAGGTCTTTAAATTGTTTAAATTCGGCCTTATGCCATCGATCGGGAGCAAATCAAAGTTTTTTCGCCAGCGCCTCGGCCTCCGTGTCGAGCGAGGCGGAGTTGCGCAGGCGAAGCCTGTGCTCGCGGTGAATAATATAGAGGCCGCTGGCAACGATGATGGCGGCGCCGAGCAAGGTCCAGCGGTCGGGGAACTGGTGGAAGATCAGCCAGCCGGAGATGATCATCCACACCATCTGCGAATAGGGGAAAGGCGCCAACTGCGTGGTGGTCGCCAGCCGATAGGCCCGCACCAGCAGATAGTGGCCGCCGGCGCCGAAGACGCCCAGCATCAGGACGATGAACCATTGAAAGCCGCCGTGAGGCAGCGCGGGCGAGAAGGCCAGCATCGGGGCGAGCAGCACCGACGGTGCAAGCGCCGAGAACAGGATGAGGCTTTCCGACGTTTCCGTCGCCGACATGCGGCGCGTCATGATGACGTAAAAACTGTTCGACAGCATCGAGCAGAGTGCGAAGAGATGGCCGATGCCGAACACGCCCACACCCGGCCGGGTGATGATCAGAACACCGACAAAGCCGGTGAGGATCGCCAGCCAGCGCCGCCAGCCTGCCCATTCGCCGAGCAGCGGGCCGGCAAGGGCGGTGATGACCATCGGGCCGAAGAAATAGATCGAGGTGGTCTCGGCGAGCTGCAGCGTCCTCAGCGCCAGGATGTTGAACATGGTGGAGCCGAAAAGCATGCAGCCGCGCAATATATGCGCCGGCAGGTTGTTGGCGCGAAAACGCGCCGGCTCGCGCCAGCCGCGCAGAAAGAGGCCGACCAGCAGGACATGGACGGCGAAGCGGGTCCAGGCGACGATCAGCGCCGAGACGCCGGCCAGCACCAGATATTTGCTGGAGGTGTCGAGAAAGGTGAAGCAGACATAGACGCAAAGCATCAGGAGCATCGCCGCGGGCGGCGTTGCGCTGTCGTCATTGTTTTTGGGAATGCTCAAGATCGGGCCGAAGGAAGATAGACGTTACCCTTCTGCGGCAATCGCCGCTTGCCAGCAAGCCAAAAGCGACTGGCCCAACAAGCGCACCGGACAGGCTTAGCCTTGGTCTTGCATGTCGTGGTCCATCAACCTCGACGATCTCGCTCGATCCTAATCAGTCTTTTCAGTTCGGAACCTTTCCTGTTTGGTAGGCCGGCTCCAGGAGCGGAGGACGATGTGCCGGATCGATGGATTGAGACCTTCCAGGGCGGGCGTCAGCGTCAGTTATATGACCTCTACAGCAAGGAATGGTGGACGAAAGGGCGACAGTTTGAAGATGTCATCAGGATGGTCGAGCACTCTGACTTAGCAATTGGCCTTTGTTCGAATAGTGACCAGTTGATCGGGTTCGCCCGTGTGCTGACGGATTACACGTTCAAAGCGATGATTTTTGATGTGATCGTGCACTCTGATTTTCGTGGGCAACGGCTTGGACAAGCAATCATCAATCGGATCATCGGCCACGAAACACTGACCGAAGTCCGCAGCTTTGAACTCTACTGCCCCGACAACCTCATCCCATTCTACAGCAAACTGGGATTTGCAAAAGGAACTGCAACTCTCTTGTTTCGAGAGCGGTAAAGCCACGTCCAGGGCGCCATTGAGTTTTGCCGCTACGCATGCATGCGGGCGCCCTTGGTGATCTTGTCGACCAGCTTCTTTTCGGCGCGCAACGCAATCCCGACGACCTTGGCGTCGTCCGGCGCGAATTCAGCGAAGACGGCGCGGTTGGCGACGTCGTGGCCGGTCGAAAACATCTCCTCGACATAGGCCGACGTCGTCACGCCGCGCTCCAAGGACCGGCGATGGATCGCGCCCAGCGTCGCCGCGTCTGCGGACAGGACGATGACCGGCTGGATCGACATCGGGTTGTAGAGGTTGCCGGCGCGATCACGGTAGGGCTCGCCGATGATCTCGGGGAACCGCGCAGCGATGCCGCTGGTCAGGAACGCGGTGACGTTGAGCTTCTGCCACACCGGCAGATCCTCTCTCAGGACAATTGCAATTTTCGTATCGAACACCAAGATTGAGACTCCAAGACGGCCCATGAGGGGCGGGAAAGGGCGATGGCGCAGGCTCTAGGCGTGGAAGCGAAGGAAGGTCTTGAACGTTCGTGCGCGGATGCGGCCATTGGCGATCGCATCGTTTCGGCACCGGGCGGCTCGGGGATCGAGCGCATCGAGGCGCGCTTCCAGGGCAATGCGTTCGAGCTGCACCGGCACGACACCTATGCGATCGGCGTGACCTTGCAAGGCGTGCAGCGCTTCCACTATCGCGGCGCGTTGCGACACAGCCTGCCCGGCCAGGCGATCGTGCTGCACCCGGACGAATTGCACGATGGCGGCGCCGGCACGGAAGACGGGCTACGCTACCGCATCCTTTACCTGGAGCCGTCCCTGCTGCTCGACTGCCTGGACGGCGAGCCGCTGCCTTTTGTCCGCGACGCCGTGGTCGACGATCCTCGCTTGCGCGACACGCTGTTGTCGGCGCTGGCGCCGCTGGACGAAGAGCTCGACGACCTGTTCGTGGCGGATTTCGTCGCGCAGCTGGCGCAACAGCTGAGACGCCACGCCGGAAAGCCGGCAAAGTCAACGGGCAAGACGGCATGGCGCGCGGCAGCGCTTGCCCGAGACTATCTGGAGGAAAATGCCGAGCGGCCGGTGCGCTCCGATGAGTTGGAGGCCGTTACCGGCCTCGACCGCTATGCGCTGTCGCGCCATTTTCGCGCCACCTATTCGACCAGCCCGCATCGCTTCCTGTTGATGCGCCGGTTGCAAAAGGCGCGGCGCATGATCGCCGAGGGCGAGTCGCTGGCGGAAATCGCCGCCGGCGCCGGCTTTAGCGACCAGAGCCATTTCAACCGGCATTTCAAGAAGGCGTTCGGTATGACGCCGGGTCGCTGGGCGGCACTGGTAGGCGCAGGCGCGACGCGTAGCGTCGTCGCTCAGGCGCGAGGCGCGGTGTTCAGGCGCGACGCGCAGTGTCGTCGCCCTTTCCGCTAAAATGCTTGGGAGCGTGAAGCGACGATGCTGCGCATCGCGCTTTCGGAACAATGTCGACGTGGGTGCGTGGAGCGACGACGCTGCGCGTCGCGCCTTCACGCTTCATCCAACTCCGCGTCGTCGTCCATCAGGACCAGATCTTCGTTCGACAAATTCGCCTCGATCCGGGCGAGCAGCTTGAACAGCGCCTTCTGGTCCTTCTTGTCGAGGCCCTTCAGCGCCTGCTTCTCGGTCTTCTTGACCGACTTCTCGATGGCGCGGATGGTTTCGCGGCCGGATTCGGTGAGGAAGATGTGGGCCTGGCGGGCATCGGCGTTGGAGGCGCGCTTTTCGAGGAAACCCTGGGCCTGCAGCCGGTTGATGGTCTTGGTGATGGTGGGCGGGCGCACCCCCAGCCGGCCGGCGAGGTTGCCGGGGGTCTGGCCGTCCTCGCGGTCGAGCGCCAGCATGATCTGGTCCTGGCCGGCATAGAAGCCGTGCGCCAGAAGCCGCGCGGCGAGCGCCGTGCGCGCGAGCCTTGCCGCCGAATGCAGCCGGCTCATTGTCGCTGTCTTGTCCGCCTTGGCCATGGTCGTTCCCTCTTCGGCCGAACCGGCGCGGGCAAGCATAGAGGCTGTCCGACGGCTGGCAAATGACGATTTCAAGAGACCGGCTTGCAGAACGCTTTGCCGGCAAGCATTGCGGTGCCCGGGCAGGTGATGCCAGATGTTTATTTCAGTTAGATGACAAACGACTTTTGCGCCGGCGAGATTCATAGCGGAGGCCGGCGAAGACCCTTTGGCCGCTCACGCGGTTCCTCCGTCCGGCCTGCCACGGCCGCCGCCGATCCGCCCTTGGCGCCATCCTTGTCGGAGGGGCCGGCTGGTCCATCGGTTTGGCGCGTGCAAAAGCGCGCCACCCATCCTATATGAGGGCCGACAATCTAAAATTTCGAGGCAAGCCATGAGCGATGCACAGACGCAAATCCCCGTAACCGTTCTCACCGGCTATCTCGGCGCGGGCAAGACGACGCTGCTCAACCGCATCCTGTCGGAGAACCACGGCAGGCGCTACGCCGTCATCGTCAACGAGTTCGGCGAGATCGGCATCGACAACGACCTGATCGTCGAATCCGACGAGGAAATCTACGAGATGAACAATGGCTGCGTGTGCTGCACGGTGCGTGGCGACTTGATCCGTGTCGTCGAGGGCCTGATGCGGCGGCCCGGTCGCTTCGACGCCATCGTGGTCGAGACCACGGGCCTCGCCGACCCGGTGCCGGTGGCGCAAACCTTCTTCATGGACGACGACGTGCGCACCAAGACCAAGCTCGACGCGGTTGTGGCGCTGGTCGACGCCAAGCACCTGCCGCTGCGCCTGAAGGATTCCAAGGAGGCCGAGGACCAGATCGCCTTCGCCGACGTGGTGGTGCTGAACAAGACCGACCTCGTCACGCCCGATGAGTTGGAAAAGGTCGAAGCGACGATCCGCGCCATCAACCCGGCGGCCAGGATCCATCGCACCCAGCGTTCCGGCGTACCGCTCGGCGAAGTGCTCGACCGCGGCGCCTTCGACCTGTCGCGGGCGCTGGAGAACGACCCGCATTTCCTCGAGGCGCATGACCACGATCACGACCACGAATGCGGCCCGGATTGCGACCATGACCATCACCATCATCACGACGGTCACGATCATCACCATCATGCTTCGGACATCCATGACGTTACGGTGAAGTCGGTGTCGCTGCGCGGCGGCGAGATGGACCCGAAAAAGTTCTTCCCCTGGATCGAGAAGGTGACCCAGATGGAAGGGCCGAACATCCTGCGGCTGAAGGGCATCATCGCGCTCAAGGGCGACGAGGACCGCTATGTGCTGCAGGGCGTGCACATGATCCTCGAAGGCGATCACCAGCGCGCCTGGAAGGACGGCGAGAAGCACGAAAGCCGGCTGGTGTTCATCGGCCGCGATCTCGACGCCGAGCGACTGCGCAAGAGTTTTGAAGCCTGCCAGGCGGCTTGATTTCCGCCGACCTCCTCCTTCTCCCCTTGTCCGTGTCGCCGACGGCGGCGGATGAGGGGGGCTCCAGGGAAAGCCAGCGTCTCACTCCGCTGGAACACCCCTCATCCGTCTCGGCGCTGATACGCCGATCCACCTTCTCCCACAAGGGGAGAAGGGAGAACCGCGAAGCTGGCGCCCTCCTGCCGCGCGCCGAAGCGGGTTGAGACCCGCAGCTCAACCCCTTATGGGGAAGGGTAGAAATCTCTTACGGATCTGCTCACATGCCCACAGTCGCCCCGCTTGATCTCGAAGGCCATTGCGTCGCCGCCGTCTTTCTCAACGACGTGCCGCATTTCGCACTCGCCGACGGTTCAATCCATCGGCTCGACAATGGGCAGAAGACAGTTCAGGCCAATGACGGCCTGCTTGCCACCTTCCATGATCCGGCCAACGACCGGCTGATCACCGGCGGCGAGGACGGCAAGGTGTTTGCCGTGAAGGCCGGCGGCGAGGTGAACGAGCTTGCCAGCGCCGGCAGGAAATGGATCACCAGCGTCGCAGCGGGGCCGCAGGGCGCGATCGCCTATGCTTCGGGCAAGACCGCGTTCGTGCGTTTCGCCGACGGCAAGATCAAGGAATTCATCCATCCGCGCTCGGTGGAGGGGCTGGCCTTCTCGCCCAAGGGCATGCGTTTCGGCGTCGCCCGCTACAATGGCGCGACACTGCATTTCCCGGCGGCCGAGGGCAAGCCGGTGGAGCTCGAATGGGCCGGCGCCCATACCGGCATCACCTTCTCACCGGACGGCGCCTTTCTGGTCACCACCATGCAGGAAAACGCGCTGCATGGCTGGAAGCTCGCAGACGGCAAACACATGCGCATGAGCGGCTATCCCGGCAAAGTGAAAAGCCTGTCCTGGAGCGTGAAGGGCAAATGGCTGGCGAGTTCCGGCGCGCCGGCTGCGATCGTGTGGCCGTTTCAAGCCAAGGACGGGCCGATGGGCAAGGCGCCGCTGGAGCTCGGCACGCGCGGCAACACGATGGTGACCTGCGTCGCCTGCCATCCGAGCCAGGAGGTCACGGCCATCGGTTACGAAGATGGCATGGTGATCGCGGCGCGCTTCGCCGACGCCAAGGAAGTGCTGCTGCGCCGCCCCGGCAAGAGCGCCATCACATCGATGATGTGGGACAAGGAAGAGCGCCGCATCGTCTTCGGCAGCGCGGCCGGCGATTGCGGCGTGATCGATATCACGGCCTAAGGGCCCTACTGCTCTACTGCCTGCCCCAACACCCGCCCCGCTGCGGCCAATTGCAGTTTTGCAAAGCCATGGGCAGAGTGCCGCGCGAACACAGGGGTTTTCATGCAGGCATCGGACAGTTCCAAGAATTCCATCGGCGGCATCGGCATCGCCCAAATCGCCGAATTGCGCGACACGGAAGCGGCCGCCTTCCGCAGGGCGCGGCCGAAATCCGAGGCGAAGCTCGGCAACGGCATCGCCGGCTTCCTCGGCGGCGTGCCGATGCACTGGATGACCGACTGGCCGACGCCGTTCCCGATCCTGGTCGACGGCGCCAAGGGCGCCACCATCACGGACATAGACGGCAACAGGCTCGACGATTTCTGCTTGGGCGACACCGGCTCGATGCTCGGCCATTCGCCGCCGGCCGTCGCGCGCGCGATCCGCCGGCAGGCGGCGCGCGGTCTGACCTATATGCTGCCCAGCGAGGATGCGCTGACGATCGGCACGCTCCTGCAGCAGCGCTTCGGCCTGCCCTACTGGCAGATCGCCACCACCGCCACCGACGCTAACCGCTTCGCGCTGCGCGTCGCCCGCGCGGTGACCGGGCGCGAGAAGATCCTGGTCTTCAACGGCTGCTATCACGGCTCGGTCGACGAGACGATGGTGCGGCTGATCGACGGCAAGCCGGTCAACCGGCCGGGGCTGGCCGGCGAATTCCGCGATCTGACGCGCGCAACGAGGATCGTCGAATTCAACGACATCCCCGCCTTGGAGGAAGCGCTCGCGGACCACGACGTCGCCTGCGTCATCACCGAGCCGGTGCTGACCAATTCCTGCATGGTGCTGCCGGAACCGGGTTTCCACGACGCGCTGCGGCGCCTGACTCGCGCGGCAGGCACGCTGCTGCTGATCGACGAGACGCACACGATTTCGACCGGCCCCGGTGGCTATACGAAGAAGCACGGACTGGAGCCCGACCTGTTCGTGCTTGGCAAGCCGGTGGCCGGCGGCGTGCCGGCGAGCATCTGGGGTATGAGCGAGGAAATCGCAACCCGTTACAGCGCCTACAACAGGACCAAGGAGCCCGGCTATTCCGGCATGGGCACGACGCTGTCGGCCAATCCGCTGCAATTCGCGGCGATGCGCGCCACGCTGGAAGAGGTGATGACCGAAGAGGCCTATGCCCACATGGATCGGCTGGCGCGCCGGCTCGATGCGGGGCTCTCCGCCGTCATCGAACGCAACAAGCTGCCCTGGCATGTCGCGCGGGTCGGCGCCCGCGTCGAATTCATCTGCGCACCCGGGCCGCTCGGAAACGGCGGCGAGGCGGAAAAGGCGCATGCGCCGGAACTGGAAGCCGCCATCCATGTCGCGCTGGTCAATCGCGGCGTGCTGATCGCGCCGTTCCACAACATGATGCTGATCTCGCCGGCAACGACGTCCGCGCAGGTGAGCCGGCTGATCGCCGCCTTCGCCGCGGTTGCGGCCAGGCTTACGGCGTGAGACAAGCGGCGATGGACAATCCGAACGCCGTTACCACGTCCCCTTCCGGCTCGACGCCTGCCGAGGCGAAAGCCTTTCTCGACGCGCATCCGGAGATCGAGGCGTTCGACATCGTGCTCACCGACGCCAACGGCATTGGCCGCGGCAAGATCGTGCGCTGGCACGAGCTGATGGGCATCTTCGAGAACGGCCGCCATTTGCCGATCTCGATCCTCGGCCTCGACATCACCGGCGAGGACGTGCACGAAACCGGGCTGGTGTGGGACACCGGCGACGGCGACCTCAGGGCATGGCCGATCCCGGGCACGCTGGTGCCGCTCTTCGGCACAAACCCGCCACGCGGCCAGCTGCTGATGTCGATGTATCATCTCGACCGCCAGCCGATGACCTCTGACCCGCGGCTGGTGCTGGCAAGGCAGGTGGAACTGCTGGCCGCGCGCGGCCTGCATCCGGCCGGCGCGTTCGAGCTCGAGTTTTTCCTGCTGTCCAACGAGCGCGACGCGGATGGCAAGGTGCAGCCTGCCCGCGCGGTGCTCGACGGCCGCCGCTCGGCGAAGACCGAGGTCTATTCGGTCGACCATCTGCATGGCATGGAGCCGCTGTTCTCCGACATCTACGCCGCCGCCAAGGCACAGGGTATTCCGGCCGAAACGGTCATTTCCGAATACGCGCCCGGCCAGTACGAGCTGACGCTCAACTACCGCAAGGACGTGATGCGGGCGGCCGACGACCTCGTGATGCTGAAACGGCTGGTCAGGGCGCAGGCGCGCCGGCATGGCGTCACCGCCTGCTTCATGGCCAAGCCCATCGAGGCCTATGCCGGCTCAGGCATGCATTTTCACGTCTCGCTGCAGGACGATGCAGGCCGCAATGTCTTTACCGAGGCTGCCGGCGAGAAATGGTCGCCAAAGCTGCTCAACGCGCTTGGCGGCCTGATCCACACCATGGCGGAATCGATGCTGGTGTTTGCGCCGCACGCGAATTCCTGGCGCCGCTTCGTCTCGCAATCCTATGCGCCGGTGGCGCCGAGCTGGGGCGTCAACAACCGCTCCGTGGCGTTGCGCGTGCCGGCAGGCGACGCCAGGAACCGCCGCATCGAGCACCGGCCATCGGGTGTCGACGCCAACCCCTATCTGATCGCCGCAACGGTGCTGGCCGGTATCGTCAAGGGCCTGGATGAGGGTCTGGACCCCGGCCCCGAGACGACCGGGAACGGCTACGAGCAGGCGGCGGAGAAATCGACCATGCCGGCCGACTGGCGCGCCGCGATCGAGGCGGCCAGGGGCTCCGATTTCCTGAAGTCGGCGCTCGGCCCCGACCTGCATCGCACCTTCGTGGCGATCAAGCAGGCGGAGTATCTGCGTGTCGCCCGCACCGTCAGCGAGCTGGATTACCATCTCTACCTGCACGAGGTGTGAGGATCGGGAACCATCGCCGGGCTCACCCATTTCAAGTCTGAAAGCGGGCGAGACAGAACGATGGCAACAACACCGTCAACAACGCCCCAGCGGCGTGAGGCGAGGCGTCCAGCCAGGCGCATCCCCATGCCTGAGACAGAGCCGGCCGCAGGGGAAGAAGCCGCGTCCATCGGCGAGGCACGCGAGGCGGCAAAAGTCTGTCGTCGCTGCCAGCTTTGGCATGACGCAACGCAGACCGTGTTCGGCGAAGGACCGGAGACCGCGGACGTGATCTTCGTCGGCGAACAGCCCGGCGACCAGGAGGATCTCGCCGGCAAGCCATTCGTCGGACCGGCGGGCAGAATATTCGACAGCATCCTGGACGATGCCGGGATCGACCGCCGCAAGGTCTATGTGACCAATGCGGTCAAACACTTCAAATTCGAGCCGCGCGGCAAAAGGCGGATCCATTCGAAGCCCAATGCCGGCGAGATCCAGGCTTGCCGCTGGTGGCTGGACAAGGAGCTTGACCTCGTCAAGCCGAACCTCGTGGTGGCGCTCGGCGCGACGGCGGCGCAGTCACTGCTCGGCAAGGCGGTGCCGGTCTTGAAGAGGCGCGGCGAGGTGATCGGGCGCGATGACGGGCTGCGCGTGTTCATCACCATCCACCCCTCGCTTATCCTGCGCATCCGCGAGCAGGAGGACAAGGAGGCGGAGAGGGAACGGTTTTTGATGGATATGCGGAAGGTGAGGGAGTTGATGAGGGCGTGACCGTTGGTCTGCGCGCCCAAGGAATGGTTTGACGAATCCTGTCATATGGAGGTCGCGCGGCCGAAACGCCCATCAGGTCGCCATCCACGGGCGGAGCAAGGAGCGAAGCGACGCGCGCAGACCCTGGAATGACGACGTTGGGAGCATTGCGGCTAGCGGATCAAAATCGCCCTCAGATCATTCACATTCGTGCCCGTAGGCCCAGGCACAAACAGGTCCCCAACCGTATTGAAGGCCGTCCAGGCGTTGTTGCCGGCGAGCATCGCCTTGGCGTCGACGCCTGCCGCGCGCATGCGCGCGACCGTCGAGTCGTCGGCGAAGGCACCGGCATTGTTCTCCGAACCGTCTATGCCGTCGGTGTCGGCGGCCAAGGCATAGATGCCGTTCACGCCGTTGATGCCGATGGCGAAGGCGAGCAGGAACTCGGAATTGCGGCCGCCCTTGCCCTTGGCTCGCAAGGTTACCGTGGTCTCGCCGCCGGACAGGATGAGCACGGGTTTTGCAAAAGGACGATTGCGAGTCGCAACCTCGCGCGCGATCGCTGCGTGGACGCCGCCGACCTCGCGCGCCTCGCCTTCGATCGCATCCGACAGGATGACGGCCTCGATGCCTTGCCGCTTGGCTTCGGCGGCCGCGGCCTCCAGCGAGACGCCGGCCGAGGCGGTCAGATGCACTTCGTTGCCGGCAAAGCGCGGATCGTCGGGACGCGGCGCGTCGGCGGCCGGCGACTGGATGTGCGCCATGACGGAAGCCGGCAGCTTCATGCCATAGGCGGCGATCGAGGCAAGCGCGTCCTCGCGGCTGCCGGTGTCGGGAACGGTCGGGCCTGACGCAACCAGTGCCGGATTGTCGCCGGGAATGTCGGAGACGACCAGCGACACCACCCTCGCCGGATGAGCAGCGGCGGCAAGGCGCCCGCCCTTGATGGTCGAGACATGCTTGCGGATGGTGTTCATCGCCGCGATCGGCGCGCCGGAGGCCAGCAGCGCCTCGTTGACGGCGATCTCGTCGGCAAGCGTCAATCCGGGAACCGGCGACGGCAGCAGCGCCGAGCCGCCGCCGGAGATCAGCGCCACGACCAGATCGTCGGCGGTCAGCCCGCGCATTTTCTCGAGCAGCCGGCGCGAGGCCTCCAGGCCGGCCGCATCCGGCACCGGGTGCGCTGCCTCGATGATCTCGATGCGCTCGCATTTGGCGCCATAGCCGTAGCGGGTGACGACAAGGCCGTCGATCGGACCGTCCCAGACCTTCTCGAAGGCCGCCGCCATCTGTGCCGACCCCTTGCCGGCGCCGATGACGATCGTGCGACCCTTTGGTTTTGCCGGCAAATGATTGCGGATCGTCTTTTCCGGATCGGCGGCGGCAACCGCGGCATTGAAGATCGACGTGAGGAAGCTTTTCGGGTCGGTCATTTTTCTTCCGGCGGCAGCGCGAGCCCGCTCGCATCGATGCCAAGATGGGCGCAAAGCGCATCGACGACGACGCCATGGTCTTCGCGCTCCGGCAGACCCGAAACGGCAATGACGCCGATGACGCCGGCGCCGTTGACCGTGACCGGGAAGCCGCCGCCGGCGAGCACATAGTCGGCGATGTCCAGGCCCTCACCGACCTTGAAGGTGCGGTCGGGTCGCTGCTGCTCGAGCACGAGACGGTAGGTGCTTCTGAGATAACGCTTGACGACGTTGATCTTGCGGCGCGCCCAATCGGGATTGGAAGCATTCGAGCCAGGCATCGCGGCGTAGAAGAGCGGCCGGTCGAAGGTTCTGATATCGACGATAACAGGCAGGTTTTCCTTCAGCGCGCGATCCCGGATGGCGGAGCCGATCTTGAAGGCGACGGCCTCGTCGAAGGCCGGGAAGACCAGCGTGGCTTCCTGTTTCTTGATCAGAGCGATGTCGTCGGCGGTGGCCATGTCTCTTTCTCCGAAAATCGACACCGTCGTTTGTACGACAACCCTTGCCTGGTCAAGCGCCCATCGCGGCAGGCCCCCTCATCCGGCCGCTTCGCGGCCACCTTCTCCCCGGCGGGGAGAAGAGGCAAGCGCCGATGCCGCGCTCTCTCCTCTCCCCTTGGGGAGAGGTCGGATTGCCCCGAATTGCCCTGCAATTCGGTTGGCAATCCGGGTGAGGGCGTCACCCGGTCACGATGGCGCTCTTCGCCGGCCGGCCCGCCACATAGACCTCGCGCACGGTGCGGTCGTCGCCCAGCGTCTGCAGCAGGAACAACTCCTCGGCCAGCGTCTCCACCGTCTCCATCCTGAGCCGCATGCCCGGCGTTGCACGGGCGTCGAGCACGACGATGTCGGCGTCGGTGCCTTCCTCCAGCGTGCCGACCTTGTCGGCCACCGACAGCGCCTCGGCATTGCCGCGCGTCAGCTGCCAGAAGGACTGGAACGGGTTGAGCTTCTCGCCGTTCAGCGCGATCACCTTGTAGCCCTCGTCCATGGTGCGCAGCATCGAATAGTTGGTGCCACCGCCGACATCGGTAGCGGCGGCGATCCGAAGCGGCTTCTCTCGCCGGCGATAACGCTGGTAGTCGAACAGGCCGGAGCCGAGGAAGAGGTTGGAGGTCGGGCAGAACACCGCGACCGATCTCGACTGCGACAGCGCATCCGCCTCGCGTTCCGACAGATGGATGCAATGGCCGAACAGGCTCTTTTTGCCGAGCAGGCCGTAATGCTCGTAGACGTCGGTGTAGTCGCGCGACCAGGGATAGAGCTCCTGGGTGAAGGCGATCTCGGCGTGGTTCTCCGACAGATGCGTCTGCATGTGGAGATCGGGATGCTCGCGGCAGAGCGCTCCGGCCATCTCCATCTGCTCGGGCGATGAGGTGATGGCGAAGCGCGGGGTGATGGCGTAGAGCTGGCGACCCTTGCCGTGCCATTCGGCGATCAGCGCCTTGGTATCGTCATAGCCGGTCTGCGGCGTGTCGAGCACGCCGTCCGGCGCGTTGCGGTCCATCATCACCTTGCCGGCGATGTTGAGCATGTTGCGCTCATGCGACTCGGCGAAGAACGCCTCCGCCGAAGACTTGTGCACCGAGCAATAGGCGACGACTGTCGTCGTGCCCTGGCGCAGCATCTCGTCAAGGAAGACCCTGGCGATGCGGCGCCCGTGCTGCGCGTTCTGGAACTTCGACTCTTCCGGAAAAGTGTATTTGTTCAGCCAATCGAGCAGTTCGGCACCGTAGGAGGCGATGATCTGCATCTGCGGCACATGCACATGGGCGTCGAGGAAACCCGGCAGGATGAGATGCGGGCGATGGTCGATCGTCTCAACGCCGGCGCCCGCCTTCTTAGAGACATCTGCATAGGAGCCGGCGGCGACGATCCTGCCATTGTCGATCAGCAGGCCGCCGTCTTCCTCGTAGCGCCAGGCGGAATGGTCGTCGATCGTTTCGGGCCAGCGCAGGAAGGAGAGCGTGCGGCCGCGCAGAAGTTTTGAGGTCATGCTTACTTTCCGGCGCCTTCGAACCAGGCGACCAGAAGGGCCCGTTCCTGGTCAGTGATCTGGGTGACGTTGGCGGGCGGCATGGCATGCGCCCGGCCGGCCTGGATATAGATCTCGCGCGCATGCTCGGCGATGCGCTCGTCTGTGTCGAGCAACACGCCCTTCGGCGCATGGTAGATACCTTCATAGACCGGCTCTTCCGCGTGGCACATGGAGCAGCGGCCGAGCACGGTGTCGCGCACCGCCGGGAAATGCGCCGAGGCCATATAGACCTGCGCGGCGGCGGAGGCAGCCGAGGTCTTGGGCTCACCGGTCAGCACCTTCGGCACGGTCGACAGCCAGATGATGATCATGAACAGCACGGCAGCACCGAGCCAGGTCCAGGTCGGGTTGCCCTTCCTTGCATGCACGGTGTTGAAATAGTGCCGGATCAGCACGCCAATGATGAAGACCAGCGAGGCGATGACCCAGTTGAACTGGGTGCCGAACGCCAGTGGGTAGTGGTTCGACAGCATCAGGAACAGGACCGGCAAGGTCAGGTAGTTGTTGTGCAGCGAGCGCTGCTTGGCGATCTTGCCGTATTTCGGGTCAGGCTTGCGGCCGGCGATGAGGTCGGCGACGACGATCTTCTGGTTGGGGATGATGACCATGAAAACGTTGGCCGACATGATTGTCGCGGTGATGGCGCCCAGATGCAGGAAGGCGGCGCGGCCGGTGAAGAGATGCGTCAGTCCCCAGGCGATGAAGACCAGCACACAGTATAGCACCAGCATCAGCCCGGTGTCGCTTTTGCCCAACGGCGAGCGGCACAGAAGATCATAGACGATCCAGCCGACACCGATGGTAGCCAGCGACAGCAGGATGCCGACCGGCACCGAGATATTGAGCACGTTGGGGTCGATCAGGAACAGGTCGGCGCCGGCGTAATAGACCACGCAGAGCATAGCGAAGCCCGACAGCCAGGTGGCGTAGGATTCCCATTTGAACCAGGTGAGGTGTTCCGGCATCTCGGCCGGCGCCACCAGATATTTCTGGATGTGGTAGAAGCCGCCACCATGCACCTGCCACTCCTCGCCGAAGGCGCCGGCTGGCAGGCCGGGGCGCTGGCGCAGGCCGAGATCAAGCGCGACGAAATAGAAGGACGAGCCGATCCAGGCGATGCCGGTGATGACATGCAGCCAGCGGACCGCAAAACTCAGCCAGTCCCAGAAAATCGCGAAATCCATCATTGCACTCGTCCCTGCCGATGAGAGCGACTTTACGGTCTGGCGCGCAAACGAAAAGAGGCGAGGTGCGCGATGACTTTCAAAAAAAAATGGAAAATACTACGGTTGCCCTTCGCAGCTGTTCAAGAGCCACGACACCCGCATGGCCTATCTCGACAACATCGCCGTCTTCGTCCGTGTCGTCGAGCTCGGCAACCTATCGGCCGCCGGGCGCGACATGCGCATTTCGCCAGCGGTGGCTTCCAACCGGATCAAGGAGTTGGAGAAGCACCTGGGTGTAAGGCTCTTCAACCGCACGACCCGTCAGTTGATGCCGACCGAGCACGGCACGGTGTTCTACACCGGCGCCAAGCAGGTGCTGGACGCGATCACGGAGGCGGAAGCTGCGGTCGCGGCACTTTCCGGCCAGCCGCGCGGCACGATCAGGGTCACGGCGCCGCTCGGCCTCGGCCGGCGACTGATCGCGTCCGGCATTCCGGATTTCCACGACAAATATCCCGATATCGAGGTGCGGCTGAGGCTCTCCGACCACAATGTCGACATCATGAAGGAAGGCATCGACGTCGCCTTCCGCCTCGGCATCATCGAGGATTCGAGCCTCAGGATGCGCGGCATCATGGAATGCGAGCGCGTGCTGGTGGCGGCGCCGAAATATCTGGAAACACGCGGCGAACCGTCCGAGCCGCAGGAGCTGGTCGGCAAGAAGCACGATTGCCTGATGCTGCGTTATGCCGGCGCGCGCGAGTTCGTCTGGACATTGCAGACGCCGGGCGGCGTGCAGAAATTCGAGGTGCACGGCCCTTACGATACCGACGACGGCGACGTGCTGACCGGCTGGGCGCTCTCTGGGCGCGGCATCATCAACAAGCCGCGCTTCGAGGTCGAGCCATTCATCCGCGACCAGCGGCTGAAGGTGATCCTGCCCCAGACGCCGCCGACGCCGGCGCAATTCGCCGCCGTCTATCCGCACAAGAAGCTGCAGGATCCGAAGGTGCGGCTGCTTCTCGACTTCATGGCCGAGCGCTGCCAACGGCTGATCAAGGATATCTTGGCCGGCAAGTGATAGCCGCGTGGCCCATCCGCGCCGGTTGCCTTGCGCGAAAGCCGGCCTAGGTTGGTAGCCGAACGGGCGCGAGACGTCGCCCGCGGCCGAATGGGCAGCCACATGCATCTCGCCGTTTCGCTCGATATCGCCGCAGCAGCCGCAGGGCAGACCGGACTGGCATTCGCGGAGATCGCCGGCTTCGTAGGAAAGGTTGAGGCGGCAGGTGTCGACATGGTCGTCATTTCCGACTCGCTGACGAGCGACGGGCCATCGACCAGCCCGTTCGAAGCGACCACGCTGCTGGCCGCTCTGGCGACGGTGACCGACCGGATCGGGCTGGTGGCCGGCGCCTCGACGCTCGCGCATCAGCCCTACAATCTGGCGCGCCGGTTTGCCTCGCTCGACATCATCAGCCACGGCCGTATCGGCTGGAATGCGACCCTGGCGCAGAACCCGCGCGAGGCGGCGAACTTCAGCCGCCCAGAGGGTTTTTCCGACGATGATTTCCGCCGCCGCGCGGAAGAATATATCGACATAGCCCAAGGCCTGTGGCGCGGCTGGGATGCCGACGCCTTGCTGTTCGACAAGGCGGGCGGGCGGTTCCACGATCCCGACAAGATGCATGTCCTCGACCACAAAGGCGAGTTCTTCTCGGTGCGCGGGCCGCTCAATGTGGCGCGCTCGCCGCAGGATGCGCCGGTGCTGGTCATGTCCGGCTCAAGCGGAGCCGATCGTGATTTCGCGAGCCGTGTCGCCGATGTCATCCTGATCGAGGAACAGTCCGCCGAGGCCGCCAATGCTGCTAGCGCCGACTTGAGACGCCGAGCGATTGCCGCCGGCCGTAAACCGGCGGCCGTGAAGGTGCTGCTGACGGTCGAAGTTGCATCCGAGCCCGATGTCGACAGGTTCCGGGCCTTGCTGGGCTCGTGCGGCTGCGATGGCCTCGATTTTGCTTTGCCAGCTGACGTTCAGGAGCTTCAGAGCTTTACCGACCGCGTTCTGCCGGAAATCCATCGCCTCGGGTTGGCCGGCGAGGACCAGAAAGGCGCGACGCTGCGTGCCCGTCTCGGGCTCGGCGAAGGAGGCGCACAATGAGCCCGCGCCAGATGAAGCTCGGCCTGTTCCTGTGGGCGACCGGACACCACATCGCTGCCTGGCGCCATCCGGACGCGCATGTCACGGCCGGCATCGACATCGATCATTACATCGCGCTGGCACGCACGGCTGAAGCGGCGAAGTTCGACATGGTATTCTGCGAGGACGCGGCCGGCCTGCGCGAGGCCAATATCAACATCGCCAGCCAGACATCGCGCTCGATCGGCTTCGAGCCGATCAGCCTGCTGTCGGCACTTGCCGCTCGGACCGAGCGGATCGGCCTCGTTTCCACTGCATCGACCAGCTACAACGAGCCCTATGGCCTGGCGCGCATGTTCGCCTCGCTCGACAATCTGAGCGGCGGGCGCGCCGGCTGGAACCTCGTCACCTCGGCAAGTCCCATCGAGGCCGCGAATTTCGGCGCGACCGGCTTGCGGCCGCATGCGGATCGCTACGCGCGGGCGCGCGAATTCGCCATGGTGATCACCGGGCTCTGGCACCGCAGGTCAGCCGGCCATGACGGCGAGAGCTTCTCGGTGCGCGATCCGCTCGACATTCCGCCCTCGCCGCAAGGCGCGCCGGTGATGGTGCAGGCCGGGGCATCGGACGACGGCAAGGATCTGGCCGCCCGCACCGCCGACGTCGTGTTCTCGGCGGCACAGACCTTCGAGGAAGCCAAGGCTTTTTACGACGACCTCAAGGGACGGCTGGCCGCCTATGGGCGACAGCCGGACGATGTGAAGATCATGCCCGGCGTGGCGCCGATCGTCGCGGCCACGAAAGCCGAGGCGCAGGCCAAATACGACGCCTTGCAGGAATTGATCCCCGACGATGTCGGCGTGGCGCTGCTCTCCAGTTATCTCAGCATCTCCGATCTCGGGCACTACCCGATCGATGGGCCGTTGCCCGAACTGCCCGAAAGCGAAGGCATGAAGAGCCGGCAGGCGCTGGTCATCGAGCAGGCGCGCCGCGACGGGCTCTCGATCCGCGAGCTCGCGCGTTACTTTGCAGGCGCTCGCGGCCATTGGCGCGTCGTCGGCACGGCCGGAGAGATCGCCGACGAGCTGCAGGCGCGCTTCGAAGGCGGCGCGGCCGATGGCTTCAACGTCATGCCGTCCTGGTTCCCGGGCGAGCTCGATGCCTTCGCAACGTTGGTGGTGCCGGAGCTGCAGCGGCGCGGCCTGTTCCGCAAGGACTATGAGGGCCGCACGCTGCGCGAGCATCTCGGCCTGAAACGGCCAATTTAAGGGCTTAATCCATCAGCCGCGCCGTTCCGGAAACCCTGATCGAGCTGCCGGGCGCCGACGAAATGTCGGCATGGAGGCGTGAGCGCATGCCCATGTCCTCGCCCTGGACGATGTCGATCGCGCCGCCATGCGGCCAGCCGAGATCGCGCAGATAGCCGGCAAAGGCGGCGGTCGCGGCGCCCGTGGCCGGGTCTTCGTATACACCGCCGGATGCGAAGGGATTGCGCGTGTGGAAGAGGCGCGGCGTCTCGGCATGGGCGAGCAGGATCGTCACCAGACCTTCACGCCGCATGAAGGACTGGCCCTTTCTCAGATCATAGGCCATGGCGGCCAGCGCCGCGCGCGACTTCAGCGCCAGCACGAGGTGATCGGCGCCGCCATGGATCAGCGCCGGCGGAATGGCGGGATCGAGATCGCCCGGCTGATAGCCGAACAGGGCGAGAGCCTCCCCGACCAGTTCAGCCGACGCGGGCCTGCTGCGCGTCGGCGGCGATTGCAACGCGGCGGCAAAGTTCGCGCCGTCGCGAAACCCTTCGACGGTTATGTCGGCACGGTTGAGGGTCAGCCTGAAGATGCCGTCGCCGAATTTTCTAACCAGCGCCGCGCCCAGCGCGATGGTGGCGTGGCCGCAGAACGGCACTTCCGATTCCGGCGAGAAGTAGCGGACGCGCCAGACGTCACCTTCGGGCGCAGCGAAAGCGGTTTCCGAGAAACCTACCTCGGCCGCGACGCGCTGCATGTCGGCAACGCCCGGCAAGGCCTCGCCGATCACCACGCCGGCGGGGTTGCCGCCGGTGTTCCCGTCGGAAAAGGCTGCGATCTTCAATACATCCATGGTCCTGACCCCGTTGTCGGTGAGGCGCAACAAACACATTTCGAGCCGTTTTGGGAAATGAAGAAAGCGACGAGCAGCGGTGAGCGCCAGTCACATCTGCAACCGGAGTGGTGCTCCTCAGTCCGAAGCGGAACGAAACTCGACCCATCGCCGTTCTGACGGTTGGCGGCCGTCCGGGTCGCCCTCAGCTTTCAAGCGACGCAGCGCGACAGGAGCCGACCATGGACGCCATCGTCACCAAGAACGACCTCAAATCCGATGCCAAGAAGGAATCAATCGACCTGCTCAACGCCAGGCTTGCCGACGCCATAGACCTGGCGCTGATCACCAAGCAGGCGCATTGGAACGTCAAAGGCCCGCAATTCATTGCCATCCACGAGATGCTGGATGAATTCCGCGAGGAGATCGATGGCCATGTCGACATCATCGCCGAGCGTGCCGTCCAGCTCGGCGGCACCGCGCACGGCACTTCGCAGGACGTGTCGAAGGCGACGAAGCTGAAACCCTATCCGACCGACATCCACAAGACGAAGGATCATTTGGCGGCGCTGATCGACCGCTATGCCACGGCCGCCAAGCTTACGCGTGCAGCGATCGATGAAGCGGACGACGCGGGCGATGCCGACACCGCCGACATCTTCACCGCCTATTCGCGCTCGCTGGACAAATTGCTGTGGTTCCTGGAGGCGCACACGCAAGAAAAGGAATAGTCGGACTTTCCTTGTCTGACCGGCTGGATCAGCCGGCCATCGCCTTGTCAGCGCCGGCTGAGCCTGGCGCATCCGAGGCATGCGATACCAGCGCCGTCATGATCTCTGCGGCGGCAAGCGCTGCGATCACCGGCGGGCGTTTGTCCTTCACCGCATTGCCGCCGATCGGCGAGATAAGCCGGCCGAACTGCGCTTCGTTGCCTTCGGCGGACTTCAGGAACCAGTTCCGGAAGGTGACTTTCTTGGTCTTCGAACCGATCATGCCGACATAGGCGGTGTCGTCGCGCTTCAGCGCCTCGGCCACGATCAGGAAGTCCAGCGCGTGGTCATGGGTGAGGACGGCGAATGCCGATCCTGCCGGCGCCTCGCGCACCAGGGCTTCGGGCATCGGCGTCAATCGCGCCTCGACCGTCTCCGGCATGCCTTCCAGCGCGTCAGACCGGGTCTCGACGACGACGACGTGGATCGGCAGCAGCGCCAGCGAAGCGGCCAGCGCCTGGCCGACATGGCCGCCGCCGAAGAGGTAGACATGGGGAAGATGCGCTTCCTCGGACTCGGCGTTGGCGATCAGCTGCTGTTCCAGCGCCTCATCGACCAGGCGGATCAGCACCTCGACCCGGCCGCCGCAGCATTGGCCTATCTCCGGCCCGAGCGGGACATCCAGCGTGGCGCAGACTTCGTCGACCTCTATGCGGGCTTCGTTGGCGGGGGATCGGGGCCTCGACCCTCCCCCCAGCATCTGCCGCGCCTTGTCGATCGCCATATATTCGAGCTGGCCGCCGCCAATCGTTCCGAAAATCGATGACGAAGAGACGAGCATGAAGGCCCCGGCCTCGCGCGGGGTCGAGCCCTTCGTGGCCGCGACTTCGACGAGCGCGACCCGGCCGGCTTGACCGAGAAACGTCTTCAGACTTTGCACTTTCGAGTTCATCGTCTGCATTTCCATCCCGGAAATATAGCGTTTTGCACCTCGATTTGCACGTTTGGCCGGATTTTAGGCCGGCTTTGCGGCTTCCCGCTTCAATCGCTCGATCGCCATCAGCACCCGTTCCGGCGTCGCCGGCGCGTCGAGGCGCGGGCAGATCTTGTTGTCGGCAACGCTGGCAATCGCATCCGAAAGCGCATGCAGCACCGACATGCCGTGGGGCAGCGGCGGCTCGCCGACCGCCTTGGAGCGATGGATGGTCGGCTCATAGGCCGACGACCAGTCGGTCAGCTTGACGTTGAAGATTTTCGGCCTGTCGGAGGCGAGCGGAATCTTGTAGGTCGACGGCGCATGCGTGCGCAGCCGCCCGCTGTTGTCCCACCACAGCTCTTCCGTCGTTAGCCAGCCCATGCCCTGGATGAAGCCGCCCTCGATCTGGCCGAGGTCGATCGCCCGGTTCAGCGAGCGGCCGGCGTCGTGCAGGATATCGGTGCGTTCGACGACATATTCGCCGGTCAGCGTATCGACCGAGACCTCCGAGCAGGCCGCGCCATAAGCGTAATAGTAGAAGGCATGGCCGCGGCCCTTGGCACGGTCCCAATGGATCTTCGGCGTCTTGTAGAAGCCGGCCGCCGACAACTGGACACGGTTGATATAGGCCTGCTTGACCAGGTCGTTGAAGGCCACTTCCTGGTTGCCGACGCGCACCCGGTTGGGCAGGAACACCACCTGGTCGTGCGGCACCTGGTATTTGTCGGCGGCAAAGTCGATCAGCCGCTTGCGGATCTGGCGCGCGGCGTCCTGCGCCGCCATGCCGTTGAGGTCGGCGCCGGAGGAGGCTGCCGTCGGCGAGGTGTTCGGCACCTTGGCGGTGGTGGTCGCGGTGATCTTGACCCGGTCGAGGTCGATCTGGAACTCTTCCGCGACGACCTGCGCCACCTTGAGGTGCAGGCCCTGGCCCATCTCGGTGCCGCCATGGTTCATGTGCACCGAGCCGTCGGCATAGACATGCACCAGCGCGCCGGCCTGGTTGGCCTCGGTCTTGGTGAAGGAGATGCCGAACTTGACCGGCGTCATCGCCAAGCCGCGCTTGATGAAGCGGCTGTTGGCATTGAAGGCCGCGATCTCGCGACGGCGGCGCGCATAGTTCGCACTTTCCTCCAGCTCCGCGACGATGCGCTGGATGATGCAGTCCTCGACCTTCTGGTGGTAGGGCGTGACGTTGCGCTCGCCGATGGCGTCCATCGGATCGTAGAAATTGAGCTTGCGGATCTCGAGCGAACCCTTGCCGACGGCAAAGGCCACCTCGTCGATGACACGCTCGGCGCCAACCATGCCCTGCGGGCCGCCGAAGCCGCGGAAGGCGGTGTTGGAGACGGTGTTGGTATAAAGCGGCGCCGACTTCGCATGCACAGCCGGATAGAAATAGGCGTTGTCGCAATGGAACAGCGCGCGGTCGCCGACCGGACCGGACAGGTCGGCGGAGAACCCGCAACGCAAGGCATAGGTGAAGTCGACGCCGAGGATGTTGCCCTCGTCGTCGAAGCCGACCTCGTAGTCGATGGCGAAATCATGCCGCTTGCCGGTGGCGGTCATGTCCTCGTCGCGGTCAAGCCTGATCTTCACCGCGCGCTTGAGCTTCTTGGCGGCGATGGCGGCGATGGCCGCGCACTGGTTGGCCTGCGTTTCCTTGCCGCCGAAGCCGCCGCCCATGCGGCGCACCTCGACCGTGACGGCATGGCTCGGCACGCCGAGCGCATGGGCGACCAGATGCTGCGTCTCGCTCGGTCCTTGTGTCGAGCAATAGACAATGACCTCGTCATCCTCGCCGGGAATGGCCAGCGAGACCTGGCCCTCCAGATAGAAATGGTCCTGGCCGCCGAGCCACATGCGGTTCTTGATGCGGCGCGGTGCCGCCGCGATGGCCGCCGCAGCATCGCCGCGCTTCAGGATCAGCGGCGTGGTGACCTGCTTGTCCTTGACAGGATCGAGACCCCAGATGTCGATGACGGCCGGAAGCTCGTCATACTCGATCTTGGCCAGGCGCGCGGCGCGGCGCGCTGCCTCGCGCGTCTCTGCAACCACGGCAAAGATCGGCTGTCCGTAAAACTCAACCTTGCCTTCGGCGAGCACCGGGTCGTCATGCATGTTGCTCGGCGAGACGTCATTTTCTCCGGGCACGTCGGCATAGGTCAGCACGTCGACGACGCCGGGCGCGACGCGCACCGCCGACAGGTCGACGCTTTTCAACGCGCCGTGCGCGACCTTCGACAGGCCGAGGCCGATATGCAGCGTGCCGGCCGGCTCCGGCATGTCGTCGATATAGACCGCGGTGCCGCTGACATGCTTGTGCGCGGAATCATGCCGCTGGTCGGTGGCGACGCCGCCAACGATCTTTTCCGCCTTGAGGTTGGGGGTGGCGTGCTTGTTCATCAGGCCGCCTCGTCGCGTGATACCTGGAACGGCGCCTTCGTTCCGGTCGTCTCGATGTAAAAGCGCAGCAGCAGATTCTTTGCCGCCAGCGCCCGGTATTCGGCGGTCGCGCGCATATCGGTCAGCGGCGTGAAATCGCTGGCATATTCGGCCATCGCGGCCTCCACGGTCGCTTCGTTCCACACCTTGCCGATCAGCGCTTTCTCGACTGTCGTGGCGCGCTTCGGCGTCGCGGCCATGCCGCCATAGGCAATGCGGATGTCGGCGACGGTGCCATCCTTGGCCAAGGTCAGGTAGAACGCGCCGAGCGTCGCGGTGATGTCCTCGTCGCGCCGCTTGGTGACCTTGTAGACGGCAAATTTCGTGCCCTTCGCCGGCACCGGAACATGCACCGCCTCGACGAACTCGCCGGGCTGACGGTCCTGCTTGCCATAGGCGATGAAGAAGGTTTCGAGCGGGATCGTGCGGCGCGCGACACCCTTGCGCAGCGTGAGCTCAGCGCCGAGCGCGATCAGTGGCGGCGGCGTGTCGCCGATCGGCGAGCCATTGGCGACGTTGCCGCCGATCGTGCCCATGTTGCGCACCTGCTCGCCGCCGATGCGGTCGACCAGCGGCCCCAAAGCCGGGATGCGCTTCGACATCGTCTCGAAGGCTTCGGTATAGGTGACGCCGGCGCCTATGGTGATGACGCCGTCTTTCTCAGACATCGTGCGCAGGCCGTCGAGACCGCCGATGAAGATCGCCGGCGAGATGTCGCGCATATGCTTGGTGACCCAGAGGCCGACGTCGGTGGAGCCGGCGACGACGGTTGCGCGCGGCTCTGTCTCGAGCACCGCCGCAAAATCGTCGACGCTGGCCGGCACGATCAGCCGCGCCTTGCCCGACCCGATCTCGACCCTGGCGCCATCGCGCAATGCCTTCAGCCGTGCCGTGACGTCCTTGCGCTCCACCGCCAGCGGATCCTTAGCCGCCTTGCCATAGCTCGAAATGGCATGCGCGGCGCGCATGATCGCCTCATAGCCGGTGCAGCGGCAGAGATTGCCCTGCAGCGCCTTCTCGATCGCGGCGTTGGACGGATCGGACGTCTTCATCCAGAGCCCGTAGAGCGACATGATGAAGCCCGGCGTGCAGAAGCCGCATTGCGAGCCGTGGAAATCGACCATGGCCCGCTGCACCGGATGCAACTTGCCGGGCTCGCCACGCAGATGCTCCACGGTGACGACATGGGTGCCGTCGAGCGAGCCCATGAAGCGGATGCAGGCATTGACGCTTTCGTAGACGAGACCGTCGGCCGAGAGCTTGCCGATCAGCACCGTGCAGGCGCCGCAGTCGCCCTCGGCGCAGCCTTCCTTGGTGCCGCGCAGCGAGCGGTTGAGCCGCAGCCAGTCGAGCAGCGTCGCATCGGGTGCGACGTTGGTCAGCGCAACATCGGCGCCGTTCAGGATGAAGCGTATCTCGTTGCGGGTCTCTGCCATGTCTCAGCTCCCCCGATAGGTCGAGTAGCCATAGGGCGAAATCAAGAGCGGCACGTGGTAATGCCGCGCTTCCGCCATGCCGAAGCGGATCGGCACGATGTCGAGGAAAGCGGGCTCAGGCAGGTTGGCGCCCTGGCCGCGCAAATAGTCGCCGGCGGCGAAGACCAGCTCATATTCGCCGGTGCGGAAATCGGCGCCGGCCAGCAGCGGCGCATCGCAGCGCCCGTCGTCATTGGTGACAACGGTCTTAAGATGCGTGCGGCCCTGTCCCTCGATGCGGAAAAGCCCGATCGACAAGCCCTTTGCCGGCCGTCCAGTCGCGGTGTCGAGCACATGGGTCGTCAGGCGCCCGCCATCGGCTTTCGACGTTTCTGCCACTGGCGGCCTCCCATCCCGGTACAGTTTCAGGTCAATTGTGCGCCAATTAAAGGCGATGCATAAGCCCCGGTCGAGCGGAGCGCGGCAAAAAGCACTTTCAAAAATTTTCGGGGGAATGCAGACGCACTCCTTTCGATATCTTCATCTCGACCATCGGGCAGGAGCGACAATGCGTTACGATCGGGACATGCGCGGTTACGGGGCCAATCCGCCGGATCCGAAATGGCCCGGCGGCGCGCATGTCGCGGTGCAGTTCGTCGTCAACTACGAAGAAGGCGGCGAGAATTGCGTGCTGCATGGCGACAAGGCTTCGGAAGCCTTCCTTTCAGAGATCGTCGGTGCGGCCCCCTGGGTCGGCCAGCGTCACTGGAACATGGAATCGATCTATGAATACGGCGCACGGGCCGGCTTCTGGCGGCTCTACCGGCTGTTCACCGAAGCGCAAGTGCCGGTGACCTGCTACGGCGTCGCCACCGCGCTGGCGCGCTCGCCCGACCAGGTTGCGGCGATGCAGAAGGCCGGCTGGGAAATCGCCTCGCATGGGCTGAAATGGATCGATTATCGCGATCACGCGGCCGAGGACGAGCAGCGCGATCTCGAAGAGACGATCAAGCTGCATTACGAGGTGACCGGCGCGCGGCCGACCGGCTGGTATACCGGCCGCACCTCGGTCAACACCGTTCGCCTCGTCGCCGAGGAGGGCGGCTTCGACTATGTCTCCGACACTTATGATGACGAATTGCCGTACTGGTTCGACCGCGACGGACTTGAGAAGCCGCAGCTCATCATCCCCTACACGCTCGACGCCAACGACATGCGTTTTGCGACGCCGCAGGGCTTCAATTCCGGCGACCAGTTCTTCGCCTATCTGAAGGACAGTTTCGACACGCTCTATGCCGAGGGCAAGGCGGGCCGGCCGCGCATGATGAATATCGGCCTGCATTGCCGTCTCGTCGGCCGCCCCGGTCGTGTCGCGGCGCTGAAGCGCTTCATCGACTATGTGAAGTCGCACGACAAGGTGTGGCTGACACGGCGCATCGACATCGCCAGGCACTGGCGCGAGACCCATCCCTACGAGGCGCCGGCGCTGCGCCCGTCGCGGATGGAGTTCGAGGAATTCGTGCATGCCTTCGGCGGCGTTTTCGAGCATTCGCCCTGGATCGCCGAGCGCGCCTACGAACTGGAACTCGGGCCCGCGCATGACAGCGCCGGCGGCCTGCACAACGCGCTCTGCCGCGTCTTCCGAGCGGCGAGCGAGGCCGAACGGCTGTCCGTGCTCAACGCCCACCCAGATCTTGCCGGCAAGCTGGCGAAGGCGAAGCGCCTGACGCCGGAATCGACCAAGGAACAAGCCTCCGCCGGGCTCGATGCGCTGACCGACAAGGAGCGCGAACTGTTCTCGAAGCTCAACGCCGCCTATGTCACCACCTTCGGCTTCCCCTTCATCATCGCGGTCAAGGGCAAGACCAAGGACGAAATCCTGGCGGAGTTCGAGACGCGCATCGGCAACGGCCGCGGCGTCGAGTTCGAAACCGCCTGCAGGCAGGTCGAGCGCATCGCGCTGCTTCGCCTGAAAGACATGCTCCCGAAATAACGCCAGGGATCCCCATGGATATGATCAAGACTGCCGAGCGAACCTATTATGCGCCGCAGGGCGGCCATCCCGGCCAGAACGAGCTTTTGACTGGACGGGCCGTCTTCACCGAAGCCTATGCGGTCATCCCCAAGGGCGTGATGCAGGACATCGTCACCAGCCCGCTGCCGTTCTGGGACAAGACGCGGGCCTGGATCATCGCAAGGCCTCTCTCGGGATTCGCCGAGACGTTCTCGCAATACGTTGTCGAGGTCCTGCCCGACGGCGGCAGCGAGCGGCCGGAACTCGATGCCGGCGCCGAGGGCGTGCTGTTCGTCGTCGAGGGTGAGCTCACCGTATCTGTTGCCGGCAAACAAAATGTGCTTGCCCCCGGCGGCTTCGCCTTCCTGCCGCCGGCCAGCGGCTGGACGGTGCGCAACGAGAGCGCCGCCGCCGTCCGCTTCCACTGGATTCGCAAGGCCTATGAAGCGGTCGACGGCCTCGACGTGCCGGAAGCCTTCTTCTCGAGCGACCAGGATGTGGCGCCGAGCCCGATGCCGGGCACGGAAGGGCGCTGGGCAACGACGCGCTTCGTCGACCCGGCCGACATGCGCCACGACATGCATGTCACCATCGTGACGCTGAAGCCCGGCGCGGTCATCCCCTTCGCCGAGACCCACGTCATGGAGCACGGGCTCTATGTGCTGGAGGGCAAGGCGGTCTACCGCCTCAACCAGGACTGGGTCGAGGTCGAAGCCGGCGATTTCATGTGGCTGCGGGCCTTCTGCCCACAGGCCTGCTATGCCGGCGGCCCCGGCAATTTCCGCTATCTGCTCTACAAGGACGTCAACCGCCACGCCAGGCTTGGCGGCTATCTTGGGAGCAGGGCGCGGTGAGCCGCATCGTCGCCCAGCCGCTGACCCGCGAAGCCTTCGCGCCGTTCGGCGACGTCATCGACATGGGCGGCGACAACCGCTACCCGATCAATGCTGGCCGGGCGATGCGTTATCACGACCTAGCCACCGCCGAGGCTGCAGGCCCGAATGCGCGCGTGCTGATCTCGATGGTGCGCGGCACGCCCTACGACATGCCGCTGAAGCTCACCATGGTCGAGCGCCATCCGCTCGGCAGCCAGGCCTTCATCCCGCTGTCGCCGCGACCGTTCCTGGTGGTCGTCTGCCATGACACCAAGGACGGCCCCGGAGAGCCGCATGCCTTTCTCGCCGGCCCCGGACAAGGCATCAACTACCGCCGCAACCTGTGGCACGGCGTGCTGACTCCGATCGGCGAGGAACAGGATTTCCTCATCGTCGACCGCGGCGGCGACGGCTCCAATCTCGAAGAGTTCTATTTCTCGCATCCTTACGAGATCCACCTTCCCTGAAAGCGGCCGATTTTCCCATGACCGACATCTCGCTGATCGACCGCCTGCTCGACGTGATCGAGCATGACATCGTGCCGAAGACGGCTGAAGCCGTTGCCCATGGCAACAAGCTGTTCGGCGCCGCGATCCTCAGGAAGCACGACCGCTCGCTGGTGCTGGCCGAAACCAACAACGAGATCGAAAATCCGCTCTGGCATGGCGAGGTGCATTGCCTGAAGCGTTTCTACGAGATGCCCAAGGCCGAGCGCGTCGACACCAGGGATGCGCTGTTCATCGCCACCCACGAGCCCTGCTCGCTCTGCCTGTCGGCGATCACCTGGACCGGTTTCGATAATTTCTACTACCTCTTCAGCCATGAGGATTCGCGCGACAGTTTTGCCATCCCGCACGATCTGAAAATCCTGAAAGAGGTCTTCACCCTCGATCCCGGCGGCTACAATGCCGAGAACGCCTATTGGAAGAGTTTTTCCATTCGCAGGCTGGTGCGGGCGCTGCCCGAGGCCGAGCGCAAGCGGCTGGAGGCCCGCATCGGAAAAATCTCCGCGCGCTATGACGAGTTGTCTGGCGCCTATCAGGCCAGCAAGGCAGACAACGACATTCCGTTGAACTGACGCGGATTGCCTACCTTACCTTCGCGTTTTTCAGCACCTCATTTATCCTTGCCTGCCAGCCTTTGCCGGTCGCCTTGAATTTTCTGACGACATCCTGGTCCAGGCGGATGGAGACGACTTGCTTTGGTTTCTCCAGGGCTGGCCGGCCACGAGAACGCCTTATACTCTCGAAAAGCTCCGGGAGCGCTTCCGCAAAAGGCTTGGCTTGCGCCAGTTGTTCATCGGTCGCGTCCCCGTCTTCGGGATCGGCAACAATCTGTCTTTGAATTTCGGCTTCCTCGGCGTCGGTAAGCCGCCGAACGCGTGATTTAGTGTTGCTCATACACGGACCTTTCCTTTCGGCTGGCATGACGCATCGAGATCACCGAGATCGCTTCAGAACCAAGCGGCTTGAAGATCACGGCGAGAATGATCTCCCCAAATTCTCCAATCGCCTTCAACCGGCCGGCCTTGGCCGGGAGGACGATTGACGTGGCAAAAAACTCGATATCGAGATCGGCGAAGTCGAGACCTCGGTTTTCGAGGTTCGTCACCCGCTTTGGCTCATCCCAAACGATTTTCAGGCGAGATCATCCACTGTGTCTGCGTCAGGCCACGTGAATAAACGTAATACATAAATTAACCGTGGGATGCAAGAAGAAGCCGGATAATCGGAGAGTGCGTTCGCCAACGACCCAGGTCGCATTTTTTGATGCTCCAGTCGCGAATGGTGATTGAAAGTCGCCGCGCCGCGGAGCGTTATGCGCCCCATGAAAACCGTCACTGAATTCCCCCGCAAGGTCGTCGAATTTCCCGATATGGGTATCGTCATGCCGGATGGCTGCCGGCTGTCGGCGCGCATCTGGATGCCCGTGGACGCGACGGACAGTCCGGTGCCGGCGATCCTCGAGCACCTGCCCTACCGCAAGCGCGATGGCACTATCTTCCGCGACCAGCTCACCCATCCCTATTTCGCCGGCCACGGCTACGCCTCGATCCGCGTCGACATGCGCGGCAATGGCGATTCCGAAGGGCTCATGGACGATGAATATTCCGAGCAGGAACTGCAGGATGCGTGCGACGTCATCGCCTGGGCGGCGGCGCAGCCCTGGTGCAACGGCAATGTCGGCATGATGGGTATTTCCTGGGGCGGCTTCAACTGCCTGCAGGTGGCGGCGAAACAGCCGCCAGCGCTGAAAGCGGTGATCAGCCTCTGCTCGACCGTCGACCGCTATGCCGACGACATCCACTACAAGGGCGGCTGCCTGCTCTTGGAAAATTTCGGCTGGGCCTCGACGATGCTGTCCTATTCGTCACGGCCGCCGGATCCGGCGATCGCCGGCGGCAATCGCTGGCGGGATTTGTGGCTCAGCCGGCTGGAGAACCAGCCTTTCCTGTTGCCGCTGTGGCTCAGCCACCAGCACCGCGACGCCTATTGGAAGCGCGGCTCGATCTGCGAGGATTTTTCGGCCGTCAAAGCGGCCGTGCTGTCGATCGGCGGCTGGCACGACGGTTACCGCAACACGATCTCCAACCTCGTCACCAACATCCAGTCGCCGGTCAAAGGCATCGTCGGCCCCTGGATCCACAAATACCCGCATTACGCCGGACCGCAGCCGGCCATCGGTTTCCTGCAGGAGGCGCTGCGCTGGTGGGACCGCTGGCTGAAGGGCGCTGCGACCGGCGTCGAGGCCGATCCGGACTACCGCGCCTATGTCATGGACAGCGTGCGGCCGGCGCGCTGGCATCCCGAGCGACCGGGCCGCTGGGTGGCGGAACAGGAATGGCCATCCTCAAACATCAAAGTTGAGGCGATCGAGCTCATTTCGGCGGGCGCCAAGCCCTCCATCGCCGCTTCGCCGCAGACCTGCGGCCTTGCCGGCGGCGAATATTTTCCTTTCACCTTCGGACCGGAACTGCCGGACGACCAACGCCCCGACGACGCGCTTTCGGTGTGCTTCGACCAGCCCGAGCTCGGCGCGGCGATCGACATCGTCGGCGCGCCGGAGCTCGAGATCCGGCTTGCCTCCGACCGGCCCCAGGCCAATATCGCGGTGCGCCTTTGCGACGTGCATCCCGACGGCGCCTCGGAGCTGATCTCCTACGGCGTGCTCAATCTGACCCACCGCAACTCGCATGAATTACCGCAGGCGCTGGTGCCGGGCGAGACGGTGTCGGCACGCGTCGTGCTCGACCAGTGCGCCTACCGGGTGCCGGCCGGCCATAAATTGCGCGTCGCCGTCTCGACCGCCTACTGGCCGATGATCTGGCCCTCGCCGGAGACGGTACGGCTTGATCTTGCCAAGGCCACGCTGAAGCTGCCGCTGCGGCCGCTGGCGAAAGGGAATGAGGTTTCGTTCCCCGAGCCGGAAGGTGCGACGCCCTGGGCGACCGAGACGATCCGGCCGGCGAATTCCGAACGCCATGTCGACCGCGACGAGAAGACCGGCCTTGTCACGCTCTGCATAGCCGACGATTTCGGCGCGGTGCGCGATCTCGACCATGGGCTGGTCAATGGCAGCATCGTGCGCGAGACATGGACGATCCATCCCGACGATCCGCTGTCGGCCACTGGCGCGACCCATTGGACGCAGACCTTGTCGCGAAATGAATGGTCGGTGCGGACCGAAACCTTTGCCCGGATGCGGTCGGACGCCGCAAACTTCATCGTCAGCGCCAGAATCGAAGCCTATGAGGGTGAAAAACTGGTCTTCGAACGCGACTTCGAGCAGGCAATTCCGCGCTCCCTGGTTTGAGTCGGGGCAAGATTGGTCCAAACGCGACGTGCGATTTACGCCACCGCATGTCGCATTCGGTCTTGCCTGCCGCTTTCCCTTACGGTCATTATCTCCTCCAATAGCAAGAAACGACCATAAGGTCGGATACCCAGAGTGAGGAACCATAATGTCCAACGAACTTGACTATCTCAGCCGGCGAGTCGCGGCCGGAAAACTCAGCCGTCGCGATTTTCTCGGTCGCGCCGCGGCGCTCGGCGTCGCCGCCACCGTCGCCAACTCGATGCTTTCCAGCGCCGTGCGCGCTGCCGGCCCGGTCAAGGGCGGCACGCTGAAGGCCGGCCTGCAGGGCGGCGAATCCACCAACAGCCTCGATCCGGCGACCTTCCTTAGCCAGGTTCCGTTCGCTTTCGGCAAGTGCTGGGGCGAGACGCTGGTCGAGCTCGCGCCGGGCGGCGGCGTCGAATATCTGATCGCCGAGGAGATCGGCAGCTCCAAGGACGCCAAGACCTGGACGATGAAGATCCGCAAGGGCGTCCAGTTCCACAACGGCAAGGAAGTGACGCCGGATGACGTGGTGGCGACGCTGAAGCGCCACAGCGACGAGAAGTCGAAGTCGGGCGCGCTCGGCGTCCTGAAGAGCATCGACACCATCAAGGTCGATGGCGGCAATGTCGTGGTCACGCTGAAGGACCCGAACGCCGACATGCCTTATCTGATGGCGGACTACCACCTGATCATCCAGCCGAATGGCGGCATGGACAAGCCGGACGCCGGCATCGGCACCGGGCCGTACAAGATCACCGGCAACCAGCCCGGCGTGAAGCACACCGCCGCGCGTTTCGATCATTACTGGCAGGCCGACAAATACGGCCATGCCGACCAGGTCGAGATCGTCGTCATCAACGATCCGACCGCCCGCATGGCCGCGCTGCAGGGCGGCCAGGTCAACATGATCAACCGTGTCGAGCCGAAGATCGTCGATCTGGTGAAGCGGCTGCCCGGCGTCACCATCCGCGCTGCCTCTGGCCGCGGCTTCTATCCGTTCAACATGTTCTGCGACACCGCGCCCTTCGACAACAATGACCTCAGGATGGCGCTGAAGCTCGCCATGGACCGCGAGGAGATGCTGACCAAGATCCTGCGCGGCTACGGCGAGGTCGGCAACGACATGCCGGTCAACAAGGCCTACCCGCTGTTTGCGGGCGATTTCGAGCAGCGCAAATTCGATCCGGAAAAGGCGGCCGCGGCTTACAAGAAGTCGGGTCATAGCGGCTCGATCCTGCTGCGCACCTCCGACGTCGCCTTCCCGGGCGCCGTGGACGCCGCCCAGCTCTATCAACAGAGCTGCGCCAAGGCAGGCATCAAGATCGAGATCAAGCGCGAGCCCGGCGACGGCTACTGGACGGAAGTCTGGAACAAGCAGCCCTTCTCGCTCTCCTACTGGGGCGGCCGTCCGACCCAGGACCAGATGTACTCGACCGCCTATCTGTCGACCGCCGACTGGAACGACACCCGCTGGAAGCGCCCGGACTTCGACAAGATGGTGCTTTCGGCACGCGGCGAGCTTGACGAAGCCAAGCGCAAGAAGATCTACCGCGACATGGGCGAGATCATGCGCGACGAAGGCGGCCTGATCGTGCCGTTCTTCAACCAGTTCGTCGACGCGACCGGCAAGGGCGTCGAAGGCTGGGTCGACAATCCGGCGCAGGAACTCAGCAACGGCCATGCCCTGATCGAGTGCTGGCTGCAGGCTTGACGAAGGACAAAGGAAGGGCCGGCGCGAGTCGGCCCTTCCCGGCTTTCATGGCCCGCCGGTAACGGCGGGTATCATCCCTTCTTCACCATTGCGGGTAGCCGATGTCGTCTCCGATCCTGAGATTGGTCGCTCAGCGTATCTTGCTGGGCCTGGTTCTTCTTTTGGCCGTTTCGGTGCTGATCTTCGCCGGCACGCAGATCCTGCCGGGCGACGTCGCCCAGGCGATCCTCGGCCAGTCGGCAACGCCGGAGGCGCTGGCGAACCTGCGCGACCAGCTTGGGCTCAACGACCCGGCATGGCTGCGCTACGTGCACTGGCTGTGGGGCATCCTGCATGGCGATTTCGGCACGGCGCAGTCGAGCGGGCTCGACATTGCGACCTCGATCAGCACCCGGCTGAAGAACACGCTGTTCCTGGCCGCCTGCGCGGCAATCGTCGCGGTGCCACTGGCGATCATCCTTGGGCTCATTGCCGTTCGCTATCGCAACGGCTTCGTCGACAAGTTGATCTCCGGCCTGGCGCTGGCCTCGACATCCTTCCCGGAATTCTTCATCGGCTATGTGCTGATCTTCGTGTTCGCCGTGCACTGGCAGATCTTCCCGAGCATCTCGACGGTGGACGACTCCACGCCTTTCCTCGAAAGGCTGCAGGCCGTGGTGCTGCCGGCCACCGCGCTCACCCTGGTGGTGCTCGCCCATATGATGCGCATGACGCGCGCGGCGATCCTCAACGTCATGCAGTCGGCCTATATCGAGACGGCTGAGCTCAAGGGGCTGAGGCCCTTCGACATCATCCGCAAGCATGCTTTCCCGAACGCGATCGCGCCGGTGGTCAACGTCGTCATGCTCAACCTCGCCTATCTCATCGTCGGCGTCGTGGTGGTGGAGGTGATCTTCGTCTATCCGGGCATGGGACAGTATCTGGTCGACCACGTCGCCAAACGCGACGTGCCGGTGGTGCAGGCTGTCGGCCTGATCTTCGCCGCGGTCTACATCACGCTCAACATCGTCGCCGACATTGCCGCCATCGTGGCCAATCCGCGGCTGAGACATCCGAAGTGACGGGAGCATCCGAAATGACGGGCCGGGTGCAAGACGACCAGAAGGGGAACTGAGGCGAATGGCGCTACGACAAATCCCAGTCACCGCCTGGATCGGGTTGATCCTGACCGGCGCTTTCGCGTTCTGCGCCATCTTCGCGCCCTGGGTCGCGCCGCACGGCAATGGCGAGATCGTCGGCGACGTGTGGGAGCCTATGTCGGCGGCGCACTGGCTGGGCACCGACAATCTCGGCCGGGACCTTGTCTCGCGCATGATCTATGGCGCGCGCATCACCATGGAGATCGCGGTGGCGGCGACGGCGCTGTCCTTCTCGCTGGGCTCGATCCTCGGCTTCACGGCGGCTGTCTTCGGCGGCTGGTTCGACACGCTGCTTTCGCGCTTCGTCGACCTGCTGATGTCGATCCCGACGCTGATCTTCGGCCTTGTCGTGCTGTCGGTGCTGCCAACCAACACGCTGACGCTGATCCTGGTCATGGGCATTCTGGACTCCACCCGCGTCTACCGCCTGTCACGCGCCGTCGCCGTCGACATCAACGTCATGGACTTCGTCGAGGCGGCGAAGCTGCGCGGCGAAGGCAAAACCTGGATCATCTTCCGAGAGATCCTGCCCAACGCGCTGTCGCCGCTGGTGGCGGAGCTTGGCGTGCGCTTCATCTTCGCAGTGCTCTTCCTGTCGGCGCTGTCCTTCCTCGGCCTCGGCGTGCAGCCGCCGGATTCGGACTGGGGCGGCATGGTCAAGGAGAACAAGGACGGTATCGTCTTCGGCATTCCGGCGGCGCTGATCCCGGCGGCCGCGATCGCGGTGCTGGCAATCTCGGTCAACCTCGTCGCCGACTGGGTGCTCAACCGCACGACGAGCCTGAAGGGAGGGCGCGGCTGATGGCAGACACCAAGGCAAATTCAGGCAAGCTCCTCGATATCCGCAATCTGCGCATCGAGGCGACTGTCTACCCGCCGGGCGAAGCGCCGAAGACAATCACGCTGGTCCACGACGTCTCGCTGACGCTCGAGAAGGGCAAGGTGCTCGGTCTCATCGGCGAATCCGGAGCCGGCAAATCGACCATCGGCCTGTCGTCCATGGCCTATGGCCGCGGCGGCGTGCGCATCACCGGCGGCGAGGTGATCCTCAACGGGCGTGACATCCTGAAAGCCGGGCCGAAAGGCGTGCGGGCATTGCGCGGACGCGAGGTCTGCTATGTCGCGCAATCGGCGGCCGCCGCCTTCAACCCGGCGCACAAGCTGATCGACCAGGTGGTCGAGGCGGCCATGCTGCACGGCACCGCGACCCGCGCCGAGGCCGAGAAGCGAGCCGTTGCGCTGTTCAAGAAGCTCAGCCTGCCCAATCCCGAAACGATCGGCGAGCGCTATCCGCACCAGGTCTCCGGCGGCCAGCTGCAGCGCGTGATGACGGCGATGGCGCTTTGCTCGGAGCCCGACCTTATCGTCTTCGACGAGCCGACCACGGCGCTCGACGTGACGACGCAGATCGACGTGCTTGCCGCGATCAAGGACGCCATCCGCGACACGCATGTCGCGGCGCTCTACATCACCCACGATCTTGCCGTCGTCGCCCAGGTGTCGGACGAGATCATGGTGCTGCGCCATGGCCGGCTGGTGGAGTGGGGCGGCACGCGGCAGATCATCAAGGAGCCGCGCCAGGAATACACCAACGCGCTGGTCTCGGTGCATGAGATCGAGCACCAGGAACAGCAGCCCGGCGCAACGCCGTTCCTGTCGGTGAAGAACGTGACCGCCGCCTATGGCGGCGGCCATGTGAAGGTGCTGAAGAACGTCTCGGTCGACATCTATCCGGGACAGACGCTGGCCGTGGTCGGCGAGAGCGGCTCCGGCAAGTCGACGCTGGCGCGCGCCATCACCGGCCTTTTGCCGCCCGAGCAGGGCACCGTCACCTTCGACGGCAGGCCGCTCGCCAACAGGCTGGCCGACCGGCCCAAGGAGGATCTGCGCCAGCTGCAGATGATCTACCAGATGGCCGACGTGGCGATGAACCCGCGCCAGACGGTGGGCACCATCATCGGCAGGCCGCTGGAATTCTATTTCGGCATGAAGGGACGCGAGCGCGACAAGCGCGTGGCCGAGCTGCTCGACGAGATCGAGATGGGCAAGGGTTTCGTCGACCGCTATCCGGCCGAACTGTCCGGCGGCCAGAAGCAGCGCGTCTGCATCGCCCGCTCGCTCGCCGCCAAGCCGAAGCTGATCATCTGCGACGAGGTGACGTCGGCGCTCGACCCGCTCGTCGCCCACGGCATCCTCAAGCTTTTGCTGAACCTGCAGCAGCACGAAAAGGTCGCGTATCTGTTCATCACGCATGACCTGGCAACGGTGAAGTCGATCGCCGATTCGATCGCGGTCATGTATCGCGGCGAGGTGGTGCGCTACGGCTCAAAGAGCAAGGTGCTGACGCCGCCCTTCGACGCCTATACGGACCTGCTCTTGTCCTCCGTGCCGGAAATGGAGATCGGCTGGCTGGAGAAGGCGATCAAGGGCCGGCGCATGGAAAGCGCCGGAAATTAGCCCACGAAAAGTCTGCCTCCGAGGCGACGGCTGTCATGTGGCTGCAACAGGGAACGGGAAAGATCGCTGCGGGCGGGTAGGGCTCGCACCGAAAAATCAATCTCGAAAAGGGGGCAGGACATGCAGACGGAACTCGACCATCTCAGCGAACTCGCTGGCAAGGGCAGGATCTCGCGCCGCGATTTCCTCGGCCGCGCAGCGGCGCTCGGCGCTTCGGCGGCGCTGGCGACGACGCTTGCCGGCAAGGCTTTCGCCGCGACGCCGGTCAAGGGCGGCATCATCAAGGCCGGCTTGCAGGGCGGTGAATCGACCAACAGCCTCGACCCGGCGCTGAATCTCAGCCAGGTGACCTACAGCTTCTGCAAGCAGTGGGGCGAATTCCTCGTGCGGCTGACGCCCGACGGCAGCGTCGAGAACCTGATTGCTGAGGAGATCGGCGCCTCGGCTGACGCCAAGACGTGGACGATGAAGATCCGCAACGGCATCGAATTCCACAACGGCAAGACGGTGACGGCGGAAGACGTGGCCGCGACGCTCGAACGCCACGCCGACGAGAAGTCCAAATCCGGCGCGCTCGGCGTGCTGAAGGGCATCAAGACCATCAAGGCGAGCGGCAAGGAAGTGGTGGTCACGCTCGGCGACGCCGATGCCGACTTCCCCTATCTGATGGCCGACTACCACCTCGTCATCCAGCCGAATGGCGGCAAGGACAATCCGAATGCCGGCATCAGCGCCGGTCCGTACAAGGTCACCGTCAACCAGCCCGGCGTGAAGCATGGCGGCGAGCGCTTCGCCAATTACTGGCGCGGCGACAAGGCCGGGCACGCCGACCAGATCGAGATCGTCGTCATCAATGATCCGACAGCCCGGCTTGCGGCGCTGCAGGGCGGCCAGGTGCATCTCATCAACCGTGTCGAGCCGAAGGTGGTCGATCTGGTGAAACGCATGCCGGGCGTCAGCATCGAGAACGTGGCGGGGCGCGGCTACTACCCGTTCAACATGTTCTGCGACACCGCGCCCTTCGATAACAACGACCTCAGGATGGCGTTGAAGCTCGCCATGGACCGCGAGGAGATGCTGGACAAGATCCTGCGCGGCTACGGCTCGGTCGGCAACGACTTCCCGATCAACGAAGCCTATCCGTTGTTTTCCTCTGACATCGAGCAGCGCAAATTCGATCCCGAAAAGGCGGCTGCGGCCTACAAGAAGTCGGGCCATAGCGGCTCGATCCTGCTGCGCACCTCGGATGTCGCCTTCCCCGGCGCGGTCGACGCGGCACAGCTCTACCAGCAGAGCTGCGCCAAGGCCGGCATAAAGATCGAGATCAAGCGCGAGCCGGGCGACGGCTACTGGTCGGAAGTCTGGAACAAGCAGCCCTTCTCGCTCTCCTATTGGGGCGGCCGGCCGACACAGGGCCAGATGTATTCCACCGGCTATCTGTCGACCGCCGACTGGAACGACACGCGCTTCAAGCGGCCGGAATTCGACAAGATGCTCTACACGGCCCGCGCCGAGCTGGACCAGGCGAAGCGCAAGGCGATCTATCGCGACATGGCGATGCTGATGCGCGACGAAGGCGGCCTGATCGTGCCCTTCTTCAACCAGTTCGTCGATGCCGCCAACACCAAGAAGGTCGGCGGCTGGGTGAAGAACCCGAACGGCGAGATGATGGACGGCTATGCGCTTAACGAATGCTGGCTGAGCGCCTGATATCGGGCTATCCAAAGCAGCGCCGCGTGTCCGCGCGACACGCGGCGCTTTTGTTTCGAGGAACAGGAACCCTTCCGTGGCGCTCAAATCCAAACTGCTGCTCATTATCCTCGACGGCGTGCCCTACCGGAACTGGCGCCGGCTGATGGGCAATCTCGAGGGCTGGGCGCAGTCCGGCGAGGCGCAGGTCTGGCGGATGCGCTCGGTGCTGCCGTCGACCTCCGCCTGCTGCTACGCCTCGATCCACACCGGGGTCACGCCGCAGGTGCACGGCATTCTTTCCAACGAGAGCCGCTTTCGCGTCACGCAGCCGGATATTTTTTCGGAAGTGAGCAAGGCCGGCGGCAAGACGGGTGCCGTGACCCATTCCTACTGGTCGGAATTCTTCCGCGCCTATCCGTTCGACCTTGTCGAGGACATGGAATTCGACGACCCAAGCGGACCGATCACGCATGGCCGCTTCCACACCATGACCGGCTACAATCTCAAGAACCAGATGACGCCGAGCGACGTTGACCTGTTCGCGACGCTGACCATGCTGGCGAAGCGCCATGGCATCGACTACGGCATCCTGCACACCTGCACGCTGGACTCGATGGGCCATCGTTTCGGCCATGACTGCCACGAGATGGACAACGCGTGCTACGCCATGGACGGCATGCTCGCCGCCTTCCTGCCGCAGTGGCGCAAAGCCGGCTATGAAGTGATCGTGACGGCCGACCACGGCCAGACCGACCGCGGCCACCATGGCGGCCATGACGACGAGATGCAGGATTTCGCGCTCTATTATTTCGGGCCGGCCAAGGGGCCTGAGCCCGATACGCTGCTCGACCAGCTGCAGCTCGCGCCGACGGTGCTGAGCCGGCTTGGGGTGGAAATACCGGGGACGATGAAGGCCAAGGTGTTTCTGGGGTAAGCGCCATCTTCCCCTTCTCCCCTTGCGGGGGAGCCCTACCCTCTGGCAAGGCCCACTTTCTTCGGTTAGCCTCCGAAAATCCTTGGCGGAGGGTGAACCTTTTTGGTCCGATCAGCGACAGAGCTTCGAGGAGCCAGGCGGCTCGACCGGCCATGAATGCGGCGACCGAAACCGATCGCGCGCTTGTAAACCGGGTCGCGAAGGGCGACCGGGCCGCCGTTCGGCTCCTGTTCATGCGTCACCACGCGCGGATCTACCGCTTCGTGGCGCGCCAGACGGGATCGGAAATGACGGCCGACGATATCGCGAACGAGGTCTTTCTGGAGCTGTGGAAACAGGCGCCCGCCTTCGAGGGCCGCTCTGAGGTTTCCACTTGGCTGCTCGGCATCGCCCGCTTCAAGGCGCTGTCCATGCTGCGCAAGAAAAAGGAAGACTGGATCGACGACGACGACGCGGCGCAGGTTCCCGACGGCGCCGACACGCCGGAAGTCGTGACCATGAAGGAGGACAAGGCCGCCGCCTTGCGCCGCTTCGTCGATGCCCTGGCCGAGGAACACCGCACGGTGATCGACCTTGCCTATTACCATGGCCAGTCCGTGACCGAGATCGGCGAGGTGCTCGGCATTCCGGTCGCGACCGTCAAGACCAGGATGTTCTACGCCCGCAAGAAACTCGGCGAGGCCCTCAAGGCCGCCGGTTACGACAGGGGGTGGCCATGAGCGCCGCTGAAAAGATGTCGCGCCGCGACGAGATGGAGACGCTGCTGCCGTTCTATCTGAACGGCTCGCTGGAAGGCGCCGAGCTGGAAGCCGTCGAGGAATGGCTGGCCACCGATCCGGCGGCGCTTACCGCCCTTGGCGAGGCCGAGGCCGAGTTTTCCGGCACCGCCGCCGCCAACGAGGCGATCCGCCCGCCGGCCGATGCGCTGAGCCGCTTCACCAGGGCGCTCGACGCCCAGGCGGGCCCCGTGCGCGCGCCCGGCCAATCCTGGCTGGCGAAAGTCTTCGGCCGGGTGACGGCGATGCCCGCCGGCGTCGCCTGGGCGGCGGCCGCGGCGCTGCTCGCCTTGGTCATCGTGCAGTCCTTCGAACGGCCGGGCGGCAAGGGCAACGACTTCGAGGTGGCCGGCGCCCAGGACGATCTGGCGAAGCTGCCTTTCGCGCTGGTGAAGTTCAAACCAGACGCCAGGATGGCCGATATCGCCGCCTTCCTTGGCCAGAACGGGCTGAAGATAGCCGGCGGCCCGACCGCCGATGGCGTGTTCCACCTGACGATTCCGGCCAACACAGCAGCCGACTATGACAAGCTGGTCAGCCTTATTGCCGCCCAGCCTTTCACGGATGCTGTGGTGCAGGGAAGGAAACCGGCCGATGGCGGCTAAGGCGGTCATTCTTCATGCGGTGATCCTCGCGGCGGCCCTTGCCGCCGCGCCCGCATTTGCGCAGACCAACGACCCCAACCTGTCGCAAAAGCAGATCGACTGTTTGAACCGCAAGACAGCGGCGGGCGGCGGCTGCGACAAGGACGGCGGCGCCAAGAATGGCGAAGGAACGCCTAGCGCGGCCACGAGCGGCGCGGTGTTCCTGCCGGCGCTGATCGTCGATCTCTTTCCGAACTCGCCGGCGCCGGCGGCCCCACAAACGCCCGCTCCGTCCAACGGCACATCATCGTCGAACGGGTCCGGCAACACGCGGCCACCCGCTCCGGCGCCGAGCGGACCCGTCACGGTGCCTCAGGGCCTCAACCTGGCCGAGCCGCCGCGCGCGATTGCCGGTGAATTCGTGCCCGACGAGGTGCTGGTGACAGTCAACGGCGATGCCGGCGTGGTGCAGCGGATCGCCAATTCCTTTGGCCTCCAGGTGCGCTCGCAGCGCCAGTCGCGGCTGCTCGGCACGACCTTGGCGCGCTTCGGCATCACCGACGGACGGCCCGTCGGCGTGGTGCTGGCGCAGCTTGCCGCGGACGGCCGCACACAGCGGCGCGAGCCAAACCATATCTACACGCTGCAGCAGGCGGCCGGCATCGTGAACTATGCCTTCGATCGCATCGCGCTCGATTCGAAACAGGCGAGTGGCGAGAATGTGCGCGTCGCCGTCATCGACACCGGCATCGACGACACCAACCCGGCGCTCGCCAGCGTCATCGCCGACCAGTATGACGCCATGCCCAACGTGCCGATCGAGAAGCGCGACCACGGCACCTCGGTCGACGGGCTGATCGCAGGCGTGGGTCCGCTGGAAGGCATGGCGCCCGGCGCCAGGATCTATCATGCGCGCGCCTTCGAAGGCGGCAAGTCAACGATGGACATCATCCTTTCGGCGCTCGACTGGGCGGCGGAGCAGAATGTGCGCATCATCAATATGAGCTTCGTCGGACCGAAGAATGATCTGCTCGGCGTCGCTTGCCGCAATGCGCGGGCGATGGGCATGGTGCTGGTGGCGGCGGCCGGCAACAACGGGCCAAAAGCGCCTTATGGCTATCCGGCTGCTTTCGACGGCGTGATCGCGGTGACCGCCACCGACGCCAAGGACGGGCTGATGCCGCAGGCCAATCGCGGCGCCTATGTGTTCATCTCGGCGCCGGGCGTCGAGATGGTGGCGCCGAGCGGCGCAGGGTCGGACGTGGTGACCGGCACCTCCTTCGCCGCCGCGATCGTGTCCGGCGCCATCGCCAATTTGATCCATGTCGCGCCCGAGCGCTCAGCCGACGACATCGAGAAGGCGCTCGCGGCAACCGCCAAGGATCTCGGCCCGAAGGGGCGGGACAATGACTTCGGCTATGGGTTGCTGGACATCAGGGCGGCCGAAGCGGCGAAAGAGTGAGTCCAGGCAGTCGGCTATCCCAATTGCCGAGATGGGTGTGGCCAGTTGCACATTTAAAGCGCCGGACCTAGCCGGACGGGGCTTCCATCATAGAAACGCGACAGGCGGAAACGGCTTAGGTCGTGCCCGGTGTCGTTTCCCTGGATCATGTCGGAGACGACGCGACCCATGCCGGGCCCGATGCCGAATCCGTGGCCGCACATTCCGGTCGCGACGAAAAGACCGCCGACTGCCCGCACCAGGTCCACGACGGGGACGACGTCGGGCATGGCGTCGATCATACCGCCCCAGCCGACCTTCAAGCGAGCTTTGTCGAACTGTGGAAAGAGCTGCTTGAAATTGCGCTCGATCGAACGAAGCTTGGCTGGTTCAGGGGCTGGGTTGAGCACCCGCATTCTCTCGAAAGGACTCTCTGAATCCGGCGCCCAATCGCGCGGAGTCGACCAGCCATCGGGGTAGCCCGATGGCGCGAACGGGAAATAGCGTGTTCCGAACAGATTGTCCCTGAGAGCGGGGATATACTTGGTGGCGCGCCGGAATGCGTCAGGCCCAAGGTAAAGCAAGTGGCTGCCGCCCGCGGCGAGCGTGTATCCGCCATCCTGCCTGCGCCTGAAGGCGATGTGGTCGTCGGCGGCCGCGCCTGCATAGATCTCGGGCAAGGGCTCCGTTGCGGCCACGGTCACCCTGACACTGAGCTGGGGGATCGATACGCCGTGCCTCGCCAGGAACAGGGACGACCAGGCGCCGCCCGCGACCAGCACGGTGGAGGTCTCGATATATCCCGCCTCGGTCCACACACCCTTGATCCTGCCGGCCGCGATGTCGAGGGCCCGCGCCGCGCAATTCTCGACGATTTTGGCGCCTTTTCGCACGGCAAGCCTGGCGAGCGCCGGCACCGCCAACCAAGGCTCCGCGCGCATATCGGAGGGCGTCGTCATCGCGCCCGCGAACTTGCGCGACATGCCGGTGATGAGTTTTGCGGTCTCGTGGGCATCCAGGAGGCGCGTGTCGAGCCCATGGGTCGTGGCGATCCTCATGAACTCTTCGAACTTGGCCATGTCCTTGTCGGCGTTCGCCAGGTAGGTCACGCCTGTCTGGTTCAGCCCGATGTCTTCGCCGCACTCATCGGCCAGCTGCCGCCACAGACGGCAAGCCTCGATAACGATCGGCAGCTCATCCGCGTCCCGTCCCTGCTTTCTGATCCAGCCCCAGTTTCGCGAGGACTGTTCGGCCGCGACGCGGCCTTTCTCCAGCAGCGTCACAGAAATGTTCCGGGCCGCAAGGAACAGGGCCGTGGTCACGCCGACGATGCCGCCGCCGACAATCACCACCTGCGACGTCTTCGGCGGAGGCCCAGGGTATTGGATTGGATCCGCTTCGGTGAACGGGAATGTGGGCAAATGGCGCACCCGCAAGGACTGGTTGATGGTTCTGACTTACCGGTTGTCACCGTCCAACATCAGGAGCAGCCGAAGGCGGACCGTTGTCCCACGACAGCAAAAGGGGCCCGGAAACGGATAGTCGGCGAAGCTGTGGGTCCGGCCCTATACCGGCGCTCCGGCCACCGACCCTCGGACCACCAGATCCACCGGCCAGACTTCGCCGCGCGCGCCCTCTTCCAGTCCCGATATCCGTGCCGCGAGCCGTTCGGCGACGCGGGCGCCGGCAAGGCGGATGGAGGAGCGCGTGGTCGACAGCGGCACCGGGAAATTCTCCGGCCGCAGCCAGGGGAAGACGTCGTCATGGGCGACCAGCGACAGGTCGCCCGGAATGGTCAGGCCGAGGTCGCGCACGGCGCGCACCACGCCGAGCGCCATGATGAGACTGGAGCAGACGATCGCGGTCGGCGGCTCGTCTTGCTCGAGCAGCCGGCGGGCGGCGCGGTAGCCGTTTTCCTCGGTCATGGTCACCGAACGGACGTGGCGTTCGCCGAGCGTCAGCCCGCTCGCGGCGAGCGCGCGGCGCACGCCACGCTCACGGTGGATGGCGAAGGTCTCGCGCTCGTTGCCGTTGATCAGCGCCAGGCGCTTGTGGCCAAGCTGGACCAGCAGCCGCGCCGCTTCATGGAAGGCGCCCTCATTGTCGATGTCGAGATAGGGATAGTCGAAGTCGAAGCCCTCGCTGCGGCCATGGACGATGAAGGGGATGCCCAGCGTGTTGACCAGGGCCAGCCGCTTGTCGGCCGGACGCGGCGAGGAGAGGTAGACGGCGTCGACCTGCCGGTTGGCGACGATGCGCCGGTAGGTCGTTTCCTCGTCGTCGGCATCGGCGGGCGAAAGCACGAGGTCGAGCTCATGCGCGCGGGCATAGTCACCAAGGCCCGAAAGGAATTCGACGAAATGCGGATCGATGTCGACGGCGGCACCCGTCGGCAGCACATAGCCGATCATGCCCGACTTGCCGGTGGCGAGCCGGCGCGCGCTAGGGTTCGGCCGGTAGCCATGGCGCTTGGCGGCATCCATCACCCGGCGCCGGGTTTCCTCATTGACCTCGGGATAGCCGTTCAGCGCCCGGCTCACCGTGGTCTGTGAGAGCGACAGCATATGCGAGAGTTGCTTGAGGTTCATCGGAGGCCTCCAGCCTCAAAGCGCTTTCAAATTTGAATCGATCCGATGATTGTTGGCAGGGCCGCCAAGCATTGCCCAACTTTAAAGGCCTATCAGCGCCGTTTGAAGCAAAATTGCTGCTGCAGCGCCAAAAAAGCATGCTGCAGTGCACTTTTCTCGTTCAATCTCGAGCGACTTAAATCGATTAATGAACTCACCCACTTGACTTCCAGGCGATTCAATGGCGAGATCAAAATAGCCAAAGCGCTTTGGAAGCCTCTTCGAAAGGTTGCGGTTGCCCTTTCGCTGAGTCACAGTTCCGCGGGCGTCGGCGGACGAAATGGAGGTTTCGTCCTGTTTGTGACCACTGGGAGGATTTGCGATGAAGAAAATGCTTCTCTTGGGTGCGGCGTTCGCTGCACTCACCCTCAGCCTGCCGGCGCAAGCCGAGCTGAAATTCAAGCCGGGCGAGGATTCGAAGTTTCATTGGGCGAACTACGACGACCTCAAGAAGGTCGACCTCAAGGGCGAGACGCTGACGATCTTCGGGCCGTGGCGCGGCGAGGACGAGACGCTTGTGCGCTCGGTTCTCGACTATTTCCAGGAAGCGACCGGCGCCGAGGTCAAATATTCCTCGTCCGAAAATTATGAGCAGCAGATCGTCATCGACACCCAGGCCGGCAGCCCGCCCAACATCGCCGTCCTGCCGCAGCCTGGCCTCATCCAGGATCTCGCCTCCAAGGGCGTGCTGACCCCGCTCGGCGACGACGTCGCCGCCTGGATCAAGGAAAATTACGCCGCCGGCGACTCCTGGGCCAAGCTCGGCACCTACAACGGCAAAGACGGCAAGCCCGGTTTCTACGCCTTCCCCTACAAGATCGACGTGAAGGGGCTGGTCTGGTACTCGCCCGACAATTTCGACGAGGCCGGCTACAAGGTGCCGAAGACCCAGGAAGAACTCGCCGATCTCGAAAAGAAGATCATCGCCAATGGCGGCAAGCCCTGGTGCATCGGCCTCGGTTCCGGCGGCGCCACCGGCTGGCCGGCGACCGACTGGGTCGAGGACATCATGCTGCGGACGCAGCCGCCCGAGGTCTACGACAAGTGGGTGAAGAACGAGATCCCGTTCACCGATCCGGCCGTGGTCAACGCCATCGACATCTTCGGCAAGATCGCCACCGACGACAAGATGGTGGACGGCGGCGCCAAGGCGGTCGCAGCGACCGACTTCCGCGACAGCCCGAAAGGCCTCTTCACCGTGCCGCCCAAGTGCTACATGCACCATCAGGCCTCGTTCATCCCGTCCTTCTTCCCGGAAAATGTGAAGCTCGGCCAGGACGCCGACTTCTTCCCCTACCCGCCTTACGCCTCCAAGCCGGAACTGGGCACGCCGCTGGAGGTGGCCGGAACGCTGGTGATGATCACCAAGGATTCCAAGGCCTCACGCGAATTCATCAAGTTCCTCGAGATGCCGCTCGCGCATGAATTGTGGATGGCGCAGAAGAGCTTCGTCACCCCCTTCAAGGCGGCCAACAAGGACGCCTATGGCAGCGAGGCGCTGAAGAAGCAGGGCGAGATCCTGGTCGGCGCAACGACGGTGCGGTTCGACGGATCCGACCTGATGCCCGGTAAGATCGGCGCGGGCTCGTTCTGGACCGGCATGGTCGACCTGGTCGGCGGCAAGCCGGCAAAGGACGTCGCCGCCGACATCCAGAAAAGCTGGGACGGCATCAAGTAAGCGTCCTGAAATCCTCCTCATCCTCCACCTGGATCCGGGCTACGGCCCGGGTCCGACCGGCAATCAACGCCGGAAGCCTTCGCGTTTCGATTGTTCCGAATAACCGAAAGTCGGTGCATCCGATCGCCAGCCCCGGCTGGCCGGTCATGCGCAGGGAGAGGGACCCATGGCGGCTCAGATTTTCTCGGCCATATTCGTCATCATCATCGGCGTCGGCGGCTGTGTCGCCTATTTCTGGGGCGCCAACAGACTGCTCGACCTCATCTTGCCCTCACGCGGGGTATCCGGCGCCGCCGCCATCAACAATCTGCGCCGGCAGGGATATGTGCGGCCGTGGCTGTTCGTCGGCCCGGCGCTGATCATCCTTGCCGTCTATCTGATCTACCCGGTGATCGCCACGCTGTGGCTCTCCTTCTTCGACCGCGGCGGCACCAGCTTCGTCGGGCTCGCCAATTACGAATGGGCGGCCGGCGACCACGATCTGCGCAACTCGATCCTCAACAACATATTGTGGCTCGCCGTGGTGCCGGCGGCCTGCACCTTCCTCGGCCTGATCATCGCCGTGCTCACGGACAAGATCTGGTGGGGCACCGTCGCCAAGAGCCTGATCTTCCTGCCGCTGGCGATCTCCTTCGTCGGCGCCAGCGTGATTTGGAAGTTCATCTACGAGTATCGCGGCGAGGGCCAGGTGCAGATCGGCCTGCTCAACGCCATCATCCAGTATTTCGGCGGCCAGCCGCAGGTGTGGATATCGCTGCCGTTCTGGAACAATTTCTTCCTGATGGTGATCCTGATCTGGATCCAGACCGGCTTCGCCATGGTGATCCTGTCATCGGCGCTGCGCGGCATCCCGGAAGAGACGCTGGAGGCGGCGGTGATCGACGGCGCCAACCCGTTCCAGATCTTCTGGAAGATCATGGTGCCGCAGATCTGGGGCACGATCGCGGTGGTGTGGACCACCATCACCATCCTGGTGCTGAAAGTGTTCGACATCGTGCTGACCATGACCAACGGCCAGTGGAACAGCCAGGTGCTCGCCAATCTGATGTTCGACTGGATGTTCCGCGGCGGCGGCGATTTCGGCCGCGGCGCGACCATCGCCATCATCATCATGATCGCGGTCATTCCGATCATGGTCTGGAACATCCGCCAGGCCAACAAAGAGACGGGAGGGCACTGAGATGGCGACCAAGACCGGAAAGTCCTTTGTCGGCCGTTTCGGCGTCCATATCGCCGTGCTCGTCTTCGTGGCGATCTGGACCATCCCCACCCTCGGCATCCTCGTCTCGTCGCTGCGCGACAAGGACCAGATCATCGCGTCGGGCTGGTGGAACGCCTTCGCCAGTTCCAGCCAGAGCGAGGCGGGACGGTTGCCCGGCGCGTCGGCGCAAACCCAGAAGGACGGAAAATACGTCATCGAGGGCAACATCTTCGGCGATGGCCCCAAGCGCGAGATCAGCGCCTTCGGCGTGAAATCTTCCGCGCCGACGCAGTACAAGGCAGGTTCGGTTGCCGACCTCAATGACGGTGCCACCCTGCAGATGAATGCCGACGGCGGCTTCGTGCTGTCCTCACCGAAGGCCTTCGAGGGCGACCGCGGCCAGCGCGTCTATTTCGCCTCTTCGGCGCCGCCGAAATTCACCACGGAGAACTACAATGCCGTGCTGTTCTCGGAAGGCATTGGCCGCTCCTTCATGAACTCGCTGACGGTGACCATTCCGGCGACCGTGATCCCGATCCTGATCGCCGCTTTCGCGGCCTATGCGCTGGCCTGGATGCGTTTTCCCGGCCGGGCGCTGCTGATCGCGGTCATCATCGGCCTGCTCGTGGTGCCGCTGCAGATGTCGCTGATCCCGCTGCTCAGGCTCTATAACGGCGTCGGTACGTTCTTCGGCGTGCCGTCCAAGACCTATCTCGGCATCTGGCTGGCGCATACCGGCTTCGGCCTGCCCTTCGCCATCTACCTGCTCAGGAGCTACATCGCCGGCCTGCCGCGCGAGATCATGGAATCGGCGCGCATCGACGGCGCCAGCGATTTTGAGATCTTCGTCAAGATCGTGCTGCCGCTGTCCTTCCCGGTGCTTGCCTCCTTCGCCATCTTCCAGTTCCTGTGGGTATGGAACGATCTGCTGGTGGCGATGGTTTTCCTCGGCACGGCGCCCGACCAGATCGTGCTGACGGCCAAGCTCAACGCGCTGCTCGGCTCGCGCGGCGGCAATTGGGAGATCCTGACGACATCGGCGTTCATCACCATCATCGTACCGCTGATCGTGTTCTTCTCGCTGCAGCGCTATTTCGTCCGCGGGCTGCTTGCCGGCTCGGTGAAAGGAGGTTGAAGACATGCAATCGGCTTTGAAGGCGACTTCGAGACCAGACCCCGCGATCGATCGCGACTGGTGGCGGGGCGCGGTGATCTACCAGATCTATCCGCGCTCCTATCAGGACTCCAACGATGACGGCATCGGCGACCTGAAGGGCATCGTTCAGCGGCTGCCCTACATCGCCTCGCTCGGCGTCGACGCCATCTGGATCTCGCCTTTCTTCAAATCGCCGATGAAGGATTTCGGCTACGACGTATCCGACTATTGCGACGTCGATCCGATGTTCGGCACGCTCACCGATTTCGACGCGCTGGTGACGGAAGCCCATCGGCTGGGCCTCAAGGTGATGATCGACGAGGTGCTGTCACACACCGCCGACATCCATCCCTGGTTCAAGGAAAGCCGTTCCAGCCGCAACAATGCGAAAGCCGACTGGTATGTGTGGGCCGACGCCAAGCCCGACGGCACGCCGCCCAACAACTGGCTGTCGATCTTCGGCGGCTCGGCCTGGCAGTGGGACACCAGCCGCCAGCAATATTACATGCACAATTTCCTCGCCGAGCAGCCGGATCTCAACTTCCACAACGGCGAAGTCCAGGACGCGCTGCTCGACATCACCCGCTTCTGGCTGGAACGCGGCGTCGACGGTTTCCGCCTCGACACGATCAATTTCTACTTCCACAGCCTGGGGCTGGAGGACAATCCGCCGCTGCCGCCGGAACAGCGCAACGACCAGACCGCGCCGGCGGTCAATCCGTACAACTACCAGGACCATATCTACGACAAGAGCCGGCCGGAGAATCTCGGCTTCCTGGAGCGCTTCCGCGCGCTGCTCGACGAGTATCCGGCGCAGGCCGCTGTCGGCGAGGTGGGCGATTCCCAGCGCGGCCTCGAGGTGGTCGCCGCCTACACCGCCGACGGCAAGCGCGTGCATATGTGCTATTCCTTCGACTTCCTGGCGCCGGAGAAGATCAGCGCGGCGAAAGTACGCGCGGTGCTGGAAGCCTTCGGCCGGGTCGCCAGCGACGGCTGGTCGTGCTGGGCTTTCTCCAACCATGACGTGATGCGGGTCGCCTCGCGCTGGGCTGCCAACGAGGCGGATCCGACCGCCTATCTGAAGGTGATCTCGGCGCTTCTGATGTCGCTGCGCGGCTCGGTCTGCATCTATCAGGGCGAAGAGCTCGGCCTTGGCGAGGCGGAGCTGAAGTTCGAGGACTTGCAGGATCCCTATGGCATCCGCTTCTGGCCGGAGTTCAAGGGTCGCGACGGCTGCCGCACGCCGATGGTGTGGGACGCGGCCGCCAAGAATGGCGGTTTCTCGACCGCAAAACCCTGGCTGCCGGTGCCGGGCAAGCACCTGTCGCAGGCCGTCAATGTGCAACAGGGCGATACAAGCTCGCTGCTTGAGCATTATCGGCGCTTCCTCGCCTTCCGGCGCCAGCATCCGGCGCTGGCCAAGGGCGACATCGACTTCATCGAAAGCGATGGCGACACCGTCGCCTTCACCCGCCGAGAAGGCAATGAGCGGATCGTCTGCGCCTTCAACCTGGGCAGCAAGCCTGCCGAGGTCGATCTCGGCAAAGGCGCGCTGCAACCCTTGCCCGGGCATGGCTTTTCGGGACAGACTGGCAATGGGCCGGTCCGCCTCGGCGGCTACGGCGCCTGGTTCGGACGCATCGACTGAACTTCAAAAACAGAGATCAACGGGAGAAGAGAAAACATGGCCGATGTCACGCTCAACCAGGTGAAGAAATCATACGGCAACCTCAACATTCTCCACGGCATCGACCTCGACATCAAATCGGGCGAATTCATCGTCTTTGTCGGTCCGTCGGGTTGCGGCAAGTCGACCTTGCTGAGGTCGATCGCCGGCCTCGAGGAGATCACCTCGGGCGAGCTGAAGATCGACGGCGAGGTGGTGAACGACGTGCCGCCGTCGAAGCGGGGCATCGCCATGGTGTTCCAGTCCTATGCGCTCTATCCGCATATGACGGTCTACGACAACATGGCCTTCTCGATGAAGATCGGCAAGGAAAGCAAGGCCGAGATCGACAAGCGCGTGCGCCAGGCGGCGGAGATCCTGCAGCTGACCAAATATCTCGACCGCCTGCCCAAGGCGATGTCGGGCGGCCAGCGCCAGCGCGTCGCCATCGGCCGCGCCATCGTGCGCAACCCGAAAGTGTTCCTGTTCGACGAGCCGCTGTCGAATCTCGACGCGGCACTTCGCGTCGCCACCCGCATCGAGATCGCCAAGCTGAAGGAATCGATGCCCAACACGACCATGATCTACGTCACGCACGACCAGGTCGAGGCGATGACGCTGGCGGACCGCATCGTGGTGCTGAAGGAAGGCCGCGTCGAGCAGGTGGGCACGCCGATGGAGCTCTACAAGCGCCCAGGCAATCTGTTCGTCGCCCAGTTCATCGGTTCGCCGGCGATGAACATATTGCCGGCAAAGATCGAGAAAGCCGGCAGTTCGACCGTGGTCAGCCATGTCGGCGATCGCAAGGCGACGGTCCCGATCGCGACGCCTGCCTCGGCGAGCGGCGCGGCGGTCAGCTTCGGCGTGCGGCCGGAGGATCTCGCGATCGCGACCGGCACGGACTATCTGTTCGAAGGCAAGGTCGATTATATCGAGCAGCTCGGCGAGGTTCAGCTCGTCTATGTCGATATCGGCCGCACCGACCTGCCGCTGGTGGCCAAGCTGCCGGGCAATGTCGAGGTCAAGCGCGGCGAGACGCTGCGGCTCAACGCCAGCGCCGGCGATCTGCATATATTCGACGCCGACGGCCATTCTTTCACGCTGCACCGCGAGGAGGCGAAGGCGGCCTGAGGGCGCCGAGCCGCTACCGCAAATAAAAGCGGCGGGCCGAGGCCCGCCGCTTTTATTTTAATCGCAGTCGGCTGTTAGTGGTTGCCGAAGTGGTCGCGGTCGCTGCCCTGCGGGGCGGTCTTCTGCACGTCACGCGACGAGTTCAGCAGCTTATAAGTCGTCGAGTCGACGCCGATCGACGAGGTGCGCGTGGTGTCCACGGCCGGGGCCGGCTGGTTGACGCCGCCATTGTTGTAGTTGTCGCTGCCTGCAAAAGCAGCCGTAGAAACGGCCATCAAGGCCGCGGTGGCAAGAACGATCTTCTTCACTTTCAGTACTCCTGAATTTCATGTCGGAACAAGGCGGCGAGCGAACCCGCCGCCTGTCCGGAATCGGCTGTTAGTTGTTGCCGAAAAGGTTGTGGTCTGCGCCCGTCTTGGCGGGATCCTGCGTCGCCGGCCCCGACTTCTTCACCGAAGCCGTGTACGAAGAATCGACCGTCGCGGCCGGCGGATTGGCAGCCTGCGAACCATAATTGTCGCTACCAGCAAAGGCGCTGCCGGAAATTGCCAGAAGGGCTGCGGCAGTGAGAACAATCTTTTTCATTTTTGCTACTCCAGTATCTTTATTCCGTCCGTCTAGCGGCGTGTCTTGGGAATGAAATCGCGTCGTTCGGACAACGCTGATTTGGGTGAGCCGACTGCCGGATTCCAATCACGAAGTTTTTCCGTCTGGACCATGAATCCGCATCTTGAAGTTTTCATAAGCATGCCTATGACTTTATTTTTATTGAATTAAATCAATCAGTTATGCAAATTCGTCAGTTGGCTCACCAAATGTATCGGAGTATCGGCGTTCACACCGTCCTGCACGCACCGTCAACAGAAACGAACCGTTCAGTTCGATTTTAGAATCTCCTAATAGTCACTTTTCGATACTATTAACCATTCCACGCTTGTCCGAAGGGCGATTCGGCTCGCTTCAGAAACCATGTTGAGAACTGAAGGCCAAAGGGGTGTTCGTGCCGGAAAAGGTTGCAGCCATCTCCTTGTCGGTTCTGGAAATCGAGGCCTGGACCGCGAATTGAACCCCTAAAGCGCGTCGCGATCTTTCAGATTCGCTCCATGCGCTTTGGGTTTTGATTTCACGCATGTCTTTATTCCGAAACCGGTTCCCACTTTCGGGAGACATGCTTTGAAAGGTCGCGATGACGCCTACGCGCGACGGGCGCTATGGCGCGCTGCCTTTCCAGCTTGTTTCGGCAAGATTTTCTCCGACCGGCTGGCGCGGGCTTCTTTCAAACCCCATAGCGCTCGGTGCGGATAACCCCCGCCGGAACGCCGGCGCCGATCAGGGCATCGGCGGCGGCCGAGACGAACGCGTTCGAGCCGCAAACATAAGCGAGCCTCGGCGCCTTCGGCAGGCGCTCGACGGCTTGCACCATCATGCGGGCGTCGACGCGCCGGGAATAGTCGGAGGGGCGCCTCGCCGGCTCGCGGGTCAGCGTCAGCACCAGATCGAACCCGTCGCGGCGATCATCGAGGCCGATCAGCTCATCGCGAAAAATCACCTCGTCCCAGACCCGCGCCGAGAACACCAGCGCAACGGGCACCGCATTGTTGCGCAACGCGCGATGGCGCACCATCGCCATCAGCGGCACGACGCCCGAGCCGCCGCCGACCAGAAGGATCGGCCCGCCGTCGCTCTCCTCCCAGATGAAATGGCCGCCCAGCGGCCCGCGCAGCTCGATCTCGTCGCCGACGGCCGCCACATCATGGAAGAAGGGTGAGACCTCGCCGTCGTCGAGCCGCTCGATCGCCAGCTCGATACCACCACCTGCTTCCGGCGCCGAAGCGATGGAATAGGAACGGCGAGCCTGATAGCCGTCCGGCGCCGTCAGCCTGATGTCGACATGCTGCCCCGCCAGATGGGCGAAGGGCCGCGACGGCTGGAACCAGAAGCTGGTGACGCGCGGCGTGCGCTTTTCGATGCGGGTGATCGTGGCGGCCTGCCAGGGCGATTGCGGCGACGGCTCGGCTCTCATCGATTGCTGCTCACAGGTCGCGCCCTCACGGGTCACTGGAATAGCGCTGCTCGCGCCAGGGGTCGCCATACATGTGATAGCCGCGCAGCTCCCAGAAACCCGGTTCGTCGCGGTCGGTGAACTGCAGCCCGTTCACCCATTTGGCCGATTTCCAGAAATAGAGATGCGGCACCAGAAGCCGCGCCGGCCCGCCATGATCTGAAGTGATCGGCTTGCCTTCATAGAGCAGCGCCACCATCGCCTTGCCAGTGACGAGGTCCTTGGTCGGCACATTGGTGGAATAACCGTCGAAGGACAGCGCCAGCGTGTAAGCCGTCGGCGGCTCGATGCCGGCATCGGCGAGGATGTCGTCGATCATCACGCCTTGCCAGGGCGTGTTGAACTTGGTCCAGGCCGTCACGCAATGGATGTCGCGCGTCATCTTGCTTTGCGGCAGGGCGTTGAATTCGGCCCAGTTCCATTTCTTGAGCGGTCGCGGTCCCTGCTTGAGGGTGAAGGACCAGTCCTCGGTACGCACCCGCGGCGTCGGCCCGGCCGAGAGAACCGGGAAACCCTGTTCCAGATACTGGCCCGGCGGAATGCGCGCGTCGGTGTCGGAAGGAGGACGCCGTCGGGAAAAGAAGCCGCGCGTGACCATCGAGACGCCCTCCTGCACTGGTGGAACGATGCGGGGAGTGTTCTCGAAGACGACTTCAGGGGCAACCGAAATCTTGAAGACGGAGCCCGCCGAGATGGCCGGCAGGCTCCGTCGGGGCTTTTCTCAGCCGGCGGCGAACGGGACGGCGACGAAGATCTGGGCGTCGCCGCGATCGATCAGCAGGAGCACCGACTTCTTGCCGGACTTGCCGGCCTCGGCGATCGCCTGATTGGCCTGCTTGGCCGTCTTCACCGGCGTCTGGTCGACGCCGACGATGACGTCGCCGGGCTGGATGCCGGCCGCCGAAGCCGCATTGTCCGGATTGACCCGCTCGACCACCGCGCCGCGCTGGTTCTCGGCCAGGTTGAGCTGGTCGCGGATATCGGGCGTGAGGTCGGTCAGGCCGAGGCCGAGCGAAGGAACCCGCAAGCCCTGATCCGCCGACGGGCTGCGGCCTTGATTCCCGTTCGAGGCGGTCTTCTGCTCATCGGCGTTGCGGCCGACATCGGCGGAGATCTGCATCGCCTTGCCCTTGCGCCAGACATTGACGGTCTCCTTGGCGCCCGGCGACACGTCGGCTACGGCGCGCGACAGGTCCTTCGGATCCTTGATCTCCTGGCCGCCGAAGCCGGTGATGACGTCGCCGGTCTCGATGCCAGCCTTGGCCGCCGGCGACCCGTCGGTGACCTGGGAAACCAGCGCGCCGCCCGGATGATCGAGGCCGATGGCGCTGGCGACGTCCGGAGTGACGGGCTGGATCTGCACGCCGAGATAGCCGTATTCGATGTCGCCGCCCTTCATCAGCTTGGCGACGACCTTCTCAGCCTGGTCCGACGGGATGGCGAAGCCGACCCCGACGCTGCCGCCATTGGGCGAATAAATGGCGGTGTTGATGCCGATGACATTACCGTTGACATCGACCAGCGGACCGCCGGAATTGCCGTGGTTGATCGGCGCGTCGATCTGGATGAAATCGTCGAACGGCCCGCTGTGGAGGTCGCGGCCGCGCGCCGACACGATGCCGGCGGTGACGGTGGTGCCAATGCCGAACGGGTTGCCGATCGCCAGCACCTGGTCGCCGGTCATCAGCTTGTCGGAATCGCCCCATTTGACGGTCGGCAGAGGCTTGTCGGCCTTGATCTTGATCACCGCGAGATCGTTCTTGGCGTCGTGGCCGACGAGCTTGGCGGGAAGCTCAGTGCCGTCGTCGAGCGTCACCTTGATCGAGCTTGCCCCGTCGATGACATGATTGTTGGTGACGATGGTGCCGTCCGCGCTGACGATGAAGCCGGAGCCTAGCGCCTCGGCGCGCTGCCCCTGCTGCTGCGGTGGCGTCCGAGGCATCGGCATGCCCTGATCACCGAAGAACTGCTGGAAGAACTGGTCGAAAGGCGCATTGCCGCCGAGCGGCGAACCCTGGTCCTCAGGCTGCGCCTTCATGACCGAAGTGATGGTGACGACAGCCGGCTTGGTGACGGCGATGACCGGGGCGAAGGAACCGTTCGGGGCCGTGATGCCGGCGACGGGCGTCTGCGTCGTCGCGGCCACGGTGCTGAGGCCGGCATTGTTCTGGGCAAAGGAAACGACGACGGGCGAAATGATCAGCGCGACGCCCAGCAGGGCGGCGACGCGATGTCTGCGAAGAATGCTTGATGGTGACATGGTCGTTCTGTCCGGGCGAGCGTTGATCCGGCGTCGCGGGCGCCCCCAGGGATCGTCCGTCGACGTGCCGATGACCGGATCTGCCTGTCTCGCCGTGCATGGCAGCCGGCCGTCTCGACTGACAGACATCTAGGACGCCGAATGGCCCGAATTAGGGTTTTGGGGCGACCTTACGAAGATTTAATTCAGGAAGCGCTTACGAACCGCTGCCGCCGGCGCAGATAAGAGGAGGCAATTTGGCGCATTCTGGAGCGGTCGAAACTTGGGCCGTGGCCGCCATGACCGATGCGGATCGGCAGGTCGAGCAGGCGTTGCATGGTGTGGCAATAGGCGACACGATCGGAATCTGCCAGATCGTCGATCAGCATGCCGTCATAGATGGCGTCGCCGGCGAAGAAGAGGCCATCGGTCTCGTCGAAAAGCGCGATGGAGTCCGGGGAATGCCCGGGCAAATGCAGCACGCGGAATTTCCGGTCGCCGAGGTCGACGATATCGCCCTCGTCGAGCGCGCGGGTCAGCGAGGCGGGAGGAATGCGATAGTCAGCCGCCTTCCAGTTCGGCGCCGGCAGCTTCGAGACGGCGCCGTCGAGATTGTGGAACATATAGGCGTAGGTGACGGCGTCATCCATGACGTCGAACTGGGGCGCGCTCATCCTCGGCCCCATGCGCAACGGGAATTCGTGCAGCGAGCCGACATGGTCGAGATGGATGTGGGTCGCGACGACGATCAGCGGCTTGCCGAGCGGCGTGTCGATCTCAGGCGCCAGCGGGCAGATGCCCATGCCGGTGTCGACCAGCAGATCCGCGTCACGCCCCTTCAAATGCCACATATTGGCGCGCACGAAATCATGCACGAAGGGTTCGGTCAGCATTGTCGTGCCGGCATCGACTTTCGCCTTGCCGAACCAGTCGCCAACCTCAAGCTCGGGCATCGAGCCGCCGGCCATCAGACGAACGGCTTCCCGACCTTGTATTTTTCCGGCACCAGCCGCTTCAGATAGGCCATGCCGGCTTCCGAAAGCTGGTTGGCGTCCGGCTGCATGAAATCGTCGGGCATGTGGCGCGTCTTGCCGGCCACCGCCTTCAGCGGCACCTTCTTCAACACGGTCTTCGACCCGTCATACTGGATCGCGACCGAGCCGCCGCCCTCTCCGGCGACGGCCACCGCGAAGGCGCCGGCATCGAAGGCCTCCCTGGCGTCGACGGCACTGATCGCGCCGACATAGCCGCGCGGCATGTAGCCCAGCGCGTCGACCCGCGCCCGCTTGCCCGGCAGGCCTTCGGCCAGCGCCCGTTCCAGCGCCGCCGGCAGGTCACTGCCCGACAGTTTGACGTTGCCGTGCTGGTCGCGCTCGAGCTTCTCCGGCGGCACAAGGCTTTCGACCAGCGCCTTGCCGTCGGCGGTGCTGACTCCCTCCGAAACGGCGACGATGCAGCGCTTGTGGCGGTCCAGCTTTTCGCGCACTTCATCGATGAAGCGCTTCGCCGAGAAGGCACGCTCCGGCACATAGACCAGATGCGGGCCACTGTCGGGATCGAGCTGCCAGGCGGCCGCGGCGGCGGTCAGGAAGCCGGCATGCCGGCCCATGACGATGCCGACATAGATGCCGGGCAGCGCGCGGAAATCGAGATCGACAGAGAGGAAGGCGCCGGCGACGAATTCGGCCGCCGAGATGAAGCCCGGCGTATGGTCGTTCTCCTCGAGGTCGTTGTCGATGGTCTTCGGCGCATGCACGAAGGCGATCGAGCCGCCGGCGGCATCGGTCAGGATCTGCTGGGTGCCCGACGTGTCGTTGCCGCCGATATAGATGAAGGCGTCGGCGCCGGCCTTCTTCAAGCCGTTGAGGATGACCTCGCAATAGGCGGCGTCCGGCTTGTCGCGGGTCGAGCCGAGGGCGGCGCTCGGCGTGCCGGCGATCAGCCGCAGCCTGTCCTCGGGGATGGCGGAGAGGTCGACATAATTGCCGTCGCGGATGCCGCGCACGCCATGGATCGAGCCAAGCACCTTGGCGCCTGGATGACGCTTGCGGATTTCCAGCGTGGCGCCGACGACCGTCTGGTTGATGACGGCGGTCGGGCCGCCGCCCTGCGCGATGACGAAGGTTCCAGCCATTTTTTCTCTCCCGGGGCGAAGGTTTTGAGGGCACCTTCGCCTGTCTTGCGGCATCGCGCAACGGGAGATGGAGGAAAGGATCAGACCACGACGACCGGGTTCTTCTTGGAAACGCGGCTGTAGAGGTCGATGATGTCCTGGTTGATCAGGCGCACGCAGCCCGACGACATGGCCTGGCCGATGCTCCACCATTCGGGCGAACCGTGGATGCGATAGCCGGTATCCTTGCCGTTCTGGTAGATGTAGAGGGCGCGGGCCCCGAGCGGATTGGTGAGGCCGCCGGGCTGGCCACCCTGCCATTTCACCAGTTCCGGCTTGCGCTGGATCATCTCCGGCGGCGGCGTCCAGGCAGGCCATTCCTTGCCATACTGGATGTTGGCGCGGCCCGACCAGCGGAAGCCGTCCTTGCCGATGCCGACACCGTAGCGGATGGCATCACCGTCCGGCTGGACGAGATAGAGCATGCGTTCCTGCAGATGGACGACGATGGTGCCGGGCGCCTCGCCTGTCTTGTCGACGACGATCTGGCGGCGGAACTGCGGCTTGACCTTCTGCCACGGCACGGCCGGCACGTTGAAGCCGCCATCGGTCAGCGAGGCGTACATGACGTCCGGGCCGGTGATGTTCTTGTCGACGCTGATCGCCGGGCGCATCGGCGGAACGGAACCGGTGACGGTGTTGTCGAGCTGCATTTGCGGCAGATCGAGCGTGTCGGTGGTGCTGCAGCCGGCAAAGCTGAGCAGCGCCATGGCGCCGGCGCCCGAAAGCACGGCGCGGCGGGAAAGGAGAATTTCGGTATCGATTGCGGCGCCGTTGGAAGGCGGCGTCAGACGTTGCGGCAACTCGCGCATGCACCAAACCCTACGCTGCCGGCGGGAAGCACGGTCCGGCCGGATCGCAGGCATTTTCGCTAGTCATGGTTGAAAAAGGGTGAAAGTGCGGGAGCCTGGCTTAACCCTAAAGCGCGTCGCGATCTTTCAGATTCGCTCCATGCGCTTTGGGTTTTTGATTTTGCGCATGTCTTTATCCCACTTTCGGGAGACATGCTTTAGCGGATCATTGCGGCGGCCGATGGGTCTGCGGGCCGGGCGTCGAAGATTTTTCCAACGGCCCCTTTACATTCCCGGCGACCCCGGGATTTATCCTTTTCTTTGCGCTCAAGGAGCAGGGAAATGTCCTTCGAAAACTGGGCCGCCTTCGCCGCCGCCTCTTCCATCCTTCTCGTCATTCCGGGCCCGACGATCCTCCTGGTCGTCTCCTATGCGCTGGGCCAGGGCTGGCGCACCGCGCTGCCGATGGCGGTCGGCGTGGCGCTCGGCGACTTCACCGCCATGACGCTGTCGATGCTCGGCATCGGCGCGCTGCTCGCGGCTTCGGCCACCGTGTTCACCGTGCTCAAGGTGATCGGCGCCGGCTACCTCATCTATCTCGGCATAAAGCTGTTCCGCGCCGGCGGCGCGCTGAAGGCCGAGCCCCGCACCGACACGGTTTCGGCGGCAAGGATGATGGCCCATGCGTGGCTGGTGACGGCGCTCAACCCGAAGAGCATCACCTTCTTCGTCGCCTTCCTGCCGCAGTTCCTCGATCGGCACGCCGATTTCTGGACGCAGATGCTGATCTTCGAGGCGACCTTCCTGACTTTGGCCTTCTTCAATGCCTTCGGCTACGCGCTGGTCGCATCCAGGGCCCGGGCGATCGTGCGCAACCCGAAGGCGATCCGCATCTTCAACCGCACCGGCGGCACGCTGCTGGTCGGCGCCGGCATCGCCACAGTGGCGATGCGGTCGGGGAATTGACGTCCAAGAGCAGCTCGTTGCTGCCAACTGCTCTTTGGCCGATGTTGGCACTTACCCCTCATCCGCCCTTTCGGGCACTTCTCCCCGTGAACCGTGAACGGGGAGAAGGACGCCCTTACCATTTTACGCTCACGCCCAGATTGCCTTCGAGCACGCGGCGCTCGTCGCCGCCGAGATTGGTCGTGTAGTCGCCGGTGGCGAAGACGCTGACCTTGTCCGTCACCTTGGCGACCAAGCCGCCGCCGAACTCGAAGAACGTGGACCGGCTCTCGGTCGAGATGTCGGTGCCTTCGAAATCGACGCGGTCGGTGCCGCCGAAATCGTGCCAGAGATTGGCCTTGAGGTAAGGTTGCAGCGGCATCCCGTCAAGGACCGTCTCGCCTTGCAGCCTCAACCCGATCCTGCCGGTGACGTCATCGTCGGAATCGAACGATACCGAGGAGAACCGGTCCTTGGCGTCGTCGAGCGACAGATGCTGCCAGACCAGTTGCGCCTGCGGCTCCAGCGTCCAGCCTTGTCCGAGCGCGACCGGATAGCCGCCCTCGAGCGATGCGGTGACACCCGTTCCGCCGACATCGATGCCGATGTCGCGCGACGATGCGGCAGAACCGCCGAAGAAGGTCGCCATCAGCACGCCGTCCAGGTACCAGCCGGACTTGCCGATGCGGGTCCAGTAGCCGCCGACGCTGGTGCCGCTAACGTCGAGGCTGCCGACCGCGAGCCCATCCTGACCCAGCGCCTGGCCGCGCAGGTCGCCGTTCATGCTGCCATAGGCAAGGAACAGGCCGGCGCGGTCGACCGAGCCTGAGGCGGTTTCATGGCCGATAAGGTCGAAACCGGCCTGAAGGCCGAACAAAGTGCCGTCAAAGGACGGCGAGACCGTTCCCGACCAGCCCATCTTGGTGTCCTGGCCGAAGATGCGGCCCCATACCGGCTGCAGATCGGCGTCGGACGACAACAGGCTCTGCTCGCCGCGGCGTTCGTGGAAGGTACCAAGCGTCGCCATCATCAGATGATCGGCCACCGGCGGCACGGCCGAATAGACCGGCACTTCCACGCGATAGAGCAGGATTTGCTGGCCTGGCGCCGGCGTCGGGAGATTGGGCACGTCGGTCGGCACCGGCGGCGGTGGCGGTGGCGGGTCGGGCGGCGGCGCCTCGGGCGGGGCCGGCGGCGCTTCGGGCTCAGGATCACCCGTCTGAACCGGCGGCGTCGGGTCGACCGGTGGGTTGTTGGCGTCGCCATCGGTCGGCACCGGCACCGGCGGCAGCTCCGACGCCGGCGGCGGCGGCTCGGTTTCCGGCGGCACGGGCGTGATTTCGGGCCCGGACGAACCCGCGGCCGGCGATGTCGGCGTGATCAGCGACGAGCGCAGGTACCAGTTCTGCGCGCTGCCGGCGCTGACGCCACCTTTGAACAGATAATACTCGAAGGCGCCGGCCGCGACCGGCGCGTCGAGCGCAAAGGCGTTGGCGCTCGACGTGGCGCCGTTGACCGCCTGCACCACCATGATGCCGTCCGCCGTGGTCTCGGCGCCGGCGCCGCCGGCATTGACCACCGCGATGCCGGTCGAGCCGGAGGCCGTGCCGCCGGACAGCACAAGCCGATCGGAAGCGGAGGAATCGTCGCCAAGCTCGGTCTGGATCAGCAGCAGGCCGCCGAGCCCGGTATAATTGCCGTTGATGGTCAGCCGGTCGGTGGCGCCCGTATTGCCATTGGTCAGGTCGATGCGGCCGGCATTGAAGACCCCGGCCAGTTGCCCTGACGTGAAGGCCTGGATCGAAGCATTGAAGCCGCCGCCATAGAGCGTGCTTGCCTTGTCGACGTTGATCTTGCCGGTGCCCGTGCCCGAGTCGCCCAGCACGAGGTTGCCATCCAATGTCAATTGCGTGTCGTTGGTGGCGTTGATGGTTTCCCAGTTCTGGACCCTGGCGATGCCGTCCAGCTTGACGTTGTCGAAGGTGAGCGTGTCGGTGCCGAGACCGCCGTTGAGCGTTTTGGTGCCGCCGATATTGGCTTTGGTGAGATTGCTGAGCTTGGCGGTGTCGTTGTCGGCGCCAAGGTCGACATTGCCATAGATGATGCCACCGCCGTCCCAGACGAAACTGTCGGAGCCGAAACTCATCAGCACATCGCCGCCGACCGTGCCGCCGGTGATCGTCACACTGTCATCGCCGCCGCTGACGCTGATGTTGCCGCCGATCGTGCCGCCGGAGAGGATGATCGTGTCGGTGTCGAAGCCGGTGACGAGGTTGCGGTCGATGACGCCGCCCGACATGTTGAAGTAGTTCTTGTCGAGCTTCATGTTGACGCGGCCGATGCGGCCGCCGGTCATCACCGCATGGTCGCCGTCGTCGAAGAAATCGACGATGCGGCCTCCGCTCATGGTGAAAGTGTCGAGGCCATCGCCCTGGTTGAGCGAGCCGATCTGGCCGCCGCTCATGTTGAAATCGTCGATGCCCGAGCCCTGCTGGACATTGCCGGCGACGGTGCCGGCGCCGATGGTGAAGGAATCCGCGCCATCGCCCTGGTCGACCGCGCCGGTGATGGTGCCGGATTGCATGTTGATGCGATCCGCGCCGGCGCCGAAGGTGACGTTGCCGCTGATCTGGCCGGTGCCGCCGGAAGGAAAGGTCAGCGTGTTGTCGCCGCTGGTGTCGGTGAGGCTGCCGCCGGAATCGCCGCTGTCGCAAACATAGGTCGTATTGCCAGCGGGCGGGCTCAGCACGCACGCGGCAAATGCTTGGGAGCCTGGCAGCAATGTAAGTGCTGTCGACGCCAGAAGGCCTAACATCCAAGGATGGTCCAAGCCTTTTATTAGTCGATCAGCATTTTCTGATATGAGTTTACCTTCCGAAAGAAGTCTCGGAAGAGAATTTCCAAAGAGCCGCATCGCGTCCTCGCAATTCGCGATTTAAGCCGCCCTACCCCTGCCGCAATGAAGACATAATTCGTCTCGGTTTTCAAAGCCTATTCTGTTTCCTATGGTTGATGGACTGCAATCTCAGGCGGATAGACCTGAGTATTGATTGATCCAGGAGGGCGTTGGCACGCTTCGCGCCGATGCTTTAGGATCGCCCCCGAACAGCAATTCGCGATCGTCTAAGGATACTCAATGGCGCTGCAGGACGCATTCGGCCTCGCTTACTCGGGCGCGACCGAAGCCGGGTTGTCGTCCTACGCCCGCGCGGTGCACGAACTGCAATGCTTCATCGGCGATCCGGTCGGTTCCATCGACCGCGCCATTGCCGATGCCCCGGCCTTTGTCATGGCGCATGTCTTCAAGGGCTATCTGTTCGGCTTGGCCACCGAGCGGGACGCGACGGCGGTCGCCCGATCGAGCCATCAGGCGGCGCTGCCGCTTGCCGCCACCGCGCGTGAACGGGCGCATGTCGCGGCGCTTGGCCAGCTTGCCGATGGGCGATGGCATGAAGCCGCGCGTATCCTGGAGGATATCGCGATCGACAATCCGCGCGACGCGCTGGCGCTGCAGGTCGGACATCAGATCGATTTCTTCACCGGCAATGCCCGCATGCTGCGCGACCGCATCGGCCGGGCGCTGCCGGCCTGGCAGAAAGGCATGCCGGGCTACCACGCCATTCTCGGCATGCAGGCATTCGGGCTGGAGGAAATGGGCGACTATGCCCGCGCCGAATCGCTCGGCCGGCAAGCTGTCGAGATCGAGCCACGCGATGGCTGGGCGCAGCACGCGGTTGCCCATGTCATGGAAATGCAGAGCCGGCAAAGGGACGGCATCGCTTGGATGCGCGCCAACCCCGACGCCTGGTCGAAGGACAGCTTCCTCAAGATCCACAATTGGTGGCACCTGGCGCTGTTCCACTATGACCTCGGCGAGACGGATGAGGTGTTCCGACTCTATGACGGGCCGATCTATGGCGACCGCTCGACATTGGCCCTCAACATGGTCGATGCCTCGGCTATCCTGTGGCGCCTCACTCTGGGTGGCGTCGATGTCGGCGACCGCTGGACGTCGCTCGCCGCCAACTGGATCCCGAAAGCCGCCGCCGGCAATTACGCCTTCAACGACGCCCATGCGATGATGGCCTTTGTCGGCGCGGGGCTGGAAGCGCCGGCGAAAACGCTGCTCGAAACGCAGCGCGAGGCGATGCGCGGCAGCGACGACAATGCCGCCTTCACGCGCGATGTCGGCCATCCGCTGACGCTTGCGATCAAAGCCTTCGGCGAGGGCAATCACGACGAGACCGTGCGCCTGATCCGGCCGATCCGCTCGATCGCGCATCGCTTCGGTGGCAGTCATGCGCAGCGCGACGTGATCGACCTGACGCTGATCGAGGCTGCGCTGCGCGCCGGAGATACGGCGCTGGCACGGGCGCTGGCCGCCGAACGGCAGATGGCCCGGCCCGACAGCCCGCTGTCGGCGCTGTTCTCGCGGCGCGCATTCGATTTGTCAGAGAATTGACCCGAAGCGGATCTTGCCCTAAAAACTGGCCAAGCCAGATTTTTTCGAGATCCGAAAAAATTAACGGCAGTGGGAGGAAATCATGTATCTCGGCCTCGACCTGGGCACTTCGGGCGTCAAGGCGCTGCTGATCGACGACGGCCAGAAGGTCATCGGCTCCGGCCATGGCTCGCTCGACGTCTCGCGGCCGCATCCCGGTTGGTCGGAGCAGGATCCGGCGCATTGGATCGGGGCGTGCGAGACGGCGATTGCCGAGCTCAAGGCTTCGCATCCGAAAGAGCTGGCCGCGGTCAAGGGCATCGGCCTTTCCGGCCAGATGCATGGCGCCACCCTGCTCGATACATCGGACAAGGTGCTGCGGCCCTGCATCCTTTGGAACGACACACGCAGCCATGTCGAGGCGGCGGCGCTCGATGCCGACCCACGCTTCCGCAAGCTCACCGGCAACATCGTTTTCCCGGGCTTCACCGCGCCGAAGCTCGCCTGGGTGGAGAACAACGAGCCGGCAATCTTCGCCGATGTCGCCAAGGTGCTGCTGCCCAAGGATTATCTGCGGCTCTGGCTGACCGGCGAGCACATTTCGGAGATGTCGGATTCGGCGGGCACCTCGTGGCTCGATGTCGGCAAGCGCCGCTGGGCGCCGGAACTGCTGGCGGCGACGTCGCTCGACGAGAAGCATATGCCGTCGCTGGTCGAAGGTACGGCCAAGGCCGGTGGGCTGCGCGCTGAGCTCGCTTCCAAATGGGGCGTCGCGGCGGGTATCCCGGTCGCCGGCGGCGCCGGCGACAATGCGGCCTCGGCCTGTGGCATGGGCACGGTGGGCGCAGGGCATGCCTTCGTGTCGCTCGGAACGTCGGGCGTGCTCTTTGCCGCCAACGCCTCCTATCTGCCCAATCCGGAAAGCGCGGTGCACACATTCTGCCACGCGCTGCCCAGCACATGGCACCAGATGGGCGTCATCCTGTCGGCTACCGACTCGCTCAACTGGCTTTCGGAGATCACTGGAAAGAGCGCCGGCGACCTGACCGGCGAGCTCGGCGATAAGCTGAAGACGCCGACGGGCGTCACCTTCCTGCCCTATCTCTCGGGCGAGCGGACGCCACACAATGATTCCGCCATCCGCGGCTCCTTCACCGGGCTGGCGCATCAGTCGAGCCGGGCCGTGCTGACGCAGGCGGTGGTGGAAGGCGTGGCCTTCGCCTTCCGCGACAGCCTCGAAGCGCTGAAGACGGCCGGCACGACGCTGACAAGGGTGACCGCGATCGGCGGCGGCTCGCGCTCGCGCTACTGGCTGAAGGCGATTGCGACAGCATTGCAGGTGCCGGTCGATATTCCGGCCGATGGCGATTTCGGCGCGGCGTTCGGGGCGGCAAGGCTGGGGCTGATTGCCGCGACCGGCGCCGATCCGCTTGCCGTCTGCACCGCGCCGGCGACCGATGCGACGATCGAGCCGGATTCTGGCCTGGGCGGCGCCTTCGCCGACGCCTACCAGCGCTATCGCGCGCTTTATCCGGCGATCAGAGCTGTAACCGCGTGAGCAGCCGCGAGGCCCCCCTCTCTGCCCTGCCGGGCATCTCCCCCTCAAGGGGGGAGATTGGCAGTTGGGGCGCCTCGCTCATTCTTGCGACGCTGGAGATTGGCGAAAGCCGGAGCGACATCCAATCTCCCCCCTTGAGGGGGAGATGGCCGGCAGGCCAGAGAGGGGGGCCTCGCGCCTCTCTTACCCAACAACCCTCACTGCGCCGGCACCTTGTCGAGGAAGCCGGTGACGCTCTTGAGGCGGCCGTTCTCGATCAGGCCGATGTCGGTGCCTTCGATGACGGACTCGGTGCCTTCGGGCCCAAGATTCCACGAGAAGCGTATCTTGTCGGCGAAACCGTCCGGCTCGCCCTTCAGCGAGAAGCGGAAGCCGGCAAAACGCTGCTGCACGCCGTCGATCAGCGCGGCGACGCCTTCATGGCCGTCGCCCTGCATGACCGGGTCGCGATAGCTGACATCCTTGGTGAAGGCCGCTTCCAGCAAGGCCTTGCGACGGGTCGCATCGCTCTCATTCCAGGCGTTGATGTAGTTGCGGGCGATCGTACTGAGGTCGGTCATTGTCATGCTCCTTCGTTGGATTGTTTCGACATGACCCTTTTGGCCCCGCAAAAGAGCGAAACCAATTACGCCTGAGGTAATCAGGCAAACCACTCGGAGAGGAAGGAAACCATGAGCAGCGGATTTTTCGGCGACATCAAGACAATCAAATATGAGGGGCCGGATTCGACCAATCCGCTGGCCTATCGCTTCTACAATCCTGACGAGGTGGTGGCCGGCAAGCGGCTGGAAGACCATCTGCGCTTCGCCGTCGCCTACTGGCATTCCTTCGCGTGGCCGGGCGGCGACCCGTTCGGCGGCCAGACCTTCGACCGGCCCTGGTTCGCCAAGCCGGGCGGCATCGACACGATGGACCTGGCCAGGCTCAAGGCCGATGTCGCCTTCGAGATGTTCTCGCTGCTCGGCGCGCCCTATTTCTGCTTCCACGATGCGGACGTGCGCCCGGGGGGCAAGGATTTCTCCGAAAGTGCTGCGCGCCTCGACGAGATCACCGACTATTTCGCCGATAAGATGAAAAAGACCGGCGTCAAGCTGCTCTGGGGCACGGCGAACCTGTTCTCGCACCGCCGCTTCATGTCGGGTGCGGCCACCAATCCCGATCCGGATGTGTTCGCCTATGCGGCGGCGACGGTGAAGAAGTGCATCGACGTCACCAAGAAGCTGAAGGGCGAGAATTATGTGCTGTGGGGCGGGCGCGAGGGCTATGAGACGCTGCTCAACACCGACCTTGCCCGCGAGCAGGAGCAGGCCGGCCGCTTCCTCAACCTCGTCGTCGACTACAAGCACAAGATCGGTTTCAAGGGCACGATCCTGATCGAGCCGAAGCCGCAGGAGCCGACCAAGCACCAGTATGACTACGACGTCGCCACCGTCTATGGGTTCCTCAAGCGCTTCGGGCTGGAGAAGGAAGTGAAGCTCAACATCGAGCAGGGCCACGCGATCCTTGCCGGCCATTCCTTCGAGCATGAGCTGGCGCTAGCCAACGCGCTCGGCATCTTCGGCTCGATCGACATGAACCGCAACGACTACCAGTCGGGCTGGGACACCGACCAGTTCCCCAACAACGTGCCGGAAATGGCTTTGGCCTATTACCAAGTGCTGCAGGGTGGCGGCTTCAAGACCGGCGGCACCAATTTCGACGCCAAGCTCCGGCGCCAGTCGCTCGACCCGGACGATCTCCTGATCGGCCATATCGGCGGCATGGATGCCTGCGCGCGCGGCCTGAAGGCGGCGGCGAAAATGATCGAGGACAAGGCGCTGTCCGGCCCGCTCGCCGAGCGCTATGCCGGCTGGAACACCGCCGAAGGCAAGGCGATGCTTTCGGGCAAGCGCACGCTGGAGGAGATCGCCGAACGCGTGGTGAAGAAGAAGATCGAGCCGCAGCCGCGCTCTGGCCGGCAGGAGTTGCTCGAAAACATCGTCAACCGCTACGTCTGACCGCTTGGCGGCCAGCCGACCGCATCGATCTGACAAGCGGCTGCGGTAGAATCCGCCTTCGCGCGGGGCAGGACTTCACGACAAGGTCTTGCCCCGAATCGCCCCTCAATCGCCCCGTTCTTGCCTTCAAACAGCCGTCACGGAACTCGTATAAACGTGGCTCCTGTGGCGGGAAGGAAAGAAGGAGGCGAAACGTATGCAGCACGAACGCGAAATCGACGCCCTGCTCTCTTCCAGTGAGGCTGGTTCGATCATCGATCGGCTGATGGCGCTGCCGCATTCGAAAGACGGCGCCCGCAAGCCGAATGAATGGGATCGCGCGGTCGCCGCGCGGTTGGAAACGGCGCTGGCCAAGAGCATGCGCTCGCGCATTGTCGGCGAAGATCGCGACGCCGCCTGATTCTTCCTTGGCCTGATTCTTCAGTGACCTGATTCTCCTTGGTTTGACGAACGGAGACTGTTTCTCCATCCTGCATCGATGATACGCGCAGTGCTGCTCGATCTTCTGGGTGTCGTCTACGATGGCGACACCCCAGTTCCCGGCGCTGTCGCGGCCATCGAGCGTCTGCGAAACACAGGCTTGCCACTGCGTTTCGTCAGCAACACGACACGCTCGCCGCGCAAGAGAATCATCGCGCAGCTCGCCTCCATGGGCATAGGAGTTGGCGACGAGGAATTGCTGACGCCGGCGCGCGCAGCCGTCGAATGGCTCCGCAAGCACGGCCGCCGGCCGCATCTGCTCGTCCATCCCGACCTCGAGACCGAGTTTTCCGGAGTGGAAGACGGGAGCGATAAAGCCGTCGTCGTCGGCGATGCCGGCGAAGCGTTCAACCACGCCAGCCTCAACCGCGCTTTCCGCGAACTGATTGCCGGCGCCGATTTCGTGGCGCTTGCGGTCAACCGCACGTTCAAGGATGCCGACGGACTGCTCAGCCTCGACACCGGCGCCTTCGTCGCGGCGCTCGAATTCGCCAGCGGCCGCAGCCCTGTCGTGCTCGGCAAGCCGTCGCCCGATTTTTTCCTGTCGGCGCTTGCCGGTTTGCGTTGCCCGCCGGCCGATGCGGTCATGGTCGGCGACGACGCGGAGAGCGATGTCGCCGGGGCATTGCACGCCGGACTCGGCGCGGCGCTGCTCGTGCGGACCGGCAAGTACCGTCCTGGCGACGAAACGCGCTTCGATCCGGCACCTACCGCCGTGGTCGACGATCTGGCGGCAGCGGCCGACTGGATACTTAAAGCGCGTCGCGCTGAAGCGGATTCAGGCGACGCGCTTTAAGCCTTTGTTTGATGCATGTCGTTGTCCCAAAACCGCTTCGCACTTTTGGGCGACATGCATTAGCCGCGCCGCAGCCTGACCGGCGCCTCGCCGAACGCTCTTGAAAATGCCCTGGAAAATGCCGCGGCAGACGAAAAGCCTGTGCGCCCGGCGATATCGGCCATGGCGATGCGCGTGTCGACGACGAGGCGGCGGGCGGCGCTGAGGCGCAGCCTCAGATAGTAGGCGCCCGGCGTCTCGCCGATCGATCTGCGAAAAATGCCTTCCAGCGTGCGCGCCGTCACGCCGGCGCGCTTTGCCACGGCGTCGATGGTGAGCGGCTGGTCGACATGCGCTTCCATCAGCCGGATCGCCTGAGCAAGCCTTGGGTCATAGCCGTCGAGCCGGCCGAGCGAGACCAATGGCTGCGCATCGGTTGCGGCGCGGGCCTGGTCGTAGATGAAGACGCTCGCGACATCGAGCGCCGCCGCCATGCCGAGCCGGGTGCGGACGAGATGCAGCATCAGGTCGAAGGTCGGCGAGGCGCCGCCGGAGGTGAAGACCGGCCCGTCGATGACATAGCGGTCCGGCCGCACGTCGACGCCGGGAAAGGCGGCGGAAAAATCCTCCATGTCCTCCCAATGCGTGGTGGCGCTGCGGCCCTCGAGCAGGCCGGCGCGCGCCACCAGCCAGGTGCCCGCCTCGACGCCGCCGCAGGCGCGGGCCGCTCGCGCCGCCCTTCGCAAACCTGCAAGCAGCGCTGACGTGGCGTAGTTCTGCGTGCCGAAACCGGCGACGACCACCAGCATGTCGGTCGGCTCGGCAGCGTCGAAGCGACCACTGACGGCCACGGGGAGGCCGCAAGTAGTGACCGGTGCCTCGCCGGTGACCGAGACCAGCTTGAAATCGAACAGCGTCTCGCCCGAGATGCGGTTTGCAGCGCGCAGCGGGTCGACGGCGGAAGCGACGCACATGATCGACGAGCCCGAGAACACCAGGAAGGTCACCTTGAGCGTCGCGCGCTCCGACCGAAAGATCGTCGGCTTTTCGTTTTTGATCATGAGAACTTCGTAAAACGCAAAACAGTTTCCGGCAAGTCGGTCATTCTTGGCCAGCTTCGGCGCATGTCGTCATAGCAAAGCCGGTTTCCGGCTTTTTGGTCGACATCAATGGCTGATCGAATTTTGGGAGGAAAGACGATGCCGCTCGCGATGAACCGTGAGGTCTTCATTACCTGTGCCGTGACTGGTTCCGGCGGCACGCAGGACCGCAGCCCGCACGTGCCGCGCTCGCCCAAGCAGATTGCCGATTCGGCGATCGACGCCGCCAAGGCGGGCGCCGCGATCGTCCATTGCCATGTGCGCGACCCCGAGACCGGCAAGCCGCGTCGTGACGTGCATCTCTACCGCGAAGTGACCGAGCGCATCCGCGAGGCGAATGTCGATGTGGTTCTGAACCTCACCGCGGGCATGGGCGGCGACATGGTGTTCGGCTCCCCGGAAGCGCCGCTGCCGCTCAACGAGAAGGGCACCGACATGGGCGGCGCCACCAACCGCATGGAACATGTGCGCCAGTGCCTGCCGGAAATCTGCACGCTGGATTGCGGCACGATGAACTTCGCCGAGGCCGACTATGTGATGACCAACACGCCCGGCATGCTGCGCGCCATGGGCGGCATGATGACGGCGCTGGGCGTGAAGCCGGAGATCGAGGCCTTCGACACCGGCCATCTGTGGTTCGCCAAGCAGCTGGTCGAGGAGAAGGTGCTCAACGCGGACGCGCTGGTGCAGCTCTGCATGGGCGTGCCGTGGGGCGCGCCGGACGACCTCAACACCTTCATGGCGATGGTCAACAACGTGCCCTCGACCTGGAACTGGTCGGCCTTCTCGATCGGCCGCAATCAGATGGCCTATGCGGCGGCGGCGGTGCTTGCCGGCGGCAATGTCCGCGTCGGCCTGGAAGACAATCTTTGGCTCGACAAGGGCGTGCTGGCGACCAACGCACAGCTCGTCGAACGCGCGGCCAGCATCGTCACCAATCTCGGCGCCCGTATCCTTGGACCGGAGGAAGTGCGCAAGAAGCTCAACCTGACCAAGCGGGCGCCGATCGCAGCCGCGGCGTAAGACGGGGGAGCACACTATGGCTACCGTCAAATTCACCGCGATGAAGGATGGCGACAAGGAAGACTACGAATTCCTGACCGCCCATGAGATCGACTATGCCGCCAAGACCGGCGACCGGCTGCTCGATGCGCTCGTGCAGCTGGACGAAGGGCTTTCGGGCTACAAGATCACCCGGCTCGGCCATTCGCTGCAGGCGGCGACGCGCGCCTGGCAGGATGGCGCCGACACCGACTGGATCGTTTGCGCGCTGCTGCACGACATCGGCGACATCTACGCGCCCTACAACCATGACGAATATGCCGCGACGATCCTAAAACCCTTCGTGCGCGAGCAATGCACCTGGGTGGTGGAAAAGCACGGCGACTTCCAGCGCCTCTATTACGCGCATCATCTGGGCGGCAATCGGCATGCCCGCGACCGCTTCGCCGGCCATCCCTATTTCGACGATTGCGACCAGTTCTGCGAACGCTGGGACCAGTCGAGCTTCGACCCCGACTACGAGACGCTGCCGGTCGCGTTCTTCCGGCCGTTCGTGCTCGAAGTCTTCGCCCGCAAGGCCTACGACCCGGCGGTGATCCGCGCCGGCGAGCGCGTGGCCCTCACGAACCCCGACACAGCCAAGACCAGAACCGGAGCCTGACAAGCATGAGCATCATCAACAAGGCTGCCGCCATCGGCGGCGGTGTCATCGGCGCCGGCTGGGTGGCGCGGCTGCTGTTGAACGGCATCGATGTGTCGATCTTCGATCCGGATCCGGAAGCCTCGCGCAAAGTGGGCGAAGTGATGAAAGGCGCGCGCCGCGCCTACAAGCAGATGCTGCCAGACGGCCTGCCCAAGGAAGGCAAGCTCACCTTCGCCAAGACCATCGCCGAGGCGGTCGCCGATGCCGATTTCATCCAGGAAAGCGTGCCGGAGCGGCTCGACCTCAAGCACAAGGTGCTGGCCGAGATCGATGCACATGCGCCGGCCAACGCCATCGTCGGCTCATCGACTTCCGGCATCAAGCCGACCGACATGCAGGTGGCGATGAAGAAGCACCCGGAGCGGCTGGTGGTCGGCCATCCGTTCAACCCGGTTTATCTGCTGCCGCTGGTCGAGATCGTCGGCGGCCAGCAGACTTTCCCGGAAGCGATCGAGGTCGCCAAGGAGCTCTATGCCTCGATCGGCATGAAGCCGGTGGTGGTGCGCAAGGAGATCGAGGCCTTCGTCGGCGACCGCCTGCTCGAGGCCGCCTGGCGCGAGGCGCTGTGGCTGGTCAAGGACGGCATCTGCACCGTCGAGGAACTCGACGACATCATGCGCTATTCCTTTGGCCTGCGCTGGGCGCAGATGGGCATGTTCCAGGTCTATCGCGTCGCCGGCGGCGAGGCCGGCATGCGCCACTTCATGGCGCAGTTCGGGCCCTGCCTGAAATGGCCGTGGACCAAGCTGATGGACGTGCCGGAGTTCAACGACGACCTGGTCGACCTGATCGCCACGCAGTCGGACGAGCAGGCGCATGGCCTGTCGATCCGCGAGCTCGAGCGCATCCGCGACGACAATCTGGTCGCGATCATGGAAGCGCTGTCGAGGCAGAACAAGGGCAAGGGCTGGGGCGCCGGCGCGCTGCACAAGGACTATACCAGGCAGCTCTCCAAGCTGGCTGCGAAGAAGGCCCCAGCCACGGCTCCCGCAAAGGCCAAGGCGGCAAAGCCGGCGAAGAAGGCAGCCAAGCCGGCAAAGGCTGAAAAGCCGACAAAAGCCGGGAAGCACGCCAAGGCTGACAAGGCGAAGAAGAGCAAGAAGAAGGGCTGAGTCGATGCAGTTCGGTCTTTCGGAAGAACAAAAGCTCATCGTCGACACGACACGCGCCTTCGTCGAGAACGAGCTTTATCCGCATGAGCGCGAGGTGGAGCGCACCGGCGTGCTGCGCCGCGAACTGATCGACGAATTGAAGGCGAAGGCGATCGAGGCCGGGCTCTATGCGGCCAACATGCCGGCCGATGTCGGCGGCGCGGGCCTCGATACGGTAAGCTGGCTGCTCTACGAGAAGGAGCTGGGCCGCGCCAATTATGCGCTGCACTGGACCTGTGTCGCGCGTCCGTCCAACATCCTGCTCGCCGGCACATTGGAGCAGCGCGAGAAATATCTCTTCCCCTGCATCCGCGGCGAGAAGTGGGACTGCCTGGCGATGACCGAGCCGGGCGCCGGATCCGATCTGCGCGGCATGAAGGCGACGGCCGTGCAGGACGGCTCGGACTGGGTGCTCAACGGCACCAAGCATTTTATCTCGCATGCGGACATCGCCGATTTCGCCATCGTGTTCATGGCCTCGGGCGAAGAGGATTCGCCGCGCGGCAAGCGCAAGAAGATCACCGCCTTCTTCGTCGACAAGGGCACCAAGGGCTTTTCGGTGCGCGACGGCTACCGCAACGTCTCGCATCGCGGCTACACCAATTCGATCCTGGAATTCGACGACTGCCGGCTGCCGGCTTCGCAGGTGCTCGGCGAAGTGCATAAGGGCTTCGACGTCGCCAATTCCTGGCTCGGCGCGACCCGCCTGCAGGTCGGCGCAACCTGCCTCGGCCGCGCCGAGCGCGCGCTGTCGCACGCCATCGAATATGCCGCGCAGCGCCAGCAGTTCGGCCAGCAGATCGGTAAGTTCCAAGGCGTCTCGTTCAAGCTCGCCGACATGGCGACGGAGCTGAAGGCCGCAGACCTGATGGTCTTCGAAGCCGGCTGGAAATACGATCAGGGCACCGTCACCGACCAGGACATGGCGATGGCCAAGCTCAAGGCCACCGAGATGCTGGCCTTCGTCGCCGACGAGGCTATCCAGATCCATGGCGGCATGGGGCTGATGGACGACCTGCCGCTGGAGCGCATCTGGCGCGACGCCCGTGTCGAGCGCATCTGGGAAGGCACGTCGGAGATTCAGCGACATATTATTTCGCGGGCGCTGCTGCGTCCGTTCGGAGCTTAGAGCATGATGCGCCAAAGCCGGGATACGGCTTTGGCGAAGATCGCGCTCAAACGAAAAGATGACCATGCATAAACTCGAACGTCTCCTGCGCCCGAAATCGATCGCCGTGTTCGGCGGGGCGCAGGCCGCCGCCGTCGTGGCGCAATCGATCAAGATGGGCTTTGCCGGCGAAATCTGGCCGGTGCATCCGACCAAGGACGAGGTCGCCGGCCGCAAGGCTTATCGCTCCGTTGCCGACCTGCCCGGAGCGCCGGACGCCGCCTTTGTCGGCGTCAACCGGCATCTCACCATCGAGGTGATCAAGGCGCTAGCCGAGCGCGGCGCCGGCGGCGCTGTCTGCTTTGCCGCGGGATTCCTCGAGACCGAGGCCTATGACGAGGACGGCGAGCGGCTGCAGGCGGAACTCGTTGCCGCCGCCGGCCAGATGCCGATCATCGGCCCGAATTGCTACGGCCTGATCAACTATGCCGACGGCGCTCTGTTGTGGCCCGACCAGCATGGCGGGATCAGGCTGGCCGAGGGAGGCAAGGGCGTGGCCATCATCACCCAGTCTTCCAACATCGCCATCAACATGACGATGCAGAAGCGCGGCCTGCCGATCGCCTTCCTGATGACGGCCGGCAACCAGGCGCAGACCGGCCTTTCGGAAATGGCATTGGGCCTGATCGAGGACGAGCGCGTCACCTCGCTCGGCCTGCATATCGAGGCTTTTGACTCGGTAGCCGGCTTCGAGAGGCTGGCCGCGCGCGCCCGCGAGCTGAAGAAGCCGATCATCGCCATGAAGGTCGGGCGCTCGGAGCAGGCGCGGCAGGCGACCGTCTCGCACACCGCCTCGCTCGCCGGATCGGACGCCGCCTCCGGCGCCTTCCTGAAGCGGCTCGGCATCGCGCGCGTCGATTCCATTCCCGCCTTCATCGAGGCGCTGAAGCTCCTGCACATCACCGGACCGTTGCCCGGCTACAAGCTTTCCTCGATGAGCTGCTCCGGCGGCGAGGCTTCGGTGATGGCCGACAGCGCCGAAGGGCGCTGGGTGCATTTCCCGACGCTGACCGACCAGCATCGCGCGCATGTGAAATCGACGCTCGGGCCGCTGGTCGCGGTCGCCAATCCGCTCGACTACCACACCTTCATTTGGAACAACGAGCCGGCGATGACGGCCACCTTCACCGCCATGGTGTCGGGCGGGTTCGACCTCAACATGCTGGTGCTCGACTTCCCGCGTCCCGACCGCTGCTCGGACGTCGACTGGTGGGCGACGCTGCGCGCCTTCGAGGCGGCACTGAAGACCAACAAAGCGCAGGGCGCGATCGTCTCCTCGCTGCCGGAAAACCTGCCGGAGGAATACACCGCCGGGCTGATGGCGCGCGGCATGGTGCCGTTGTTCGGCATCTCGGAGGCCATGGATGCCGCCCAGGCCGCCGCCTTCATCGGCTGGGCCTGGCGCGAGCCGCAGGCGCAGCCGGTCGACACCACGGCGGCGGGCGCATCCGAAGCCAAGCGCGTGACGCCGGACGAGGCCGAGGCCAAGGAAAGGCTGATCAAGGCCGGCCTGCCGGTACCGAAGGGCGAGCGCGCCTCCAACGCGGTCGAGGCGGTGATCTCGTCCATGACGCTGGGCTTCCCGGTGGCGCTGAAGGCTCTTGGCGTGACGCACAAGTCGGAAGTCGGCGCTGTCAGGCTGAACCTCAAGGACGCCGAATCCGTCAGCGCCGCCGCGCATGACCTTTTGCCGCTCGGCACCGGGCTCTATGCCGAGCGCATGGTACGCGACGGCGTCGCCGAGCTGATCGTCGGCTTCACGCGCGATCCGATGTTCGGCGTGGTGATGACGCTCGGCACCGGCGGCGTGCTGGTGGAGCTGTTGCGCGACAGCGTGACGTTGATGCTGCCGGCGACGCGCGACGACATCGAGGCGGCATTGCGTGGGCTCAAGCTCTATCCTCTCCTCGAAGGCTATCGCGGCCGGCCCAGAGCCGATGTCGCGGCTGCCATCGACGCCATCGCCGGCATTGCCGACTTCGTGCAGAAGAACGAGGGCGAGATCGAGGAGCTCGACATCAATCCGCTGATCGTCTGCGCCAAAGGCAAGGGCGCCTGGATCGCTGACGCCCTGCTGGTGCTTGGAGAAAAGAAGAATGGCTGACGTCATCACCACCCGCCGCGAAGGCGCCATCCTCGAGGTCACACTCGACCGGCCGAAGGCCAACGCCATCGACCTCAAGACGTCGCGGCTGATGGGCGAAACCTTCAAGGCGTTCCGCGACGATCCGGACCTGCGCGTCGCCATCGTCAAGACGGCCGGCGACAAGTTCTTCAGCGCCGGCTGGGACCTGAAGGCGGCGGCCGGTGGCGATGCGGTCGACGGCGACTACGGCGTCGGCGGCTTTGCCGGGCTGCAGGAGCTGCGCGACCTCAACAAGCCGGTGATCGCCTGCGTCAACGGCATGGCGGTGGGCGGCGGCTTCGAGCTGGCGCTGTCCTGCGACCTCATCTACGCCTCGGACCATTCCTCCTTCGCGCTGCCCGAGATCCGCGCCGGCACGCTGGCCGACGCGGCGACGATCAAGCTGCCGAAGCGCATTCCCTACCATATCGCCATGGACCTCCTGTTCACCGGCCGCTGGATGGATGTCGCCGAGGCGCATCGCTGGGGCCTGGTCAACGAGGTGCTGCCCAAGGACAAGCTCGAGGAGCGCGTCTGGGAGATCGCCAGGTTGCTCGCCAGCGGGCCGCCGCTGGTCTTCGCCTCGATCAAGGAGACGGCGCGGGTGGCCGAGGCGCTGACCTTCCAGGACGCCATGAACAAGGTGACGCGCCGGCAGCTGCCGACGGTCGACAAGCTCTACGGGTCGGAAGACAATATGGAAGGGTTCCGGGCGTTCGCGGAAAAGCGCGATCCGGTTTGGAAGGGACGATAGTCTCTTTACCCTCCCCTCGATGGGGAGGGTCGGACCGAAGGTCCGGGGTGGGGTGAAGCGCCGCCACCCCCACCCGCCGCTTCGCGGCGACCTCCCCCATCGAGGGGGAGGTAAGGAGTGCCCATGACCGACTACAAAACCCTCATCGACGCGGAAACCTGGGCCTTCATCGAGAAGACCAACTCCTATTATCCGCCGGATACGATCGACTATACGATCACCCAGCAGCGGGCGATCTACGACCGGATGTGCGGGGAATTCTTTGCCGGCTATCCGCAAGGTGTGAGCGCAGAGACGACAGCCATCGCCAACGGCATCTCGATCCGCATCTACCGCAACGCCGTTCCGAACAAAGCCGCGATGGTGCTCTACATCCACGGCGGCGGCTTCATCCTTGGCGGGCTGGACAGCCATGACGATGTCTGCGCCGAGCTCTGCGCGCGTACCGGCTTCGATGTGGTCTCGCTCGATTACCGGCTGGCGCCGGAGCATCTGCACCCAGCGGCCTTCGACGACGCCATGGACGCCTTCGAATGGGCCGCCAGGACCTATGACCGCCCCATCGTGCTCTGCGGCGACAGCGCCGGCGGCAATCTCTGCGCGGCGGTTGCGCATGCGACGCGCGGCCATCAGAAGAAGCCGGCCGGCCAAATGCTGATCTATCCCGGCCTTGGCGGCGACCACTCCAAGGGATCCTACGTGACCCATGCCGAGGCGCCGATGCTCACCGTGCGCGACCTCGACTTCTACAAGCATATCCGCACCGGCGGCGTGGATATGACCGGCGACATCACGCTCTACCCGCTCGCCGACGCCGACTTCGCCAATTTGCCGCCGACGGTGCTGATCACCGCGCAATGCGATCCGCTGTCGTCCGACGGCGGGGCCTACCGGGACCGTGTCGTGGCCGCCGGCGGGCACGCATATTGGTTCGAGGAACCCGGCCTAGTGCATGGCTATCTGAGGGCCCGGCACATGGTCGGCCGGGCGCATGCCAGTTTCACCCGCATCGTCGAGGCGGTTTCGGCGCTTGGGCGCGGTGACTGGCTCTGGTGATAGCCTCGCATGGCCGACTTTCCTTCCGCCTCTCATCCGCCGCATTGAACCTTTCCGTTCTGATCCGCGACTGACGGTCTGGCGCCGCAATGATGCGGCACGGAGGAAGGCGTCAATGATCGGAACTCCAGGGACTTCGAGGACTCGAGAAACCGAGTCCGCCCCGCTCAACCACCGCCTGTGTGATGGGTTCGATGCACTGGGCTTCCGGCTGGTTCCGTTGACCCCTCCCCGGCGCAGGCGTATCGTCGCAAGGACAAAGGCAGACAATTCAGCCAGGGAAGAACATGCCGCAACGCCGCGCCTTGCCCTGCTTGGCGCGACTGGACCGGATGTTCCTTCCGGCGGCTTCGGGGGGAGTTCAATGTCTGGCGTTCGCGGCTCGTTCCTGCGTTCCCGTGGCGGTCGTCTGCGCCGCGCGATCGCGACAAGCAGCGGAATTCTAGCCCTGGCGCTGTCCGTCGGCCTATGGCTCAGCGGCGCGGCGAAGGCGCAGGAAAACCAGATCATCTATCCCGGTTCGATGGCGGTCACCGGCTTTCCGGGCACCACCATTCCCGATTTCGACTCTCCCGATTCCAAAAAGGAGGGATTGCCGCCCGGCGTCGATCCGGTCGACGAGACCTTCATCGATACGTCCCGCGCATCCTTGCGCATTTTCAACGTTTCCAATCTCGGCGGGCCGGCTTCGGGCCAGCTTGTCTTCACGCCGCCGCCCTTCGAGGTAACGGCCGGGCAGATCGGCGAGGTGTTCGGCCTAACCTATGACGATGGCGTGCGCGACGGCGTGCCGTCGGGCATCCCGAACCTCTACGCGGCCGCGACCTCGCTGCACGGAATCGAGATCGTCACGCCGGACGCCGACAATGACGGCAGGCCGGAACGGCAGCGCCGCGGCGCCGCGGGCGCGGTCTTCATGGACGGCCAGTTCGGCATCGAGAATGGCGGCGGTCCGGGCACGATCTGGAAGATCGACGGCATCACGGGCGCGGTCTCGAAATTCGCCGATATCGACACCAACAGCGGGCCGGGCATCGGCAACCTCGCCTTCGATCCGAACCGCCGCGAGTTCTTCGCTTCGGATCTCGACACCGGGCTCATTCACCGCATCGATATCGAGGGCAATCTGATCGACAGCTTCGACCATGGCGTTGCCGGACGCCCGGCGCATGGGCTCGCCCCGGTCGCCGACGATGGCGCTGCGATGGACATCCACAGCGCGGCCTTCGACGCCGAAGACCCCGCGACCTGGGGTTACACGCAGGACGAGCGCCGGGTCTGGGCCGTCTCCTATCACGGCGGCCGGCTCTATTATTCGGTCGGCGAGAAGGCCGAAATCTGGTCGATCGGCATTGCGAGCGATGGCGGCTTCGCCGGCGATCCGCGCTGGGAACTGACGGTCAAGGCCGACAAGGACTTTGCCGTCACCGACATCGCCTTCGACAACAAGGGCTTCATGTATCTCGCCCAGCGCGGCGCGGTCGAAAACCGCTACGATTACAGCCGCTTCGCCGATTCCGGCAAAGGCGAGCTGATCCGCTACCAGCGCGAGGACCCGGATGACCCGGCGACGGAATCGGCCTGGGTCGAGGTGCCGCAGGAATATGCGGTCGGCTTCCCGCAAGGCAACCGCCAGTCGGCCGGCGGCGTCGACCTGCAATATCGCTATGACGCCGAGGGCAATCTCGACACTTCCGTCTGCACCGACACGGTCGTCAACACCGGCGACAAGTTGCGCGACAATCCCGAGCTTGCCGATCCCGCCGCCGGCGGTTCGCTTGCCGTGCATGGCGTGCAGCTGATGCCGAGCGCGCTGGTCAAGCCGGCCAACGTGCCGCCTTTCGGCTCCTGGTTCGTCGATTTCGACGGCTATTTCGAAGACCCGGACGTCCAGGGTCATGTCGGCGACATCAGGGTCTGGCGCCCCTGCGAAGGTCGCGCCGGCTATTATGAGGAAATCCCCGGCGGCTATCTGCCTCCGTTCTATCCGCCCGACTTCCCGCCGCCCGGCAATCTGCCGCCCTGCGTGGATGTCGAGGACGTGCATTATTACTGCACGCCGCGCGGTCTCCGGGCCGAACTCACTCTTCATGACCATGCCGGCTTCGGCGGCGATTCGATCAAGGCGCAGTCCAGGACACCCGGCGTCGGGGTGACAACCCCCATGTCGCATGTCCCGGGCAAGCCCTACACGGTCGACATCACCGGCCATGATCCGGGCGACACCGTCAATGTCGGGCTCTGCTTCTACCGCAAGTCCGACCAGGACAAGGGTGGCTACTACCCTTGCTGCAAGATGACGCTGCCGCTCAGAACGCCAGCCGTCGACTGCGAAGCGCCGAGGAGGGAAAAATGAGCGATCTCGCCCATTCCCGCCTCGCCTCGCGCAAAACCGTCATGGAGACGATCATGAAACCCCTGTCATATGCCAGGCGCGGCGCGCGCTGGCTGATGGCAGCCGGTATCGCGGTCGCCATGATGCCGGCCTTGCCGGCGCTCGCCCAGAACCAGGCTCCGGCCGCGACCAATCAGGCCGCCAATCCAGGGTCACGCGGCATCAATGCGGAACTCCCGCGGATCGTGCCCTTCTTCACCAAGAAAGGCGGCCAGAGAAGCTGCGATTCCGTCGAGTATGTCCTGAGCTTCGGCATCCATGGCGACCCGCAGGACTTCGACCGGCCAAGCGTGGCCGCCTTGCTCAAAGCGACAAGGCTCGATTTCAGGGATCAACTGCCGCACGGCCTGCAGATCGTCAGCGTCGATGTCGCCGGTGACGGCACCAGCGCCTCCGGCGGACCGCTGCCCGCTGCTTCGATCAGCACGTCGGCCGGCCCGAACGACACGGCGAGCGTTTCCAACTTCCGCATCAGCGCTGCCAACCTTGATGGCGTCGGAGCCGCGAACGAACGCGTCATCACCTTTCGGATCACCGCAAAGATAGACCATGCGGCCTTCCCCGCGCCGGCGACGGTCGACAACCAGGGAGAGATCAAGGTCTCGCTGCGGGGCGGCCCGGCAACGACCATCCCCTCGCACGATCCGGACAAGCCCGACGACGGCGATTTCCTCACCGGCGTGAAAACCTCGATCAAGATCGACCTGACCAAATGCAACCCGCCGCCTCCGCCTCCCGCCAAGGAATGCTTCAAGGTCGAGCACGGCACGGTCGACTGCGTGCCCGGCGGAGGCGCCTTCATCTACCATATGCCGGTAGGACCCGAGATGGGCGGCAAATGGGTGCAGGTGTCGACGACCACGCCCGGCATCAGCATCGTTCCCGACACCCAGAAAGTGCCGGTCGGCGGCGGCGTGCTGAACTGGAAGATCATCGGCGCCTCGCCCGGCGAGGCCATCCATCTCATCGTCACCGGCATCGAAGCCTATGCCGGGCCTAAGGAGGGCTGGGGGCTCTGCTGCACGCAGGTCATCGACATCGTCATCCCGCGTGACCTCAGATGCCCGCCGAAGGACAAGGAGCCGGACCTCAAGATCGAGAAGCATGCCGACGTGCCGCGCTGCACGATGGCCGGCGGCTGCGACTTCACCATCACCGTCACCAATGTCGGCGACGCGCCCTATAACGGCAAGATCGTGCTCGACGAGGTGACGCTGCCGGCCGGCTCCGTGTTGACCTCGGGGCCGAATGCGCCCTGGGTCTGCGCGCCCGGGACGACGCCGATGACCTGCACCTATCCGGCGACCACGCTCAACCCCAGCGCCTCCGTCAACCTCAAGCTCGGCTTCAAGCCGGCGGGCGGCTGGCAGGGCGGCGTGCTGCGCAACTGCGCCGCCTATGATTACCAGGCCAGCGGCAAGCCGCTGTTCGGCAGCCAGCAGAACGACCGCGGCTGCGCCTCGATCCCGATCTGCCGCCGTGGCGATCGCGATCCGCAGTGCCAGCCGCCGGTCGAGAAGAAGGTCGACCTGCTCCTGAAGAAGCGCGCCCGCACCCCGGTCTGCACGCCGGACGGCGTCTGCTCTTTCGTGATCGACATCATCAACAACGGCACCGGCACCTATAACGGGCCGCTGACGGTGATCGACAGCTACCCCGGCGGCGCGCCGACCTCGTCGACCTTCGGGCCGAGCCCGCCATGGACTTGCGGGCCGAACGGGCCTGGACAGTTCCGCTGCGACAATGCCGGCATCTCGCTGCCTCCGGGCGCCTCGACGCCGATCGTCGTCAAGGCGGTGATGCCGGCAAGCTACCGGCCGGACACCGTGCAGAATTGCGCCGAGGTGAAAGCCATTCCCAGCGAGGTCGACCTCGCCAACAACAAGGCCTGCGCGACCGAGCGCATCCGCCATCCGAATGGCGGCCAGCCCGGCCTACGCATCACCAAAGAATGCGGCGGCTCGCTGGCCGGCGCCGCGGTTTCCTGCCGCATCACCGTCACCAATGCCGGCACGGCGGCCCCGACTGGCCCTGTGCGGGTCAGCGATGCCGCCACGCTGGTGTCGGGCGGAGCGCCCGTCCAGATCCAGACCGTCACCCCTGACGGCGCGGAATGGGCTTGCGGACCGGTGCCTGCCAACACGCTGTCGTGCCAGATTCCCGGCGCCGTGATGACGCCCGGGACCAGCCGGCACTTCGACGTGGCGGTGAACGGCAATGGCGCGTTCGAGAACTGCGCGCGCGGCAGCTTCGGGCCAGCGCCGGGCGACGACATCGTCTATCCGATCGGCCAGGCCTGCGCGAAGGGCGGCGGGGCCTCGGCTATCCGCGTCGAGAAGACCGGCGATGCCGAGTGCCGGCCGGGAGAACCATGCTCGTTCGACATCACCATCACGAATGACGGGCCGAACCCCTTCTCCGGTCCGGTCCGCATCGGCGATGCGATCGGCGTGGAGGGTCTGGGCCGGCTGGAAGGCGTTCGGATCACCTCGATCGACCCGCCCTTCGGCTGCTCGCCGGAGCCGACGACGCTGCCCGCGTCCTGCATCGCCGATCTGACGCTGGGGGCTGGCGAACGCCACAGCCACCACGTCACCGTGATCCTTCCCGAGGATGGGCGCCTTGCCGATCTGCAGGGCACGGTCAATGGCCAGAACTGCGTCGGCGTACTTCCTCCGAACACGCCGGTGCAGGGCGGCGGCGATGTGCTGTCGCGCGAGCCGACCGCCAACCAGGGCGATCGCGGCAAGGCCTATGCGTGCCACCCCTTCACCATCAGGCATGAGGTGAAGAACCAGTGTTTGTATGGAATGGTGCTGGACCCGGCCGGCCGCTGCGTCTGTCCGGAAGGCACGACCTTCCGTGACGGCCAATGCTCGGGTAGTGGGGGCACGGGCGGCGGCAAGCTTCTGCCGCTGCCGGTGCCGCCAAGCTGCGTCCTGCTCCAGGGTCAGATCCGGACGGCGGACGGGCGTTGCGTCTGCCCGCGCGGCACGGAGCTGGAAAACGGCAAGTGCGTCAAGGGCGAAGGGCAGCAGGAGCCGCAATGCACGCTGGGTCCCGGCCAGTACCGCGACCAGGATGGCAACTGCGTCTGCCGCCGCGGCGAGCTGGTGAACGGCGTGTGCCAGGTCGCTCCGCCGAAATGCACGATCCGTGGCGCGGTGGCGACGTCCAACGGCAATGGCTGCGCCTGCCCGGACGGCACGCATCTCGATCGCGCGGCCAAGGCCTGCGTGCCGGACAAGCAGCCGCCTGCCCAGTGCCGTATCCACGGCCAGTCCCGCAATGCCGATGGCGATTGCGTCTGCCCAAGCCGCACGGAGGTGCGTGACGGCGCCTGCCGGCCGATCGTGTCGAAGCAGTGCCCGATCCGCGGCCAGCTGCGCGACGCCAATGGCAACTGCGCCTGTCCGGATGGGCTGGTGGCGCGGGGCAAGGCCTGCCAGCGGCCGAAGCCGAGCCAGGAGCAGTGCACCATCCGCGGCCAGGTCCACAACAAGCGGGGTGACTGCGTCTGCCCGCGTGGGACCGAAATCCGCGGCGGCGCCTGCCGCAAGCCGCCGGTGGAATGCGCACCGGGTGCCGAGTTCATCGACGGACAGTGCCAGCCGGTCTTCACCCGGCGGCGCTGCCCGGTCGGCACGACCGGACGGTTCCCGGACTGCACGCCGATCCGCAGGCGGCCGGGTGTCGAGATCAACCCCGGCATCCTGCTCAACCCGAACGTGCTGCGTCAGTTCCCGCAGCGCCAGCCGCGGCGCATGTTGCAGGACCCGACGGGCGCGGACATCCAGTAGCATCAAGCCGCAAATTGCCGGGTGAAGACGAAACCCGCCGGAGCGATCCGGCGGGTTTCTTTTCCGCATCACAGCAGGCGAGCGATGCGCCTGTCCGAAAACGGCTTTCCCTCGACCGGATCATGGTCTGGGCATTTTACCGTTTCGCGGAAACGGTGAAATGCCCTATCTCTTTGTTTTTACGCAATTCCGGACGGAAAAGCGCTCGCACTTTTCCTGGAATTGCTCTAGGCAATCGCCCTGACAGGCGTGCGACCGCGCGCACAGGACTGCCGGGAGAATTTGCGCCATGAGCAAGAAGACCCTGATCGCGCCATCGGTGCTGGCGTCGGATTTTTCCAAGCTGGGCGATGAGGTCGAGGCTGTCGCGGCGGCCGGCGCCGACTGGATCCATCTCGATGTGATGGACGGCCATTTCGTGCCCAACATCACCTTCGGCCCGCCGGTGATCAAGGCGATCCGCAATCGCACCAAGGCCTTCTTCGACTGCCATCTGATGATTGCGCCGGCCGATCCTTATCTGGCGGCCTTCGCCGAAGCCGGTTGCGACGGCATGACGGTGCATGCCGAGGCCGGGCCGCATCTCGACCGCTCGTTGCAGACCATCAAGAGCCTCGGCAAGAAGGCCGGCGTCTCGCTCAACCCGGCAACGCCGGAAACGGCGATCGAATATGTGCTCGACCGGCTCGACCTGATCCTGATCATGACGGTCAATCCGGGTTTCGGCGGGCAGGCCTTCATCCCGGCGATCGTCGACAAGGTGAAGCGGGTGAAGGCGCTGATCGGCAGCCGGCCGATCCATATCGAGATCGATGGCGGCGTCTCGGCCGAAACGGCGCCGCTGGTGACCGCGGCCGGCGCCAATGTGCTGGTGGCGGGCGCCGCCGTGTTCAAGGGCGGCAGCGTCGAAGCCTATAGGGCAAACATCGAAGCAATTCGCACTGCTGCCGACAGGACCGTAAGTTGAACGTATAGCTGTCCGATCTCTCGCGGGAGTTGCATAGTCACGACAGAGATTGAATGACCGTTCAATATGTGAAGCAATAAGAATATCAGCTTTTTTGTCGATATTCTACTTTGTTCAATAAATAGATGGCCCATCTTGTCTTAAAGTCGAATATCGCCATCTTCCGCTTGAGGCGCCACTGCCCGGCTGTATGATACATGTACGAAATTGCTTCGCCGAGGGGCCTGGCAAACCAGGGGCAAGCAACAGGAGTTCGATTGACAAACGGAAACACCGAGCCGGGCGAAAGCAGGGGCGGCAAAAGCACGCTTGCCAGCTCGGTCTACCAGCAACTGCGCGACGACCTGCTGCGCGGCGCTCTGGAGTCCGAGACGAAACTGCGTGTCGAATGGGTCGTTTCCCGCTATGGCGCCGGCGCCTCGCCGGTACGCGAGGCTCTCAACCGGCTGGCCGCCGAGGGCCTGCTCGGCCGTCACGACCAGCGCGGCTTCTTCCTGATGCCGGCCAGCGCCACGGAACTGGAGGAATTGACGCGCACGCGCTGCTGGCTGGAGGAGCGGGCGCTGCGCGAATCCATTGCTCACCGCACCGCCGAATGGGAAGAGCAGCTGGTGCTGGCGCTGCACCGCCTTGCGCGTGCCGAGCGCCGCCTGCCGGAAGACCCGACCACCAACAACCCGGAATGGGAAAAGCTGCACCGCGCCTTTCATCGCGCGCTGATCGCGGCGTGCCGGTCGCACTGGCTGATCGGCTTCTGCGATCAGCTGTCCGATCAGGCCTCGCGCTACCGCCTGATCTCGCAAAGCGCGCCTGGGGTGGCGCGCGACGATCTTGGCGAACACCGCATCATTGCCGAGCGCACTCTGGATGGCGACGCCGACGGCGCGGTCGAGGCGCTTCTCGATCATTACCGCCTCACCGCGGCGATTTGCATCGAACGCTTCGCTCAAGGCTACGATCCGAGGGCCGGCGCCAGCAAGGCACGCCGCAGATAGCGACTGAAAGGCGCCGCGCAGTTTTTGCTCCGGCCGCCAAATCTGGTATTCGCTCGGGCGAGCGCATTGAGCTTTGGCGTGCGCCTTGAGGATCATTATGACCAATCATCTCTTCGGCGCTTTCCGTTCCCATATGCCGGCGCCCGACCGGCTGCTGATGGAGACGGATGACGGCCGATCGATCACCTATGGCGATATGCTGGCGAAATCGGCGCAACTGGCGCATGCCCTGGCGCAGGCCGGCGTCGAGCCCGGCGACCGTGTCGCCGTCCAGGTCGAGAAGAGCCCGGAGGCGGCGCTGCTCTATCTCGCCTCCGTGCGCGCCGGGGCGGTCTTCCTGCCGCTCAACACCGCCTACACGCTGCCCGAGCTCGACTATTTCTTCCGCGACGCCGAGCCGAGGCTCATCGTGTGCGATCCGGATCGTCTTTCGGGCGTCGAACCACTTGCCGCAACGGTCGGCGCCACGGTGCTCACGCTCGGCCGCGACGGACAAGGAACGCTGGCCAGCCAGGCATCGCGGCAGGCGACGGATTTCAGCGATGTCGCGCGCGGACCGGACGATCTTGCCGCGATCCTCTACACCTCCGGCACGACCGGCCGTTCCAAGGGCGCGATGCTCAGCCACGAGAACCTTGCGTCCAATGCCCGCGTGCTGGTCGAGCAGTGGCGCTTCGGCGCCGACGACGTGCTAATCCACGCGCTGCCGATCTTCCACACGCATGGCCTGTTCGTCGCCACCAACGTCATCCTGATGGCCGGCGCGAAAATGCTGTTCGAGCAGAAGTTCGATCCGGCGCGCATCCTCTCGCTGATGCCGCGCGCGACCGCGCTGATGGGCGTACCGACCTTCTATGTGCGGCTGTTGCAGCAGGACGGCCTGACACGCGAAGCGGCGAAGGCCATCCGGGTCTTCATCTCCGGTTCGGCGCCGCTCTTGGCTGAGACGCACAAAGCCTGGCGCGAGCGCACCGGCCACGCCATCCTCGAGCGCTACGGCATGACCGAGACCAACATGAACACATCCAACCCCTATGAGGGCGAGCGGCGTGCTGGCACGGTCGGATTTCCCCTGCACGGCGTCTCGCTGCGCATCACCGATCCCGAGACGGCCAAGCCGCTTCCGCAAGGCGAGATCGGCATGATCGAGGTCAAGGGCCCGAATGTCTTTGCCGGCTATTGGCGCATGCCCGAGAAGACCAAGGCCGAGTTTCGCGACGACGGCTTCTTCATCACCGGCGACCTCGGCCTGATCGACGCCGACGACTATATCCACATCGTCGGTCGCGGCAAGGACCTGATCATCTCGGGCGGCTACAATGTCTATCCGAAGGAGATCGAGAGCGAGATCGACGCGCTCGACGGCGTCAGCGAAAGCGCGGTGATCGGCGTCGCGCATCCGGATTTCGGCGAAGGCGTCACCGCAGTCGTGGTGCGCAAGCCGGGCTCGGCGATCGATGCTGCCGACATTGCCGGCGCCATCGCCGGCCGGCTGGCGAAATACAAGCATCCGAAGCAGGTGATCTTCGTCGACGAACTGCCGCGCAACACGATGGGCAAGGTGCAGAAGAACGTGCTGCGCGAGGCGTACAAGGATATCTACGCCAAGGCCGGCTAACACGAACGTCGTACTGCATGTGGTGAGATCGGCCGCGATCCTTCGCGCCCCCTCTGTCCCGCCAACGTCTGAAGTTTCGCTTTGTCTTAAGGACTACGACGTTGGGGTCTACGCCCCAAACACCTTCCTGCCGCCGATCCAGACATTCCTGACATCCAACCCCTCCGACAGCCCGACAATGTCGGCGGCGGTGCCGTTGGCGAAGCGGCCGAGGCGGTGCGCCTGGCCGATCGCTTGCGCCGGATAAAGCGATGCCATGCGCAAGGCCTCGTCGAGCTCCAGGCCGACGACGCGATGGACGTAGCGCACGGCCGAAATCATGTCGAGATCGGCGCCGGCCAGCGTGCCGTCGGCAAGCCTGAGGCTGCCATCCTTGCGGTAGATGGTGCGGCCGTTCAGCGTGAACGACGTCATGTCGGTGCCGATCGTGGCCATGGCGTCGGTGACCAGCACGATCTTGCCCGGCCCCCGCTTGCCGCGCAGCGCAAGGATCATCGTCGCCGGATGGACATGGATGCCGTCGGCGATGATCCCGGCATAGAGGCCGCCAGTGTCGATCGCCGCGCCCGCCAAGCCCGGCTCGCGGTTGCCGATCTGGCTCATGGCGTTGAAGAGGTGCGTGACCACCGTGGCCCCGGCCTCGGCGAAGGCGCTCGCCGTCGCGTAGTCGGTATCGCTATGGCCGAGGCTGACGATGACGCCGGCCTTGGCCAGCGCCGTGACGCGATCCGGTTCGACCGATTCCGGCGCGATGGTGGTGAGCAGGACGGGAAGCTGTTTGCGCGCCGCAATCAGCGCCGCCTGGTCGGCATCGGTCATCGGCCGGATCAGCGCCGGATCATGCGCGCCCTTGCGGGCTATGGAGAGATGCGGCCCTTCCAGATGCAGGCCGAGGAAGCCGGCCACCTTCTCACGGGTCGCCTCGGCGCCGGCGGCGATGGCGGCGGCGGTGATCGCCGGCGTGTCGGTGATCAGCGTCACCAGCAGTGCCGTGGTGCCGAAGGGCGCATGCGCCCGGCAGATGGTCTCGATCGAGGCGACGTCGGGATGGTCGTTGAGCATGACGCCGCCGCCGCCATTGACCTGGATGTCGACGAAGCCAGGCGTCAGCAGGCCGCCGCCGGTCTCCACGATCGAAACGCCGGACGGAATGGCGCCTGCCGGCAGGATGGCCTCGACCGCGTCGCCCTTGACGACAAGGGCGGCGTTGTCGTGCCAGTCGGCGCCGTCGAAGATGCGGGCGCCGGTGAGTGCGAAACGGTCGCTCATACGGTTTCCGTCACCTTGCGCAAGTTGCGCGGCGTATCGGGGTCGAGGCCGCGATGGCGCGCGAAGGCCTCGACGAAGCCGTAGAAGGACACGATCAGCGGCAGCGGATCGGTCAGCGGGTGGCCGGTGGCGACATGCGGCAGAAGCCTCGCGGCCTTTGCCTTGTCGGAGGTGATGAAGGCGGCGGCGCCCTTGGCCGTCAGGCCGTCGGCCGCCTCGGCGACCGACGGTTCGGACGCATCGCGAGCGGCGAGCGCCAGCACCGGGAAACCCGGCCCGACCAGCGCCAGCGGCCCGTGCATGACCTCGGCGGCGCTATAGGCCTCGGCGTGCATGGCGCAGGTTTCCTTGAACTTCAGCGCCGCCTCGCTGGCGATCGCGGAGGACGGGCCGCGGCCGAGGATGAACAGCGACTGCGGGTTCTCCAGCGCGCCGGCGAGCGCCATCCAGTCGCAGGCGATCGCCTTCTCGAAATGGCCGGGCAGGCCGGCAAGCGCCTTAAGCAGTGCTTGGTCGTCAGTGGCATGCGCCATCAGCGCGAGGCCGGCGACGGCCGAATTGACGAAGGTCTTGGTGGCCGCGACGGAGCGTTCCGGCCCGGCGAGGATATCGATCGCGTAATCGGAAGCCCGCGCGAGCGGCGAGTCGGCCGTGTTGGTGATGGCGACGGTCAACGCCCCGCCGGCCCTTGCCGTTTCGGCCATGGCGACGATGTCGGGGCTCTTGCCCGACTGCGAGATCGCCAGGCAAGCGGAGCCGCGCAGCCTGAGCTTCGCGCCGTAAATGGAGGCGATCGACGGCCCGACCGAGGCGACCGCAAGGCCTGCCGTCAGCTCGACGGCATATTTCATGAAGGTCGCGGCGTGGTCGGACGAGCCGCGTGCCACGGTGACGACGAAATGCGGGTCGCGTTCGCTAAGGCCACGGCCAGCCTCGGCCAAAGCCGAAGCCGAGCCGTCGAGAAGGCGGGCCGCGGCTTCCGGGATCTCATCGATCTCGCGCCGCATATGGGTGGTGTTGGCGCTCATGGCCGGATCTCCTCTCCCGGCCCGGTCAGCCGGAGTTCCGCGACGAAGTCATAGGCGTCGCCCCTGTAGACCGAGCGGGTGAACTCGATCACCTTGCCGCTCGCCAGATAGGAAATGCGCTCGATCTGCAAACCGGCAACCCCCGGCGGCACTTCCAGGAGGCGCGCATCGGCATCGCCGAGATTGGTGGCGGAGATACGCTGCACAGCGCGGACCGGTCGATTGCCGGTCGTGCCCAGCGCCGCATAGAGCGAGGAGCCGATCGCTTCGGGATCGGGCAGGACACTGGCCGAGAGCGCCGCGCGCTCGATCGCCAACGGCGTGTCGTTGGCGATGCGCAGGCGCGCGACACGCGCCACCAGCTCGGTCGAGGACAGGCCAAGCACCATCATCTCGTCCGGCGAAGGCGCGTAGAGGCCGCGGTCGAGCCAGACGGAGCGCACGTTCATGCCGCGGCGCGCCATGTCCTCGGTGAAGGAGGTGAGCCGCGACAGCGACTGCTCGACGCGTTCCATGCGCGGCGCGACGAAGGTACCCGAGCCATGGCGCTGGACGAGGATACCGCCCTTGACCAGGTCCTGCACCGCCTTGCGCACGGTGACGCGCGAGATGTCGGCCTTGCTGGCGATGTCGCGCTCGGAGGGCAACGCGTCGCCGGGGCCGATCAGGCCGCGATTGACCGCTTCCTCGATGCTTCTCCTCAGCTGCAAATAGAGCGGCGCGCCGCTCTGCGAAGATTCCCTCAGCATGGCGAAGATCTGGTCGGCGGCGCTCATCGCGACGCCTCCGAACCGCTGGCGAAGAGGCGCAGGGCCATCTGAACGGCACCGCCGAGCGCATCGTCGAGCGGGGCTTTGAGCAGCGCTTGATAGCGCGCCGACAGGCGCGGCGCATAGAGCGGCGCCAGGCCGCCGAGCAGGCAGAGCGGAGCGTCGTCGGCGAGATCGAGCGCGCCGAGCGAAGCCTCGACATCGGCCACCGCCTTGGCGAGGATGAAGTTGGCGACGACGTCGCCCTTTTCGGCATGCTCGAAGACTTTTGGCGCGAAGCCGCCGAAATCGCCCGGCTTGGCGTTGGTGGTGAATTCGACCACGTCTTCGGGATTGTTGCGGAAGACGGCGAGCATGGTGTCGGTCAAGGCCGAGCCGGGGCGGATGCCGTCATAGGCGAGCAGCGTCTGCTCCAGCAGGTCGCGGCCGATGCGGGCGCCGCTGCCCTGGTCGCCGACCTGGAAACCCCAGCCGCCAATGGCGCGCGACTTGCCGTTCTTGCGGGCCATATAGGCGGTGCCGGTGCCGAGAATGGCCATGGCGCCGTCACTGGGCCCGACCGCGCCTTCGAGCGCGATCTCGGCATCGGTTTCGACACGACTCTTGCTGAAGGGCAGGATCGCCTCGAGCTGTTGCCGGTAGGTGCCGACATTGGCGCCGGCCAGACCGAGGATGGCAGGCGTCTGCGGGATCAGCTCCGGATCATGGCCTGCCGCGAGAAATGCCTGCCTCGCCGCCTCGACGATATTGGCGCGGGCGCCGGTGAGATCGGTGCGGATGTTGGCGGCGCCGCTCTTGGCGCGGCCGACCACGGCGCCGTCGACGGTCGCAAGGGCCGCCCTGCAGCTGGTGCCGCCGCCATCGATGCCAAGCACGAATTTCACGTGATTTTCTCCTCGGCCTGGATAATACCAATAAAATACCAATAGCCAAGGGTTAATTTCGGTTCAAAAAAGATTAAGCCGTATTTTATTGAAAACCCACGTTAATTTGCCGGCAAGCGAGTTCCCCGATCCGAAATTCGTTAATGCGTGTGGACAAGTGGTATTTTTTTGGTATTGTTCGCTCAGTTGGAGGAAAACGGATGGCCGAGACGCGCACGGAGGCGCTCCACCAGAATGCCGAGGGGCTGGACGTCCAGGCCCCGGAAGCCATTCTGGCGTTCCTGGCCAATGCCCAGATCGAGGCCAGCAAGGCTGTGCACGGCGCCATTCCGGCGATCGCCGTTGCCGCCGAACTCATCGCGAAGCAACTGAAGAGCGGCGGCAAGCTCGCCTATGCGGCGGCCGGCAGCTCCGGCCTGATGGCGGTTGCCGACGCGCTGGAACTGCCCGGCACCTTCGGCATCGCACGCGATCGCATCGCCATCCTGATCGCCGGCGGCGACGAAGCCTTCCGCACGCTGGCCGGCGGGCCGGAGGACGACACCGATGAAGCATCGGCGGCCGTCGCCGCGGCTGACATCGGCAAGGGCGACTGCCTGATCGCCATTTCCGCCAGCGGCTCGACCCCTTATGCGGTCCAGGCGCTCCAGGACGCGCGCAGCCGCGGCGCCGCCACCATCGCCATCGCCAACAACCGGGGCGCCGTGCTGTTCAAACAGGCCGACGTCGCCATCCTGCTCGAAACCCCGCCGGAGCTGATCGCCGGCTCGACGCGCATGGGCGCAGGGACCGCGCAGAAGATCGCGCTCAACATGCTGTCGACGCTAGCCGCCATCCATCTCGGCCATGTCCATGACGGCTACATGGTCAATCTCACCGCCGACAACATCAAGCTGCGCGACCGCGCCGTGCGCATGGTCGCCGCCATCAGCGGCAAGAGCCGCGACGACGCCGCCCGCCTGCTCGAGGAGAGCGGTGGTGTCGTCAAAACCGCCATTCTGCTCGCCGCGGGCGCCGCCAACGCCGACGCGGCCGAGAAGATACTGGAAGGAGCCGGCCAGAAGCTTCGGCCGGCGCTTTCCGCGATCGAGGGGAGCAAGGGGCGCTGAGCCCCTGTTCTCATCAAAACCGAACCTGAAAAAGGTCAACAGGGAGACTGAAGATGAAGACCAAACTACTGACGGCCCTTCTGCTCGGCACAAGCATCCTCGGCACGGGCATCCTCGGCACGACCGGGATGGCTCTGGCCGAGGACGTGACGCTCAACATCGAAAGCTGGCGCGGCGACGACCTGACCATCTGGAAGGACAAGCTGATCCCGGCCTTCGAAGCCAAGAATCCCGGCATCAAGGTGGTGTTCGCGCCTTCGGCCCCGACGGAGTATGACGCGGCGCTGGGCGCCAAGCTCGCCGCCGGCTCGGCGGGCGACCTGATCACCTGCCGCCCCTTCGACAAGTCGCTCGAGCTGTTCAAGAAGGGCAACCTCGCCGACCTTACTTCGCTGCCGGGCATGGAGAACTTCTCGCCCGTCGCCAAGTCCGCCTGGCAGACCGATGACGGCAAGTCGAGCTTCTGCGTGCCGATGGCCTCGGTCATCCACGGCTTCATCTACAATAAGGATGCCTTCGAAAAGCTCGGCCTCAAGGTGCCGACGACCCGCGACGAGTTCTTCGCCGTGCTCGACAAGATCAAGGCCGACGGCACCTACATTCCGATGGCCATGGGCACCAAGGACCTCTGGGAAGCCGCGACCATGGGCTACCAGAACGTCGGCCCGAACTACTGGAAGGGCGAGGAAGGCCGCGCTGCCCTGATCAAGGGCGAGCAGAAGCTGACCGATCCTCAATGGGTCGAACCCTTCAAGGAACTGGCGAAGTGGAAACCGTATCTCGGCGACGGCTTCGAGGCGCAGACCTATCCGGACAGCCAGAACCTGTTCACGCTCGGCCGCGCCGCCATCTACCCGGCCGGCTCGTGGGAAATCGGCCTGTTCAACACCCAGGCGCAGTTCAAGATGGGCGCCTTCCCGCCGCCGGTCGAAAAGGCCGGCGACACCTGCTACATCTCCGACCATACCGACATCGGCATGGGCCTGAACGCGGCGTCGAAGCATTCGGAAGAGGCCAAGAAGTTCCTCTCCTGGGTCGCCTCGCCGGACTTCGCCACCATCTACGCCAACGCGCTGCCGGGCTTCTTCAGCCTGAACTCCTCGCCGGTGAAGATGGAAGACCCGCTGGCGCAGGAATTCGTCTCCTGGCGCGGCAAGTGCAAGTCGACGATCCGCTCGACCTACCAGATCCTGTCGCGCGGCACACCGAACCTCGAGAACGAGACCTGGGTTCAGTCGGCCAACGTGATCAACGGCACCGTCACTCCGGAAGACGCGGCCAAGAAGCTGCAGGCAGGCCTCGACAGCTGGTACAAGCCGGCGAAGTAAGAGCATCAAACAGCGACGCCGGCCGGGCGCGAGCCCGGCCGGCGTTCAAACAGTCCCAGATAGCGATTGTCGGCGCAGCCTCCCGGTCTTACCCTCGATCTCGCGGGGAAGACGGAGCCGATCTGTCGCTGGCCTTGTCTTTCCTGCGAAGGGGACTGTCAAGCCGTGCATCGAGGCATCAGCTAGCATCACCTGAACTGGAACCCAGAGACGGCGGGGAACCGAACTCATGGCTGCAGAACCGCGACCGAAAAGACCGATCCGCTGGCATGTCGGCGTCTTCCTGGCGCCGGCGGTGCTGGTCTACACCGCTTTCATGATCCTGCCGTTGTTCGGCACGCTGCAGCTTTCCCTGTTCCGCAACGTCGAGCAGTCCCAGGTCTTTGTCGGTCTCGGCAATTTCCGCACCCTGTTCGGCGATCCGAACTGGTCGGTGAATTTCTGGAATGCGCTCAGGAACAATGTCTGGTTCTTCATCATCCACATGCTGGTGCAGAACCCGATCGGCATCCTTCTGGCGGCGCTTCTCTCCAGCCCCAAGCTGCGCTTCACCGCCTTCTACCGCACGGCGATCTTCGTGCCGACGATCCTGTCCTTCGTCATCGTCGGCTTCGCCTGGAAGCTGATCCTGTCGCCGATCTGGGGCGTGGCGCCGCATCTGATGGATTTCGTCGGCCTGAAGAGCTTCTTCACGCCGTGGCTCGGCAAGGAGCAGTATGCGCTGACCGCGCTCAGCCTGGTCTCGGTCTGGCAATTCGTCGGCATCCCGATGATGCTGATCTATGCAGCACTTCTGTCGATCCCCGACGAGGTGATCGAGGCGGCCGAATGCGACGGCGTCACCGGCATGGCGCAGTTCTGGAAGATCAAGCTGCCGCTGATCCTGCCTTCGATCGGCATTATCTCGATCCTGACCTTCGTCGGCAATTTCAACGCCTTCGACCTGATCTACACCGCGCAAGGGGCGCTTGCCGGGCCGAACTATTCGACCGACATCCTCGGCACCTTCCTCTACCGCGCCTTCTTCGGCTTCCAGCTGCAGGTCGGCGATCCCAATATGGGCGCGGCCATCGCCACGATCATGTTCCTGATCATCCTCGCCGGCGTCTGCGTCTACCTGTTCCTCGTGCAGACGCGCCTGCGTCGCTACCAGTTCTGAGGCGCGCCATGAGCACAGCCACACGTTCGCTTCCCCGTACCATCGGCGCGCATGCGATCCTTCTGACCTACACGGTGATCGCGCTGTTTCCGGTGATCCTGGTGGTGGTGAACTCGTTCAAGTCGCGCGCGGGCATCTTTGGCGCGCCGCTGACACCGCCGACGCCGAAGACCTTCGACCTGATCGGCTACACCACGGTGTTCGGCCAGGGTGACTTCTTCCATTATTTCCAGAACAGCCTTGTCGTCACCGTGCTCTCGCTGTTCTTCGTGCTTTTGTTCGGGGCGATGGCCGCCTTCGCGCTGTCGGAATACCGCTTCCGCGGCAACACGCTGATGGGGCTCTACCTGGCGCTCGGCATCATGATCCCAATCCGCCTCGGCACCGTGGCCATCCTGCAATTGATGGTGGCGACCGGGCTGGTCAACACGCTGGCGGCGCTGATCCTGGTCTACACCGCGCAAGGCCTGCCGCTGGCGATCTTCATCCTGTCGGAATTCATGAAGCAGGTGTCCGACGATCTGAAGAATGCCGGACGCATCGACGGGCTTTCGGAATACACGATCTTCTTCCGCCTGGTGCTGCCACTGGTGCGGCCGGCCATGGCGACGGTCGCCGTCTTCACCATGATCCCGATCTGGAACGACCTCTGGTTCCCGCTGATCCTGGCACCTTCGGAAGCGACCAAGACCGTGACGCTCGGCGCCCAGCTCTTCCTCGGCCAGTTCGTCACCAACTGGAACGCCATCCTGGCGGCGCTCTCGCTGGCGATCCTGCCGGTGCTCATCCTCTATGTCATCTTCTCGCGGCAGCTGATCCGCGGCATCACGTCGGGAGCGGTAAAGTGAGTGCAGAAAAACCCCTTCGCGTCGTCGTCGCAGGCCTCGGCAATATGGGCCGCAGCCATGCGCTGGCCTACCATACCAATCCGGGCTTCGAGATCGCCGCGCTCGTCAACCGGTCCGACGTGCCGCTGCCGGAGGGGCTTGGGCGCTACGGCATCAGGCGCTCTTTCGAGGATGCGCTGCGCGACGAGAAGCCGGACGTCGCGGCGATCGCCACCTATTCCGACAGCCATGCCGACTATGCGGTGCGGGCCTTCGAGGCCGGCTGCCATGTCTTCGTCGAGAAGCCGCTGGCAACGACGGTTGCAGACGCACGGCGCGTCGTCGACGCCGCCAAGGCCAACGGCAAGAAACTGGTGATCGGCTATATATTGCGTCACCATCCGTCCTGGATCCGGCTGATTGCCGAGGCGCGCAAGCTCGGCGGCCCGTATGTCTTCCGCATGAACCTCAACCAGCAATCCTCCGGCCACACCTGGGAGACGCACAAGCAGCTGATGCAGACGACCTCGCCGATCGTCGACTGCGGCGTGCATTATCTCGACGTGATGCTGCAGATCACCGACGCGAGACCCGTCGAGGTGCGCGGCATGGGCGTTCGGCTGACCGACGAGGTGGCGCCGTCGATGTACAATTACGGCCATCTGCAGGTGCTGTTCGAGGACGGCTCGGTCGGCTGGTACGAAGCCGGCTGGGGTCCGATGATCTCGGAAACGGCCTTCTTCGTGAAGGACGTGATGTCGCCCAAGGGCTGCGTCTCGATCGTGATGAAGGAGGGCGTGAAGTCCGACGACATCGACACCCACACCAAGACCTCGACCATCCGTCTGCACAGCGCCGCGACCGGGCCCGACGGCAAATTCGCCAGGGAAGACCAGCTGCTGTCGATGGAAGGCGAGCCGGGCCACCAGGAGCTCTGCGATCTGGAGCAAGCCTTCCTGCTCAAGGCCATCCGTGAAGATATCGACCTCACCCGCCACATGGACGATGCCGTGAAATCGCTCGCCGTCTGCCTCGCCGCCGACGAGAGCGTGCGCAGCGGCAACGCCGTGAAACTCTAGAACAGGAACGAAGCCGTGGGCTCGCTGAAGATCGAGAATGTGAAGAAGGCTTTCGGGCCGGTCGAGGTGCTGAAGGGCATCGACCTCGAAGTGACGGATGGCGAGTTCGTCGTCTTCGTCGGCCCGTCCGGCTGCGGAAAATCGACGCTGCTGCGCGTGATCGCCGGCCTGGAGGACTCGACCTCCGGCCGCGTGCTGATCGACGGCACGGACGTTTCCGTCACGCCGCCGGCGAAACGCGGCATCGCCATGGTGTTCCAGACCTACGCCCTCTACCCGCATCTGACGGTGAAGAACAACATGGCGCTGGGCCTCAAGCAGGCCGGCACGCCGGCGGCCGAGATCGAGCGCCGCATCAAGATCGCTTCCGCCATGCTGTCGCTCGAGCCCTATCTCGAGCGCCGGCCGGCGGAGCTGTCGGGCGGCCAGCGCCAGCGCGTCGCCATCGGCCGCGCCGTGGTGCGCGAGCCGAAACTGTTCCTGTTCGACGAACCGCTGTCGAACCTCGACGCGGCGCTGCGCGTCAACACCCGGCTGGAGATCGCGCAACTGCACCGGCGGCTGAAGGCGACGATGATCTACGTGACCCACGACCAGGTCGAGGCGATGACGCTGGCCGACAAGATCGTGGTGCTCAATGCCGGCCGGATCGAGCAGATCGGCAGCCCGATGGAGCTCTATAATTCGCCGGCCAACGAATTCGTCGCCGGCTTCATCGGTTCGCCGAAGATGAATTTCATCGAGGGCGCCAGGCTCGGCGAGACAGCCAAGACCATCGGCGTGCGGCCGGAGCATCTGACGGTCGATACGAAGTCCGGCGCCTGGAAAGGCACGGTCGTGCATGCCGAGCATCTCGGCGCCGACACCAACCTCTATCTCGACTGCGAGAAGGCGGGACTGATCACCGTGCGCATCTTCGGCGTCTACAATGCCGAGCCGGGTTCAGTGCTCTATGCGACGCCGGATGCGGCGAAGACGTACCGGTTCGGGGCGGATGGGAAGGCGCTGAAGTAGTCGCTTCTTTCCTCTCCTCGATCGACGCTACGGCATGCACGCATCTTCCGTGAGTGGCGTGACTTATCGGCCGAGCCTTGATTGCCCACGTGGTTCCCCCAATCCGTCGCTGCTTCGCAGCGCCACCTTTCCCCCCTCCGGAGGGAAAGGAAGGGAGCGTTGCTAGACGAGCGTTGACGGCAAAAAGCCTGGCGCCTTTCCTCTCCCCCGTCGATCGGGGGAGAGGTGGCTCGGCGAAGCCGAGACGGAGTGGGGGTCGACCAGCGAAAAAGCCTGCGCTTACGCGTCAGCCTTGAACGTCTGCTTCTGCTGGCCGAGCCCCTCGATGCCAAGCTCGACGACGTCGCCGGCCTTCAGGAACACCGGCGGCTTCATGCCCAGGCCGACGCCGGGCGGGGTGCCGGTGGAGATGATGTCGCCGGGATGCAGAGACATGAACTGGCTGAGATAGGAGACCAGATACTTCACGCCATAGACCATGGTCTTGGTCGAGCCGTTCTGCATGGTCTTGCCGTTGACGGTCAGCCACATCTTCAGGTTCTGCGGGTCGGCGACCTCGTCCTTGGTGACCAGCCATGGGCCGGTCGGGCCGAAGGTGTCGCAGGACTTGCCCTTGGTCCACTGGCCCTGGCGCTCGGCCTGGAAGGCGCGCTCGGACACGTCATGCGCGACGGCGTAGCCGGCGACATAATCCAGCGCGTCGTCCTCCGAGACATATTTCGCCGTCTTGCCGATGATCACGCCGAGCTCGACCTCCCAATCGGTCTTGACCGAACCGCGCGGAATCAGCACGTCGTCATCGGGCCCGACGATCGCCGAGCTTGCCTTCATGAAGATGATCGGCTCGGACGGCACGGTGGCGCCGGTCTCGGCGGCGTGGTCGGAATAGTTCAGGCCGATGCAGATGAACTTGCCGGTGCCGGCGACGCAGGCGCCCAGGCGCGGCTTGCCGGAGACCAGCGGCAGCGATTTCGGATCGAGCTTGGAGAGCATCTCCAGCGAGGCTGGATGAAGCGCCGTGCCGGCGATGTCGGCGACATGAGCGGAAAGGTCGCGGATGTTCCCATCCGCATCAAGCAGGCCGGGCTTCTCGCTGCCAGCTTCGCCATAGCGCAACAACTTCATCTCAACTTTCTCCACCTTGCGGCCAAAGGCCGGTTTTGCAAATTCCCATCAAAGCCAGCGGACCGTAGTCGCCGACCACACCGGCGGCAAGCGCGCCATCTGTTCGAGCCGGCCAAACCGGCAGGATTTTCAGACGCTTCGATCCAACCTTCGCCGACAACCCTTTCCGAGCCTTTCGTCAGATCGACCAGCCGCCGTCGATGTTGTAGGTCTGCCCTGACGTGTAGGTTGCGCCGGCAAGGTAGACGGCGAGATCGGCGATCTCCTCCGGCGTGCCCAGCCGGCCCATGGGCTGGCGGGCGATGAAGGCCGCGCGGGCAGCCTCATAGTCGCCCTGCGCATGCATGCGGTCCTGCAGCGACGGGCTTTCGACCGTGCCGGGGCAGATGGCGTTGCAGCGGATTCCTTTAGCGACGTAATCGGCGGCGACCGCCTTGGTCAGGCCGACCACGGCAGCCTTGGTCAGCCCATAAACGAAGCGGTTCGGCACGCCCTTCTGCGAGCTTGCCAGCGACGCCATGTTGATGATCGAGCCGTCGCCGCGTTCCAGCATGCCGGGCAGCACGGCGCGGATGGTGCGGATCATCGAGCGGACGTTCAGGTCGAGCGCGAAGTCGAGGTCCTCGTCCTTCATCTCGAGGATCGAACCGCCATGGACGAAGCCGGCGCAGTTGAACAGGACATCGACGCGACCGATCTCGGCGAAGGCAGCAGCGACGGCCGCGTCGTTCAGCACATCAAGCTTGCGGGTCTTGATGCCGGCAGTCTTGCCCAGCTCGGCCAGCAGCGGCCCGTTGATATCGGTGGCGTGAACGGTCGCGCCCGCCTTGGCGAAAGCCAGCGCGCTCGCCCGGCCGATGCCTTGCGCCGCCGCGGTGACGACGACCACTTTACCTGCCAGATCCGCCATGTTTTTTCTCCTCGCTGCCTTTCCGGACGGAAAACCGCTCACGCTTTTCCGGGAATTGCTCTGATGCGTCCGCCTCTATCGACGACCGGCCCTAGCGTCGTGTGCCAGACAGCCGGCATCGTGCGGTCAGATTTCCGCTTCACAGATAAAGATGTTTTTTCTCGTTAAAGAACACGCGAGCGAGCGTCAAGCCCGAGGCGATCACCTTCGCGACAGCGGCCGAAATGGTTCGGCTGCGCGGCGTGCCTCAGGCCGGGATGCCTCAGTCGCCATAGGGCACCCAGATATTCTTGACCTCGATGGCGCGGCGCAGGAAAGCCTCGCCGGCGGCCTCTTCTGATGCCCAATCAAGGGTGCGGCCATTGCCGGTCCAGACGCGCTTGAGATTGCCGATGGAATCGGCCTCCGCCTTGGCGCAGGTGTCGGCATCGGCGAACACCCAGAGCCCGTCGACGTCGTCATGCTTGGCCAGCACGCCGGCGAGCTCGGCGCTGCGGCCAGTGACGATGTTGATGGCGCCGGCAGGCAAGTCGGAATATTCGATCACCTGGTAGAGGTCGGTGGCCAGAAGAGGATGCCGCTCCGACGGAACGGCGACCACGGTGTTGGCCATGGCAAGCGCCGGCGCCACCAGCGAGATGAAGTTGAGCAGCGGCTGGTTGTCCGGCGCGACGATGCCGACGACGCCGACCGGCTCATGCAGCGCAAGCGTCACGACACGAGCCGGCGGCTGATGGACACGGCCCTCGAACTTGTCGGCGAGGCCGGCATAGAGGAACAGGCGCTCGATCGACTGCTCGACCTCCTCGCGCGCGGCCTTCGCCGTAACGCCGGTCAGCTGGACGAGGCGTGCCGCGAACTCATCGGCGCGGCCCGAAAGGTTCTCGGCGAAATAATAGAGCACCTGGCTGCGGTTATAGGCGGTCGCATCCGGCCAGGCCTTGCAGGCACGGGCAGCGGCGACGGCGTCGCGGATGTCCTTGCGGTTGCCGAGGCCCACCTCGCCGGCGAGCTTGCCCTTGGCGGTGGCGACGCCGAGCGAGTAATTGCCGTCCGGGCGCACCTGCTTGCCGCCGATGAACAGTTTTGCGGTGCGGTCGATGGCCAACCCGTCGGCCTGCTCGACCGGCTGCGCCGAGCCGGCCGCGGCCGGCTTGATGGCCGCGCCGACCGGCAACTTGGCCGAAAGGTACTCGAACATGCCCTCGCGGCCGCCTTCACGGCCAAAACCGCTTTCGCGATAGCCGCCGAAGCCGCAGGCGGCGTCGAACATGTTGGTGCCGTTGACCCAAACGACGCCGGCCTTCAGTTGCGGCGCGACATGCAAAGCGAGATTGACGTTCTCGCTCCACACCGAAGCAGCAAGGCCGTAGCGCGTGTTGTTGGCTAGCTCGATCGCTTCCTCGGTGTTGCGGAAGCTCATTGTCGCCAGCACCGGACCGAAGACCTCCTCCTGCGCCAGAATGTTAGCCGGCGAAACAGATGTCGCCAGCGTCGGCAGATGATAGTAGCCGGTCGTCGGCACGGCAGCGTCCGGCTGCCAGCAGACGGCGCCCTGCTTGGCGCCTTCGGCGATCAGGCCCTTGACGCGGTCGAGCTGGGTGCGGTCGACCAGCGGGCCGATATCGGTGTTCTTGTCGAGCGGGCTGCCGACGCGCAGCCGGCTCATCCTGACCTTGACCTTGGCGATGAAGGCTTCAGCAATGCCCTCCTGCACCAAAAGGCGCGAGCCGGCGCAGCAGACCTGGCCCTGGTTGAACCAGATGCCGTCGACCAGACCCTCGACGGCGCTGTCGAGATCGGCGTCCTCGAAGACGATGAAGGCCGACTTGCCGCCAAGCTCCAGTGACAATTTTTTGCCCGATCCGGCCGTCGCCTTGCGGATGATCTTGCCGACTTCCGACGAACCGGTGAAGGCGATCTTCTGGATGCCGGGATGATTGACGATGGCAGCACCGGCCTCAGGGCCACCCTGGACGATGTTGACGACGCCTTTCGGAACGCCCGCCCGCTCGCAGATCTCGGCAAACAGGATGGCGGTGAGCGGCGTGAATTCGGCCGGCTTCAGCACCACCGTGCAGCCGGCGGCCAAGGCCGGCGCGATCTTCCAGGCCAGCATCAGCAGCGGGAAATTCCACGGAATGACCTGGCCGACGACGCCGACAGGCTTGTGGTGGGGAAAATCCTTCTCCAGCGTCTGCGCCCAGCCGGCATGATGGATGAAGTGGCGGATCGCCAGCGGCACGTCGATGTCGCGGCTCTCGCGGATCGGCTTGCCATTGTCGATCGATTCCAGCACCGCGAACAGGCGCTGGTGGCGCTGCATGGAGCGGCCGATGGCGTAGAGCACTTTTGCGCGGACGTAGCCTGAGCTGGCGCTCCATTTGGGCAGCGCCTTTGCAGCCGCCGCGACCGCGGCGTCGATGTCGGCGGCGCAAGCATCCGAGACCTTGGCGAGCAGCTTCCCGGAGGACGGCTCGCTGGTCTCGAAGGTCTTGCCGCTTGCCGCCGCCTTCCAGGCGCCGTCGATGAACAGGGCTTTGGAGAAATCGCGCCCGGCCAGCCAGGCATCGGCCTCGTTGCGGGCTTCCGGCGCCGGTCCGTATTCCATGGCGTGATAACGTTCGAGGATGTTCATGGGGTGCCTCCTTTACCCTCCCCCTTGCGGGGAGGGTCGATCGGCATTGCCGATCGGGGTGGGGGTAAATGGCTGATGGTTTCGTTCATTGGACCGGCTGATCTGGTTCTTACGACCCCCGCCCCGCCGCTGCGCGGCGACCCTCCCCACAAGGGGGAGGGTGGGTGCTACGCCATCGCGTGGCGATGGTTGGCCGAATAGTGGCCGGTCAAATGGTGCTCGAGCTGGCGCTCGATGTCGGTGAGCAGGCTGGAAGCGCCGAAGCGGAACAGGTTCGGCTCGAGCCACGGCCGGCCGAGCTCTTCCTTCATCAGCACCAGCCAGTCGAGCGAGACCTTTGCGGTGGAGATGCCGCCGGCCGGCTTGAAGCCGATGAGATAGCCGGTTTCCTCGAAATAGGCGCGGATGGCGCGCACCATGGCAAGGCCGACAGGGAGCGTGGCGTTGACGCTTTCCTTGCCGGTTGAGGTCTTGATGAAATCGGCGCCCGCCATCATCGCCACCATCGAGGCAAGCATCACATTGCGCAGCGTGGAAAGGTCGCCGGTGCCGAGGATGACCTTGAGATGCGCATCGCCGCAGGCGGCACGCATGGCGACGATCTCGTTGAACAGCTCGCGCCACTTGGCGCCGTAAACCAGGCCGCGCGGAATGACGACGTCGATCTCGTCGGCGCCGTCCTTGACCGAGGCCTCGATCTCCTGCAGACGGGTCGACAGCGGTGTGAGGCCGTGCGGGAAGGCGGTGGAAACAGCTGCGACATGGACGCCGGTGCCGCGGAGGGCCTCGACCGCGGTGGCGACGAAGGGGTGATAGACACAGACCGCTGCCGGGCGGATGGTCTCATCGGCGATGCCGAGACCCTCGACGATATCCCGGCGCAGCGGGTTGATCGCCTTGGCGCAGAGCCGGCGCACCCGCTCGTCCGTGTCATTGGAGTTGAGCGTTGTCAGGTCCATGCAGGCGATGGCCCGCAAGAGCCAGGCGGCCTGGTCGTCGGCCTTGATCGAGCGCCGCTTGGTGAGCGTCGCGACCCGACGTTCCAGCGCCGAGCGGTTGACGCTGCGCACCGATTCCAGGAAGCCGAGATCGAGTTTCATGCCGGGATTGCGGGCAATACCGTGTTCCAGCGGCAGCGGCGTGTTGGCGGCGGCGCGCGGCGGCAGCGGCATCACCTTGGACGCGCCTGCGCCTGCGCCGGCCTCGCGGATCGTGCTCATCTCCTGCCCTTTCACTCAGCGACCTCAGCCGAAGATAACTCGCGAAATTGTCCTTCACGAGTCCTTCAGTGGGTCATAGCGGAAAAAGGCAGCGAAAGCAGCTGATTCTTGACCGCATGGTCAAAACAGCCACTCGGCAGAACGGCGGTGCCCCTCAGCCGACGAAGGCGCGTTCGACGACGAAGCTTGCCGGATGGCTGAGCGAGCCTTCCTGGAAGCCGAGGCTTTCGGCGAGTTCCTTGACGTCCTTCAGCATATGCATCGAGCCGCAGATCATGATCCGGTCGGTCTCGGGGTTGAGCTTGTCGATGCCGAGGTCGGAATAGAACTTGCCCGAGCCGATCAGCGCGGTGATGCGGCCCATGCGCGCCGACTCCTCGCGGGTCGTCGAATTGTAGAGCGTGACGCGGCCGCCCGTCAGCTCGCCGATCAGCGGGTCGCTCTCGAGCCCAGCCACCAGTTCCTGGCCATAGGTGAGCTCGGCATTGTCGCGGCAGGTGTGGGTGAGGATGACCTCGTCGAACTTTTCGTAGGTATCGGGGTCGCGCAGCAGGCTGGCGAAGGGCGCGATGCCGGTGCCGGTCGAGATCATGATCACGCGCTTTGCGGGTGTCAGCGCATCAAGCACCAGCGTGCCGGTCGACTTCTGGCGCATGATGACGGTGTCGCCGACCTCAATTTTCTGCAGCTCGGAGGTCAGCGGACCGTCCGGCACCTTGATCGAGAAGAATTCGAGGTCATCGTCCCAAGCCGGGCTCGCGACCGAATAGGCGCGGAAGATCGGCTTCTCGGCGTTGGGCAGGCCGATCATGACGAACTCGCCAGAGCGGAAGCGCAGCGACTGCGGGCGGGTGATGCGGAAGGAGAACAGCCGGTCGGTATAATGCTTCACCGACACGACGGTCTCGGCATAGACATTGGCCGGGATCGGGAACTGCAGCGGCCTTGCGCCGGCGACGTTCAACGCGGATGTCGTGTTCATTCCAACCCAACTTTCCGGCCCAGATGGAACGCACTGGGCGCCAAACCTTCTCCTGCACGTCCGAACGGTCAGGTCCCGACGTGCCTCTCACACACTGCCAAGCAGTAAGCCCTTGTGTCAGAAAGTTATTAGTATACAAACGATCTTCGGGTCAAGATCGCGGCATAAAACACCTTTCCAAACTGGGACATGTCCGTAGTTTTAGCATTTCGGGTTTCGACAATGGATGAGAAATTTTCGGCGTCGGCGGGAAATGTTGTCGCAGGCATCGATGTCGGCGGAACCTTCACCGACCTGCTCTTGATCGACGGCAAGGCGGGCGGCAAGGTGCATATCGCCAAGACGCCGACCACGGTGGAAAACCAGGCATTCGGCGTGGTCGCCGCGCTCGGCGCCACCGGCGTTCCGATCGACGGCATCGACCTCATCGTTCACGGCACGACGACCACGACGAATGCCGTGCTGGAACGACGGCTGGCCAAGACCGGCATGATCACCACGCGCGGCTTTCGCGACGTGATCGAGCTTGGACGGCGCACAAGGCCGCAGGCCTATGGAATGACGGGCACTTTTGTCCCCGTCATTCCCCGCGACCTCCGGCTCGAAGTGTCGGAGCGGGTCGAGGCTTCGGGCTCTGTCCGCATTCAACTCGACGAAGCCGAGATGCGCGAGGCGGTCAAAAAACTGCTCGACGCCGGCTGCGAGTCGCTGGTCATCCACTTCCTGCATTCCTATGCCAACCCTTCGCATGAGCGGCGCGCGGCGGAGATCGCGGCGGAGCTCTGGCCGAACAGCCACATCACCACCGGACATGCGCTGCTCTCGGAAGCGCGCGAGTTCGAGCGTGGCGTGACGGCTTCGGTCAACGCCTCGGTTCAGCCGATCCTGGAGCGCTATGTCGAACGGCTGCGCAAGGAGCTGGCGGCAAAGGGCTACGCCCGCGATTTCCTGATCATGAACGGCAATGGCGGCATGATCTCGGCCCGCTTCGTCACGCAGGAATCGGCAAAGACCGTGATGTCCGGCCCGGCCTCAGGCGTGATCGCCGCCGCCTATACGGGAAAACGCGCCGGCTTCGGCGACCTCGTCACCTACGACATGGGCGGCACCTCGACCGATGTGGCGCTGATCCGCAATGCCGAACCCGCCGTCTCGAACGAGATCGAGATCGAATATGCGATGCCGATCCATGTGCCGATGGTGGCGGTGCACACGGTCGGCGCCGGCGGCGGCTCGATCGCGCGCGTCGACGCCGCCGGGCTGATCCAGATCGGCCCGGAAAGCGCCGGCGCCAATCCCGGCCCGATCTGCTACGGGCGCGGCGGCGTGGAACCGACGATCACCGACGCCAATCTGGTGCTTGGCCGGCTGGCGCCGAAGAAATTGCTGGCGGTCGACAACCCCGTCACCGTCGAACGCGTCACCGGCATTTTCGAGGAGAAGATCGGCAAGCGCACCGGCCTCTCCGGCGTCGAGGCGGCGGGCGCAATCCTGAAGCTCGGTAACATGAAGATGGCGGGCGCCATCCGCATGGTCTCGGTCTCGCGCGGCCATGACCCGCGCGATTTCGCGCTCTTCGCTTTCGGTGGTGCCGGGCCTTTGCACGCGACGGCGCTCGCCCGCGAGCTCGGCCTGCCGCGCGTGCTGGTGCCGGCGCGGCCCGGCATCACCAACGCGCTCGGCTGCGTGGTCGCGGACCTGAGGCACGACTTCGTCAACACAATCAACCAGCCGGTCAAGCTGCTCGACGAAGCTGCGCTTCGCGAGTTGTTGGAACGGCACCGTAACGAAGGCGAGGCATTGATTGCCAAGCAAGCGGTGAAGCCGGATGCGATCCGCGTCACCCATTCGGCCGACATGCAGTTCGTCGGCCAGACGCACATCATCAACGTGCCGTTGCCCTCCTCGTCGGTTTCACGAGAAACGCTGCAGCTTCTGTTCGAAAAGGCCTATTTCGCGCGCTTCAAGGTCCAGCTGCCGGAAATCCGTGCCAACCTCGTCAACCTCAACACCTCGGTCATCGGCGTGCGGCCGCAGATCGACCTGTCGAAGCTGATCGATCCGGCAGGGCGCGCGGCAAAGCTCGAGGAAGCACAGCGCGAGGTCCGGCCGGTCTGGTATGGCGGGCGCTGGCACGACACGCCGGTCTATGCCCGCGAAAAGCTGCCGCTGGACGCTATCATCGAAGGCCCCGCGATCCTGGAGCAGATGGACGCCACGACGGTGCTCGAACCAGGCGACCGCGCACGCTCGGACGCGGACGGCAACATCATCATCGACATCGGCGAGGTCTAAGATGGCGAAGCTCGACACGATCACGCTTTCGGTGCTGCAGGCGGCCCTGCAGCAGGTCTGCGACGAAATGGATTTGACGTTTTCCCGCGCGGCCTTCTCTCCGGTCATCGCCGAAGCCAACGACCGCTCGGACGGCATCTATTCGGCGGTCGACGGCTCGCTGATCGCGCAAGGCAGCCAGGGCTTGCCGGTGTTTGTCGGGGTCATGCAGTATTCGACCAGGACGGTGATCGAGATGATCGCCGACGGTCGATGCCTCGCGCCCGAACCCGGCGACATCTATATCGTCAACGACCCCTATCTCGGCGGCACGCATTTGATGGATGTGCGCTTCGTCATGCCGGTCTACCGAGGCGGCAAGATCTTTTGCTGGCTCTCCAACACCGGTCACTGGCCGGATATCGGCGGTTCGGTGCCGGGCGGTTTTTCGGCCTCGGCCACCGCCGTCGAGCAGGAGGGGCTGCGGCTGCCGCCGGTGAAACTGTTCAAGAAGGGCGTGCTCGATCCGGAGATCTACGCCATCATCTGCTCGAACATTCGCGTCGCCGACCAGCGCATCGGCGATATCCGCGCACAGGCCGCGGCGCTGCTGATCGGCCAGGACAGGCTCAGTGAAATCCTGGATCGTTACGGAGACGAAACTGTCGTCGAGGCGATCGCGGAACTGCGCCGCCGCGCCGCCGAGCAGATGCGCGCCTCGATCGCCGTGATCCCCGATGGCGTCTATCGCTCGCAGGCCTTCGTCGATTCCGACGGGGTGGTGAACGAGCCGCTGACCATCAATCTCGCCGTCGAGAAGAAAGGCGACACGCTGACCTTCGATTTCGCCGGCTCATCGAAACCCTGCGCCGGGCCGATGAACAGCGTCCTGGCGACGACCTTGTCGTCGGTCTATCTCGCCATGCGTCACATCTTCCCCGAAGTGCCGATCAGCGCCGGCGCGTTCGAGCCACTGACCGTCAAGCGACCTGAGGGCACTTTCCTCGATGCGAAATATCCGCGGCCCGTGTCGGGCTGCGCGGCGGAGGTCTCGCAGCGCATCGCCGAGGCGGTGTTCGCGGCGATGGTGCAGGCGTTGCCGGAGAAGGTGACGGCCGCGCCCGCCGGCTCCAGCGGCAATTTCGCGCTTGGCGGCAACGATCCGGCGCGTGGCCGCGACTATGTCATGTACCAGATCTCCGGCGGCGGCTATGGCGGCAATGCCGGCCATGACGGGCTGAGCAATGGCTGCTCGACCATCGGCATTTCGAAGTCACCGCCGGTCGAGATCATGGAGCAGGCCTTCCCGGTGCTCTATCGGCACTACGCGCTGCGCGAGGGCTCCGGCGGCGCGGGAAAGCATCGCGGCGGCTTCGGGCTTGCCTATGAGGTCGAGATCCTGCGCGGTGAGGCGCGCGCATCCTTCGTCATGGATCATGGCCGCTTCGGACCGCAGGGCGCGCTCGGCGGCAAGGATGGGATGCCGAACAGCGTGACCGTGTTCCGGGGTGGGGAGGCGCATGTGCCGCCGCATCTTTCCAAGGAGCAGGACATCGCGCTCAAGGCCGGCGACCGAGTGTGCGTCGGCACGCCGGGCGGCGGCGGCTATGGCGATCCGCGCGAACGCAATCCCAAGCAGGTCGCCGAGGATGTGCGGCTGGGCTACTACACTATCGAACAAGCCAAGGAGATGTTCGGCGCCGTTGTTCCGCCGCCGCCGACCTCTCAAGTATAGTGTACAAATATTACATATCTCTAATGTTATTTGTTTTTTGGCACTTCAAACACCAAGCAATCGGATAAGGATATATTAAATAAACAACCATAGATAGAACCTCGACGGCGTTTTGGGGGACGTTGATGGGGCTATCAAGCGATTTACTTGGGGATGCAAGTTCATCAGGCCAGGCGCGATGGCAACTCGGCCGGCTTGCGCGTTACCCCGAATTTGGCAATGTTCCGCAAAAGCTGTTTGGGCTCTGCCTGGTCTATATTACCGTGGCGGTGCTGATCTGGCCGTCGGCATATTTCGCGATGGCGCAGATGTATTTGCCGCGGCTTTTCGTCCTTGGACCGCTCGGTTTTCTGGCCGTGGCGATCCCGGTGGCGACGGCCTTATCGCCGAAGGCTCCGCTCACATTCATCGCAATGTCGATCCGCACCAATGGGCTGCGGGCGGCGATCATCGTGATCGTGTTCATCCTGACACTCTCCGCGTTCACGACCTACAAGGTGAACATCCCCGACATCGTTCCTTTTTACTGTGACGAAGCCCTAGCCGATTTCGGCGAGCTGCTGCACGGCCAGGCGCCATGGCGCATTGTTCACGCATTCGATTCCGACCTTCTGGCGATGGTCGTGTCGGTGACCTATGCCAGACTCTGGTTTCTTGAATGGTTCGGCTTGGTGTTTTTTGCAGCGCTGCTCGCCAACCAGCCGATGCATCTGCGCTACCTCACCGCGATGGCCCTTGTGCTCGTAGTGGTCGGAACGCTCATGGCGACGCTGTTTTCCTCCGTCGGCCCGATCTTTTATGATGAGTTGGTGGGTGGCGATCGCTATGCGGAGCTTCTGGAAGTGTTGAAGCAGCGGCCCGGCAACGAGCACGTGCTGTCTTATTCGAGCTACCTTCTTGCCACGTACAGGACCGACATGCTGGCGCTTGGTTCCGGGATTTCCGCCATGCCCAGCATGCATGTGGCGATCGCCACGCTGAACGCGTTTTACCTTGGGCGGCTCAACCGCTGGCTCGGCATTGCGGGCTGGGCATTCGCGATCTTCATCCTGTTTGGTTCGGTGTATACGGGCTGGCACTATGCTGTTGACGGCTACGTCTCGATGCTGGTCGTGGCCTTGATCTGGCGGCGCACCGCAAGCATCAGCGACAGCAAACCAACTCCTTCCCGCCTGATGCAGGTTGCGCAAACGCTCTAAGCCAGCTTCGCCAGCAGCCGCAAAAACGTCGCGGCCTCCTTGGCCGTGAGCGGCGCCAGCGTTTCCTCGGTGATGGTGCGCGCGAGCGGGATCAGCCGCTCGATCGCCTCGCGGCCTTCCGGCGTCAGATTGACCAGCAGCCGCCTTTTGTCGACCTCGTGCTTGGAGACTTCGACGAGACCGCGCGCTTTCAGCCGGTCGATGACGCCCTTCACGGTGGCGGCGTCCATGGCGATCAGCGTTCCCAGTTGGTTCTGCGAGGTCTCGCCGATGTCGTAAAGCTTGGCCAGAGCGGCAAATTGCGGCGGCGTCAGGTCGCCGATATGCGAAGCGAAGATCGAGACATGGCGCTGATGCGCCCTGCGCAGGATGAAGCCGACCTGGTCCTGCAGATGGTAGTTGTTCTCGTCGCCGTCTTCGGCCTCGACCAGGCGCAGCAGATTGTCCTCGCCGCTCATCTGAGGCCATCCCATGCCTTGATGTCCTCTGCCGCCAGGCCGCCCATGCGGTTGTGGACGCGCGGTCCGCAGGTCATGGCGAGGCAGAACAGGATCTCGTCGGGGCGCGGACCGTCGCTGATGCCGACCTCCATGGCGTCGAAATGGCTGCGCACATAGGCGGCGTTGATGTGGCCGAGCGGCACGTCGAGCCTTGACCCGAAGGCGCCGACCTTCTTGGCCGAGGGCACGATCGCCTTGGCATCGCCGAGACGCTCGCGCATGGCGTAGCCGCCCGGCACGTGCCACAGCGCGCCGTGCTCCAGCTCGCCGGCGGAGCCGACGATAGCGCCCTTGCCGTAGCCGTCGATCTTCTTCACGTCGCCGCCGAGTGCTGCGATCAGCCTGTCCGAGAGCAGAAGCCCGAGCGGCTTGAGGTCCTCCATCGCGCCCTGCAAATCCTCGACATAGCGGCCGGCGAATGGGTTCTTGACCACCGCAAGAGCCGCCGCGCGCAGGCGGGGTTCTTTCACCACGGGACCGCCATCGTGAAAAATCTCTTCGGTCAGCACCGCGACCTTGCGGATCGGAAAGTCAGGCATGGGCAGTTTCCTTCGCTTTATGTTTGTTGGGCGCGGCGAGCGCCACCGAACCACTGATGCGGGCCTCGCCCGCCAGAAACAGCGCCGAGGCGGCGATCAGGCCGCGCTGGCGAAAATCTTCGGCGACGGCAAGGCCGTTGTCCAGCGCTCGCGCTACCTCGGCGTCGTCAAGCGCGCCGACGCTTTGCGTCACCAGCATCTCACCGAGATCGCTGTCGGGCGCCAGATCGCGCGCCGGAACGCGCGCGATGGCGGGATGTCCAGGCAGGTCGACGGCGTTGGCAATCAGCGTCGCCGCCGCGTCGGCCTCGACGCCGGTCCGCGCCAGCACCGTGACGGCGTCGGCAATGCCCAGCGAAAACGACCGGCCGCGCCAGCCGCTGGTGGCAACGCCGCGCACGCCATCTTCGGCACGGATGGTGACGCGATCGGCCATGCCATTCCCGGTGCCGGCGATCGCCACCGTCATCGACTGGTCCCTGCCGAGATAGAGGGCGCAATCGCCGCCATTGTTGACGTAAGCGCGGTCGAGCCGGCGGCCGGCGAGCATGGCGCCGAGAATTTCGTCGGCTACCGAGCCGGCAACGGCGGCCATCGGCGTGATGAAGCATTCCGCCAACGGCATGACGGCCGCTTCCATGCGGCGCGCAGTCGGACCTGCGAAATCGCGCGGCGCCAGGAAGAAAGCCGGCAAGCGCAATTCTGGCAGCTCTTCCACCACCTCGATCAGGATCGTCTGAAAGCGCGCGACGGCCTGTTCGTAAGCGGCCCGGCATTCATCCGCTTCGCCAAAAGCCTCGACGATCAGATCGATCGGCCCATGGTTGAGATGAAGCCGCCTGCCGTCGGCAAGCCAATGCGCCTGCGGGCCGTTCATCATTCGGCTCCGTTGGCCCGGGCGCGGCGCAATTGCGCCAGCGGCGGCCAGGGATTGTTGACCGGCGCGCCCGTGCCGCGGCGCGGATTGAGATACTCGCCACCCTTGGCGAGGATATCCTCGACGCTGCGTATCTCGTTTTCGTAGCCGCCGAGCCTGACATAGTCGTCGCGGCGCATGGTGAACTCGATCGGCGCCACCAAAGCCGGCGTCGGCACATAGCCGAAGGCGCCTTCGGGCACACGGGTGACGTCGACCATCAGCGTAATGCCGCCGCCCGGCCAGACATAGACCGGCGCGCCGCCCACCGTCACATATGTCCTCAGGCCTTGCACCGAGCGGGTGAGGTTGACCGGGTTTTCGGTGACGCCGGCGCGCAACGAGCCGCCGGCGCCGCCGATGAACAGAACCGTGCACAAAGCCGGCTCGCAATTCTCCTCGATCAGGCCGACGGACTTCTGCAGGCGCTCGGGGAACGGCTTCTCGACCGGCTTCAGCTCGTCGTCCAGCTCGTAATAGGCGAACTGCTCGCCGGTGGTCGACACCATCAGCAGCGACAGGCCGGGGCGCGCGCCCTTCTTGGCGTTCCAGTCGCCGAGGATCGACAGCGGGTCGGAAATCGTCGTGCCGCCCCAGCCGAGGCCGGGCTCCGACACCTTGAAGTAGCGGCCGGGCGTCGAGCGGCGGCCGACGATCTTGATGCCCGTATCCTCCCAGCCCAGCACCTTGCCGGCCTGGTGCTCGGAGACGACGCCGGTGATGTGGTCGTCGACCACCACCACCTCGTCGACCAGGCCGCGCCATTGCGTGGCGAACATGCCGATGGTGGCCGAACCGCAGCCGACGCGCATCCGGTGCTCGGCCTTGCCGTCGATGACCGGCGCCTTGCCGGCCTCGACGATGACCGTCGCGCCGCCGTCGATGGCGAGCTCGACCGGCTTCCTGTTGCAGAGGTTGAGCAGCGCGTCGCAGGTGGCGCGACCTTCGGCCTTGGAACCGCCGGTGAGATGATGGACGCCGCCGAGCGACAGCATCTGCGAGCCGTATTCGCCGGTCGTGACGTGGCCGATCGCCTCGCCTTGCGAGCGCACGATCCCCGTCTCGTCGCCGATGTGGCGGTCGGTGTCGATCTTCACCTTGACGCCGCAATAGGAGAAGATGCCCTCGGTGACGACGGTGACAAGATCGACGCCCTCGACCTCCTGGCTGACGATGAAGGGCGCCGGCTTATAGTCGGGATAGGTGGTGCCGGCGCCGATTGCCGTGACAAAGCGCCTTCCGGTGTTGACCAGCTCGCCGTTCCAGGCTTCGCCCTCGGCGACGAAAGGCACGACCGCGCCGCCGGTCTCGGCCGCGTGGTCGAGGATGGTCAGCGGATCCATGCGCACGATGCGGCCGCCGACATTGCCGTAGCGGTCGCAGGCGCCGGTTCGGCCGTCGGCGATGTAGCACATGACTGGACAGGCATCGCAGCGGATCTTTTCCGCCACCTGCTTCTCGCCGGGATCGTGGGTTTCGAAACGTTCGGCAAGCTCGCTCATCGGCGCGCCTCCTTCTCGCGGATCGCCGCCAGGATGCGGCTCGGCGTCGCCGGCACCTTGGTGACCAGGACGCCGGTGGCATGGCGGATGGCGTTGAGGATCGCCGGCGCGGTCGGGATCAACACATGCTCGCCCAGGCCCTTGGCTCCGAAGGGTCCTTCCGGGTCCGGAACCTCCACCAGTATGTGCTCGACCGGCGGCACGTCGCCGATGGTCGGGATGAGGTAGTCGTGCAGGTTCTCGGTGCGGCCCGGGATGTATTCCTCCATCAGCGCCATGCCGATACCTTGCGCGATGCCGCCCTCGATCTGGCCTTCGACCAGCACCGGGTTGATCGCCTTGCCGACATCATGCGCGGCGGTGATCTTGACCAGCTTCACGGTGCCGAGCTTCAGATCGACCTCGAGCTCGGCGATCTGCGCGCCATAGCCGTAGACGGCGTAAGGCTTGCCCTGGCCCTTGGCGTCGAGCGGCAGCGTCGGTGGGTCGTAGGTTTCCTCGGCGACGAAGACGAAGCCGTCGGCATCGGCCTTCAGCGCAGCAAGATCGATGCGCCGCGCGGCATCGCCTTCGCGGATGGAGATGCTCGCGCCGTCGAGCGCGATCGTCGCCTGCTCCGAAACATTGGCGAAGCGCAGGATTTTTTCGCGCAGCGCCCGGCCGGCCTTTTCGGCGGCCTTGCCGGTCACGAAGGTCTGGCGCGAAGCGGATGTCTTGCCGGCGTCGGGCGTGATCGCGGTATCGGCGCTCTTCAGCCTGAACCTGTCCAGCGGCAGGCCGAGCGCGTCGGCGCAGATCTGAGTGATGACGGTGTTGGAGCCCTGGCCGATATCGACGGCGCCCTGGTGCAGCACGACATCGCCGGTAGCCGAAATGCCGACCTTGATGGTGGAAGGATTGGGGAGCGAAGTGTTGCCGCAGCCGTACCAGCAGGACGCGACGCCGACGCCGCGCTTGCTTGCCGTATGGGCCGCGTTGAAGGCATCCGCATCCGCGAGAGCACGCGCCCAATGCGGCTGAAGCCGCTCCAGGCATTCGCCGATGCCGACGCCTGATTCCAGGCGCTGGCCGGTGACCGTCTGGCAGCCGTCGCGAAGGCAATTCTTCAGCCGGAAATCGAGCCGGTCCATGCCAAGCTTGGCGGCGAGCTCGTCATAGAGCGTCTCCTGCATGATGGTGGACTGCGGCACGCCGAAGCCCCGGAAGGCGCCGGCGATCGGGCCATTGGTGTGGATGGCGTAGCCGGTCGCCCGGTAGTTCGGTGTCAGATAGGGACCGGAGGCATGCACCGGAACACGGTTGGCAACCGTCGGTCCCCAGCTGGCATAGGCGCCGGTGTTGAAATCGCCCTCGAAGATCATGCCGGTGACACGGCCCTGGGCATCTGCACCGATGGTCGCCTTCATCTCGGCCGGATGGCGCTTGGTGGTCGACATCATCGATTCGTTGCGCGTGTAGGCAAGTGCTGCCGGCCGCCCGGTCTTCATCGCCACGAGGCCGATCAGCGGCTGCAGCGAGACATCGAGCTTCGAGCCGAAGCCGCCGCCTGTGGCGGTCGGCACGATACGCACCTTGTCGACGGCAAGGCCCAGCACCTTCGCCGTCTCGTCGCGGTCCATATAAGGCGCCTGGGTGCAGGCGACGACGACCAGCGTATCGCCGTCCATATAGGCATAGCCGGCTTCCGGCTCGATATAGGCGTGCTCGACGAAGGAGGTCTCGATGGCGCCCGAGACGGTCACGGCGGAAGCCGCCAGCGCGCCCTCGGGATCACCGCGCTCGACCAGGCCGGAAGTGAGCAGGTTCGCCGGCCGGTGGCCGTGGATCAGCGCAGCGCCGTCGGCCTTCGCCTCGCCGGGCCGCAGCACATGCGGCAGCTCCGTCCAGGCGATCGGGAAATCCGTCAGGTCGAGATCGAGGATCGCCTCGCGCTCGCCCGCGACCAGCGCCACCGCCTCGCCGCGCAGTCGGGCAAAGCCCTCGGCCAGTGCCGGCTGGTCGGCGAAGGGACCAATGGCGCCGAAGCAGTTGTGGCCCGGGATGTCCTTGGCGGTGAAGACGCCGGCAATGCTGGGATGCCCTTTCGTCCAGGTCTCGAGATCGCCGAAGCTGAAGCCGGCGTGATAGTGCGGCGAGCGGACGACAAGCACCGCCAGGGCATCGGCCGGAAAGGAGTCGCCACCGAACTTCTCGTCGCCAGTGACCTTCGGCACGCCGTCGAGCCGGATCGGCGAGGCGCCGACGGCGTGGCCCACTTCAGGCAGGCGAAGATCGACGCCGTTCATGTGCCGCGATGCCTGCATCACCGCCGCGACGATCTTCCTGTAGCCGGTGCAGCGGCAGAGCACGCCGCCAAGCGCGTCCTGCGTCTCGGCCTCGCTCGGCGTGGGGTTGCGTTCCAGCAGTGCCGTGGCCGCGACCAGCAGGCCGGGCGTGCAGCTGCCGCATTGCGCGGCGCCATGCTCGAGGAACGAGGCCTGCAACGCGGACAGACTGCCATTGCCGAGGCCCTCGACGGTGGTGACGGAAGCCCCCAGCACCGAGGCCGCCGGCATCAGGCAGGCGCAGACCGGATTGCCATCGACCAGCACGGTGCAGGCGCCGCAATCACCGGCATCGCAGCCGACCTTGGTGCCGGTCAGCTGCAACTCGTCACGCAGAATCTGGGACAGGCGCCGCACCGGCGGCACCGACACGCTGACGGCAGCGCCATTGACCTCAAAGGCGATGTCGGCGCGCTGCATGCCGGATTGGGCCATACCGGATTGGGCTATGCTCATGCGGCCACCTTGCCTTGGTCGAGGCCGCTTGCGGCGCGCACGGCGCGGATAACGATCTCGCGCGCGGCTTGCTCTCGGTACTCTGCGCTGCCGCGCACATCGGCGATCGGCGACAGTTCATCAATGGGCGCGGACAACACCGCATCGGCGAGCGCCTCATCGATCGGGCGCCCGCGCAGGGCCGCCTCGACGCCGGCGAGACGGCGGGCGACCGCCGAGCAGGAGCCGACGGCGATCGCGGCTTCGGCAACGGCGCCATTCTCGACCACCAGCCGCGCCGCCGCCATGGCGATCGAGATGACGAGATAGCGTCGGGCGCCTAGCTTGACGAAGGCAGAGACGCCGGCCGCGGAACGCTTCGGCACGCGGATGGCGGTGACCATCTCGCCCGGCTGCAACGCGGTGCGGCGATTGCCGAGGATGAACCCGCCCAGCGGCAGATACCGGGTGGCTTTGGCCGAGCGCAATTCGACATCGGCGTCGAGCGCCAGCAGTGCCGGCACGCCGTCGGCGGCTGGCGATGCGTTGCAGAGATTGCCGGCAATTGATGCGACGTTCTGGATCTGGATAGAGCCGACCTCACGCGCGGCGGCCTTCAGCGCGTCGAAGGCGGGCGGCAACGGATGGCGGGAAATGTCGGTCCAGGTGGTCCGGGCGCCGATCCGCCAATGCTCATCGGTCTCGGCAACGCCGCGAAGCGTGGCGAGGCCATTGATGTCGAGGATGTTGTCGCGGAAGGGTTTCGCGCCCTGCGCCGGATAGAAATCCGTGCCGCCGGCGAGAATGCGCCAGCGATCCCCGCCAAGCAGAGCGAGCGCTTCGTCGACCGTGGTGGGTTTCGCGTAACGGATCACGCTCTGCCTCCAGACAATTGGGCCTTCCCCTGGCCTCCCGGAGTACCCGCTCCGGGGTGTTCTTGCCGGCCTGCTGACCGGTCAAATTCATTCGTATGCAAATGATATCAGGCCGGTTGGAATTGTCAAAGCCGGAGTTGGCGCCGCGAAGACCGGAACGCGATTGTTATGGCCCCGGAGGTTGACGCCGCCGGCCATCTGGTCAAGGTTCGCTGTCCGGTCGCGTCAGCGGCTTTTGACTGCGGCGCCCAATGCCGAACCAGGGGGCCGAGCCAGGGGCAAAATCAGAGGGCCGAAACGAGAGGAAGCCGCATGGCCGAAGAAGCGCTCATCGTCATCGACCTGCAGAACGATTTTTGCCCCGGCGGCGCGCTGGCGGTGGCCGGCGGCGACGAGATCGTGCCTTTGGTCAACGATCTCATCCGGCGGACCGATCATGTGATCCTGACGCAGGACTGGCACCCGGCCGGACATTCGAGCTTCGCCTCCAGCCACCCCGGCAAGCAGGCGTTCGAGACGATCGAGATGCCTTATGGGTCGCAGACGTTGTGGCCGGATCATTGCATCCAGGGCAGCCTCGGTTCCGATTTCCACTCAGGGCTCGCCTGGACCAAGGCCGAGCTGGTGATCCGCAAAGGGTTCCGAACCGCGATCGACAGCTATTCGGCCTTTTTCGAGAACGACCACACGACGCCGACCGGCCTTGGCGGCTATCTCAAGGAGCGCGGCATCGACATCATCACATTGGCCGGGCTCGCCACCGATTTTTGCGTCGCCTTCTCCGCGCTCGACGCGGTCAAGCAGGGTTTCAGGACGACCGTGCGGCTCGACGCCTGCCGCGGCATCGACCTCAACGGCTCGGTCGAGGCGATGCTGAAGCGGATGCGCGAAGCCGGCGTGACGCTCGAAGATCATTCGGCGGACTGACCGGACTGTGGGGAAGGTCCCCCTCACCCGGATTGCCAGCCGAATTGCGAAGGGCAATTCGGGGCAATCCGACCTCTTCCCGAGGGAAGAGGAGGTCGCCAATTTGCGGCGCCGGAATGCGGGCTCCAGGGAACGCCGTCGTCTCACTCCGCTGGAACACCCCTCATCCGTCTCGGCGCTGCGCGCCGATCCACCTTCTCCCACAAGGGGAGAAGGGAAGGCGCGGAGCGGCCAAATGAAGGGGCTTTTACCGCTCGCGGTGCTTGCCATCGCTGTGCTGTCCCCAACACAAGCTTTAGCCGCCGAGATCCACGAGCTGCCGGGCGCTGCGATGTCGCTTTGGTGGGGATTGCCCTTTGCCGGCCTGCTCTTGTCGATCGCGACGGGTCCCCTGCTCTTCCCGCATCTGTGGGAGCATCATTACGGCAAGATCGCCGCCGCCTGGGCCGCGCTGGCGGTCCTGCCGCTGGCCGTCGCCTTCGGACTTGCCTCGGCAGGCGAAGCGGTGCTGCACACGCTGCTCACCGAATACATGTCCTTCATCATCCTGTTGTTCGCGCTCTACACCATCTCGGGCGGCATCCTGCTTGCCGGCAACATCCACGGCACGCCGCTCACCAATGCCGGCCTGCTGCTGGTCGGCGCGCTGCTTGCCTCGGTCATCGGCACGACCGGCGCCTCGATGATCCTGATCCGGCCGATGCTGCGCGCCAACGACAACCGGCCGTTCAACGCCCATGTGGTGATCTTCTTCATCTTCCTGGTGTCCAACATCGGCGGCTCGCTGACGCCGCTCGGCGACCCGCCTTTGTTCGTCGGCTTCCTGCGCGGCGTCGATTTCTTCTGGACGACCGCGAATCTTTGGCGCGAGACATTGTTCACCGGCGGACTGGTGCTCATCGTCTTCCTGGCGCTCGATATCTTGCTGCATCGGCGCGAGGGCGGCATGCCGAAGATCAAGGACCCGACGCCGGACACGAAAGTGCGCCTGCGCGGACTGGCCAATTTGCCGCTGCTCGCCGGCGTGATCGGCGCAATCCTGCTGTCGGCGAGCTGGAAACCGGGCGTCGGCATTTCAATCCTCGGCGTCAGCCTCGAGCTGCAGAACCTGGTGCGCGACGCGATCATCCTGGCGCTGGCGTTCCTGTCGCTCAAAGTCTCGTACAAGAGCCACAGACAGGCCAATGGCTTCACCTGGGGGCCGATCGCCGAGGTGGCGAAACTCTTTGCCGGCATTTTTGTCTGCATCGTGCCGGTCATCGCCATCCTGCGGGCCGGCCATGACGGCGCGCTGGCGCCACTGGTGACGCTTGTCACCTCCGCCGACGGCCAGCCGAACAACCTCGCCTATTTCTGGCTGACCGGGGCGCTGTCGTCCTTCCTCGACAACGCGCCGACCTATCTGGTGTTCTTCGAGCTCGCCGGCGGCGACGCAAGGCACCTGATGACCGAGGCTGCCTCGACACTGGCAGCGATCTCGGCCGGCGCGGTGTTCATGGGCGCCAATACCTATATCGGCAACGCGCCGAACTTCATGGTCTTTGCCATCGCCCGGCATCGCGGCTTCAAGATGCCGAGCTTCTTCGGCTACATGGTGTGGTCGGGTGCGGTGCTGATCCCAACGTTTCTGATCGCCGGGTTTTTGTTTTTCAGGTAAGGCGGAGGACGTTGGTGCTGCCCTTCGTTGTCCTGGGTTCCTCGCCCGCGAAGCGGGGGAGAGGAACAAGCGAGGCAGCAGGCTTCATCCCACGCCCACATACCGCCGCACGGCCGACGGGTCAGCCCGCAATGCCTCGACGTCGACCGTCTCGCGATTGCGGCCGTTCTCGATGAAGCAAACTCGATCCGCCACCGACAGCACTGCATCCACGCGCTGCTCGACCAGGATCGTCGAGACGCCCAGCCCGCGCAGCTTCGCCACCGTCTCGCGGATCTTTGCGATCATCGACGGCATCAGCCCCTCGGTCGGCTCGTCTAGCAGCAGCACCTGCGGCTCCAGGCAGAGCGCGCGGGCCATCGCCAGCATCTGCTGCTCACCGCCTGAGAGTGTGCCGGAGCGCTGCTTCAGCCGCTCCCTGAGCAACGGGAAAAGGTCGAGGACGTTTTCGCGCGTCTGCTTGCCCTTGCCGCGAGCCATCAGGCCGATCTCGATGTTTTCCGCCACGCTCATGTCGGCGAACAATCGCCGACCCTGCGGCACATAGGCGACGCCGGCCTTCGGCACGTCATGGGTGGCAAGCCCGGTCAGTTCCTTGCCGTCCAGCTTGATCGAGCCGCTTGCCGCCGGCACCAGGCCCATGATCGCCTTCAGCGTCGTCGTCTTGCCGGCGCCGTTGCGGCCGAACAGGCACAGCACCTCGCCCTTGTTCAAGGCCAGATCGAGGTCGTAAAGGACCTGCACCTCGCCATAGAAGCAGTCGAGGCCGGAAATGGTGAGCAATCCCCCATCAGCCATGGGTCGCTCCGAGATAGGCATCCTGCACTTGCGTATTGGCGCGGATCTCATCCGGCGTGCCTTCGGCGAGGATCTTTCCCGAATTGAAGACGGTGACGCGGTCGGCAAGTTGCATAACCACCGGCATGTTGTGCTCGATCAAAAGCACCGTTGCGTCCTTGGCGATCTCACGCACAAGCGTGATGAAATTGTCGATCTCGCTGTCGGCCAGGCCTTGCGTCGGCTCATCGAGGATGAGCAAACGCGGCTTCAGCGCCAGGCCCATCGCCACTTCGAGCAGGCGCTGATGGCCATAGGAGAGCTGCCCGGCCAGTGTGCCGGCGCGGTCGGCAAGGCCGGTGCGCTCCAGCGCCGCCATCGCGCCGCTCCTGACCTGCCCCTTCGTGCGGCCGTCGGTCAGCGTGCGCTGCACCGGCAGCGCGACATTGTCGAAGGCCGTGAGGTTGGCGAAGACGCTGGTGATCTGGAAGGTGTAGGCGACGCCGAGGCGAACCCGTTTGAAAGCCGGCATGGCGGTGATGTCGGCGCCGTCGAAGACGACCGTGCCGGAGGACGGCCGGATGCGGCCCGAGAGCAGGCTGACAAAGGTGGTCTTGCCGGCGCCGTTGGGACCGATGATGGCGCGGATCTCGCCCGGCATCAGCGCGAAGTCGACGCCGTCGACGGCGCGCAGGCCGCCGAAATGGCGCGACAGCCCCTTGGTGGTGAGCAGCGGCATCATGGCAGCCACCCCAGCCAGCGCTCGCGGATGCTGCCCAGGATGCCTTTCGGGAAGAACAGCACCAATAGGATCAGCGCCACGCCGACGATCAGGAGATAGGCGGAGGTGAAGCCACTGGTGATGTCGGTGACATAATACATGAACAGCGTGCCGATCAGCGGCCCGAGCGTGGTCGCGGCGCCCCCAAGCAAGACCCAGAGCAGCGGCAGGATGGAATATTGCACAGAAGCTAAGCTCGAGCCGACATAGCCGAACAGCAGCGCATAGGCAGCGCCCGACGCCGCGCAGATGGCGCCGGAGGCGACGACGGCGGCAAGCTTGTTGGCGACCGTGTCGTAGCCCAGCATTTTTGTCCGCTCCTCATTCTCGCGGATGGCGACCAGGACACGGCCGAAGCGGGAGCGGACGACGGCTAAAGTGATGATGAGCACGACCGTGAACAGCCCCAGCGCGCTCATATAGCGCACGGTCGGGTTGGTGAGGTCGAAGGAGATGCCGCCGATCGCGATCACCCTCGATGCCTGCTGGATGACCAGGCCCTGGTCGCCGCCCGTCCAGGCGGCGAAATAGAGGATGAGCAGATAGAAGACCTGCGCGAACATCATGGTGACGATCATGAAGGCCACGCCGGAGGTGCGCAGCGCCAGCAGGCCGATGACCAGAGCGAGCAGCGCGCCGCAGGCGATCCCGGCGATGAAGGCTTCGGGCACGCCCCAGCCGAGGTGATAAACGGTCAAGCCGGCGCCATAGAGGCCGGCCGAGAAGAACATGGCGTGGCCGAGGCTGAGCAGGCCGACATAGCCGAAAAGCAGGTTGTAGCCCATGGCGAAGACAGCCAGCGCCATGATGCGGGCGAAGAGGCCCTGGTGATAATCCGGCAGGACAAAGTTCAGCGCGAACAGAAGCGCGATGACGCCGACATGCAGGGCGTAGGTCTTTGCCGGCGAGGCGTCCCTCATCGCGGCGTCGTCCCGAACAGGCCTTGCGGCCGGAATACCAGCACCATGGCGACCACCAGCGTGGCGATGATCTTGGCGAGCGTCGGCGAGAAGAACATCGAGATGATGCCGTCGGAGAGGCCGATCAGGATGGCGGCCACCACGGTGCCGCGGAGCGATCCCAGACCGCCGATGATGACGACGATGAAGGACAAGAGCAGCGGGTCCTGCCCCATCAGGTAATGCGCCTGGCTGATCGGCACGATCAGCACGGCGGCAATCGCCGCCAGCATGGCGCCGATGGCGAAGACGCCGGCATAGACGCGCTCGACCGGAATGCCGAAGGCCTGCGCCGTCTCGCGGTCATATTGCGTGGCGCGCATGATCAGGCCGATCTTGGTGCGCGTCAGCACCAGCCAGGTGATGACGAGCAGAATGGCGGAGGCCGCTACCACCGACAGCTTGTAGCCGGAATAGCCGAACCACGGCAAAAGGATGCGGTAGCTGAAGGGCGGCTCCACCGGGCGCGCTTCCGGGCCGTAGAAGGTGAGCGCCAGCTGCTGGATGATATAGAGCATGCCTATGGTGGCGACGATGGTGCCTTCGGGATTGTAGTTGAGCCGGCGCAGCACCAGCCGTTCGGCGATCAACGCGACCAGCCCGACCAGCAAAGGCGCGATCACAAGCGCTGCCACGAAGCCGATCGCCGGGTGGCCGGAGATCGCCGTCGAGACCGCCCAGGCCAGCACCGCGCCCAGCATGAAGAACTCGCCATGCGCGACGTTGACGACGCGCATGACGCCGAACACCAGCGACAGGCCAAGCGCCGTCAGCGCCAGCACGGCGGAGGTGACGAGGCCTTCGAGGGCTGCGAGGAGGAGATGGGGTCCGAAGTGCATGGGCTATACGCCGACGGATGCGCGAGGCACCCCCCTCTGCCCTGCCGGGCATCTCCCCCTCAAGGGGGGAGATTGGATGTCACGAATACTTTCGCCAACCACCGACGTTGGCGAGTATGTGCCGTCGCAGAAACTGCCAATCTCCCCCCTTGAGGGGGAGATGTCCGGCAGGACAGAGGGGGGTGGCTTGGCACCCACGCTTTGCTGGTAAGGCAAGCCTAAAGCGCCTGCGTCGTGTAATCCCCTTCCGGCTCGTAGAGGCCGTCCTCGATCTTGGTCTTGTGGACGACCTTGAGCTTGCCGCCTTCGACCTTGGAGATGTTCTGGATGCCGAAGCACTGGTGGATCTTGCCGTTGAAGGTTTTCGGACCCTGCGGATGCTCCGGCCCCTCGGCGAATTCCTTCAGCGCCTCGGTCGCCTCGACGAGCTTGGCGCGGTCTTCGGGTCCCTTGTAGCCGGCATCTTCCATCGCTTTCTTGACGACATAGAGCGTTTCCCAGCAGCCGAACATATGGGCGGCGGTGGAGACGTCCTTGGCATCGCCGACGGCGGCGCCATTGTCGTCGATGCCGACGGCGGCGCGGTAGGCTTTTTGCGCGGCGGAATCGTCGGGCTGCGCGTAGCGCGGCGAGCCTTCCCAGAAGTGGCTGCCGTCTAGGAATTCGAGGCCTGGGCTGTTGATGTCGACGGCTTCCAGCGAGTCGATGAAGCCGAAGAGCTGCGGCCGTTGCGAACCGTAGAACTCGCCGAGCTCCTTGACGAAGGTGAGCACGGCCGGGCCGACCATGACGTGGTAGATCACCTCGGTCTCGGCCGGGATCTGCGGGAAGTACTTCGTGAAGGAGCTCTCCGTCGGCGGAATGGCGATCTGGGCGATCACGTCACCACCTTGCGCCTTCAGCGCCGGCGGCAGATAGTCGCGATGATCGTAACCGAAGGCGAAGTCGGGGAATATCTGGGTCACCTTCTTACCGGCGTTCGCCGCGATCCACGGCGCCATCGACTGGATCTGGCTTTTCACGTCGGTGATGCCGGGCTGGAAGACGTAGCGGTTGAGCTTGGTGGAGGCGACGTGATGACCTTCGCTGACCACGAAGTAAGGGATCTTGTTCTCGCCGGCGGCGGGCGCCGAGCCGATCACGACATGCGAGAACAAAGTGCCGAAGACGATGTCGGTCTTGTGCTGCTTGGCGAATTTGTTGACCACCTCGGCGCCGCGGGCGGGATCGGTGCCGTCATCCTCGATCACCAGCTCGACCTTGCGGCCGCTGATGCCGCCGGCATCGTTGATCGCCTTGACGGCGGCGGCGCTCGTCTTCTCGTACCAGCGGCCATAGGCGGCGCCGATGCCGGTGCGGTGCGACTGGAAGCCGATCTTGATTGGCGCCGAGCTTTGCGCCTGGCTGTAGCGGACGAAGCCGGGCGCCAGCGCGAGGCCGGCGCCGGCGGCCATCCCCTTCAGCGCGGTGCGGCGCGAGAGCGTCGTCTTGGAGAGGTCGAAAAATCCGTTCTTGTCAGCCATGTCCGTTCCCCTGTTTTTCAGTTTTGACCAGCGATAAGGCGGCTAAACCATCCCCTTCCGAAGGATGGAAAAATTGCATGTGTACAAACTAAATCACCAAAGCCCTGACCTGGCAAGCAAGCTTCCCCAAGGACAGGAGCCTTGTCTCATCCCGCGGTCGGCGTGGCAAGCAACCATAGGCCGAAGATGGTGTAGGCGATCATCAAAAGGGTAAGCGGCAGCTGGCTGAGCGCGGCGCGTGGCAGCTGCTTGTGGAGACGCCAGGCGAGGCCGTGCGCGACGAGCACGGCCAGCACATGGCCGGCGATGATGACGCCGGCCTGGATATTCCATAGCCACCAGGCCGACTGGGCGCCGGCGACGACGCCGGCCTCGACCATCATATTGGCGGTGCCGAACAGGTTCCAGCCGAGCCCGAAAGGATCGGAGAGCGCGACCAGCGCGTATTGGCCGTCGACCAAGAGCACGGTGAGGTAATGCGCGATGTGGTAGGCAAGCGCGATCGGCACGATCGACCAGACCAGCAGGCCGGCGGCTGTTCCGAACGACTGCGCATCGCCGGCGAGGCGCTGGCCGAGAAAGACGGCGAAGGCGAACACCGCCGCCAGCAGGATGAAGGTCAGCACGAGACCAAAGCTGCCGATGCCGATCAGCGCGGTGCGGCCGGGAAACTCCAGCGGGTTGATGCCGAACAGGCCGAGCCAGAAGAAGGTTTTCGACAGGCCGTCGAAGGATACCGAGGAGAGCGTCAGCAGAAGAAAGGCCGTGCCGCTCAGCGGCAACGGCTCGGCTGCGAGCAGGCTGGCGCCGGGCCAGCAGAGCGAGAGCCAGCCTTCGTGACGCTCGAAGGGCGCGAAGTGGGCGACCATGGAAAAGAAGACGGTCAAGAACTCGCCGCGCCGGCTCCAATCGTCATAGCCAAATATGAGCATCGCGACAAAGCTGGCCAGCCAGTAGAGGCCGGCGGCAAAGGCCAGGCGGGCCGGATCGTCGGGCGCCGGGTCGACCAGCTCGAACCAGGCGAAGGCGAAGAACAGCGCGAAGGCCGGCCAGAAGCCCAGCCATGAGGGGAGGCGTGACGGCTTTAGATCGTCTACGCGAAGGCCGAAGACGCGAGATACGACGCGCCACGGCCCATACCAGGGATTGAGCCATGACCAGAGGTCGCCGAGGACGCCCTGCAGCAGCGTGAAGCCAGCCCAGAGCAGCGTCCAGACCACCAGCGGCAGCGGATTGGAAAGCGGGTCGCGGCTGCCGAAAAGGCCGGCGGCGATGAGAAGTGCGAAGCCGGCAAAGGAAATCAGGCTGACGAGGGTGCGCGGGGTGTCGCCGAATGCGAACAAGCGCAGGCGCCGGCGCCAGAAGCGGTCGAGAGTGTCGGGTGGCAGCAGTGCCAGCACGAGGAAGCTGACGGCCACCGCAAGCGCGCCGCCGGCGATGTAGTAGCCGGTGGGGAGAAGCAGCACGTGGCCGCGGTCGGAGGCGTGGGCGAAAGCGGGGGTTGGGAGGAGGGCGATCGAGGTGGAAGCTAACCGCAAAAGTAGGCGCTCTACGGCGCCCCCCTCTATCCTGCCGGACATCTCCCCCACTTGGGGGGAGATTGGCAGCTCGCCCGAGGGGCGCACTTCCTGCAATGTTGACGATTGGCGAAAGCGGTGGTGAAGGCTGATCTCCCCCCTTGTGGGGGAGATGTCCGGCAGGACAGAGGGGGGCGCGAAGGGACTCGACCTATCCAACTTTGCTGTCCCGCGTGACGACGTCGGATCGGCAACGACCTCACACCTTCACCAACTGCTCCACCCGTCCCTTCTCACCAAAAATCCGCAGATACCGCTTGATCTCCTTCTCATCCCCGGTCGCCTTGGCGGGGTTGTCGGACAGCTTCACCGCCGGCCTACCATTGGCCTCCGTCACCTTGCAGACCAGCGAAATCGCATCGAGGCTGTCAGTTTCGGTGGGGGCGCAGCCTTCGAAATCATTGGTAAGGTTGGTGCCCCAGCCGAAGGACATGCGCACCTTGCCGCGGAAATGCTTGTAGGTCTCCTCGATGGTCTCGACCTCGAGCCCGTCGGAGAAGATGAGCAGCTTCTGCTTGGGGTCCTTGCCCTTCTTGCGCCACCAGTCGATGATTTTTTCGCCGCCCTCGATCGGCGGCGCGCTGTCGGGGCGGAAGCCGGTCCAGTCGGCGACCCAGTCCGGCGCGTCGCGCAGGAAGGAATCCGTGCCGAAGGCGTCGGGCAGCACGATCAGGAGATTGCCGCCATAATAGCGCTGCCAGTCCTGCAGCACCTTGTAGGGCGCCTCTTTGATTTCCGCCTCGGAATTGGCGAGCGCCGCGAAGACCATCGGCAGTTCGTGCGCGTTGGTGCCCAAAGCTTCGAGGTCGTTGTCCATGGCCAGAAGCACGTTGGAGGTGCCGGTGAAGGCATCGCCTATGCCTTCCTTCAGCGCCTCGACGCACCAGCGCTGCCACAGGAAGGAATGGCGGCGGCGCGTGCCGAAGTCGGAAATGCGGATGCCGGGCAGCGCCTTCAGCCGCTCGGTCTTGTCCCACATCTTGGCCTTGGCGCGGGCGTAGAGCACGTCGAGCGCGAACGGGCCGAAGGAGCGCATCGCCGCGCGCGAGCGGAGCTCGTTGATGATGGCCAAAGCCGGGATTTCCCAGAGCGTGGTGTACATCCAGGGCCCGGCAAAAGAGAGCTCGTACTGGCCGTCGCGCCTGGTAAGCTCGTATTCGGGCAGGCGGAAATCCTCGAGCCAGGCAAGGAATTCCGGCTCGAAGATCTGCTTGCGGCCGTAGAAATTGTTGCCGCCCAGCCAGATCATCTCCTTCTTGGAAAAGCGCAAGGTGCGGGCATGGTCGAGCTGCTCGCGCAATTCGCCTTCGTCGATCTCGTCGGCGAGGCGCACCGAGGTGGTGCGGTTGATCAGCGTGAAGGTGGCGTCGACCTTGGGATACATGCCCCAGATCATCTGCAGCATCAGGAGCTTGTAGAAGTCGGTGTCCAGCAGGCTGCGGACGATCGGGTCGAGCTTCCAGGTGTGGTTGTAGACGCGCCGCGCTATATCGGTCTTTGCCATGTCTCAATGCGCTTTCATTGCTCGCAAGACCAGGATGACGTTTCGTTGAATCGCCATCCTGATCTAACCTTTGTTGGAGCATGATCTTTTCCGAAAACCGGTTCCCACTTTTCGGGATCACGCTCGCTAGCCGCGGGAATGCCTCTTAGCATTGTATTTTTGAACGCGCTTGCTGCTTTGCAAGCTGGCCCGACAAAAAGCAGCTATGCAAGTCCAGCCGCCAAGACGCCGCCCTGAACCATTCTACACCTTTCCTGGAATTGCTCTCGCCCCGACTACCCTGAGCGACGGCCGCTTCCTGCGGCTCGGCATGCGGCCGGCCACAGGGGCGTCGGCGCGGGCCTCGTCCTGCTCCTTCTCCGCGAACAGCCAGTCGATGAAGAGCTGCACGATCGGCGCCGAACGCATCTCGTTGCGGCAGACGACGTAGAAATCATCGACCGCCGGCACCGAGAGGCTGAAGGGCGCGACGAGCATGCCCCTGGCAAGCAAGGCGCGCGCGGTGACGGAATCGCCAAGCGCCACGCCATGGCCGTGCACGGCCGCCTCCGTCGCCATGCGCGCATCGCCCAGGCGGTGGCGGCGGCCGCGCTCTAGATCGAGCGCGTCGGCGGCGGCCAGCCAGGTGTGCCATTCACGGCCGTCATCGCCATGCAGGAAGACATGATCGGCAAGGTCACGAACGCTGCGGATCGGCCGGTTGTTGATCAGCGTCGGGCTGACCACCGGAAAGAGCTCCAGACCGGACCATTTGCGTATCCAGCAGTCGCTCCAGCCGCCGTCGCCATAATGCACGCAGACGTCGATATCCGCAGCGCGGATGTCCTTGGGATCGTTGGACGGGATCAGTGTGAGCTGGATATCGGGATATTGCGCGGTGAAGGAGCCGAGCCGCGGGGTCATCCAGAGCAAGAGCAGCGCCGGCACGCAGGAGACCGACAGCGCGCCGGCGCTTGCCGGCCGCGTCATGCGCTGGGTTGCGGCGGCGATGCCCTCGAAGGCGGCGGACACCGCCGGCAGGAACTCCGCGCCATGCGGCGTCAGCTTCACGCGCTGGCCGGTTCGCTCGAAGAGTTTCACGCCGAGCGATTGCTCGAGCGCCTTGATCTGGTGGCTGACGGCGCCATGCGTGACATTCAATTCACCCGCCGCTTTGGTCAGCGAGGCGTGCCGCGCCGTAGCCTCGAAGGCGCGCAGCGGGTTCAGCGGCGGCAGGCGCTTGGCCATGGAGGGGCTCCTACTTTGTGAGATTTTTTCACAACAAAGACCCTAACAATATCAATTGATTTTTCAATGCGGCTGCCCGACACTTTTGCCCGGAACAGCTTCAAGAGACGTGAAATCCGCAGCACAGCCGGCGGGCAACGAACCAGCCGGACAACAGGCTGGCTCGGCAAACCATCCATGCGGGCAGCGCTGCAAGCAGGTACAGAGGAGGACCGGATATGGGTTACGATCGCGGCAAGCTCGAAGCGTTGCGTCGCAAATATGGCGAGAGCCATGGCGGCGAGATGTTCGACCCGAAATTCCGCAAGGTCGCCGACAAGATCTTCAACAAATCGGGTACGCGCCTCGCGCCGTATTCCGGCATCCCGACCTTCCTCACCGCGCCCTATCGCGAAATCGCCGCCGAGAACCCGGATTTCGGCGACCTGCAGGTGGCGATGATCGGCGTGCCGATGGATCTCGGCGTCACCAATCGCCCCGGCTCGCGCTTCGGGCCGCGCGCGCTGCGCGCCATCGAACGCATCGGACCCTACAATCATGTGCTGGAATGCGCGCCGACGCACGAGCTTCGCGTCGCCGACATCGGCGACACGCCCTTCCGCAGCCGCTACCGGCTGGAGATCAGCCACGAGGACATCGAAAAGCGCACCAACCAGATCGTCGACGCCGGCGTGCTGCCGCTTTCGGTCGGCGGCGACCATTCGATCAGCCATCCGATCCTGAAGGCAGTCGGCAAGAAGGCGCCGGTCGGCATGATCCATATCGACGCCCATTGCGACACAAGCGGGCTGTTCGACATGACCAAGTTCCACCATGGCGGACCGTTCCGCAACGCGGTGCTGGACGGCGTGCTCGATCCCTCGCGCACCATCCAGATCGGCATTCGCGGCTCGGCCGAATATCTGTGGGAGTTCACCTACGAGTCCGGCATGACAGTCGTCCATGCCGAGGAGGTGACCGGGCTCGGCATTCCGGCCATCATCGAGAAGGCGCGCAGAATAGTCGGCGACGGCCCGACCTACATCTCCTTCGACGTCGACAGCATCGACCCGGCCTTCGCGCCGGGAACCGGCACACCGGAGGTCGGCGGGCTGACGACGCGCGAGGTGCTCGAGCTGCTGCGCGGACTGAAAGGCCTCAACATCGTCGGCGGCGACGTCGTCGAGGTGGCGCCGCAATATGACTCGACCACCAACACCGCTCATGTCGGCGCCCAGGTGCTGTTCGAGATCCTGAGCCTGATGGTGTTCAGCCCGGCGATCAAGAAAGGCTGACACTAGACACGCGATTCCAGAAGGAAAACCACTTTCCTGGAATTGCTTAGCCAACACGGCCGCCGCGCTGGAGCCGGCGGCCGGTTTCAACAACAAGCTTCCAGCAGGGGAACCACAATGACACTTCATGCCAAGTTCAAGTCATCCATCGCCGCGGCGATGATGCTCGCCACGGCGGGCTTCGCTCTCGCCACCCAGGCCGCGAAGGCCGACGCCGTCGACGACATCACCAAGGCCGGCGCCATCAATGTCGGCATCTTCTCGGACTTCCCGCCCTTCTCCTCGGCCAGCGCCGATATGAGCATCAAGGGTTACGACATCGACGTGGCGCAGGCGATCGCCGATTCCTTGAAGGTGAAGCTGAACCTGGTCAGCGTCACCGGCCAGAACCGCATCCCTTACCTCACCGACAAGCGCGTCGATATCTTGATGAGCGTCGGCTACTCCAAGGAGCGTGAGCAGGTGATCGATTTCGCCGCCGCCTACGCGCCTTACTACATCGCCGTCATCGGCCCGAAGGCGACGGCTGTCAAAGGCAAGGACGATCTCGCCGACAAGTCGATCGCCGTCAATCGCGGTACGCTGGAGGACACTTCGCTGACCGCGGCGGCGCCGGCTTCGGCCGACATCCGCCGCTTCGACAATTACAACTCCGTCATCCAGGCCTTCATCTCCGGCCAGACCCAGCTGATGGTGGTCGGCAACGATGTCGGCGCCCAGGTGCTGGCCAAGCAGGACGCGCTGAAGCCGGAGCAGAAATTCCAGCTTCTGACCTCGCCCTCGCATATCGGCCTCAACAAGAACGAGGACCGGCTGAAGAAGGCGGTGAACGGCGCGGTCGCCAAGATGCTGGCCGACGGCAAGCTCGACGAAAGCTCGAAGGCCTGGCTGAAGACGCCGCTCAATCCCGACAACCTCAAGGATTGATCTCCGAAGCGGCTCAGCCTGCGATGAAGCGCTGAGCCGCTCCGACTGCTCCAAAAAGGTCAACCGCCATGGGCTACAGCCTGGACTTCGGCTGGCTTGCGGGTGCGGCGGGCGTGATCGCGCGCGGCGCGGCGATGACACTGCTTTTGATCGCCGTCACCACGCTCGCGGGCACACTCCTCAGCATCCTGGGCGCAGCGGGCAAGAGAAGCGGCCCCAAGCCGCTTCGAACGGCGATCGCCATATATGTCGAGGTGATGCGCAACACGCCGTTCCTGGTGCAGCTGTTCTTCATCTTCTTCGGGTTGCCAAGTCTCGGCGTCAGGCTCGATCCGATCCTGGCCGCGATGCTGGCCATGACACTCAACATGGCTGCCTATACGATCGAGATCGTCGGCGCCGGGCTCGATGCCGTCCCGCGCGGCCAGACTGAAGCCGCCCTGGCGCTCGGCCTCCGGCCACGCCAGGTGTTCATCAAGATTGTGCTGCCGCAGGCGCTGAAAGTGATCTATCCGGCGCTGACCAGCCAGATCGTCATCATGATGCTGGAATCGGCGGTGGTGTCGCAGATCGCGGTGCGCGAATTGACCTACGAAGCCGACATGCTGCAAGCGCGCACCTTCCGCGCCTTCGAGACCTATTTCGTCGTGACCATGGTCTATCTCGGCCTGTCGATGGGGCTGCGTCGGCTCCTCGTTGCCGGCGGACGCCGGGCGCTCGGAGCGGGCGTGTCATGATCGAGTTCACCTTCTGGGACATATTGCGCAACCTTCTGCTTGCCGCCCGTTGGACGGTGCTTTTGTCGCTCGCTGCCTTCATCGGCGGCGCGCTGGTCGGGCTGGTGGTGCTGTTCTTCCGCATCGCCAAGAACAAATGGGCGAAGCGGATCGCCTCTGGTTATATCGCGCTCTTCCAGGGCACGCCGCTTTTGATGCAGCTCTTCCTGATGTTCTTCGGGCTGCCGATGCTCGGCCTGCGCATCGAACCGTGGACGGCGGCGGCGCTTGGGCTGACCTTCTTCGCCAGCGCCTATCTGGCCGAGATCTGGCGCAGCGGCGTCGACGCGCTGCCGCGCGGCCAATGGGATGCCGGCGCCAGCCTCGGGCTGCATTATCTGCAAGAACTACGGCTGATCATCCTGCCGCAGGCCTTCGCGATCACGCGGGCGCCGACCGTCGGCTTCCTGGTGCAGCTCATCAAATCCACGGCGCTGACCTCGATCATCGGCTTCGAGGAACTGGTCAGGACCTCCAACGCCATCAACAACGCGACCTTCGAGCCGTTCAAGGTCTACGGGCTGGTAGCGCTGATCTTCTTCGTCATGTGTTTCCCGCTGACGCAATATGCGCGGCGGCTGGAGCGTACGGCAGTTCGCTGAGCCGGCGAAAGACTGCCGATTGGAACCGGCAGCCTAGTCGATCAATGCCCGAAGGACAGCGCCGGCGCGATGCGGTCGCGCCTGAGCCACCGCGCCAGCAGCAGCGCCGCCACCACGGCCAGCCCCGAGGCCAGGCCGATCCAGATGCCGATGCCGTTCAGGCCGAAGTGGAAGGCGAGCAGCACACCGAGCGGCAGGCCGACGCCCCAATAGCCGATCGCGGCATAGATCATCGGCACCTTGGTGTCGTGCAGGCCGCGCAGCATGCCGGCCGCGACCGCCTGGGCGCCGTCGAAAATCTGGAACAGCGCTGCGAAGGCAAGGAACGACACGGCAAGCGTGATCACCCTGGCGTTCTTGGGATCGGCGAGATCGATGAAGGCGCTGATCAGCGCATGCGGCCAGAGAATCATCACCAGACCCATCAGCGCCATGAACGAGACGCCGATGACGAAGGCGGTCCAGCCGGCGCGCGAAACGCCTTCCGGATTGCCGGCGCCATGCGCCAGGCCGACCCGGACCGTGACCGCCTGGTTGAGGCCGAGCGGCACCATGAAGGAGATCGAGGCGATCTGGATGGCGATGGCATGGGCGGCCAGCGAATCCGCGTCGATCAGGCCCATCAGCAGAGCCGCCGCATTGAAGATCGTCACCTCGAAGGCGAGGATGCCGGCGATCGGCATGCCGAGCCTGAGCAGGCCGCGGAAGCGCTGCCAGTCGGAACGCCAGAAGCGGCCGAACAAATGGTAGCGGCGGAACTTCTTCTCCTTGATCACCACCGCCGCCAGGCCGACGAACATCAGCGTGCTGGACAGAGTGGTGGCGAGGCCGGAACCGGCGATACCCATCGACTTGACGCCGAGATTGCCGAACATGAACACCCAGTTGAAGAAGGCGTTGCATGCAACCGCGACGAAAACGATGATCAGCGCCCAGCCCGGCCGCTCCAGGGCCGAGATGAAGGAGCGCAGCACGATATAGCCGTAGAAGGGCAGCACCGCCCATTGCAGCCAGTGCAGATAGATGCCTGCCTCATGCGCGAGATCCGGCTTCTGGCCCATGGCCAGAAGCACCTCTTCGCCATGCGAAAGAAATATCCAGATCGGGATCGAGATCAGGATCGCCAGCCAAAGGCCCTGGCGCACGGTGCGGCGCAGGTCGCGCACGGAGTGACGATGCCGGCCGAGCTCGGTCGCCATCATCGGCGAGGTCGCCAGCATCAGGCCGAGGCCGAAGATCAGCGGCATGAAATAGAGGTTGGAGCCGAGCGCGCCAGCGGCGAGCGTATCAGGCCCGAGCCGGCCCATCATCATGACGTCGGTCGCGGTCATGGCGGTCTGGCCGAGATTGGTCAGCACCATCGGCCAGGCGAGCGCGATCGTCGCCCTGATTTCCTGACGCCAAAGGTTTTCCGGCGCGCGAGCGCCGGCTTCGATCGCAGACATTGTTTCGCTCTTTCAGAACACGGCGCGTCGGCCAAAGGGCCGGAAGCCGCACAACAACGGCGCAAAATGGCGCCATTTGCGTCGCCTTGTGAACGAAATGCGACATGTTGGCAAGGGAGGAGGCCCTGGTAGCGATTGATCCAGGCGACGCAACCCGCCGCGGCGGCCGCGTGCCTACCAGGCGCCCGACGGCATTCTACGGCAACACCGACTGCCGGGCGGCGCGCGACTCGCCACCGGCGACTTGGGCAGGGTTCAGGCCTCTCCCTGCCCAAGCAGCGGTTTGCGACCGCTGAGTATGTATGCCACGGACTCCAGGATGACGCCGTTGGTGTTGATGTCGGTGACTTCGATCCGCTTGCCGGTCCGCTCGGACACACCCGCGGAAAAACCCATGCCCTTCATCCTGGCGCGCTCCCTGACATAGGCTACGAGCTTTTGCGCGTAATCGCCCGGCCGCGCCGCGAGCCACAGATAGGCGCCCTTGGAGTTTACCAGCCGCAGCGCGTCGGAAAGCTTTGCCGCCTTATCGGGCGCGGAGGTCTTCAACGTGTCGACCGGGAACGTGCCGCCGTCGTCGGTCACTTGGTAGCCCTGGTAGGTGAAATAGGGCGGCCCGGCCATGGCGGTCTCCGAAACACAGGTCAGGATGCCTGTATCCCGGAAGCGCTTGATCTGGGCGGCATAGAGGATATCGGCGATGAGACGCCCATGCGATGATGCGCCCAGCTCGATCTCCTCGGTGACATGAGGCTCGGTCGCGATGCGGCCGCGCCGCTGGACTTCCGCGATTGTCGCGAGAGCGGCGTCCATGTCGTTGCTTGGATCCGGCGTGCTGAAAACCGGCGATATCGCCTCGCCCCACAGGCTGTATCCGCGGCCGGCATAGCCGGCGTAGCTGTTTTCCTGGACCGACGAAATCTTGCCGGTGTCGCTGACCACGTGCATCTCGCCGTCCTTTAGGACTGGCCCGAACGACCAATGCGACACCAGCTTGAACACCGGGAAAGCGCCAGCCGTGTAGCTGTCCAGAATCTTCAGCGCGACCAGCAGGCGTCCGACATCGGCGCTGTCGAAACCATCGCGCTCGCCGCCCTTCGAGCTGAGCCGACGCTCGGTGTTGGGCAGCTTCACCCCGGCGAAGCTGAAATCGCCCTCGCCCAGGAATGCGAGAATGCGATTTATCATCTTCTCGAATGCCGGCTGGTCGATGATGCGCAGGCGGTGAGCCGAAACCGCCGCCAGGATGTTCGATCCGATATCCCACATCGTCGTGAATGGATATCCGGTCTGCTTGCCGAATTCGACCCACGCCGTGGCGGGCGCCATGTCGTTGAAATTCTTGGCGCCCCAGTCGAAATAGGTCCAGGCAAGTTCGGCGTCGGCTCTCAGCGCGTCCTCCTCGACCTGATTGGGATCAGGCTTTCTCCAGTCCTTCACCGATACATCCGCACGCGCCTGCCTGATGTGCTCCGCCTGCGGCATCGCAGGGCAGACGGCTTTGTAATACTCGGCAAAATTGACCAGCGTCGTGCCCGGCTCGCTCGACATCCGCGCCAGGGAGTCGCGTATCACCTGCTTTTTCTCCGGCGTGGTGGCGGTGTCCGGATGGATGCAGAAGACCGCGTCGTTATCCGCGCCGAGATAATCGAAAAGCTGCTCCTCGGAGAAGTAGGGGATGTCGCCGGTCCAGGCGCTTTCGAACTTGACGGTGTTGGAAACATGCAGGATTCCACGTCTGTCCAGCCCGCTGAACCAGCGCAGGTCGCCCTTCTCTGCGGCGAATATCGGCGTCCCGGCGCCGGCTATGGCATCGAGCGTGTTGCCGTCGAAATCGTCGTTCGGAGGAATATAGGTCAGCGGCAGCTTGCCGGTGGTGCGGTAGATCTCGCTCATGCAGTCCCTGATGAGGTCGACATCCTTCTGGAGCGAATTTCCGAGCAGTTCGGACGGCGTATGGTGCCAGCCATGCCCCGCGATATCGAACCGCCGCTCGGCGAACATCGAACGCAGATAGGCTTTGCAGCGCTCGTCCGCGGAAAGCATGCCTGTCCTGGGGGCCGGAATGATGGCGTCGGTGACTGGATAGCCGGCTTCGATGAGGCCGCGGACGAAGGCCATGTGGCTCGGGTCGGTATCCATGTCGACCCGCAGGTCGTCCACCCTGACCACAACGTAGCGCCTGGTATCACGGCTCTGCGCATAGAGTTTTTGCGCGGACAGGACACGCACCGCGCCGGACGAAGCGGCTGAGGACACCGCCCTGGCAACGCCAGCCGCATAGTCGGCCACATCGGTGTTGGATAGACCGGCCAGCGCCGCAAAGGGGACTTCGACGATAATGGGATCGCTGCCGGCGGCAAGAGCCGTGATGTTTTGCGCAAGCATGGCCGGCGCCGTCAGCGCGGCCGTCCCATTGCCGGATGTGGCTGATGTTCGCGCCGAGGCGAAAGTGTTCACAAGGCCGGTGTCGCTTGTCCAGTAGCCCCCATCCGTCGGCAGCGCGCTAACCTTGTCATCCTGCGTGCCGGCGAGACGGATGATGGTTCGGATGCCGGCGGACCGCATCGATGCCGCGTCCTGAAGCGATTGCAGCGGCTGGTTGGTGGTCAGCGTCAGCGCGGTGATGACGGCCTTGGACTTGTAGCGCTCGAACGCGTTGATCATGTGCGAGAAGGCGGCCTGCATCTCGCCGGCCTGCCGGGCCTGCAGATAAGGATCGGCCGGCGCGATCTCCGTGGCATGGATTCCAAATTCGATGGCGTTCGGCGCCCGTTCCACGGACTGCCTGATCCACTGGGCAAGGCCCGAGCTGTAGCCCGGGATATCGCCGGGATCGCCTGTCATCTTGATGGTCATGACGATCGGCAGACCGGCGGACGAGAAGGCGTTTGCGACGGCTTCGAGCTTGCCCGTATCGGCGCGAGCGCCGACGCCGCTAACGGTCACGATCAGCGGATTGGGCAGGCGCGCCGCGGCCGTGGCGACACCCCGGCCGGCGACGGCCAAGAGCGGGATGCTGATACCGCCGAGAAGAACCGAGCGTCGGGTTATGTTCATGAGTGCCTCCTGTCGGCGGCGGGAATCGCGTAGCGCGCCGGGCTCACCCAGCGGCCATCGGATTTCGCGGAAAAGGATTTGACGAGGGCGCGCAGGAAAAGCGCGGCGTCGAGAAGCCGGATCGCCGGGAAAGCGATGCCGTAGAGCATCAGGCTCGGCCGCCGCTCGATGATCGCGACCACCAGGGTAAGCGAATAGTCGACGGCGAGGAACAGCGCGAGGAGAATGAGCGGTGAGACCGGTCGTATCGCCAATTGGCCGATCGACAACGCTGGCACCTCAAAACCGGTTGCCAGATACGCCAGGACGGCCAGCGGCAGGGCGAGGGCGAAAATCGATATGACGAGCAGTTCCGCCAGCAAGCCGCCGAGCGAAAGCCAGAAGCGGCTTGGCCAGACGCCGTGCCGGCGCACCGTCTGCCAGAAGCCCAGATACCAGCGTTGCACCTGTTTGCGGTAGTCGGAGAGCTTGAACGGATCTTCCGACGAGCACCGCGCTCTCGGCGTATAGGCGACGCGGCCCAGCCCCTTGTGCTGCACCTCGAAGGTCATATTGAAGTCCTCGATCACGAGCCCCGGGGCGGTGATGTCGATCTGGGTCAGGACCTCGGTGCGATACATGCTGGCGAAGCCGGGCGCGATATAGCTCACGCTGGTCCATTTCCAGGACTGGCCATACTGGAACGCCGTCTGCAGGATCCTGTAGAGGCGTGTCCTGTAGGCGGCAAAGAGCATGTCCAGCCTCGGCAGGCGTTGGTCGCGCCAGCGCGACAGGACGTGGCCCGCGACGACGCAGACGCCCGGATCGTCGAACAGCGGCAGAGCGTAATCGAGATAGCGCGGGTCGATTTCGGAGTCGGCATCCTGGATCAGGACGGCCTTGAACCGCTCGCAAAGGCGATAGTGCTTGATGGCCCGATCTATGGCCTTGGCCTTGCCCCCGTTGGGCCGGATATCGAGGGCCCTGCAGCCCAGGCTTCGGGCGATGGAAACCGTGGCGTCCTTCGATCCGTCGCTGGCGACATAGATCTGCCGGGCCGGGATGATCGCCTTGAGGGCGGCAATGCATTTGGGAAGCGCTATCTCTTCATTATGCGCGGGGATGACGACCGCGACATCGGCGACCCTGATGGCGCGAGGAGCAGCGGCACTCTTGCGGCTGCCGAGCTCGGTGACGAAGCGCAACAGCCCGACCGCGCACCAGAACGCGATGTTGAAGCCCAGCGACGCGCTGAGCAACATCATGGTCACATTGAGGACGGCCGTCGCGCTCATGGCTAAGCGAGTTGCGGCGCATCGCCCTGGACCGGCGCGCGGTCGGTCTTGCCATGCGCCAAGAAGGCCGGGCAAGCCGGCTTGACGCCCAGCGAGCGAAGCAGGTCCTGATAGCTCTCGCGGATGCCTGCTTCCAACGAGATGCTCGGCCGCCAGCCGAGGGCTCGAAGCTTGGTCGTATCCGGCCAGCGGCCGCGGTGATCCTCGATGAAATGGTCGCGGAAGACTGCTTCGCCCGCGAGGCCGGTCGCCTTCTTCACCGTGGTGAAGAGGTCACGGACGGTGATCTGTTGGTCGCCGCCGACATTGTAGACCTCGCCGCTGTCGCCTTTCTCGATGACGGTGAGAAGTCCGTTCACCAGATCGTCGACGTGGAGAAAGCTTCGCGTCTGCGTCCCGTCGCCATAGATCGGCACGGGCTGGCCGGCGATGAGGCGGGTCAACATCTGCGGGATGACACGCTGGTCCCTGGGCGACATGGCAGGACCATAGGTGTTGAAAATGCGCACGATGCGCACCTCGAGACCATATTTGCCGCCCCAGAACCGGGTCAACGCCTCGCCGAAGCGCTTGCCTTCCTCGTAGGGGCTGCGCGGCCCGACGGGATCGACACGCCCGACATAGGTCTCGGGCTGCGGGAAGACGTCCGGATCGCCGTAAGCCTCGGCGGTGCTGGCAAACAGATATTTGGCCTTGCACCTGCGCGCGATCTTCAACAGGTTCAGCGTTCCCGCGGACGAGGCCATGAGCATCTGCTCGCCCAGCCGCTTGATGTTGGGGACGCCCGTGGGACAGGCCAGGTTATAGACATGGCTGTAACGGCGACGCTGCAACCGCCGGCAGATTGCGGGATCGGCGACATCCATCTTGATGAAATCGAAGTTCGGGTGGCGCGACAACCGGTCGACATTCGCCTGGCGACCGGTGGAGAGATTGTCGACGACATCGACATGCGCGCCCTGATCGAGAAGGCGACGGGCCAGGTTGGTCCCAAGACACCCCGCGCCTCCCGCGATAAGGCATCTGACTTCGTTGCTGTTCATGCTCATCGAGCGACAATCCTCGCCTGCAGAAGAAGAAAGCCGCACTCCCTCCTCGTGCGCCCTCCTGCATGAAACAAGGATTTCCCCAGGCAAAGCAACTGATAGTTAATAATATGATAAACAACAGTGGTTAATTACCACGTTGTAATCATTGCCTTTTTTCAACACCCTGTTTTAACATGGCCTAAAATGGCACGACTGCGTGCAAAACCGGCACAAGCCGCGCGCTTGACAATCCGCCGAATCTTGATCCGCCGGCTTGCTTTCGCCGCTCCACGCAAAGCTCAGGTGCGCAAGCGACTCACCTGGCATAAGAGTTGCAGAGCGCTCCACGACAATTTGTGGTTATGACGCCGGCTACAGAAGCCCTGTTCCGTCGGAATCCACGTCATTGCAATGCGGCGCCGATTCCGAAACAGCGCCGCTGAGGAGGCAACGATGACTTTGGTCGAGCAGACTCGCGGCGGGACGCTTCACGCAAGACTCGAATCCCGGACAGCCACGATCGGCGTCATCGGACTTGGCTATGTCGGCCTGCCGCTTGCCGCGGCCGCAGCGCGGGCCGGCTTCCGGGTGATCGGCTTCGACATAGACAGCAGCAAGATCGAGAGGCTGAAGGCTGGGCGGTCCTATATCGGTGCCGTGACCGACGAGGCGCTGCAGGACCTCAGCGCGCGCAAGTCTTTCCAGGCGACAGCGGACTTCGCGGCCCTTGAGGAATGCGATGTCATATCCATTTGCGTCCCGACGCCGCTGACGAAGCAACGCGAACCCGACCTTTCCTTCGTGGAGGGAACGACGCGCGCCATCGCGGCCCGTCTGCGCAAGCATCAGCTGGTCGTGCTGGAATCGACCACCTATCCCGGGACGACCGACGAGGTGATGAAGCCCATACTGGAAGCGACGGGCTTGAGATCCGGCAGGGAATTCTTCCTCGGCTATTCGCCCGAGCGCGAGGACCCGGGCAGCATCGGCTTCGAAACCGCCACCATTCCGAAGGTTGTCGCCGGCGACGGGCCGGTCGCCGCGAAACTGGTGGCGCTGTTCTATGGGGCGATCGTCGAGAAGGTCGTGCCGGTCTCGAGCATCAAGGTGGCCGAAGTTGTGAAGCTGACGGAAAACATCTTCCGCGCCGTCAACATCGCCTTGGTCAACGAGCTCAAGGTCATCTATTCCGCAATGGGGATAGACATCTGGGAAGTCATCGAGGCGGCAAAGACGAAGCCTTTCGGCTATATGCCGTTCTATCCCGGTCCGGGGCTCGGCGGCCATTGCATCCCGATCGATCCGTTCTACCTGACCTGGAAGTCGCGCGAGTTCGAAGTGTCGACGAAGTTCATCGAGCTTGCCGGCGAGATCAACGTCTCCATGCCGCACTACGTCATGTCGAAGCTCTCGGAAGCCCTCGACACGCAGCTTGGCCTGCCCTTGAGCCAGGCAGCGATCCTGATCGTCGGTGTCGCCTACAAGAAGAATGTCGCCGACGTGCGCGAAAGCCCGGCGCTGAAGCTGATCGAGCTGCTCGAAACGCGTGCCGCCGACATCGCCTATCACGACCCTCACGTCGCGCGCATACCGAAGACGCGCAAGCACCCGACGCTGGCCGGCAAGGATTGCATCCGCCTCAACCGCGACTCGATCGCTGCCTATGACGCCGTCGTCATCGTCACCGATCACGACGGGGTCGACTATGGGCTGCTGGCCAACCATTCACGCCTGATCATCGACACGCGCAACGCCATGCAGCGCAACGGCATCGTCTGCGACCGGGTGGTGAAAGCCTAATCGTCCACCGGACCGGCCGGCTTCGGGACCAGCGACTCGTTCACTTGCCGAAGCTGGCCTGCTACGAAAAGCGCTGATACGGACAGCCGGCTGCCATGCCGGGAGGAATGATGCCGTTCAGGCGCAGAAAGAACACAGCCACGATCCCGCGCACGGCGCCCGCCTTCGAGCATATCGTGACGGAGGCGAGCGAGAGTTTCCTGTGGCGGCTGGACGACTATCCGTGGGAGCGCAACGTCTGGAATTTCCATCCGGAATACGAGATCCATCTGCTCAGGAAATCGTCCGGCGTGGTGCTGGTCGGCGATCATATCGGCGAATTCGGGCCGGGCTACCTGACCATCGTCGGCGGCGGGCTGCCGCATGACTGGGTGACGGCGGTGCAGCCCGGCGAGCTGATCGAAGGCCGCGATATCGTGCTGCAGTTCGATCCGGAGCGGCTGCGCGGCTCTTCCGGACTGCTGCCGGAGCTGCGCGAGCTGGAGCCGTTCCTGGAACGCTCGCTGCGTGGCATGGTCTTCCACGGCCAGACGGCGCTCGACGGCGCCGCGCTGATGGAACGGATGGGCGAGGTGCATGGGCTGGCAAGGTTCCGCATGTTCCTCGAGCTGCTCGATCTTCTGGCCACCACCGACGAATACGCGCTTTTGTCGTCGCCGGACTTCTCCCCGCTTCTCGACGCGGAGTCGCTGGATATCGTGCAGCGCTCGCTGACATACCTGTTCCAGCATTTCGCCGAGGACCTGAAGCTGCCGGACGTCGCGGCATTGGCCGGCATGAGCGAAAGCAGTTTTTCCCGCTTCTTCCAGAAGAACACCGGCAACTCCTTCAGCGACCACGTCGCCAAGCTCAGACTCTGGCAGGCCTGCAAGCTGCTCGCCGACACCGATATCCCGATCACCGACATCTGCTTCCAGGTCGGCTACATGAACATCTCGAACTTCAACCGCGCCTTCCTGCGCAAGCACAAGATGACGCCGTCATCCTATCGCAAGCTGTCGCGGCAGCGGCTGACGATGAGGGCGTAATACAGCCGAGATACGACCACTTCGACAGCACTGATACTCGTGTGACGGGCAGACTCTGCCGGTGCCATTTTTTGCGTCGCACAATGCATAAAAGTACAGATCTGCCGCAACGGGGCTTCTAGTCTCGCCCTCGCCAACTGCTCATTTTGGCGACGGGTGGAAGGTCACAAGGGCGACGGTGAGGGTCGCTGAGCCCGAGGGCTTGCCGCTTCCGCGAGTGTTCCTGGAGGAGAAAAACCAATGAATTCAACTCGGCTCGCTGCCAGCCTCGGCGCAGCGTTCGTGCTTACAGCTTCCGTATCAACCGCAGCACTTGCCCAGGCGCCGGTCTGCTCGGCTCCGGTCAAGGTGCTGGCGCAGCCGCGCGACGGGCTGACGCTTCTGGAGGACTCCAAGGACGAGTTCAAGAAGCTCTCCGGCGCCTCGTTCCAGATCGATTACCTGAACGAGAATGACCGCCGCGCCAAGTCGCGCGCCGATGCTTCCACCGTCGGCAATTACAACGTCTACTATGTCGACGAGGCCAATGTGGCACTGTTCGCCTCCTCGGGCTGGATCGTGCCGCTGACCGATTATTATCCGGCTGACTATGACTACGCCGATTTCGATCCGGGCCGCCAGAAGGTCGCCACCTATGACGGCAAGGTCTGGTTCGCGCCGCTGACCGGCGGCGGCGACCTGATGGTCTATCGCAAGGACGTGCTGGAGGCCGCCGGCATCCAGCCGCCGAAGACGCTGGACGAGTTGATCGCCGATGTGGCGAAGCTGAACGATCCCGACAAGGGCATGTACGGCATTGCGCTCCGCGGCGCGCGCGGCTCAGGCGCCAATGTCTGGCGCTGGATGCCGTTCTTCAAGGCCTATGGCGGCAAGTGGTTCGACGGCGACAAGCCGGCTTTCAATTCGGACGCCGCCGTGAAGGCGACGGAGACCTATCTCAAGCTGTTCAAGGACTCGGCTCCCGGCACGCAGACCGGCAGCTGGGATGAATCGACCGGCGCCTTCCTCTCCGGCCAGGTCGCCATCCTCGTCGAATCGACGCCGCTGTCGGGCATGGCGGTGGACCCGAAGACCTCGCAGGTGGTCGGCAAGGTCGGCTTCCTGCCGCCGCCCTCGCCGCTGCCAGGCGGCGGCTACGGCCATGGGCTTGCCATCGGCACCAGGGCCAATGCCGATGACGCCGCGAAGAAATGCGCTGGCCTGTTCATCGCCTGGGCGACGTCCAAGGAGAACGAGAAGCGCCGGCTCGACGCGCATCAGTTCGGCGAGCTCAACCGCACCAGCGTGCTCTCCAGCAAGGAATTCGCCGACATCTACGGCGCCGATCTCGGCAAGGCGCTGGCCGATACCGGCAAGGTCACTGCGGTGAACTTCTGGCAGGATCCGCGCTGGCCGGACCTCGGTGACCGCTGGGGCATCATCCTGGAGGAGTTGGTCACGGGCACCCGCACCGACATCAAGGGCGGCCTCAACGAGCTCGAGGCCTATGCCAACGAGTTGGTGAAGAAGAAGTAGTTCCTCCCGCCCGCGGCGCGCGGTCCACGGCATTCGTCGGAATGCCGGGATCCGCGCCGCGGGTTTCATTACCTGCGACCCCAATACACCCGAGGATAGGCAATGCGCCGACGCTCTTCCCTGCCGGTCACATTTCTGGTTCCGACCTTAGCCATCCTTCTGGTGCTGTCGATGGTGCCGACGCTCTACGCCATCGTCATCGCCTTGCAGAACCGCGAGCTGAGCTCGACCGGCTATTCCTGGGTGTGGTTCTCGAACTTCGCCGATCTCTTCCTCGACCGCCGCTTCCTCAACGCCGTCTGGGTTTCGGTGAAATGGGAGATCGTAACCGTCATAGCGACGATGGTGGTGGCGATCGGGCTGGGCGTCCTGATGTTCGAGGTCGCCGGCCCACGCCTCCGCAATTTCTATTGCCTCCTGTTCATCATCCCGGTGCTTTTGCCGCGCGTCTCGGCCGCCTTCGTCTGGAAGTTCGCGTACCACCCGCTTTACGGCATCGCCACCTATCCCTACCGGCTGGTCACCGGCGGGCTGATCTTCGATCCGCTGTCCAAGCCCGGTACCGCGCTGTTCGCCGTCGCTTCGGTCGACGTCTGGCAGTGGGGGCTGTTCTTCGCCGTCATCGTGCTGAAGCTGCTTGAAACCCTGCCGCCGCAGCCGATCGAAGCGGCCAGGCTCGACCACGTCAAGCGCTGGCAGATCCATGCCTATGTCACTCTACCGATGCTGAAGGCGCCGCTGATCAGCCTGATGTTCGTCAAGATGATCGAGTCGCTGCGTTCCTTCGACCTGATCTATGTGATGACGCGCGGCGGGCCCGGCGTCGCGACCGAGACGCTCGACATGTACGCCTTCTCGCAGGGCTTCATCGAGTCCGGCAAGGTCTCCTACGCTTCGGCAATGGCGGTGCTGATGATGATCGCGACGGTCATCACCTTCACCATGCTGTGGAAGCGGGTGCAGGCATGAAGCAATATCGGATGAGACCGGGCCGCCTGATCGCCAAGGCCATACTGGCGCTGGCCGGATTCCTGGCCGTGTTCCCGCTTCTGTGGACGGCGCTCAACGCGCTGAAGAACAATGTCGACATCATCACGCGCGTGCCGAAGGTGATCTTCACGCCGACGCTCGCCAACATCAGCTACATCCTCGGCCGCGACAGCGTGCTGACCGGGCTCTACAACTCCGCGGTCGCCTGCGGCGCGGCGGTGTTGATCGGCATCCTGCTCGGCTTGCCGGCGGCCTACGCGGTGGCGCGCTACCCGAACCGCTTTGCCGGCGACATCCAGTTCTTCGTGCTGTCGCTGCGCTTCCTGCCACCGGTGGCAGTGGCGATCCCGCTGATGGTGATCTGGCTGCAGGTCGGACTCTACGACACTTTGCCGGCGCTGATCGTCACTTATTCGCTGCTGACCATCTCGGTGATCATGTGGCTGGCCATTCCGGCTTTCCAGGGCGTGCCGAAAGAGATCGAGGAGGCGGCCTTCGTCGACGGCTACGGCGCCTATTCCGTGTTCTGGCGGATCGCGCTTCCTGTCGCTGCGCGCTCGCTCATAGGCGCCATCGCCTTCAGCTTCGTGCTGGTCTGGAATGAGTTCCTGATCGCGCTGATGCTGTCGAGCTCCAACGCCAAGACGCTGCCGATCGTGGCGTCCGAGCTGTCGCAGCAAGGCATGAACGTGCCCTGGGGCATCCTCAACGCCTCGGTCGTGCTCCTGTCGCTGCCGCCGCTGCTTTTCCTCGGCGTGCTGAGCGGCTTCCTGAATTCCGTTTTCCGGCAAAAGAAAAGTTGAAGTGAGGATATTCGATGCGGGCACTGGTGCTTGAGAAAAAAGGCGAACTGTCGCTGCGCGAGATCGCGTTGCCGCAAGACGTCGGACCGGACGACGTCAGGATCGCCATCCACACGGTCGGCGTCTGCGGCAGCGACGTGCACTATTACACGCATGGCGCCATCGGCAGCTATATCGTGCGCCAGCCGATGGTGCTCGGCCATGAGGCCGCGGGCACGATCGTCCAGGTCGGCGCCAATGTCACGAACCTGAAGATCGGCGACCGCGTCTGCATGGAACCCGGCGTGCCGAACCTTTCCTCGCGCGCGACGAAGCTCGGCATCTACAATGTCGACCCGGACGTCCGCTTCTGGGCGACGCCGCCGGTGCATGGCGTGCTCGCGCCCTATGCCGTGCATCCGGCCGCCTTCACCTACAAGCTTCCGGACAATGTCTCCTTCGCCGAGGGCGCGATGGTTGAGCCCTTCGCCATCGGCATGCAGGCGGCGGCGCGCGCCCGCATCGTGCCGGGCGACGTCGCCGTCGTCGTCGGCTGCGGCCCGATCGGCATCATGATCGCGCTCGCGGCGCTGGCGGGCGGCTGCTCCAAGGTGCTGATCTCCGATTTCTCCGCCCCGAAGCTGGAGATCGCCGCGCAATACGCCGGAATCGAGCCGGTCGATATCGGCAAGCAATCGCTGGTCGATGCGGTGCGAGCTGCGACCGACAATTGGGGCGCCGATATCGTGTTCGAGGCGAGCGGCAGCCCGAAGGCCTTCGCGAACCTGTTCGACATCGTGCGGCCGGGCGGCGCGGTGGTGCTGGTCGGCCTGCCGGTGGAAACGGTCGAGCTCAACGTGCCGGCGGCGATCTCCAAGGAAGTGCGCATCGAGACCGTGTTCCGCTATGCCAACATCTTCGACCGCGCCCTGCAGCTCATCGCCTCCGGCAAGGTCGACCTCAAGCCGCTGATCACCGGCACCTATGATTTTTCCGAGAGCATCAAGGCGTTCGAGCGCGCCGCGCAAGGCAAGCCGCAGGACGTCAAGCTGCAGATCCTGCTGACCGGCGAGAAGGGATAAAGATGTCCGCGATCGTTTGCTCCCATGTCGACAAGGCCTACGGCTCCACGACCGTTATCCGCGATCTCAACCTCGCGATCGAGGAGCATGAGTTCGTCGTGTTCCTCGGCCCGTCCGGCTGCGGCAAGTCCACGCTGCTGAGGATGCTGGCGGGACTGGAGGACATCAGCGGCGGCGAGGTGTCGATCGGCGGCAAGGTGGTGAACGATCTCGAGCCGGGCGACCGCGGCATCGCCATGGTGTTCCAGAACTATGCGCTCTATCCGCACATGAAGATCTTCGACAACATCGCCTTCGGATTGAAGCGGCAGAAGGTGCCGGCGGCCGAGATCAGGAAGCGGGTGGAGGCGGTCTCCAAAACACTCGGCCTCGAACCCTATCTCGGCCGCAAGCCGACCGAGTTGTCCGGCGGCCAGCAGCAGCGCGTGGCGATCGCGCGCGCCATGATCAAGACGCCGAAAGTTTTTCTCTTCGACGAGCCGCTCTCCAATCTCGACGCCAAGCTGCGCAACCATATGCGCGTCGAGATCGCCAGGCTGCACCAGTCGCTGAAGACCACCACCGTCTATGTCACGCACGACCAGCTCGAAGCGATGACTTTGGCCGACCGCATCGTGCTTCTGAAGGACGGCGTGATCGAGCAGATCGGCTCGCCGGCCGAAATCTATCGGCGCCCCGACAACCAGTTCGTGGCTGGCTTCATCGGCACGCCGAACATGAATTTCATCGAGGCCACGGTCGGCACGAAAGGGGATGGCTGGACACTGACCGGCGCAGGGACGGTGCTGTCGCTGGAAGGCAGCGGCTTCCATCTGCAGCATGGCGATCGCGTGGTGCTCGGCATCCGGCCTCCGGATCTGAAGACGGCCGAAGCCGGCACGGGAAACCTTTTGCAAGGCACCGCCGACCTCATCGAATTCCACGGCAATGACGCGCTGGTAACGTTCGGCTCGGGCGGCAAGGAGATCAGCGCGCTCGTGCCGGCCCGCGAATGCCCGGAATTGCGCGCGCCGGTGCGCTACAGCTTCGATGAGGAGAGCATCCATCTGTTCGACGCGGGGACCGGCAAGTCGCTGCGCCGGCAATAAGACGGCGAGAGAACGCTCTACCCAATCGCGTCGAGCGCCTGCCGATGGCGGTGCATTTCGAGGAAGATCCGGTAGTCGCGGTCGAAGCGGGCGCCGGCTTCCTTGTTGGGCGCGCGCGTCCGGCCGCCCTGCTGCATGGCGACACAGGCGGCGTTGAGGTCGGGATAGAGCCCGGCGGCGGTCGCCGCCACCATGCCGGTGCCGAGCAGGACCGCCTCGTCGGCCAGCGGCTCGACCACCGTGCAGCCGGTGGCGTCGGCGTAGAGCTCCATCAAAAGCGGGTTCTTGGTGTGGCCGCCGGTGACATGCAGCGTGTCGATCAGATAGCCGTTCTCGTTCAGCGCCTCGAGCACATGGCGCACGCCGAGCGCGATGCCGACAGCGGTGCGCCAGTAGAGCTTGCACAGGCTGTCGAAGGAGGAATCGAGCGTCAGGCCGCTGATGACGCCGACGGCATGCGGGTCGGCGAGCGGCGAGCGGTTGCCGTGGAAATCCGGCAGCACATGCAGCCTTGCGGCCAGCGCATCGCCGTCCTCGACGCGCAGCTCGGCGACGCGCCTGGCGATCTTCATATGCATGGCCGCGTCCGGCTCGCCGCCGGCGCCATGCCAGCGGATGATGTGATCGAGCAGCGCGCCGGTGGCCGACTGGCCGCCTTCCGACAGCCATAGCGTCGGCAATGCCGCACCGTAATACGGCCCCCACACCCCGGCGAAGGGCTGCGGGTCGAGCGACATCGCCATGACGCAGGACGATGTGCCGGCAATCAGCGCCAGATGCCGGCTGATGTTCTTCTCGTCGCCGGCAAAGCCGCCCAGCACGCCCAGCGCGCCGGCATAGGCATCGATGACACCGGCTCCGACCCGGCATTTCTCGGTCAGGCCGAGCTCGGCGGCGGCTTTTGCCTTCAGCGGGCCGATATCGGCGCCGACCGGGCTAGCCTTTTCCGGCAAATTGCCATGCTCGAAGAGATCGCTAAGGCCGACGAGATCGAAGAAATCGCGCCGCCAGCTTTTTTCCTCATGCGCGAGATAGGTCCACTTCGCCGTCAGCGTGCATTGCGAGCGGGCGAGCGAGCCCGATGCCTTCCAGGTCAGGAAATCGGCAAGGTCGAATAGATAGCCGGCTTCATTCCATGCGTTCGGCAGATGACGCTTCAGCCACATCAGCTTCGGCGTTTCCATCTCAGGCGACATCACGCCGCCGATATAATCCAGCACGGTGTGACCGCTCGCCGTGCATTCATCAGCCTCGGCGATGGCGCGATGATCGAGCCACACAAGCGTGTCCCAGCGCTTCTCGCCGGTGACCGAAACGCTGATCTGATCGCCCTGCCTGTCGCGCGCGACCAGCGAGCAGGTGGCGTCGAAAGAGATGCCCGCGATATCGCCGGCGGCGACGCCGGATTTGTCGAGAGCCGACCGCACGGATTTGCACACCGCCGACCAGATATCTTCCGAATCATGCTCGGCATGATCGGGCTTGGGCTGGTGCATGGCGATCGGATGATCGGCGCGGCCGAGCAGGTTGCCTTCAGAGTCGAGAATGCCCGCGCGAGCGCTCCCGGTGCCGACATCGACCGCGCAAACGAAAGTCTTCGTCAAGATGCTTTTTCTCTCGCTCCCAGGCCTGCAATCAGATCGGGCAATTGCAGCATGTCAGCGAATATAAAGTCAGGCTCCGTCGACGCAAGCCGCGCCTTGAGGGCCGGATTGGACGCATGCGAGCCGCCGGTGAAGGCAAAAACGCGCATGCCCGCCGCGCGGGCCGCGGCAACGCCGGCGGGGCTATCCTCGATGACCAGGCAGTTGCGCGGATGCGCCTGCATGGCTGCGGCGGCGTGCAGGAACAGATCTGGCGCCGGCTTGCCGCGCTTGACCATGGTGGCGCTGAAGAGATGCGGGTCCAGCAAGGGAAGCAGGCCGGTGACGTCGAGGGCGTAGCGGATGCGCTCCAGCGTGCCGGACGAGGCGACGCAGCAAGGCAGGCCGAGCTTCGGCAGCACGTCCTTGATGCCTGGGATCGGCTTCAATTCCTCGCGGAATTTGCGCATCAGGTCGACGCGCATCGCGGTCAGATGCTGGTCGCTGATCTCAAGCCCGAACTCTTGGCCGAGGATCTCGCGCACGCTTTTCATGCTCTTGCCGAGGAAATGCTCGTAGGCGGCGTCCTCGCTCACCGTGCCGCCGGCGAGCTCGATCATGCCGAGCAGCGCCGAGACCGAAAGCGCCTCGCTGTCGACCAGGACGCCGTCACAGTCGAAGATGACCAGCTCAGGCGTCATGGCGGATGCTTCCAGTCGAGCGTCAAAGCTTTCCGGCGAGATAGCGCGTCAGGGTTTCGCGCGCGCCGTCCGCCCACAGCACCTTCAAGGCGTGGGCGAAGGCCTCGGCAAAGACGGGCGAGCGGCCGACATCGCCATAGATGTCCTCCATCGCCAGCCAGGCCTTCGGATCGTCCTTAGCCGCCTTGGCGGTCGCCTGCATGCGGTCCCAGCTTGGGTCGTTCGGCTCGATGACGGCGCCGCTGTCGGTGGTGCCGAAACAGTAGCGGCACCAGAGCGCCGATTCCAGCGCAAGACCGGCGACGCCCTTGCCTGCCTTCAGCCGGTCGGCGATCGTCGGGATGATGAATTTCGGCTGGCGGTTGGAGCCGTCGAGGCAAAGCCGGCGGATGGTGTCGCCGATCTTGGGATTGGAGAAGCGGCGCTCGATGAGCTGGTAGTAGTCCTCCAGATCGGTGTTGGGCACGGGCGGCACGGTCGGGATGATCTCGTCATGCTCGAGCTTCGAGAGGAAGGCGCGCACCAGCGGCTCCTGCATGCCTTCATGGACGAAATGGATGTCCATCAGCCCGGCTGGATAGGCGATCGTGGCGTGGCCGCCATTGAGGATGCGTATCTTCATCAGCTCGTAAGGCGAGACATCCTTGACGAATTGCACGCCGACCTTCTCCAGCGCCGGGCGGCCGGCGGTGAAATGGTCCTCCAGCACCCATTGCTTGAACGGCTCGCAGAACACCGGCCAATTGTCCTCCAGGCCGAAATCGTCGGCGAGGATCTTGCGCTCGCGGTCGCTGGTGGCCGGCGTGATGCGGTCGACCATGCCATTCGGAAAGGCGACCTGGTCCTCCACCCATTTGGCAAGGTCCTCGTCGATCAGCCGGGCGAGGCCGATCACGCCGTCGGAGGTGACATGGCCGTTGTGGGGGATGTTGTCGCAGGACATGACGGTGAACGGCACGATGCCGTCGGCGCGCCGGCGCAGCAGGCCGGCAAGGATGATGCCGAACACGGTCTTAGGCGTAGCACCCGGCTGCGCGTCGGCGACGATGTCGGGATGGGCCGGGTTGAACTTGCCGGAAGCCGGATCGATGAAATAGCCGCCCTCGGTGATGGTCAGCGAGACGATCTTGATCGCCGGATCGGCAAGCCGCTCAATGATGGCGGCCGCATCGCCGGGCGTGAGGAAATCGATCATGGCGCCGGTGACGCGGGCGCTCATATGGCCCTGGTCCTGCTCGACCACTGTGGTCAGCCAGTCCTGCTCCTGCAGCTTGGCGCGGCCGATCTTCTCGCCCTCGAACACGCCGGCGCCGATCAGCGCCCAGTCATGACCCTCGCCGGTGCCGAACAGGTCGTCGAGATAGACCGCCTGGTGCGAGCGGTGGAAGTTGCCGACGCCGAAATGGACGATGCCGGCCTTCAAGGCGGAGCGGTCATATTTCGGGCCGGCGACCTTTGCCAGCAGCCTGGCGAGGTTGGAGGAGGAGAGTTTCACGGTCATCTCATTTACCCTTTGGCCGATCTGCAGCCCGACTGTTTGCGCCTCCTTCGGGAGAGCGAGGATGAGGGGCAACACCTGGTGTTCCAGTATGCCGCCCCTCACCTGCCCCGCGGCGTCTTCTCCGGAGGAAAGAAGAGAAGCGCCTTCCCCCTCAACCCATCCCCGTCAACTCATCCATTGTCCGCCATCGACATTGTAGGTCTGGGCGACAATGTATTCGGCCTCGTCGCTGGCGAGGAAAACCGCCATGCCGGCGAGATCCTCGGGCTTGCCCATGCGTCCGTAAGGCACGCCTTCGCCAACCAATCGCTTCTTCTCGCCCTTCGGCCGGTTCTCATATTTGGCGAAGAGCGCATCGACCTGGTCCCACATGTCGCTGTCGACGACGCCCGGCGCGATGCCGTTGACGTTGATGCGATGCTTGATGAGGTCGAGCCCGGCCGATTGCGTCAGCGAGATGACGGCGGCCTTGGTGGCGCAGTAGACCGCGACCAGCGGCTCGCCGCGCCGGCCGGCCTGGCTCGCCATGTTGATGATCCTGCCGCCCTTGCCACGCGCGATCATCGAACGGGCGGCCGCCTGCAGCATGAAGAGCGTGCCGGCGACGTTGACCGCGAACAGCTTTTCGTAGCTCGCCTTGGTTATCTCGACGATCGGCGCGAGGTCGAAGATCGCCGCGTTGTTGACCAGCACGTCGACACCACCGGCCTTCGCCTCGACCGTCTTCACCGCCGCCTCGATCGAGGATTGGTCGGTGACGTCGAGCCGGACAGCGTAAGCGGCGGAACCGATGGCTTTGGCCGTCGCTTGCGCCGCTTCCAGGTCGATGTCGGCGATCGCCACCGTCGCGCCTTCGCGCGCATAGGCCTCGGCGAAGGCTCTGCCGATGCCGCGTGCCGATCCGGTGATCAGCGCCGATTTGCCTTTCAGCCTCACCGTCCCGTCCTCACTGGGCCAGCGCCTTGCCGTCGGCGCCGAAGCGATGGAGCTTGGTCTTGTCCGGCGTCAGGTAGACGGTATCGCCATGCTTGACCGCCACCTCGCCGTCGGCGCGGACATTGATCGTGCCGATGCCGTCCGTCTGGACATGCAGGAACGTGTCGGAGCCGAGATGCTCGGCAACGCCCACCGTCGCCTTCCAGTCGCCGGCCGAGGTCGAGATGTTCAGATGCTCTGGCCGGATGCCGATGGTCTTGGCGCCGTATTTCTCCGCCGGCGCGCCTTCGATCATGTTCATCTTGGGCGAGCCGATGAAGCCGGCGACGAACAGGTTCTTCGGCGTCTTGTAGAGTTCCATCGGCGAGCCGACCTGCTCGATGTTGCCGGCATTGAGCACGACGATCTTGTCGGCCATGGTCATGGCCTCGACCTGGTCGTGAGTGACGTAGATCATCGTCGTCTTCAGCTGATGGTGCAGCTCGCTGATCTCGAGCCGCATGGTGCCGCGAAGGGCCGCGTCGAGGTTGGACAGCGGCTCGTCGAACAGGAAGGCCGAGGGCTGGCGCACGATGGCGCGGCCGATGGCGACGCGCTGGCGCTGGCCGCCGGAGAGCTGGCCGGGGCGGCGCTCGAGATAGTTGGTGAGGTTGAGCACACGCGCGGCGTCCTTCACCTTCTTGTCGATGGTCGCCTGATCCTCGCCGGCCATCTTCAGCGGGAAGGCGATGTTCTTGGCGACCGTCATATGCGGGTAGAGCGCGTAGGACTGGAACACCATGGCGAGCTTGCGCTTGGCCGGGGCCTCGCGGGTGACGTCACGGCCATCGATCAAGATGGTGCCGCCGCTTGTGTCCTCCAATCCGGCAATCAACCGAAGCAGGGTCGACTTGCCGCAACCCGAGGGACCGACGAACACCACGAACTCGCCGTCCTCGATGTTGAGGTCGATGTTCGGAATGATCGTCGTCGACCCGAAGGACTTGGAGACGTTCTTGAGCGTGATGTTTCCCATGGTTTCCTCCCGGGGATGGTCTTCGTCGTCCGCCGCTTGGGCGCTCTTACTTCACGGCGCCAAAGGTGAGGCCGCGCACCAGCTGCTTCTGGCTGAACCAGCCCATGATCAAGATCGGCGCGATCGCCAGCGTCGAGGCCGCCGACAGCTTTGCCCAGAACAGGCCCTGCGGACTGGAGAAGGAGCTGATGAAGGCCGTCAGCGGCGCCGCATTGGTGGTGGTGAGCCGGATGGTCCAGAACGCCTCGTTCCAGGCCAGGATGATGTTCAGGAGCATGGTCGAGGCGATGCCGGGAACCGCCATCGGCGTCAGCACATAGATGATCTCGTTCCACAGCGAGGCGCCGTCCATGCGCGCCGCCTCCAGGATCTCGCCCGGAATCTCGCGGAAGTAGGTGTAGAGCATCCAGACGACGATCGGCAGGTTGATCAGCATCAGCATGACGGTGAGGCCGATGCGGCTGTCGAGCAGACCGGTGTCACGGAAGATCAGGTAGATCGGGAACAGCACCGCGACGGCCGGCATCATCTTGGTGGAGAGCATCCACATCAGGATGTCCTTGGTGCGCTTGGTCGGCGAGAACGCCATCGACCAGGCGGCCGGGATGGCGACCAGCAACGCCAGGATGGTCGAGCCGACCGACAGGATCACCGAGTTCAGGAAGAACTTGAAATAGCCGCTCTGCGCCTGCACCTCGGCATAGCTCTCTGTCGTGCCCGACGGGATCAGGTTGAAGCCCTGGATCGCCTCCTGCTCCGACTTGAACGAGGTGATGATCGTATAAAGGATCGGAAAGAAGATCAGCAGGGCGACGATCCAGGCCGCGGCCGTGGCGATGGTCTTGTGCTGGGTGGTGACTGCGCGTGCCATCTTGTCCTCCCTATTTGTCCAGGTTCTTGCCGACGGCGCGCATGGCGAAGAAGGCAACGATGTTGGCGAGAATGACGGCGATCACGCCACCGGCGGATGCCTGACCGATTTTGAACTCCAGGAGCGCCTTCTGGTAGACGAGGAAGGGCAGGTTGGTGGAGGCATAGCCCGGGCCGCCATTGGTGGTGACCAGGATCTCGGCATAGATCGAGAGCAGGAAGATCGTCTGGATCAGGATGACGACGGTGATGGCGCGCGACATGTGCGGCAGCGTCAGATACCAGAAGCGGCTGAGGAAGCCGGCGCCATCCATCTCGGCCGCTTCCTTCTGCTCGCCGTCGAGCGACTGCAAAGAGGTGAGCAGGATCAGGGTCGCGAAGGGCAGCCATTGCCAGGCGACGATGAGGATGATGGCGGTCAGCGGATGCTGGCCGAACCAGTCGATCGGCTCGGCGCCGAAGAAGCGCGCGATATCGGCGAAGACGCCGTATTGCGGATGCATGATCATGTTCTTCCAGACAAGCGCCGCGACTGGCGGCATGACGAAGAACGGCGAGATGACCAGGATGCGCACGATGCCCTGGCCCCAGATCGGCTGATCGAGCAGCATCGCCAGAAGGATGCCACCGATCACGGTGATGACCAGCACGCTGACGACGATGATCAGCGTGTTGAGGATCGAGGAGAGGAAGGCCGGGTTGGAATAGAATAGCGCGTAGTTTGAGAAGCCGACGAAGCCGTCACGGATCGGGTTCAGCGGATTATACTGCTGGAACGAGAACCACAGCGTGAAGGCCAGCGGCACGATCATCCAGACGAACAGCAGGATCACCGATGGCGCCATCATGAAACGCGCAAGCGAACGGGTTTGCTGAGTAGCCATGACGGTCACCCTCCCAAAGTCAGCCGGATTTTCAATGTTGTGCCAGAATTTTCCCGATTTTGAAGGGTGGCCGCCCGAACTGGGTTTCGGGCGGCCACCTGCCGGTCATGATGCGCGACCGGCATTCGGCACCGGGAGGAGCCTTACTTGATGTAGCCGCCTTCGGTCATCGCCGCGGTGGCTGCGTCCTGGGCCTGCTTGAGCGCATCGTCGACGCTCGACTGGCCGGCAAGGGCGGCCGAGAAGAGCTGGCCGACGGTGGTGCCGAGGCCCTGGAATTCAGGAATGGCGACGAACTGCACGCCGACATAGGGCACCGGCTTGACGGTCGGATGCGTCGGGTCGGCGGCGTTGATGGAGTCCAGCGTCATCTTCGCGAAAGGCGCCGCCTTCTGGTACTCCGGATTGGCGTAGAGCGAAGAACGCGTGCCCGGAGGAACGTTGGCCCAGCCTTCCTTCGAGGCGACCAGCTCGGCATAGTGCTTGCTGGTTGCCCAGGAGACGAACTTCTCGGCGGCGTCGGCCTTCTGGGTGCCGGCGGGGATCGCCAGCGACCATGCCCACAGCCAGTTGCCGCGCTTGCCGAGGCCGTTGTCGGGCGCCAGCGCGTAGCCGACCTTGTCGGCGACCTTCGAGGCCTTCGGATCGGAGACGAAGGACGCCGCGACGGTGGCGTCGATCCACATGCCGCACTTGCCCTGCTGGAAGAGCGCCAGGTTCTCGTTGAAACCGTTGGAAGAAGCGCCTTCCGGACCGTCGGCCTTCATCAGGTCGACATAGAACTGCAGCGTCTTCTTCCACTCGGGCTGGTCGAATTGCGGCTTCCAGTTCTCGTCGAACCAGCGGGCGCCGAAGGAGTTCGACATGGCGGTGAGGAAGGCCATGTTCTCGCCCCAGCCGGCCTTGCCGCGCAGGCAGACGCCGTTCACGCCATTGGCACGGTCGGTCATCTTGTCGGCGGCTTGCTTGATGAAGTCCCAGGTCGGCGCGTCGGGCATCTTCAGGCCCGCCTTCTCCATCAGGTCCTTGCGGTACATGACGAAGGAGCTCTCGCCGTAGAAGGGCGCGGCATAGAGCTTGCCGTCGACGGACAGGCCGCCGGCGATGGCCGGGATGATGTCCTTGACGTCATAGTCGGCGCCGAGCTTGTCGAGCGGCAGGAGCCAGCTCTGCTTGGCCCAGATCGGAACCTCATAGGTGCCGATGGTCATGACGTCGTACTGGCCGCCCTTGGTGGCGATGTCGGTCGTGACGCGCTCGCGCAGAACGTTCTCTTCAAGAGTGACCCAGTTGAGCTGGATGTCGGGGTTTGCCTTGGTGAAGTCGTCCGTCAGCTTCTGCATGCGGACCATATCGCCATTGTTGACGGTGGCGATGGTGATGGATTCGGCGTGCGCGGCGAAAGCGAGGGCGCTGGCCGACAACAGGCCCAGGGTGAGCGTGCGAAGTTTCATCAAATTCCTCCCTTAAACCAAGATGAGCATTTGCCTTGGTTCTGAGCAATTACTCACTTACCGTGATTTATGTCAAGTCGGAATCTATGCTGCAGCGCAGCAGAAATGACGCAACGTGACCCTCGTCCGGCGACCTGGCCGACCTGCTGGAAGGGGAAGCTAAAGCGCGTCGCTATCTTTCAGATTCGCTCCATGCGCTTTAGTTTTTTGATTTACGCATGTCTTTATCCCGAAACCGGTTCCCACTTTCGGGAGACATGCGTTAGGGGTGGCCGGCCTACGGGCAGGCGATCTCGGCCAGGATCCAGTCGCGGAAGGCGCGGATTTTCGGCACGTTGCGGCGCGCGGTCGGATAGACCAGCCAATAGGCATGGCCGTCATCGCCCACCAGGTCGAAGGGCTGGACCAGGCGGCCGTCGGCGATCTCGTTCTTGAACAGGGCCCTGGTCAGGATCGCCACGCCATGGCCGGCCATCGCCGCGTTCGCCTCATAAGCCTGCGCGCCCATGCTGGAGCCCGGCCGCTTGGCGAGATCGTGCCCGGTCACGCCGGCGGCCTCAAACCATTGCGACCACCAGATGTCGCCGGGATCGAGGATCGGCAGGCGCAACAGGTCCGCCGGTTGCTTGACCCCGCCTATGCTCGCCGCGAGCTTGGGGCTCAGCATCGGCGTGAAATCGGCATCGAGCAACTTGTGCGCCTCCAGGCCCGGCCATTTGCCGCCGCCGGAGCGGATGGCGAGATCGACATCCTCGCGCGCGAAGTCGGTCAGGCGGCTCGACGTATCGAGCCGCACAGCAAGGGCGGGATGGGCAAGCTGGAACGCGCCCAGATGCTGCGCCAGCCAGTTCGAGGCGAAGGTCAGCACGGTGGTGACGCAGAGCAATCCGTCGGCGCCGCCGCGCGCCGCGGCATAGGCCTGGCCCAGGATGGAAAAGGCTTCGCTGACGGCGGGCGCCAGGCGCTGGCCGGGCTCGGTCAACTCGATCTGCTTCGGCCTGCGCAGGAACAACGGCGCGCCGATGCGCTCCTCCAGCAGCTTGATCTGGTAGCTCGCAGCCGCCTGGGTCATGCCCAGTTCCTGCGCCGCCCTGGTGAAGGACAGGTGCCTGGCCACCGCTTCGAACACCCGGATCGCCTGCAGCGGCGGCAGCGGCGCAAGCTGCGGAGAGCTGAGATCGGGCATAAGGCCTCCTTATGGGTCATGATCGAGGTTTAATTGGAAGCACGAACCGGCCACCCCGATATTTGGGGTCGACGATCAATCCAGTTCAAGCGTCAGAGCGCTTCACCGTTTCACGGAAACGGCAAACCGCTCTAACTCTTTGATTTTACGCAATTCCGGACGGAAAACCGCTCACACTTTTCCTGGAATTGCTCTAGCGAAGGCTGACGATCATGGTCACGGTTCAGGAAAAATTCGTTTCCACCCCGGCACACGGCTGGTTTTTCACGCTCATGCGGGAATTTGCAAGGTTTCCGCGTCGCAGGCGCGGCTATATCGATGTCCGGGAATTCTCCGAGCATCTGCAGCGCGACATGGGTTTCCTCGACGGCAACGACCCACGCGGGCGCTCGCAATAGCCGGCTCTTTTTATGGGCAGTCAGCCGGCAAGCAGGGCTTCGGCCGTCCGTTCGTCGGTGATGAGGCCGTTGACCAGCCGGCGATTGACGGCGGCGAGGATGCCCGGCAGCTTGCGCTCGCCCATGGCCAAGGCGATGACCAGGGACTTTTCCCGCGACGGTAACGCGGCGGAGGACACACGGTCGTTGGTGATGCCCTCGATCATGCGGCCTTCGCGGTCGAAGACCCAGCCGACGATCTCGGCGATGCCGCCCGCCTTCTGCAGCGCCTTCAGCTCGCTTTCGGAGATGAAGCCATCCTCGTAGAGCGGCGCCTTGGGTCCGAGGTCGCCGATGCCGACGAAGGTGACATCGGCTTCCGCGGCCAATGCCAGGGTCGGCTGGATCATAGGCTGCTTGAGCAGCATCTCGCGCTCTGCCGGCGAGGAAGCGATGACCGGCAGCGGCATCGGGAAGGACCGCGCCTTGACGCGGTCGGCCATGGTGAAGATGACGTTGTAGAAGGCGGCCGAGCCGTCGGGCGAGATGTTGCCGGTCAAGGACACGACCTTGTGCTGTGGACAGTCCATCGGCGGCAGCTGCTCGATCGCCGACTTCAGCGTGCGCCCGGTGCCGATCGCCATGACGATGGGGGCTTCCGAGCGCAGCCGGCGTTCGATCTCGGCCGCGGCCGCCTCGGCAATGCCGATCGTCGTCGAGCTCGAGGTCGGGTCGCTCGGCACGACCTCGACAAGGTCGAGCGCGAAGCGTGACTTCAGGCGGGCGGCAAGGTCCAGGCAATTGGCGATGGGATGATCGACCCGCACCTTGATGAGGCCCTCCGACATGGCGAGCGATACCAGCCGTTGCGCCGTCTGTCTGGAGATGCCGAGCTTCGCGGCGATCTGGTCCTGCGTGTTGCCGGCAACATAATAGAGCCAGCCGGCGCGCGCGGCGTCGTCCAACCTGGTGCTGCCGGTTTCCTGTCGCGAATTCACGTCCTGCCTCCCCCGCCCGCAAGAATGCTGAAGCGGGCACTATAGCTTACAGCGAATATCGCGGCGCGCAATTGCTTATCGAAAGAGCAATTGCTTGAGTGTCTCAGAGGCTGGCAAAGGCTCAATTCGTCGCGTTTGCGACCATTTACCGGCGGGACGGTTTATCTCCGCCGGGAAACCCATTAAGGGGATCGGCGAAGGGAGCCGCGCATGACGCCGAAGGCCGTTTTCTGGGACATGGACGGAACGCTGGTCGACAGCGAGCCGCTGCACGAGGCGGCACTGGCGGCGGCCCTGCGCAGCGTCGGCATCGCCCCGCCGCACGACCTGCATGAGCGCGTGCTGGGTATCGCCGCATGGCCGGTCTATGAGATGCTGCGCGACGAGTTCGGCCTCGCCCTGCCCTTCGACGACTGGATCGTGCGCAAATACGATCACTATCTGCCGCTGGCCGAAACGCTGAAGCCACGCCCCGGCGCGATCGAGGTGTTCAACGAGTTGCGGGCGCTGGGCGTCGAGCAGGCGGTGGTGTCCAATTCCGACCGGCTGATCGTCGATGCCAATCTGCGCGCCGTCGGCCTCATCTATCCGGGCATGATGACGGTCAGCCGCAACGACGTGATCGACGGCAAGCCGCTGCCCGAACCCTTCCTGCGCGCCGCTTATCTGGCCGGCGTCGATCCGGCGGATGCTTTTGCCGTCGACGACAGCCTGACTGGCGCCATGGCCGGACTGGCGGCGGGCATGAAGACGATCTTCTGGCCGGAAGCGCCGATGGAAGGTCCGGCCGGAGCCATCGCGATCAACAGCGCCGAAGAGCTGCGGGCGCAATTGGGGCTTTAAGCCCAGCGTCGGCGCTGCCCCTCGTCCGCCCTTCAGCTTGGCGCATGCATTGTCTAATGTAGCGCTGGTCGCCCCCCACTCCGTCTCGGCTTCGCCGAGCCACCTCTCCCCCGATCGACGGGTAGAGGAAGGCGCCAAGCTTTTTTGCCGTCGACACTCGTCCAGCAACGCTCCCTTCCTTTCCCTCCGGAGGGGGGAAGGTGGCGCTGCGAAGCAGCGACGGATTGGGGGAACCACGTGGCAATCAAGCTTCGGCCCGACCAGTCGCGCCAGTCACACAAGATGTGTGCATGACGTAGCTGGGGGAGAAGGAAAAGCCGAGATCAATTCCGGTAGACGGCTCTTCCTCGTCGAGGATCGCCTTCAGCTCGGCCAGATGGCGCTCGGCCTGGCCGGGGTAATCGTCCATCTCGCGCGCGGTCTTCTCGGCGATCTCGTCGGAGAGCGTGCGCAGCGGGCGGCCGGTCCACAACGCCTTGATGTAGGTCTCGGCGGCGCGCTCGAAATAGAACATGCGGTTGAAGGTGTCGGCGACGCTGTCACCGATGACCATGACGCCATGATTGCCCATGACCATCACCTTGACCTTGGGGTCGGTGAGAAGCTGCGAGCAGCGCTCACCCTCCTCCTCGAAGGCCAGCCCGCCATAATTGGCGTCGACGACATGGCGGTTGAAGAACATCGCCGAGTTCTGGTCGACCGGCGGCAGCGTCGAATCGGCGAGCGAGGCGAGCACGGTGGCGTGGATCGAATGGACATGCATGGCGCAGCGCGCATGCGGGACGTTGCGATGGATGGCGCCATGCAGGCCCCAGGCGGTCGGGTCGGGGGCGTTGGGACCGGACAGCGTCTCGGGATCGTTGGCGTCGATCAGAAGCAGGTCGCTCGCCTTGATGCGCGAGAAATGCACCTGGTTCGGGTTCATCAGGAATTTCGTGCCGTCCTCGTTGACCGACAGCGAGAAGTGGTTGGCCACCGCCTCGTGCATGTTGAGCCGGGCCGTCCAGCGGAAGGCGGCGGCGAGATCGACCCGCTCTTCGTAATAGGGCAGGTTGCTCAGCGGTTCCTTGTGCAGGCGGGCAAGGCTCATCGAAAATCCTCCGCTTGGGTTTGTCTTCCGAGAATGCCGTGCATGGCGGCCGCCAGCAACCGATAACTGGTGGCTCAGCGGATCAAGCCGCCGGGCGCGCCGACTGCAGCCCGCCCTGCTCGACGATGAAGTCGATCACTTCCTGCAAACCCTTGCCGCGCGACAGGTCGGTAAAGCCGAAGGGCCGTTTGCCGCGCATGCGGGCGGCGTCGGACTCCATTACATCGAGGTTGACGTTCACATAGGGCGCCAGATCGCTCTTGTTGATGACCAGGAAGTCCGAGCGGGTGATGGCCGGGCCGCCCTTCCTCGGGATCTCCTCGCCCTGGCAGACCGAGATGACATAGAGGGTCAGATCGGCAAGGTCGGGCGAGAAGGTGGCGGCGAGATTGTCGCCGCCGGATTCGATGAAGATGATGTCGAGGTCCGGGAACTTTTTGTTCAACTCGGCAATGGCGCGCAGATTGATCGAGGCGTCCTCGCGAATGGCGGTGTGCGGGCAGCCGCCGGTCTCGACGCCGACGATGCGCTCTTCAGGCAATGCTTGTAGCCGCGCGAGCATCATCGCATCCTCCTTGGTGTAGATGTCGTTGGTGACGACGGCGATGGAGAAGTCGTCGCGCAGCGCCTTGCAGAGCTTTTCGGTGAGCGTCGTCTTGCCGGAGCCGACAGGCCCGCCAATGCCGATGCGAAGGGGACCGGTTTTCGATGTCATGCCGGAAACTCCGTGATGGCAAGGATGGCGAAGCCTAGCCCGATCAGCAGGCAGAGCGGCGAATAAAGACGCTGGTCGAGCCGTGCGAAAGGTTGTTCGGGCGCAAGCCTGCGCCACCAGGACGTAAAGCCGGCGATGCCGCGCCCGAGGAAGACGAGACCGATCATCAGTGCCGTGGCGGCCAGGCCTTCTCTCGGAAAGGGCGTCGCAAAGACGCCTGCGAGCGCCAGCGGCCAGAGCGTCGCCAGCGTTAGGCAGGCGGCGACGGCGAAGCTCGCGACGGTCGAGGGCATCTCGTCGACGCCGCGGAAACCGACCACGGCGCGGGCGCAGGATGCCTGGTCCGTGCCCGGCCAGATGCCGCCTATGCCCCAATAGACATGCAGCGTGGTGATCAGGAGCAGGACGAAGGAGAGGATGACGGCAAGCACTATCATGAGCGAAACAGCCTGGAGTATTGCGTCTCATGCCGCATCGCCATGATGTCGGACATGAAGGCCGCGCCGCCGAGATCGTCCAGGCTGGAAGCCGCGGCGCGCGATGCGGCCGCCAGCGCCAGCGATTCGAAACCGGCTAATAACGCGACGGCATCGACCTGGCCGACGACGCCGAGCCGGATCGCCGCCTGCACGAGATTGGAGAAGAAAGCCTGCAGGAAGGCGGACAGCGCTTCCGCAAGGCCGATGCCGTTGCCACCGGCAACGGCCCCGACGGCAACGCAATAAGGGCAATCAGCCGGCAAGCGCTGCAGCACCGGCGACGGCCAGGCGCGGGCCGCCTGAAGAAAGGCCGTGCCCTGCAGCATGGTTTCCAGATGACGCTCCCGCGATCCGGCGAGCGCCTCGGCCAGCACGGCGACCTCATTGAGATCGCCGCCGTCACGCGCGCGGCGCCAGCTTTCGGCGAAGAGCACAGCGTCGTTCCAGCCCGAACCGATCTCGACCAACGTCTGCAGCCAATTGGCCAGATCCTCGCGATCGGCGATCAGTCCGTCGTGCACAGCGCGTTCCAAGCCATGGCTGTAGGAGAAGCCGCCGACCGGAAAGGACGGCGACAGCCATGCCATCAGCCGCAGCAACGCGACGCTGGAGAGCTGCTCAGTCATGGTGATGGTGGTGGCCATGGCCGTGGTGGTCGTGATCATGATGATCGTGACCGTGGTCATGATCATGATGGTCATGCGAGTGGCCGTCATCATGGTCATGGTGGTCATGATCGTGGTGATCGTGCGAATGGTCGTGGCCATGGCCGGAATAGGCGCCGCGCACCGGGCTGAACGGCTGCGACACCTCGCTCACCGTGGCGCCGAGGCCTTCGAGCATCGCCTTGATGACATGATCGCGCAGGATGAGGATGCGGTCCGCCTCGATCGCCGCCGCGAGGTGGCGGTTGCCGATGTGCCAGGCGAGTTCGGTCAGATGCACTGCGTCGCGGGCGCGGATGTCGTAGACCTCCTCGGGTGCCGCGACGATCTCGATCTGGCGGCCGTCTTCCAGTACCAGCCGGTCGCCATTGTTGAGCGCCACCGGCTCGGGCAGGTCGACCAGCACTTTGTCGCCACCCGCCGTCTCGATGGCGCGGCGGCGCAGATGCCGCTCGTCATGCGGCAGCACGGCCTTGTCGTAGGGCGTGGTCGAAGCCGGGTCGCCGGCGGCAAGCACCGAGACGGCGCGTGGAAACTTGGTGAAATCGGTGGTGATGTTGAGCTTCATTTCATGGCTCCGCCATTGGCTTGCGCCCTAGCACGGGCAGGGCGCTGAAGGACACGATCGAAATAGGCATTTACCCGGTCGGATTCGACCGGGAACCGGCCGGCGCGCGCCCAACCACCCATGTCGCCGAGCAGGACATCGACCGCGGAGAACCGGTCGCCCAAAGCAAAGGGCTTGTCGCCAAGCCGCCGGTCCAGCGCCTTTATTTCGGATGCGAAATCATAGGCCGCGGCCGGGCCGACATCGACCCGAACATCCTTGGGCAGCAGGAAACGATGGCGCAGCTTGTTCCACAGCGGCGCTTCCAGTTCGCTCTGGGCGAAATGCATCCAGGAATCCATCTCGGCGCGGCCGGCGAGACCGGGATTGGCGCCCATGCCCCTATCGGCATGCTTGTCCGCCAGATAGACGCAGATCGCCGCTGAGTCGGTCACCTCGAGGTCGCCATCGATCAGGATCGGCACCTTGCCGGAAGGATTGAGCGCGTAAGCCTCCGGCGAGCGCAGCTTGACCTCGACGAACTCGTAGGGTTGCCCGAGCTCCTCGAGCATCCAGAGCACCCGGCTGACCCGGGATCCGCGCGATCCGACGGCCTTGTACATGGTTGAACCTTGCTTTTCCGAAACCCTAGACCATACGGAACATCAGCCCAATGGCGCTCAGACGATGGTGTCGAAGAGCCGCAGGATAAAGGATATCTGATAGATCAGCGCGGCCGCCACGAAGGCGATGTGGAAGCGGCGGTCGCGTACCATGACCGCAACGATACAGAGCGCCACGAAGACCGGCGTGCGGATCAGATATTCGTTGCCGAAGCGGGCGAAATGCTCCGGACCCTTGAGCAGCGTGTCGATGATATCGAGCAGATAGGTCGCCCCAAGCAGCCCGAAGAACCAGGCGCGGCGCGAATAAAAATAATCCTCGTAGCTGGTGTAATCGAGCATCGAATCTGGAAACAGCAGCGCGCAGAGCAGGAACAGCGTGATGGCGTAGAAGATGATGAAGAGGTATTTGCCGAAGGTCCAGTTCTCGATGGCGTAGAGACCGAACTCCCACCACCAGAAATGCACCATCATCAACAACACGGAACCGACCCAGGCGAGATGCACCGCATAGAGCCGGTATTGGCCGGGATGCTGGACGATGCGGGCGGTTCCCGAAAGCAATCGGGTGACGCCGAGGCCTACCACCATGCCCATGACGATGCGGATATGCGGGAAGATGTCGTGCGGGGAGGCGATTTCGGTGGCCATGCGTGATCACAATGCGGCTGCTGCTTTGCCGCATATTGCGGTCTGCGCACGCTAGCCGCAACGTTATTTGCCCATTCACCGAGCAGCCGCCTGTCAAAACAGGAAATATCTCTGCGCCATCGGCAGCACGGTCGCCGGCTCGCAGGTCAACAACTCGCCATCGGCGCGCACCTCGTAGGTCTCGGGATCGACCTCGATATGCGGCGTGGCGTCGTTGAGCACCATGGAATGCTTGCCGATGCCGCCGCGCGTGTTCTCGACCGCGATCATCGCCTTTTCGACGCCCAGCCGGTCCTGCAGGCCGGCATCAAAGGCGGCCTTCGAGACGAAGGTCACGGAGGAATTGGTCAGCGCCTTGCCATAGGCGCCGAACATCGGCCGGTAGTGCATCGGTTGCGGGGTCGGGATCGAGGCGTTCGGATCGCCCATCGGGGCTGCCGCGATCGTGCCGCCGACCAGCACCATCTCCGGCTTGACGCCGAAGAAGGCGGGATTCCACAGGACAAGATCGGCGCGCTTGCCGACCGTGATCGAGCCGATCTCCTTTGACAGGCCGTGCGCGATGGCCGGGTTGATCGTGTATTTGGCGATGTAGCGGCGGACGCGGACATTGTCGTTGTCACCGGCCTCGCCCGGCAGCGCGCCGCGCTGGCGTTTCATCTTGTCGGCGGTCTGCCAGCAGCGGATCGCCACCTCGCCCACCCGGCCCATGGCCTGGCTGTCGGAGGAGATGATCGAGAAGGCGCCGATGTCATGCAGGATGTCCTCGGCGGCGATCGTCTCCTTGCGGATGCGGCTTTCGGCGAATGCGATGTCCTCGGGGATCGACGGAGACAGATGATGGCAGACCATCAGCATATCGAGATGCTCGGCCAGCGTGTTGACGGTGTAGGGCCTGGTTGGATTGGTCGAGGACGGGATGACGTTGGGCAGGCCGCAGACCTTGATGATGTCGGGCGCATGGCCGCCGCCGGCGCCCTCGGTGTGGAAGGCATGGATGGTTCGGCCTTTGATGGCCGCCACGGTGTTCTCGACGAAGCCGGATTCGTTCAGCGTGTCGGTGTGGATCATCACCTGCACGTCGTAGGCGTCGGCGACCGACAGGCAGCAATCGATGGCGGCGGGCGTCGTGCCCCAGTCCTCGTGCAGCTTCAACGAGCAGGCGCCGGCCAAAACCATCTCTTCAAGCGCCGCCGGCTTCGAGGCATTGCCTTTGCCCGAGAGGCCGATATTCATCGGGAAGGCGTCGAAGGACTGGATCATGCGCGCCATGTGCCATGGTCCCGGCGTGCAGGTGGTGGCCAAGGTGCCATGCGCGGGGCCCGTGCCGCCGCCGAGCATGGTGGTGATGCCGCTCATCAGCGCCTCCTCGATCTGCTGCGGGCAGATGAAGTGGATATGCGCGTCGAAGCCGCCGGCCGTCAGGATCTTGCCTTCGCCGGCGATGATCTCAGTGCCCGGACCGATGATGATGGTGACGCCGGCCTGCGTGTCCGGATTGCCGGCCTTGCCGATCGCGGCGATGCGGCCGTCCTTCAAGCCGATATCGGCCTTGACGATGCCGGCGAGCGCATCGACGACCAGCGCATTGGTGATGACGGTGTCGACCGCACCCTGGGCCCGCGTGACCTGGCTCTGGCCCATGCCGTCGCGGATGACCTTGCCGCCGCCGAATTTCACTTCCTCGCCATAGACGGTGAAGTCCTTCTCGACCTCGATGAAGAGCTCGGTGTCGGCGAGCCGCACCTTGTCGCCGACCGTCGGTCCATACATCTGCGCATAGGCGGCGCGGCTTATCCTGGCCATCGGCAATCGCTCCCGAAATTCCAATTGTTTGCTCGCGGGGCACACATTGTCGCCATCCAATGGTCACGCAATGACCCGCCCGGCGACACTTTGAGCGCCCATTTGGGCGTTCCCATCGGGCCGTTCAGGCGGGCGGAATCACTCCCAAGCCGATGGAAGGAATATCCATGCGCAACGCGATAGTTCTCGCCGCGACCGCTACGCTGATGATGGCAGGGGCCGCGAGCGCCCAGCAGCAGTCGACGCCACAGCCCAACCCGGCGCCGACCGCCCCCGCCGCGCCGAAGGCCCAGCCCGCGGCACCGACGATCCAGAGCGTCAACGTCGTCGACATCACCGAACTGCCCAAGGACACGCAGACGCAGGTCAACCAGATCGTGGCGCAGCGCGGCGATGCCGGCCTGCAGACCTTGCGCAAGTCGATCGACGCCACGCCCAAGGTGAAATCCGCGCTCGAAGCCAAGGGCATGACCTCGGCGCAGGTGATTGCCGCCAGCATGCAACCCAACGGCGCGCTGACGCTGATCACCAAGAAGGCAAGCTGATTGCACGCCCAGGCGGGCCGCCTTTCGGTCCGCCAACCATATTTTGAAGGGAATGCGGACCGCCTTGCGGTCCGCCGCCCGGCTTTTCAAGGGAACCACCGGCCAGATACGACCGTTTCGCTGTTTTCGCCCCGCCACGAGTTCAGTCAGGAGCGAACGATGGCGAATGCTCAGCATTCTGCAAAAAAATGGAGTTCCGTGGTTGCCGCCGCGCTTTTCATGGCCGCTCCCCAGGCGGCGCTCGCGGCGCAGCCGTTGAACAACGGCAGGCCTGCCGCGGCGATCGTCGATTCCGATGTCCGGCAGGAAGAGGCGCTCTCCAGGACGGAGGCCGGAAAGGTCATCACGGCCATCGACCGCACCCGCGACAACATCGGCACGGTGCGCAAAACCACCAAGCTCGACACGGTCGACATCGTGTTCCTGACCGATGCCGCGCGCAGCGAAGGCGGGCCGCCGCCCGTCATCGAGAACAAGGTGAAGCAGCATAAGGACGACGTCGCCGAGCTGCGCCAGGAGATCGAGGCGAATGCCTTGCTCTTCAACGCGATCGATTCGCGACGCGTGCTGGCCGAGGACGTGCTTGCGGTGGAATTCGACAATCCGGGCAGGATCGTGATCTACGCCGCGGCCAAGCCACCGAAGTGATGGCCGCCGAAGTGATGTGAGCGCGCTGGCGGACGTCACAGCTTGCCCATCACCTTCTGCTGGAAACCGTAGACCTCGCGCCTACCGCCCAGCGGAACCAGCGTGACGTCACGCTCCTGTCCCGGCTCGAAGCGCATGGCCGTGCCGGCGGCGATATCGAGCCGCATGCCGCGCGCGCGCTCGCGGTCGAATTTCAGGCCCTCATTGGTCTCGAAGAAGTGATAGTGGCTGCCGACCTGGATCGGCCGGTCGCCGCTGTTTGCGACCTTGAGCGTCACGGTCGGCAAGCCCTTGTTCAGCTCGATTTCGCCTTTGGCCGTGATGACTTCGCCGGGGATCATCTTCTGCCCTTTCCAATGACTGGTTAAGCAGCCTTGCGCGGACCGCAGCCTTCGGCCTTGAGCACGCGCCTAGTCGACGGCGGATATTTCGTCAGCTTGGCCGCCGGCCGGATCGGCCGCGGCGCGAAATTGCCGCCGCAGTTCGGGCAAACGCCGCTCAGCACAGTGTCCACGCAGTCGGCGCAGAAGGTGCATTCGAAGGTGCAGATCAAGGCATCGGTCGCCTCCGGCGGCAGATCCTTGTCGCAGCATTCGCAATTGGGCCTGAGCTCCAGCATCGGTCTTCCTCCTCACCGGATCGGTTCGTGCACGGTCACCAGCTTGGTGCCGTCGGGAAACGTCGCCTCGACCTGGACGTCGTGGATCATCTCGGCGATGCCGTCCATGACCTGGGCGCGGGTGACGACATGGGCGCCCGCCTCCATTAGTTCCGCGACCGGGCGGCCGTCGCGCGCGCCTTCGACGACGAAGTCGGTGATCAAGGCGATGGCTTCGGGATGGTTGAGCTTCACGCCACGCTCCAGGCGCTTGCGCGCCACCATCGCCGCCATGGCGATGAGCAGCTTGTCTTTTTCACGCGGCGTCAAGTTCATGCAACGTCCCGGTATTTCAGATCAGAGTGACCACAATTTGGGCAGGCCCGCCCGTCCATTGAGCAGTTCGACGAGCGGAACCAGCCGCTTGCGGAGCTGGTAGCCGTCGCCGGCACAGAGCCTCGCAAGAAGCTTGCCAGATCGGCCGACGGTCCAGAAACTGGCGCCGCCCCAGCCGCCGACGGCGGGATCGCCAATGATGGCGCGGGCTGGCTCCAGCAGGGCTTCCGCGTGGGGCGAAACGAGCAGCAGCGTGGCGATGGCCAGCGCGCCGCCGGTTGCCGCGCGCCGCTGGAGCGTTGCCGCGATGTCCGGGCCGAGCCGTAAATCCTCCGCATGGACCAGCGCGCCACCCTGGCGGACCCGCCAGCGGTCATGGAAACTGCCTTGAACCGTCCGCTCGCCCATCGCCAGCCGGCCGAACAGCGTGGCTTCGAGCACCAATGCCTCGGCATCGTCGCCAAGCTCGACATCGAGCGTGCGGGCAAACGCGGCGCGGTCGAAAACAATGGTTTCCTGCGGCAGCCAGGCGATGCGCCCGCCCGGACCGACCCGCAGGCCGACACTTGTCTCGGCCCTGTCGGCGGCGGCGCGATAGACCTTCTCGCAGGCCTGGGTGGTGATGGAGGCAGAGGCGCCGGCGCCGACCTCGATCGTCCAGCCGAGGCGGTCGCCGCCGGTCATTCCGCCAGCCATGTTGATAAGCACCGCCTCCAGCGGATCGCCTTCTACCGCCGGCAGGCGGATCTTGGCCGACCCGTCCTGATAGAGCCGCCGCAGGCGCGTCCGGCCATCGCTCTTGCCGCAGAAAAGCCTGGCTCGCCCGGCAGCACGTTGCGCGGCAGGCAAAGGAGCGGCCGCCAGAGGCAAGGCGGGCCGGGAAGTCAGGGCGTTCTCGATCGTGTCCACGATCCCAGGTTAAGCACTCCGGAGGCTTTGTCGATATATCGCTTGTTGCTTGACATCGTTTTGGTTTCTATAGAGGGAAGCCACCCTGGAGCGGTCGCGCGATGTCTGGCGGGTAGGGCAACGGCGTTGTTGGATCCGGGGATCAAAAAAAGGGCGCTGATCAGTTGGCGTCGGGAAACGACAGGGAAGGAACCGAATGGCTGACCAACTGACGACCGAGATCATCGAAAAGATCAAAGCGCATGCCGACACCGGCGGCGAGGAAATCACCGCCAGCACCGATCTCGGAACGCTCGGCATCCATTCGCTGGAGTTGACCGAGATCATCTTCGATCTCGAGGAAAAGTACGGTATCGAGATCGAGATGAACACGGTCGATGCCTGGAGCAATCTCAAGAACGTCGGCGACATGGTCGAGGCGGTTCGCGAACTGATCGCGAAAAAAGCCTGACTGCATGCAAAAACGCGTCGTCATCACCGGCATTGGCGGGATTTGCGGGCTCGGCAACGATGCGCCAGCGATCTGGGACGCCATGCGAGCCGGCCGTTCGGCCATCGGCCCCATCGACAACCCGTCGCTGCATGACCTCAAGGTCAAGACCGGCTGCGAGATCAAGGAATTGCCGGACCATGGCATCGACCGCAAGCAGGTCGTGTCGATGGACCGCTTCAGCCTGCTGGCGGTGATCGCCGCGCGCGAAGCCATGCGGCAGTCCGGATTGACGGCGCATGCCGACAACACCTACCGGATGGGCGCAATCGTCGGCATCGGCGTCGCGGGCTTTGAGACCATCGAGGAGAATTATCGCGCGATCCTGCTCGAAGGGCGCAACCGAGCCGCCATCTTCACCGTGCCGAAGGTGATGCCGGGCGCGGCCGCCGGCCAGGTCAGCATGGCGCTGGGGCTGCGTGGCCCTGTTTTCGGCGCCACTTCGGCTTGCTCGTCCGCCAACCATGCGATTTCCTCGGCCGTCGACCAGATCAGGCTCGGCCGCGCCGACGTGATGGTCGCCGGCGGCACCGAAGCGCCGCTGGTGTGGGGCGTGCTGAAGGGATGGGAGGCGCTGAGGGTGCTTTCACCCGACACCTGCCGGCCGTTCTCGGCCGACCGCGCCGGCCTTGTGCTCGGCGAAGGCGCCGGCATGGCGGTGCTCGAAAGCTACGATCACGCGATGGCGCGCGGCGCCACCATCTTGGCCGAGATCGCAGGCGTCGGGCTTTCGGCCGATGCGTCCGACATCGTCGCGCCGACCGTCGAGGGACCGGAAGCGGCCATGCGTTTTTGCCTGGCGGATGCCGGGCTCAATCCGGAAGATGTCGACTATCTCAATGCGCACGGCACCGGCACCAAGGCCAACGACCAGATCGAGACCGCGGCGATCAAGCGTGTCTTCGGCGACCATGCCCGTTCGCTTTCGGTGTCGTCGACCAAGTCGATGCATGCGCATTGCCTCGGCGCTTCGGGCGGGCTGGAGATGATCGCCTGCGTGAAGGCGATCAGCGACGGCATCGTGCCGCCTACCGCCAACTATCGCGAGCCGGACCCGGAATGCGACCTCGACGTGACGCCCAACACGGCGCGCGAGCGCAAGGTGCGCGCGGCGCTCAGCAACAGTTTCGCCTTCGGCGGAACCAATGCGGTGCTGGCCTTCAAAGCGATCTGACCGCAGCCCCACGGTTGACTGTGTGTGCACGGCAAGCCGCTTGCCGGTGTATTGATCCAGGCCGGCCGTCGACCTAATTCTTCCCTCACCCGCCACAAGCGCCGACCGGCGCCGATGCCTATCCGGAGTTTGCGATGACCGACCTGTCCGCCTTTCCGATCACCAAGCGCTGGCCGGCCAAACAGCCCGACCGCCTGCAGCTCTATTCCGCCACGACGCCCAATGGCGTGAAGGTCTCGATCGCCCTGGAGGAAATCGGCCTTCCCTACGAGCCGCATTATGTCGATATCGGCAAGAATGAGAGCTGGACGCCGGAATTCCTGTCGCTCAACCCGAACGGCAAGATCCCGGCGGTCATCGACCCGGACGGTCCGGGCGGCAAGCCGATCGGCCTGTTCGAATCCGGCGCCATCCTGCTCTATCTGGCCGACAAGACCGGCAAGCTCGTTCCCGCCGATCCGGCGCGGCGCTACGAGACGATCCAGTGGGTGTTCTTCCAGATGGCGGCGATCGGCCCGATCTTCGGGCAGGTGGGCTTCTTCCACAAATTCGCCGGGCGCGAGATCGCCGACAAGCGGCCGCTGGAGCGTTACCGCGACGAGTCGCGGCGGCTGATCGGCGTGCTCGAAACGCGCCTCAAGGGCCGCAAGTGGATCATGGACGACGACTACACGATCGCCGATGTCTCGATGCTGGGCTGGGTGCGCAATTTGATCGGCTTCTACGAGGCGCGCGACCTGGTCGGCTTCGACGATTTCCCAACCGTCGCCGACTGGCTGGAGCGTGGCCTGGCACGACCGGCGGTGAAGCGGGGGCTCGCCATTCCGGCGAAGGGCTGAAAGCGAATGCCTATTTCGTCTTGGCTTTGGGGCCGCCCCGGCTGAATACGGAGGCGGCAAGCCGCGCGGTGGCCACGACCGCTCCGGTCGCGACGCTTGCCACGGTGCGAATCGGGCCTGACTTCTTCGCCGCCGGCCAAGTTGCCGGCTTGTGGGGCTTCGCGCTCTTGGCCGCGACCTTGTGGGCAGCGCCGGGCGTTACTCTCTTCGGCGCCGCCTTGCCGAAAGCCGGCTTGGCGTCTTTCGTTGTCGCCGGGCCGGCGCCAGGCTTGGCTTGCGCCGTTCTGGATTGGTTGGCCCTGGCTTTTTTGGGCGCGGTTTTTCTGCTGTTGGTTGCCATCTGACGGCTCCTGCCATTTCCTTCGCGATTCCGGACGGAAGGCGGTGCGCGCCTTCCTGGAATTGCTCCGGCGCCGGACAATTCGGGATGGGGTCATAACGGCGTGAAAACCTTAAGGTTCCCGCCCAAAAATATTGAAAATTGAGCAGGTTAACCAATCAGCAGAGTCATTGGCCAATGACCCGTCATTAACCAATGACCATGTCGGCCGGCCGGCGCCGCGCCAGCACCCGCTCGATATTGGGCATATCGTTGGAGGCGATCCAGGCGCGGGCATCCTCGTCGGACTTGCCATGTTCGCGCCAGCGCTCCATCAGCCGGCGCTCGAGCTCGTTGCGAGGTACATCGACGAAGATGGTGAAATCGAACAAGGGCGCCAGCCGCGACCACGGCTCCTCGTCGAGAAGCAGGTAGTTGCCCTCGACCAGGATGAACTTGGTGCCGGCGCCGACGATCTCGGCTGCCGCGCGCGACAGCTCGATGCTGCGATCGAAGACAGGGATGGCGATATCGGGCTCGCCGGAGCGGATGCGCTTCAACAGCGTCTCGAAGCCGGCGAAATCGAAGGTTTCCGGCGCGCCCTTGCGGGGGCGCAAGCCACGGCGGTTGAGAATGATGTCGTCATAATGGAAGCCGTCCATCGGCACGACCTCCGATGTGCCTTCCGGCAGCAGCTCATGCAGCCTGCCCGATATGGTTGATTTGCCGGCGCCGGGCGGGCCGGCAATGGCGACGACGAAGCGCCTGGCCTTGCCGGCGCGCTTGAAGATGGCGGCAGTGACATGGGCTAAATCAGACATCGGCGGCTTTCCGGCTGCGGTTCAGCCGGCATCTTGGCGAGTGTGGATGGAAATTTCAAACCCGGTTTCTTGATGCCGAGGTTTCGACCGCTTTCCCGCCTTCGAGGTTAGCCGAGACACCCATCCCATCGTCATCCACGGGCGGAGCAAGGAGCGGAGCGACGCGCGCAGACCCGAGGATCCATGCAAACGCTCTTCGCTTAAACCTTAAGCCGGAACCGAGCGGCCGATGCGGAGGAACCCGCCGTCGAAAGACAGCTCGCGAGCCGCGCCGCCGGCGGTGACGACGCGCAGGCGATCCGGCGCCGATTCCACACTGCTCGGCGGCTCCCCACCAGCCAAGGGGGCCGCACCGATAACATGACGGAACGACACCGACCGCCCCTCGGCCAGCGCGAAGGCCGTCGCCACGCCTTCATGCTTCAGCCAGTTGTCGCCGAGCGAAGCGGCGTGGCCGATCGCGGTGCGGCCGTCCTCGATGCCGAGCACGCCGATATGGCGGCCGCTCCAGGGCGCGTAGTCGCGGCCGCCATTCGAGAACCACAGCATGGTGATCGGCAGCTCGGCAGGATTCTTCAGCACCAGCACTAGGTCCTGCTCGGCGCGCCGCGCGATCGCCGTCCAGCCCGGGCCGCCATGATCCGCCTCGACCAGGGTGATGAAATCCTCGCGCCTGTCCTCGGCGCGATAGTCGGTAAGGTCGGTTGCGCCGCCGGCGGCGAGCGGGAACCGCGTGAGGTCGCTGGCGCGGGCCGGATAGGCCAGCATGAAGCGGCCGCGCGCCGGGTCGGGCTCGAGCGGCGTGGCAGGCGTGACCGCCACGCGTTTCGGCGAGAAGGCCAGCCGGCCGCCGCCCTGCATGACCGTCATCGGATGATGCGCGACGGAGATCGCCCCGGAGCCACCGGAAAAGACGTGTTCCTGATAAAGGAAGGGGTGGCCGTCGCGGAGCGTGAAGACCTTGTCGATGGTGGCGCCCATCACCTTGCGGCGCAGCCGGAAGACGGCGCGCCAACCGCCGGCAATGGCGCCGTTTTCCACGACGTCCCACGCGCTGTTGGCCGACCAGCCATGCAGAGGCGCGGCCTCGACGTCGCTGGCGGAGAAGGGCGCGCAGAGGAAATCGCCGGAGAGGCGCACGGTGCCTTCCGGGAGATTTTCCGGCAGGCTCTCGCGCGGCGAGCCGACCCAGGGGGCGCGATGCAGCGGTTTCAGGACACGGCCGTCGGCCTCGACCTCCATGCCGGCGATGTGTCCGACGGCAAGATCGAGCGAAACCGAGATGCCCTTTGCGCCGATCGTCACCGTGTCCATGAATGCCTCCCGCGAATCTTTTGCCGGGCGGCAGCAAAACCCGTCGAGTGCCGGGGATGCAAGCGTTATGGCAAGCAATTTGCATCAGGGGGCGCCTGCCCGCTTGGTGGAGAGTAATCGGATATGGCGCTCCCCCACTCCGTCTCGGCTTCGCCGAGCCACCTCTCCCCCCACATTCGTGGAGGGAGAGGAAATGCCAACCGCCAAGATCGCGGCCTTTAAAAGCTTGGATTTCCTCTCCCCCATGAACATGGGGGAGAGGTGGCCGCGCAGCGGCCGGAGTGGGGGGCTGGCACTGCCATATGCGATTGCCCTGCCCTCGCGGAGGAGATTGGCAGCTTCGGCGACGGCTCAACCCTCCGAAACCTGGGCAAATGCCTTGCTATGCGCGTTAACCAGTTGGACGCGGCGGATGGGTTACGTTAGCTTCGCCACGTCTCAGCAACAGTTTTAGAAACGTCTTTGCCCCGTCCCTTTCCCTTCCTCCAGAAACTCATCGCCATATTGGCATTGCTCGTGCTGGTCGCCGGCTGCACGACGGCCGCGACGACGGAAAGCGTGCTGGCCGTGCCGGCGCAGCCGCAGAAATATGCGGCGATCGTGGTCGACGCCTCGAGCGGCAAGACCTTGTTCGAGGTGAATTCGAGGTCGCAGCGCTATCCGGCATCGCTGACCAAGATGATGACGCTCTACATGCTGTTCGAGGCGCTGGAGAGCGGCCGCGTGACCAAGGAAACGCGGATCCCGGTTTCCGACCACGCCGCCTCGCAGCCGCCGACGAAACTGCGCTTCCGACGCGGCGAGACGATCGACGTCGATTCCGCCATCCGCGCCATGGTGGTGAAGTCGGCGAACGACGTGGCCGTGGCGGTGGGCGAATATCTGGGCGGAGGCTCGGAGGAGCAGTTCGCCGCCATGATGACCGCCAAGGCACACTCGCTCGGCATGACCGGCACCAGTTTCCACAATGCCTGCGGCCTGCCCGACGACGCCCAGGTGACCACGGCGCGCGACATGGCGGTGCTTGGCATGGCGCTGGAGCACCGCTTCCCGCAGCATTTCCACTATTTCTCCGAAAGCGACTTCATGTTCCGCGGCCGGCTGGTGCGCGGCCATAACGACATGCTGGGACGGGTGCACGGCGTCGACGGCATCAAGACCGGGTACATCCGCGCCTCCGGCTACAACATCGTGACCTCCTACAATGCCGACGGCAGGCACCTGATCGTGGTGGTGATGGGCGCCGACTCGGCGCGCCAGCGCAACGACCATGTCGAGGCGCTGATCCAGCGCAGCCTCGGGCCGACGATCGCCGATGCCGGCCAGCCCAGGCTGATGTATTCCGGGGAGCAGGCCGCGGCCGCGCCGCTTCCCGGCCTGCCGCCATCGGACTCGGCTTTGCCGGGACTGCCGCCACCGGGTTCCGTGGCACCTGCGACGCCGCTGCCGGGTTCGCCGGCGTCCGATCTGCCGTCGGCGGATTTGGCGTCGCCCACTTCGCCGCTGCTGCCGACGCAGTAGGGCGGCGCGCGGCGAACGGAGAAAGTCTGAGGCGTCGGCGGGACAGGGCCCCCCTCTGGCCTGCCGGCCATCTCCCCCACAAGGGGGGAGATCAGATGTCACGCCGGCTTTTCGCCAATCTCGAACGCTGCAGGAATGAGCGCGGCGCCGAAGCCGCCAATCTCCCCCCTTGTGGGGGAGATGTCCGGCAGGACAGAGGGGGGCGCGAAGGATCGCTACCTATCTCGTCCTCTCGCTGGCGCCAGGGTCTGTCGAGATTCAGGTCAGGCCGCGCCGAGAATGATGGTTTCCGAGAACCGGCCTACGCCGGCCATAGCCTTCATAGAGCGGATACGCATGTGAGTGCTTCGGCCGGCGTAGGCCGGAGCGGAGCGTACTTGAAGTACGTGAGCACCGGAAGCGCAGGAAACCATCGTTCACAGGCCGGCCTCACCTGAATATCGGCGGACCCTATCTAACCACCAGCACCGGGATTGTCGTCAGCGACACCACCTCCGCCGTCTGGCTGCCGAGCACCAGGCGGCCGATGCCGCGGCGGCCGTGCGAGGCCATGACGATCAGGTCGCTGCCCTCCGCGCCGGCGACCTCGAGGATCGCCTCGGCGGGGGTGCGGTTCTCGATATGCAGGGTCTTCGCGCTGACACCCTTCGCATCGGCCTCGGCCTTGCATTTGGCGAGCAGCTCGCTTGCATATTTGCGCGCGCTTTCCTCGTAATTGACCATCACGTCGGCGGCGACATAGCCGGCCATCGCGCCACCCCAGGCGAGCGCCGGGATCAGCTCCGAGACGGTGACGAAGGCAACGGCGGCGCCGAGGCCCTTGGCCAGCTCCAGGCCGTGGGCGACGCCCTTCTGGGCGAGTTCCGAACCATCGGTGGCGATCAGGATATTCTTGTACATGGTGGCGATCCCTCTTTTTGCGGGGCGCTGCGCCCCAGATGGCGAAGCCTGAACGATCAGGCCTGATCTCGATATAGTCAGCATATCAGACTAACCACAGGGGCGGGCGTGATGTGGATCAAGGCCAGGCGGCGGAGACGATTGCTCCAGGATCGAGCGTGAAATCGCCGGCGGCGCTCCCCCTCACCCAGCCTCCGCTTCGCTCGGCTGACCTCTCCCCAGCGGGGAGAGGAGATTGTCAGCGCCGGCGCTTCCTCTTCTCCCGGCGGGGAGAAGGTGGCCGCGTAGCGGCCGGATGAGGGGGCGAGCGCCGTCCTACGCGATTGCGGGCCGGGCAAGCCCGCCCCTACTCCCCATCACAAGAACTTGTTCAGTCACACCACTTTCACACAGACCATGGATATGCCGCGCCGGCTTGGCGTATCGTATCGCAAAGCCTCGAACAGGAGCACCGACCATGGCAGGCGACCCGAAGGCATCCGCGCAAATCCAGGCCGACAACGAGAACGACATCGCCGGCGAGTATCTCGAGGCGGAAACCGTGCCGGAGGATGCGCAAGCCGCCGACGAAATCCTCGAAGCGCCGGAAGTGCCGGATTCCGAGCCGCACTCGGAACCGCATGTTCCCGGCACGACCAGGGTCAAGCCGAAGAAGAAACCTTCGGCGATCAGTGGCCGCAAATTCCGCAAGCGCGACCTGGTGCGTGTCGATGATCTGAGACCCAGCCTCGCCGACCGCATCCGCTCCGACCATCCCGACCTGCCGCGCGGCGCCCGCATCAGCCGCGAGGAGCTCGGCCGCTACCGCATGCGCTACATGGAGGAGTTGCTGCAGCAGGAGCATGGCGAATTCTCCGAGCTCGACCGCCAGGTGGTGGAATCGATCGCCAGGCAGGACACGATCTCGGAGAACTCGGAAGAGGAGTTCGAGGAGCACCGTTCCTTCGCCGACCGCGTTTCCGACAACATGGCCGAGTTCGGCGGCAGCTGGTGGTTCCTGATTTCCTTCGCGGCGGTGCTTTTGATCTGGATCGGCCTCAATCTCATCCAGGGCGAATCCAAGGCCTTCGACCCCTACCCGTTCATCCTGCTCAACCTTCTCCTATCCTGCATCGCCGCCATCCAGGCGCCGGTGATCATGATGAGCCAGAAGCGCCAGGAAGCCAAAGACCGGCTGCGCTCCTTCAACGACTACCGGGTGAACCTCAAGGCCGAGCTCGAAGTGCGGCACCTGCACGAAAAGCTCGACTACCTGATCTCGCGCCAATGGCAGCGCCTGGCCGAAATGCAGCAGATGCAGCTGGATGCCATGCACGAGCTGGCAAGCGCGAAGAAGCAGAAGCACACGGCACGGGCGGTGCGGAGGAAGACGGCGAAGGCGCAGACGGAGGGGTGAGGCCGGGAGCTTGGGTTCCTCGCCCCACGAAGTGGGGACGAAGTGGGGAGAGGTGGCTCGGCGAAGCCGAGACGGAGAGGGGAGCGCCGCCTCCGATAGCCTATCGGTTAGACAATCAAACCATCAGGCCGCCGCACAATCGCCAATTGCCCGTTGAAGCCCGCGGCGGCTTCCGCTAAGAAGCCGTGGCTAGCCGGCTCACCGGCTGGTTCGTTTTCCGGTTTCCCTGGGAAGCACCCGTAGCTCAGCTGGATAGAGCGCTGCCCTCCGAAGGCAGAGGTCACAAGTTCGAATCTTGTCGGGTGCGCCAAACATTCCTTTAATAGCGGACCTTAGATAGCGGATGCCTATTTGACATCCTCGCCTGCATCGCCCCTGATATGCTGGCCCTGGCGTAAGCAGGCATTTGGATTCGCGGTTTGTGCAAGCACAAAAACCACTCGGAATCGGGCCCTAAACGCTGGGCTTAGCCTGCCTGGCTAGGTTGTGTGCGTCAAGTTCAGCAAAAAGGGGCGGCCCTGTTGCTGGTCATGCGGCTTGGCGTAGGGCGAGCTTCTTGTGCTCGCGCAGGTCGTCCATGTTGATGTAGCGAT